>JAYKJL010000194.1:0-35124 GCA_035285725.1 Nostocales cyanobacterium 94392 | reverse complement strand
ATTAATGTAATATTGTAGGTTGGGCTGAACGGAGTGAAGCCCAACGCTGATGTTGGGTTGCGCTCCGCTTAACCCAACCTACCAAGAGGCATCTTAGCCCCTCATAACTTATGTGGTGGAGTACTAGTGCAATGGGTGAAACCGGAACCATCAGCAATCTTACTCACACTGCTAGAACCATCAATCTTTCCCGTAACTACGTAAACCCCGTAGTCTTCGCTCAACCTCTATCCTATAACGGTGCAGCTACGGCAACAGTGCGCTTGGATAATATTACCAATAACAGCTTCACCGTCTCTGTACAAGAGCCAAACAACGAAGATGGTATTCACGCAGCAGAAAATCTCAGCTTTATGGTATTAGAAGCTGGAACTTGGGAATTAGCTGACGGTACACTCTTAGAAGTTGGTACTACCCAAAGTAGTCAATTAGTTGCTCAAGGTTGGGAAACTGTTAACTTTGACGCTGATTTTGATCATAACCCAGTAGTAATGAGTCAAATCCAAACTTTCAATGGTACCGACTTTGTACGTACTCGCCAGGACAATATAACCCAGAACGGTTTTCTTGTGGGTATGGAAGAAGAAGAAGCTAATCAAAATAGCGGACATACCAATGAAACTATTGGTTACATGGCAATATCTGGCGGTAGCGGTAACTGGAGCGGCTTAAATTATACTGCTGGCTATACTGGCGATCGCATTACCGATGCTTGGGGAACTGTTAATTTTGGTGCTGGCTTTACACAAACACCACAAATTTTAGCATCACTAGCTTCTTACGATGGTGCCGATCCAGCAGGTATCCGTCGTCGCAGCTTGAATAACAACCAAGTACAATTCAAGGTTGAAGAAGATACCAGCGCTGATGCGGAAATGGCTCATACCACCGAGAATATTAGCTTCTTGGCTATTGAAGGTAGCGGAATACTTGAAGCAATAAATGTTGATTCTCTTGCTCCATTCGTACAGAATTCACCAGTAGTTGCTGGAGTACAAACAATTAATGCAACTTCTTCGGCTGATACCTTTATCCTCGGTGATGCAACTGAACCTTACTATGACAATATGGGAATTCAAGATTATGCTTTAATTCTCAATTTTGACAGCAGTGAGGATGTAATTCAACTCCACGGTAATGCATCAGATTATCAGTTGGGTGCTGCTCCATCCGAAGTTCCACAAAGTACTGGTATTTTCCTCAATAATAATGAACTTGTGGGTGTTGTTGCTGGTGTTTCTGATTTAGCTCTGGATGCTGATTATTTCAGTTTTGTCTAATTAAGTAATGTGGGTTAGATAGTATACTTTGACCAATATTTCAGGATTTACGCAATTGTCACAATACACGGGTGGTGCGTGACACCAAAAGCCTTATCACATTCTAATTAACTCGCTTGTGTCACACACGAAAAATGTGCCGTTATTCTGACAGATGTAGAGATGCAAAACTATGAGCGTCTCTACATTTCCCATTTATCCCAACACCAAACGAACCAAACTAAAAATAATCGCGCTTAAAACCGCACTCACCGGAAGCGTAATTATCCAAGCAGCAGCAATTCCCTGTAAAGTTTTCAATTGCACCGATTTAATATCTTTGATAATTCCAATACCAACCACACCACCTACAAGGGCGTGAGAAGTAGAAACGGGTAAACCCAAACGAGATGCGAGAATTACCGTAGTTGCGGTTGCGAGTTCCGCACAAAACCCACTACTTGGTTCCAAAGTAATAATATTTTCCCCAATAGTCGCAATCACTTTTTTACCCCAAATCGCCAAACCAAACACAATTCCAGTACCACCAATAACCAGAATCCACAGGGGGATATCTAAATCGTAAACGGGGACTTTTCCAGTTTTATTAATGTAAGTTATAGCAGCCAAAGGAGCGATCGCATTTCCCACATCATTAGAACCGTGAGCAAACGCCACAAAACAAGCACTCAGCAATTGAAATCTAGCAAATATACGCTCAACTGGATTTTGGATTTTAGATTTTGGATTTTGGATTGAGGATTTTAAAAAAGTTTCTCCCCCCATCTCGCCATCCCCTTGTCCCTCCAATTCTCGCCAACTATAAACTGTAAGTCCAGCTGCTGCGGTTGTACCGATGAAAAGTGGAATGTCATGAGACGGTAATTTCAAACCAATTTGCTCAATCAAAAAAGTTGCTAGGGGTTGAGTTACTTTTGGTAGCACAATGACTCCGAATACTCCCAACAACAACACACTTAACCAGGGAATCCACTCATTTAACTGTCGCAATTGTTGCGGTTGGTCTAAAATCCAGCGCTTAATTTGACTGTAAAACAAAGCTGCAATACAACCGCTAATAACTGGTGCAATAATCCATCCCAGAGTAATTATTCCAATTGATGACCACTCAATTGCACCAAATCCAGCAGCTGTGACAGTAAAACCGGCGATCGCACCAACTACTGCATGGGAAGATGAAACTGGTAAACCCCGCGATGTGGCAATTTGCAACCACAAAGCACTAGCTAATAATACTGAAAACATTCCAGTTGCAAAAACTTGGGGTACATCTGTAAATAAAATCGGATTACTGACTTCGGTTACTAAAGTTTGGGATACTTTATTTCCGAATAAAACAGCACCGCTAAATTCTAATATTCCTGCAATTATCAAAGCCTGTTTTAAAGTAACTGAAGAGGAACCTACCGAAGTACCCATTGCATTCGCAACGTCATTTGCTCCCAGATTCCAAGCAAGATAAAAAGCTAATAAGATAACTATAAAAATGGGAATAGTCATTTAGTTAAAAGTAGGGAATAGGTTAAAGGTCAAAGGTCAAAGGTTATAATTCTTAATTGCTAACTCCTAACTTTGAACTCCCGTCCTCTTAACTCTTACCTGGATAAATAAGTATTTTGTAAGTATCTTCAGATAGAGTTACAGATTCTTAAACTACTACCGATAGATTTTCTCAGGAATAGATGTAACTACCCATTAAATTAATTTCACGACGATATAAAATATTGCTTTAGATTTAATATTCTTTGAGTGATGTTTTCATGGTGAAAAGGAAGATTTGGAAATTATTCCCAGGACTTAGCAAAAAAGGCATATTTTCTTGTAGGGTGCTGTGACACTTTGACTAATTTTTAACGAAATAATCCTGTTTTTGTGTCACGCACCAACCAGGGTATTGTGACAATTGCATAAGTCCTAATTACCAAGAATATGACTTCTTAATAGTTATAAAAATTATTTAAATTTCTTTAAAGTTCATGGGCAATGTACTAATAAATACTTCAGTTTCACGTAAATATCAGTATACTACAAAGTTATAACTCATATATAAATTGTTCAGAGAACTAGTATGAACCTAGTCAATAAATATAAAAAGTTATTGAGATGGAATCGTAGAGTTTTGCTGAGGCTAAAACGCATAGTTTGGCTAAGATTTTTGGTAAGCAATGGATTTAAATTCTTACTCGTCTTGGTACTACTAGCTGGAATTGTATTGTTGATTGATATATTGGACGGAAGTCCAGTAGGAGAACGGGTAACATACCACACTGAAAAACGGGTTAAAAAAACCGATGAACAACCCTTAGAAGATAACCCTGGAAAACATTTATTTGATGATGTCGAATCTTTAAGTATTCTTGCTGGTTTAATCCTTTTTATTTTGAACTCTCCCGAACAACAAAAGCGTTCACAATATGAAGCATGGCAAGTAATCAATTCAGCAGAAGGTCAGAAAGGAAGTGGGGGACGTATTCAAGCGCTCCAGGATTTAAATCAAGATAGTATCAGCTTAGCAGGTATAATAGTTGCTGGCGCAGACCTGACAAAAATTAACCTTCAAGGAGCCGATTTAGCTAGAGCGAATTTAGCAAATACTAAGCTTAATAAGTCTAATTTGTGCGATGCAAATCTGAGTAATACAGATATGAGTGGTTCTATTCTCTGGGACGCAAATCTGAGTAATGCAAATTTGTGTGATGCAAATCTGTGTAATGCAGACTTTGGTGGTGCAGAATTAGTAGATTCTCAGTTAGTCAATGCTAATTTAAAAGAAGCCATTCTCAGAAAAGCTAACTTTAGTGGTTCTAACTTCAGCGATGCTGACCTTACAAAAGCAAATTTGAGAGAAACAAACTTTAGTGGTGCAAATCTTACTGGTGCGAATCTTTCTGAAACATTAATTAATAATACAAATTTCAGTGGTGCGAATCTTAGTGGTATTGACTTCAAAGATTTTAAGTTAAATGGGATTAATTTCAGTGGTACCCAGTTATTTGGTACAGATTTTAGAGGTTGTGATCTTAGTGGTGCAAACCTAAGTAATGCAAAAAAACTCAGTGGAATAAATTTAGCTAGAGCAGATTTGAGCGGCGCAAATTTGTGCGGTGTAGACTTTAAAGATGCACAACTGAATGATTTTATCTTCAACGATGTTAACTTAAGTAATGCAGAACTATTAAATGCTCAATTAGTAAATATTCAGTTAGTATATGCAAATTTAAGTAGTGCCGACCTCAGCGGTGCAAATCTGAAAAGTGCTAATCTGAAAAATGCCAATTTATCTAATGCAAATCTTTGTGGTGCAAAGCTAGATGGTGCAAACCTCAGTGGTACAGACTTAAGAGGTGCAAATCTATGTAATGCAAATCTGTCTAATGCCAACGTATATGATACAGATTTAAGAGATGTAAATCTGATTAATGTAGACCTCACTGGAGCCAATCTTAAACATTGTTTATACAATAAAAAAACTAAATTACCTGAAAATTTTGATCCGACTGATCAAGGAATGTATTTAATTGCAGCTAATTCCGATCTTAGTAATGCACAACTAAGTGGTGCCGATTTAAGCGGTGTAGATTTATGTGGTGCTGATCTTAATGGTGCGAATTTATATGGTGCAAACCTGAATGGTACTAAATTAATTGGAGCCAAAAATCTTACTGTTGAGCAAGTTCAGAAAGCGTTAAATTGGGAATTTGCAAAATATGATAGATATTTTCTTAATTTGCTTAAGCAAGCAATGAATCAATGATGCAAAGAAATAAACATGAAGTTTGTATTTATTAACAGTATTGATAAATCAAACAAATTAACCATTTTTTAGAAATATTCTAGTTCAAATATACAAGTATTTTTATCATGAATAATACAAATAATGATTCTGCTCAAGAAATTAATAATCAATTAAATCAAGCTTTAGTTGTAGGAATTAATAATTACGAATATAGAAAATTAAAAAATCTTCACATACCTGATGTTAATGCAAAGAATATAGATATTAGAATCAGAAAACAATTTCAAGTAGAGCGGATACAAAAAGCTAGTCGGAAACAACTCAAAGAAGAAATTGTCAAACTTTTTAAACCAGAAGGACAGCATCCAGAAATAGCATTACTATATTTTTCCGGATATGTACTTACCAGAAACCAAGGAATTTCAGAAATATATTTAGCAACTAGTGATTCTAATCCCTCTCAAGAGTATGAATTAGGAGTATCTCTACGATGGTTAAAAAAAATATTACAAGAAAGTCCTGTAGAGCAGCAAATTATTATTTTAGATTGCTGTCATCAACAATATACAAGATTAGATTTAAATAAATTACTTCCTGGAAATGAAAGTGGTAAAGATAGATTTTGCATTGCTTTATTTCATAAATCGGATAGTTCTTTTCAAAATAAGAATAAAAGGTGTAGCGAGCTTACTGGTGCGATACTGAATGAATTAAAATCTAAACAAGGAGAAAGTATCGATCATAAAACACTCATTAAAAGATTAAAAGGCTACGAAAAATCTTTGAAAAGATGTGGAGATTTTAAGCGGATATCTTTTGGAAAACCAATTTATCTTTTATTTGGTGACAAGAAATCTGATCATAACGATGTTCAAGACGACTATATCATTCCACAAGATAGTAATAATCCTTACAAGGGTTTAGCTTATTTTGACTGCGAAGATGCTAAGTATTTTTACGGCCGCGATCAACTTACTGATGAATTATTAGAAAAAGTCCGCGAACACTACTTTTTAGCAATAATGGGGGCTTCCGGAAGCGGAAAATCCAGCCTGATTAGAGCGGGTTTAATTTATCAACTCGAACAAGGAGAACAGATATCGGGTAGTGAAAACTGGAAAACTTATATTTTTCAACCAGGTAAAAATCCTCTACAAAGTTTAGCAGAAAATTTAAACATCAAAGTTGATAAATTGAGAAATGAGGGTTCCGAATATTTAAAAGTTTTCATTAATGATACTGATGCTTCACGAGTAGTTTTAGTCGTAGATCAGTTTGAGGAAGTTTTTTCTTTGTATAAAGACACTGAAGAAAATTATCAAGAAAGAGAAAAGTTTTTTGAATGTCTATTAGGTAGTTTAGGAAAAGTTAACAATAATAAACTTTGTCTGGTATTAGGAATAAGAGCAGATTTTTTTGGTAAATGTGCTGAACAAGACTATTACGGACTTGCAAGAAAAATTCAACAACATCTGATAGCTGTAACACCGATGAATAGAGATGAGTTGAAACAAGCTATTGAAAAACCAGCTAGACAATTAGGTTATAAAGTTGAAGAAAGACTTGTTAAAAAATTAGTTGAAGACGTGGAAAATGAGCCAGGAAGTTTACCTTTATTACAATATGCTTTACAAGAACTTTGGAAACGGCGTGCTGATAAATATTTAACAGTTAGTGCATACGATAAGCTGGGAGATTCAAAGGGAATAAAAGGAATTTTAGAAAAACACGCTAATCAAGTTTATGAATCTTTAAACAAAGATGGAAAAGAAATCGCAAAATTGATTTTTATTAGATTAACTCGACCAGGGGATGGTACAGGAGAGACTCGCAGCAAAGTTTCTAAGGAGAAGTTATTAAAAGCAAAATCATATTCTCAAGAGCAAATTAATCAAGTTATTGAGACTCTTGCCATAAACAATTTAATCACTATAAGTGAAGAGATTCTGGATAATAATCAAAAAGCTGAAGTAGTTAATTTAAGTCATGAAGCTTTAATTCGTCACTGGTCAAAATTACGCGGATGGCTTTATATAAATCGTAATAATACTAAGTTAAAAGAAGATATTGAAGAAGCAGCTAAAAAATGGAAAAGTAGAAGAACAGACATTGAAGATGCTAAAGATTATCTATATAGAGGAGAAGAATTAAAAGAAGCGGAAACGTTTATTGACAAATTTGGATACATTTTACCCTTAACAAATGACGCTCTTAAGTTTATTGAAGAAAGTCAAAAATATCGAGAAGAACAAAAGTGTGAAGAGGAAAAAATACAAATACGCGAAGAAGAAAACCAAAAACTACGTCGAATTATTTTATTGACTGTTATTGTCGGATTAACATTCATTTTATCTTTATTAGGCTTTTTATTATTTTTGGAAGTACAAAAGAAATGTCGGTTTTGGTAGTGATATTATGTCCGGTTAAACAGTTGTAATCAGGGAAACGGAGAAAAGGAAGCGCAACAACCCACACAGGTGGGTTTGGTTTGTGTAGCAGCGGTTTCAACCGCCGGTATTATTGCCTTATTAAATGATCTATAATCACCAGCAGCAATAGTTCCGTTGTTCAATTTACTACCAAATCATCCAGATTGGTTAATCAAGCGACTGTATTATTTAGACAATTTAGATAATTATCCTGCTAGTGGTAATTGTCACGATACATTTTTTGGTAAGTACTCATACGGTGACAAGAATACAGTAAAGCTACGCAATAGTCACTATTATCAAGGCATTTTCAGCGTATACATCAGCAAGATTACAGGTTTAAAATTACCGTTCCACTTATACTCAAAGGATATATTTACCAGCTTGTAACTTGAAATTCAATTGAAATTTGGTCTTACAATCCTTTTCAAATAAAGAAAACGTAACTATAGGGGGTCGGATCTATCATGCTGGTAACTGGTTATTAGTAGAACATATTACTCATAAAACCATTTTACAAAAATACGAGTAAAAAAAAATACTATTTGGCAAATTATCCGGATGCAGTATTTCAAACTAAGTACTAGTGAAGTGGATAGTTCAAAAATAGACATCTACTATGCGTACAGCCATTTCAGTTTTAGTTACAAGTTTCGTATTCGGCTCCTTAGCTGTTACCTTCCCAAGAATTGAAGATACTTTAGTAAATCAAATGTTTTCTAACTCCGGAGAACAAGAATTACTATTAAGTAGAACCAATTCAAACAATCCTAAAGCACCTCATCGAGGTAGTGGACGTAGAGAGTTTGTAGAATATTCCATTCGTGCTTAATTCTGCTTTATCTCCACTAAGAATGCAACGCATAGAACCAGCTAGTCGTGTTATCTCAAGTACATTAAAGTATCGCTTTTAGGGTGTTAAAAATCACCATTTATCTTTTGCACTTCGTGCATATATAATTTTTACAACACGACGTTGTTAGATAATTGTTCGTTATTGTTTTATTTCCATCTGTCTGTATAAATAGCCAGTCAAACCTCAAGTATCAAATACCTGTATCGACTGTCTATAGCATCATCCGCTTCTCAACGAAAAATTTTCCTCCCGCACTTCTACCACTGATTGTTTTATCCTCAATTTGTCTTCATATTTAGAATATGATTTCTGCGATCGAAGAAACAGAATATCTCATGTAAATATGCTTATTGAGGATAAACCAAGGATAATTGATGTTGCTTAGATTTTCTGCAACTGCTTTGTTATTAATTGAGCAGATAATATCTGCTGTCGGGAGGTTGGATTTTTTTTGACTTGTATTTAAGTAAAATAAGTACAAGTCGCAAGTAACTTTATTTACGCTCAAAGCGGAAAATCAAGATTACTCAGTTATTTTGCTTGGTTGTAAATTTGATTTCTTTGGTTCACTTGTATATTATGTATCGTGTTCTTACATTTAAAGCTAGAGGCAAAATTAGTCTCTAGTTTTTGCTTTTATTTATAAAAAAAGGCTTTTTCACTACACTTAAAACTTATAAAGACGTAGCAATGCTACGTCTCTACATGAATTATTAGTTAATCAACAAAAACCTATGCTAACGGTTTACGAGCAATCAAATATTTACTCATATGATGAACCTGCATTTCAACGTTTTCAAAACCAGCTTTTTCCAAACGTTCCACTAAATTATCATTTATGTAATTTTTATAGTAAGGTTCGTGGAAAGTTTCATAGAAATTGTGCATCGCAGGTTCGACTTCTGGTGAATCACTCAACTGAACTGAGTCACAAATGATAAAAGTTCCACCCGGTTTTGTGACTCGGAAAGCTTCATCAATGATTCGCTGACGTATCACTGCTGGTAATTCATGGAACAGAAATACACAAGTTACAGCATGGAAATAGTTCTCTAAATAAGGTAACTCTTCAGCATTAGCTTGTAACAGTTGCGGTAATTCTCCGGGAATTTCCGATAGTAGTTGATTCGCTTTCCGTAAATAGGTTGGTGACAAGTCTGTACCAAACAGCGATGCTTGAGGTAAAGCTGCTCGTATCATCTTCAATGTGCGCCCGGTACCACAAGCGACATCTAAAATACGTTGTTGACGTGGTGGTACATCAGCGAATACTTTTAACCCATCTTTTAATGGAGCCAAAATTCTGCGTCGCATTGCATCAGCAGCACCATTAAATAAAATTTCTACCTGTAAATCGTATAGGTTAGCAGATAATTCGCTCAAATAACCATCAGTTTGATGATGGAAATTCCGCACGTAATATTGGGGATAATATGTCGTATCTATATTGGGAGAAAATTCTTTATATTTGTCCGACTTAGCTCGCTCCCAAATTTGGGGTAAATCCATCCATAGTTGTGGGTAATAAACAAAAAAGTCCTCCCAAGGATTATCAAAAAGCAGACTTTTGGGATATACACCTCTTTCCGCATCTTCCCAGTCAGTTTCTAATAAATTATTTAGACGCTCCTGGAATTTCAGCAATAACTCCGTTGGAATCGGTGTTACTTTCTTCTCTACTGGAGATAAAGCTTTCATCAATCCCGTACTTATGGTTTTATGAGCTAAACCAAAAATACTTTTACCCTGCTGGAAGGTTTGATAAGTCAGTTTTGTTAAAGTGTCTGGCATAGGAATTCTGAATTTTGTCACCTATTCTCATTTTATGGAAATATTTCTTAATAAACAAACATGAAGGGTTGAAAAAAAAATCCGTGAATTACATAAATATGTATCTAAAGGAGGATGCTAAAACAATGTCAATTTTAAACTTATTATTAAGGGAGCAGGGAGTACTACTAGTAGTCCACCACATTAATTATGGATGGTTCGTTTTTGCTAAAATTGTCTAGAGACGTTATGTATAACGTCTCTACAGCACGTCGGTAGACCAACAAACCCCTCAAAATTATTAAAAACTGATTGATCGGAACAACCAGAACCAGTCGGGGGAAGAATTTACATCTCGCGAACAACGGGTTTATTATCTTTAACTTCGCCAATTAAAACTTTATCTACGCAATTAACGAAAATACCGTTTTCTAAAACACCGGGAATATTGTTAAGTGTTTTTTCGAGGTTTTCTGGGTCGCTAATGTTATCAAATCTGACATCCACGACCATGTTACCTTGGTCGGTAATTACGGGACCAGCTTTTTTAACACCCATACGGATTTCTGGTTTACCACCGAGTTTGGTAATAGCTTGCATTGCGGGGGTAATTGCCATAGGGATGATTTCAACGGGAACAGCAAAAACCTCACCCAAGCGTTGAACTAATTTACCACTGTCTACAACTACAATAAATTGATTTGCGAGATAGTCTACAACTTTTTCACGGGTATGTGCAGCACCACCACCTTTAATAAGATTTTTATTCGGATCTACTTCATCCGCACCATCGATCGCAATATCAATATGATCGATCGCGTCTAAAGTGGTTAAAGGTACACCATATTGCTTGGCTAAAACTTCCGACTGGAAAGATGTGGGGATACCAACAATGTCTGTTAATTCACCAGATTTAAGGCGATCACCAAGAAATTGAATGGTAAAAGCGGTAGTTGAACCCGTTCCCAATCCCACAATAGAACCGGATTTAACTAAATTTGCTGCGGCTTTACCAACTTCTTGTTTCATCAACTGTACAGGGTCTGCTGTTGCGGTCATTCCCGAAACTCCTCTTCATAAAACGCCTTCCTTACTACATAGTATCCGTCGATGGGCAAAATTTGATAATTTCCATAATTCATCCTGATATTGTAGGTTGAAGAATACTGAAGAAAACTACAAAAATAACGAAACCACAGAGCTACCTTTATTGTCAGTTAAAATTGGTAGCATTTTAACAACAATTGGAATCATGGGTAAATTTATCAGTACGCTTTCATTAATCTTTTTAATACAAGGGTTTCCCATAAGTGCTTATGCTCAACAAGAGCAAAACACCGAACAAAAACCGAATTTGGTAAATATTGAAGAGGAACAACCGCAAGATTTCCCACAATCATCTAGTGCTATTAAACAAGTGGTAGCAGCAAACTTAATGAGTAATTTTTCAGATGGCAATTTTTACCCGGAAAGATTAGTAAGTCGGGCTGAATTAGCCACGATTATGGTAAAAACTTTTAGGCTTGATAGAAGAAATGTTCCAGCAGAAGATGTAAAAGTTGCGGATGTTCCATCTTCTCATTGGGCATACAAAGATATTCAAACAGTTTTGAAAACTGACATCATGAGAGGCTATCGGGGAAATTTATTTTTCCCCAATCAAAGAGTTACCAGAGCCGAAGGTTTAGCAATATTTGCTCAAGCTTACGGTGTATTTCAGTTTTCCGATAATACGGTTGCTGATATACTTTCGAGCTATTCCGATGTAGAATCGATTCCAAGTTGGGCAAGAAGAGCAATTGCCACCGTTGTCGCTGAAGGATTGATCAACGATACTCAAGGTAAACTTAATCCCCTCAAACCAATGACTCGTGGAGATATAGCTTTAGTGTTGAGTGAATATTTAGAAAGACAGCAGCAACAACCCAATACACCAGTAGTTCCCGGAGGTTCGGTGAATCCGCAGCCGGGATTTTAAAAGGTTAAAGGTTAGAGGTTAAAGGTCAAAGGTTAAAGGTTAAAGGTTAAAACTCTACTTTGTCCCCCCATCCCCCCCATCTCCCCATCCCCCCATCTCCCCCATCTCCTTGTCCCTTCATCTCCCCCAAATTTCCATTCCCGTGGGACAATCAATATACAAATAATTGTAGAGAGGAAAACCCAGTAAATATGCACCTGAGTGAAATTACTCATCCGAATCAGTTGCACGGGTTATCGATTCGGCAACTACAGCAAATTGCTCGTCAAATTCGAGACAAACATTTACAAACAGTAGCTGCTACTGGGGGACATCTTGGTCCTGGATTGGGTGTTGTTGAATTAACGTTGGGGCTTTATCAAACCCTGGATTTAGATCGAGATAAAGTGATTTGGGATGTGGGACACCAAGCGTATCCCCATAAATTGATTACAGGACGTTATAATCATTTCCACACCTTACGGCAGAAGGATGGAGTTGCAGGCTATTTAAAGCGCTGTGAGAATAAATTTGACCATTTTGGTGCCGGACACGCTTCTACTAGTATTTCAGCGGGTCTAGGAATGGCGTTGGCACGAGATATTAAAGGAGAAAATTTTAAAGTCGCTGCTATTATTGGCGATGGAGCTTTGACTGGTGGTATGGCTTTGGAAGCTATCAATCACGCCGGACATTTGCCTCATACTAATTTACTCGTTGTCCTCAACGACAACGAAATGTCAATTTCTCCTAACGTCGGCGCAATTCCCCGCTACTTGAATAAAATGCGCTTGTCTCCACCAGTGCAGTTTATCAAGGATAATCTTGAGGAACAATTTAAGCAGCTTCCTTTTCTTGGTGAGTCTCTGACACCGGAACTCGAACGCATCAAAGAAGGAATGAAACGCTTAGCGGTTCCCAAAGTAGGAGCGGTGTTTGAAGAACTCGGTTTTACCTACATGGGACCTGTTGATGGTCATAATTTGGAAGATTTAATTGCGACTTTCAAGCAAGCCCATAAAATACCCGGACCAGTTTTAGTTCATGTTGTGACAACGAAGGGTAAGGGTTATGACATCGCTGAAAAAGACAAAGTAGGCTATCATGCCCAAAGCCCATTTAATTTAACAACGGGTAAAGCGATTCCTTCAAGTACGCCCAAACCACCTAAATACTCAAAAGTTTTTGCTCATACTTTAGTAAAACTTGCCGAACAAAACCCGAAAATCATCGGTATTACCGCCGCAATGGCTACAGGGACTTGTTTAGATAAACTGCAAGCCAAGTTACCCAAACAGTATATAGACGTAGGAATCGCCGAACAACACGCTGTTACTCTCGCGGCTGGATTAGCTGCTGAAGGTATGCGTCCTGTTGCCGATATTTATTCGACATTTTTACAGCGTGGCTACGACCAAATCATTCACGATGTTTGTATCCAAAATTTACCCGTATTTTTCTGTTTAGATCGAGCGGGAATTGTCGGTGATGATGGTCCCACCCATCAAGGAATGTACGATATTGCCTATATGCGCTGCATTCCCAACATGGTGATGATGGCACCCAAAGATGAAGCTGAACTTCAGCGCATGACAGTAACGGGTGTTAACTATACCAAAGGTCCGATCGCGATGCGTTTCCCTCGTGGTAATGGTTATGGTGTGCCGTTAATGGAAGAAGGTTGGGAACCTTTGGAAATTGGTAAAGGCGAAATTCTCCGTAACGGCGATGATGTATTGATGATAGGCTACGGTTCTATGGTGAATTCAACCCTACAAGCAGCGGAAATTCTCAGCGAACATGGTGTTGAAGCCACCGTAATCAATGCTCGTTTCTGTAAGCCTTTGGATACGGAACTCATGTTCCCCCTCGCAAGAAAAATTAAGCGAGTTGTCACTTTAGAAGAAGGTTGTTTAATGGGTGGGTTTGGTTCTGCGGTTGCAGAAGCGCTATTAGATGCCGATATTTTAGTACCCATAAAGCGTTTCGGTGTACCAGATGTTTTAGTTGACCATGCCAAACCCGAACAAAATAAGGCAGAATTAGGCTTAACTAGTCCCCAGATTGCCCAAAGAATTTTAAAAGCTTTCTTCAGCAATCAACCATCTGCTGTAGTTTAATTACAATAAATTGGTAATTGGGTATTGGGCATTGGGCATGGGAAATAGTTAGGAGTTAAGAGTCAGGAGTGAGGAGTTATAAAGCAAAATTCTAAACCCATTACCCATTACCAATTACCCATTACCAATTACCCATTCCCATCTCAAGGTATGATGTCGCAAAATAATCTCGTATATCCTGTAATTTGGCAAAATAATTCGGTTTCTTTAATCGATCAAACTCGTTTACCTGCGGAATATTCCTACGTGGAAATTCACCGTAGCGAAGATATGGCCGAGGCAATTAAAACTATGATTGTCCGTGGTGCGCCTGCAATCGGAATTGCTGCTGCATATGGGATATATCTGGGAGCGCGGGAAATTGAAACAAGTAACCGCGATGAGTTTATACAACACTTAGAAAATGTCGCCCAAATGCTGCGCGAGACTCGTCCGACAGCAGTTAATTTATTTTGGGCAATTTCACGTATGCTTAAAGCGACTTATGAAACTATCGGTTCAGTAGAAGAAATCAAGCAAACTCTGCTTGAAACTGCCCACGCGATTCATAATGAAGACCTGCAAACTTGTCATAGAATTGGCGATCGCGGTTTGTTAGCATTACCGGAAACACCAGAAAAGTTGACTTTATTGACTCACTGTAATGCTGGTGGGTTGGCGACTGCGGGTTACGGCACTGCTTTAGGTGTAGTACGTTCGGCTTGGCGAGAAGGACGTTTAGAAAGACTGTTCGCTGATGAAACTCGTCCGAGATTACAAGGTGCTAAACTCACTACCTGGGAATGCGTTCAAGAAGGTATTCCGGTAACTTTAATTACAGATAGTATGGCAGCGCACTGCATGAAGCAGAATTTAATTCATGCTGTGGTTGTCGGTGCTGATAGAATTGCTGCAAATGGTGATGCTGCTAATAAAATTGGTACTTATAGTTTGGCAATTGTTGCCAAAGCTCATAATGTACCTTTTTTCGTGGCTGCACCTCTTTCTACAGTTGATTTTTCCATTACTGACGGTAGACAAATTCCGATTGAGGAACGTAATTCAGCCGAAATTTATCAAGTAGGAGAAACTATCCTGACTCCAGAAGGTGTAAATTATTATAATCCCGCTTTTGATGTGACTCCAGCAGAATTAATTACAGCAATTATTACGGAAGAAGGTGTATTAACACCGGCAGATTTGACAAAATATCAAAATAAGCAAATGGTTTAGTTATTGGTTTGAGTTTTCTGGCATCTATCTGAGAAATAATCAAATTGAAATTTACATTTTTTGTCGTTTTAAGAAGTCGGGTTTTTGATTAGGATTATCTGTTTTTAGAGATATTTATCCGAAAAAACCCGATTTCTGATTGTCTGGTGGGATATATGTCGGGTTTTTATGACTATGAAAGTGATGTTACAGATACTTATCTGAAAAACCCGACTTTTTTAAATCAAACTTAACTTGAATTTAATTTAATTTAATTTAAACCAAAATCTTTAGCGAACATATTTAACTGATAATAGTTTTTTAGAGCAGGATTGTTCAAGGTAACAGAAGTTTAATTTAAAATTGTAAAAAGTAAATCAAACCATATATTCTACTCTTGTTTAATTATGACAAGTTGTCATAGAAAGTATTTTTTTCTTCAGATAAAAATACAGAATAAAAATGATTCCAAAGACATTAAATTATAATCATTTTTGTGCGATTAAATACAGTGAAGAAATATTACAAAACCTAACATATTATTGCTAATATTGAAGCGCAAGCATTTAGCGACTAGTTTGCTAAAAATGTAAAGAGAAATACAATGTTTGAGAATCTCCTTCCGGCTTTAAACGAGCATAACTTACCTTATCCAGATACCATTCATCCGATTGTCGTCCATTTCGTAATTGCAATGGTTCTATTTGCTTTCTTGTGCGATGTAATAGGTTATTTTACTAAAAATTATCGGCTTTTTGAAGTAAGTTGGTGGAATATGTTTTTTGCGACAATTTCCATCTTTATTGCGATTATTTTTGGTCAGATTGAAGCAGGTTTAGCATTAGCTTATGATGCAGTAGAACCAGTACTGAATTTACATACCATAATCGGTTGGTCGCTTTCGGGAATCATTGCTGCAATTACAAGTTGGCGTTATGTAATTCGTTTGCGCGATTCTAAAACAATACCAATTTCTTATTTAGCAGTAGGACTTCTTTTAACAATGTTAGTGTGTGTTCAAGTCTATCTTGGAGACAAACTAGTTTGGGTATATGGATTACATACAACTCCAGTGGTAGAAGCTATCAAAGAGGGGATTTTATAATGGATTCAGAACTTATTCAACAGTTAGATTTAGGAGCAAATGGATTACCTTATACTATCCCAATTCATCCTAATTTAGTGCATCTAACATTGGGATTATTTATTATTGCTATCGCCTTTGACATAGTTGGTGTATTTTTCACATTAGAAAAACCAGTCTTCAAATTTTTAGCGATTAAAGCTACTCGTTCGAGCTTTTTTGATGTGGGCTGGTACAATATGCTGGCTTCGGCAATCATTACATTTTTTACTGTTGCAGCAGGTTTCTACGAAATCATGTTAGCGCAAACCCAAACTGACGTAAAAAGTGCTTGGGGATTGGGAGCAATGGAAACAATGCTTTGGCATGGTGTTGGAGGTGTTGTATTATTAACGCTGATTGTGGGAATGACAGTATGGCGTGGATTTCAGCGCTATAAGTGGCGTAAGGATAGGGCTTTACAAGTCCAGTGGAGTTATTTAGCCGTTGGATTATTCATCATGTTTATTATGTACCTCCACGGAACATTAGGAGCGCATATGGCTGGTGAATTTGGTATACATAATACCGCAGATAATTTACTGCGATTAGGACAAGATCCCAATGCTTTATTGAAGTAAATAAACAGTTAACAGTTAACAGTTATCAGTTATCAGTTAGCAACTAACCACTAACCACTATCAACTATCAACTAACCACTCTCAACTAACCACTATCAACTATCAACTACCAACTAACAACTATTTCTGACTTATGAAAAGACGCGAAATTATATCAATAATTGTCAGTGCGATGATTCTAGCTGTTGTTAGTTTATGGATTGGACAACAAGCTTATTCTTGGCTTCCTCCACAAGCTGCAACTGAATCTCTATTAATAGATGATTTATTCAGCTTTTTAGTGACAATCGGTGCATTTATCTTTTTAGGAGTTACAAGTGCGCTATTGTATTCAGTTATTTTCAATCGTGCGAGTAAATATGACGTTAGCGATGGTCCGCCGATTGAAGGTAATATCACTTTAGAAGTTATCTGGACAGCAATTCCATTTGTATTAGTGATTTGGATTGGAGTTTATAGCTACCAAATTTACGACCAAATGTCAATTCTCGGTCCAATGGAACATCATCATATGTCTATGGGAATGAAATCTGCTAATGCTGAGCCAATTTCACAAGGATCAGAAACAATTGAAAAGCCTGAAAGAATAATAGAAGTCACAGCTAAACAATGGGCTTGGATTTTTGACTATCCTAAAGAGAATATTAGCAGTACCGAATTGCACTTACCTGTAAACGAACGTGCTTACCTCACGCTGCAATCAGAGGATGTGATACATGGTTTTTATATTCCTGCATTTCGGGTAAAGCAAGATGTGATTCCCGGTGAAAAAATCAACTTTGAATTCACCCCCATCCTCGAAGGTAAATATAGACTGCGGGATTCACAGTATAGTGGGACTTACTTCGCTGCAATGCAGGCTGATGTTGTTGTAGAATCTGCTGAAAAATATCATCAGTGGTTAAAAGAAGCATCAAATCGTGAACCATCTGCCGCATTCAATCAAGCAGCGTCAGAATATAGCAGATTTACAGATAAAGCAATTAACAGTAATTGGGCAACAGTTAAGCCTGCTGAGCCTCCTGTAGTCAATTATCACAGTTAAAGGTTAAAGGTTAAAGGTTAGAGGTCAAAGGTTAAAGGTTAAAGGTGTAATAACTCCTCACTCCTAACTCCTCAATTTCAATCCAAACAGAACTTGCGATATTGTCACAAATGGTTGATGGTGCGTGACGCTACAAACCTTATTACTACGTTCAAATTAACTCAAAGCGTCACACACCCTACAAGAAAAATGTGCCAGTTGCGTAAGTCGTACCAAAATCCAAAATCTAAAATCCAAAATTGAAATGACTAGCACTCAAAGTGAAAAAACTGAAGTTGTCAGCGAGCAACATCACCATCATCCGATCACAACTTGGAAAACCTACTTTACTTTCAGTACTGACCATAAAGTAATTGGTATCCAATATATTGTTACTGCCTTCGTATTTTTCCTGATTGGTGGTGTTTTCGCGATGATTATTCGCGGCGAATTAATTACCCCAGAATCTGACTTGGTAGACCGCACCGTTTATAACGCTATGTTTACCATGCACGGTACTGTAATGCTGTTCATGTGGACATTTCCGGTACTGGCTGGTTTGGCGAACTACCTTGTACCTTTGATGATTGGAGCCAGAGATATGGCGTTCCCTCGTCTGAATGCTCTTGCCTTTTGGATGGTTCCGGTGTTTGGAATTATACTGATGGCGAGTTTCTTCGTTCCTGGGGGTCCCGCACAAGCTGGCTGGTGGTCTTATCCGCCTGTAAGTACCCAAAATCCCACAGGTCTTTTGTTTAACGGACAGTTCCTATGGCTGGTAGCTGTAGCATTATCGGGGGTATCTTCGATTTTAGGCGCGGTTAATATTGTTACCACAATTTTTCGGATGAGAGCGCCGGGAATGGGCTTTTTCAAAATGCCTGCTTATGTGTGGACGGTATTAAGCGCTCAGATGATTCAATTGTTTGGATTGCCTGCATTAACTGCCGGTGCGGTAATGCTGTTGTTTGACCTCAGCGTGGGAACTAGTTTCTTTGACCCGGCTAAGGGCGGCGACCCAGTTTTGTACCAACATTTTTTCTGGTTTTATTCCCATCCAGCGGTCTACGTAATTATACTGCCAATTTTCGGGATTTTTTCTGAGATATTTCCGGTTTACGCTCGCAAGCCGCTATTTGGTTACAAGGTGGTAGCGGTTTCATCCTTGATTATTACTGGATTGAGTGCTGTGGTATGGGTTCACCATATGTTTGCTAGCGGTACTCCCGGTTGGATGCGGATGCTGTTCATGTTCTCCACAATGTTGATTTCTGTACCCACTGGAATTAAAGTTTTTGCCTGGGTGGCAACTATTTGGGGAGGTAAGTTACGCCTTGATACACCAATGTTATTTGCGTTGGGTGGATTAGTGATGTTTGTCTTTGCTGGTATCACTGGTATTATGCTGGCTGCGGTTCCTATTGACATTCATGTTAATAATACTTACTTCGTTGTCGGTCACTTCCATTATGTAATTTATGGTGCAACGGTAATGGGTATTTATGCTGCCTTATACCATTGGTTCCCCAAGATGACTGGAAGGATGTATTACGAAGGTTTGGGTAAGTTGCATTTTTGGTTAACCTTTATCGGTGCAAACCTCAACTTCTTCCCCATGCACCCCTTAGGATTACAAGGAATGCCCCGTCGAGTCGCTTCCTATGATCCAGAATTTGCATTTTGGAATGTCATTGCGAGTATTGGTGGATTTATTTTAGGAATGTCCACGTTACCGTTTTTACTTAATATGATCAGTTCATGGGTTGATGGGAAGAAAGCACCAGATAATCCTTGGAGAGCAATTGGTTTAGAATGGTTAGTTTCTTCACCACCACCTGTGGAAAACTTTGAAAAACAGCTACCAATTGTGATTGCTGAACCTTACGGTTATGGAAAATCAACACCATCCGATTTAGTCGCTAACCCTGCTGATTTGAATTAAATCAGTTAACAGTAAAGAGTTTCCAGATTCTAACTGGAATTCACATCAGGGATAAATTGCGATCGCGATTTAATCTAGTTCCCAGATTCTAGCTGGGAACTAATCACACAGAGCAAAAAAAAATCCCCATAGAATCTATTATGAATACTACAAACGGGAATATGGCACAGGTTAAACAAGAAAATACATTGGATGAATTACAGTTATCAAATAGTGCAGTTTTAGCCGCACACGAACATGATGAAGAAGGTAATAGTATGTTTGGCTTCATTGTGTTTCTGCTTTCGGAAAGTGTGATTTTTTTAAGTTTTTTTGTAGGATATATTGTCTACAAAACAACAACTACAGATTGGCTACCAGCAGGAGTTGAAGGGTTAGAAGTTCGAGAACCTGCTATAAATACAGTAATTTTGGTTTCGAGTAGTTTTGTGATTTATTTTGCAGAAAGAGCTTTAAAAAATCATAATGTTTGGCTTTTTCGGCTATTCTGGTTATTAACAATGGCGATGGGAAGTTATTTCCTATATGGTCAAGCAGTTGAATGGAATAGTCTGGAATTTAGTTTTACATCAGGTACATTTGGTGGAACTTTTTATTTGTTAACTGGTTTCCATGGTTTACACGTTTTTAGTGGTGTTTTGTTGCAACTAACTATGTTAATTCGTTCCTTTATTCCTGGTAATTACGAAAAAGGTCATTTCGGTGTAGATGCAACTTCATTATTTTGGCACTTTGTCGATGTAATTTGGATTATTTTATTTCTACTTCTTTATATTTGGCAATAAGAATAGGTCAAAGGTTAAAGGTTAAAGGTTAAAGGTTAGAGGTTAGAGGTTAGAGGTGTAATAACTTATAACAACTATCAACCAACAACTATCCACCAACAACTATCAACCAACAATTAACTATGATTATTGATGACCAACATTACGATGTAATAATTATCGGGACTGGTGCTGGTGGAGGGACTTTAGCTCGTAAATTAGCACCTAGCGGTAAAAAAATTCTCGTTTTAGAACAAGGAGAATTTTTAGAAAAAGAAAGTTCACAATTAGTTGATGTGGAGGTTTTTAAAAAAGAAAATTTCCATGCACCAGAACAATGGTATGAAGAAGAAGGTGACTTTTTCTATCCCCAAACTAGCTATTCTGTCGGTGGTAATACAAAAATTTATAGTGGTGTATTACAACGGATGCGGGAACAGGATTTTGAAAAAGTTCAGCATCAAGATGGTATTTCTCCGGAATGGGAAGTTAAATACAAAGATTTTGAATCTTACTATACAGAAGCTGAAAAACTCTATCAAGTCCACGGTCAAATTGGTGATGATTTAACCGAACCTTCTCGTAGTCAAGGTTTCCCTTTTCCTATAGTTGATAGTCAACCACAAGTCGAAGATATTTGTAATAGTATCTCCAAACAAGGATTACATCCAGCATACCTTCCAATCGGAATTGGAGAACAAGGACGAACTGATGCAGAAGATACGGGAATTTCTCCGGCAATTAAAGCTCATGATAATGTGACACTGAAAACTTCTGCAAAGGTTGTATGTTTACATACCAATCCTTCAGGTAAAGAAGTTAAAGCTGTTGAAACAAAAATTGGAGAACAATCTTATTTGTTCATGGGAAATATTATTGTACTTTCTTGTGGTGCAATAAATTCCGCAGCATTATTATTACGTTCCGCTAATGAAAAACATCCCAAAGGACTTGCGAATAGTTCGGATTTAGTGGGACGTAATTTGATGAAACAGTTGATGACGGTGTTGGTACAGCTTACTAATACTACTAATTCTGGATTGTTTCAAAGAACTCGCTATATTAATGATTTCTATTGGGGTGATGAAAATTTTGCTTACCCGATGGGTCATATTCAAAATTCTGGTGGTATTCTTCAAGATGTAATTTTCTCTGAGTCTCCACCACTTTTATCAGTTGTAGCAAAATTAATGCCGGAATTTGGCTTAAAACAGTTAGCAAAACGTTCTATCGGTTGGTGGTTACAAAGTGAAGATTTACCAACACCAAAAAATCGTGTGCGTGTAGCAGGTTCAAAATTATATATAGATTATAAAGCCAATAACACCGAAGCACATGACCGTTTAATTTATCGTTGGATTGATGTACTCAAAGCTGTAGATGGAAATAAACAAAATATTTATCCTCGTGGTGAAGCTCCGATTCAAGTAGTAGCTCATCAATCAGGAACTTGTCGTTTTGGGGAAGATTCTAGAACTTCAGTTCTCAATCTTAATTGTCGTACTCACGATATAGATAATCTCTACGTTGTCGATAGTAGTTTCTTTCCTTCCATTTCTGCAACTAGTCCCGGTTTAACAGTTATTGCTAACGCTTTACGGGTAGGAGAGCATTTAATTGAAAGGTTAGGATGAGCAAGGGGACAAGGGGACAAGGGGATGGGGAGACAAGGGGACAAGGAGACAAGGGGAAATAAATAAGAACTGTCAACTCCTAACTCCTAACTCCTAACTCTTATCCCGAATTAGGTTCTCCAAACAAAACCATCGAACAACTAACTGATGAAAGTACTTTGCTAGTCACGTCGCTAACTGCTAATCCCCCGGCTGTACGACGGCGAATAGAACGCAACATTACCATATCATAGGAACTAGCTTGATTGATAATCACTTTTGCTACGTCATCTTGACGAATCGTTTGAATTCCTACTTCTTTTCGAGATTTACTTTGAGTCAGAAATGAAGAAAGTTCTGATTCAAATAAAGCAATTTCTTTATCAGTAGTTTTTCGTGGACAGACCTGTAATAATGTTACCGCTGCTTCGTTCGTATCAGCGAAAAGTTGAGCAAATTGGATTACACGTAAGATTTGAGGAGTAATACTTCTCACTGGAACAAGGATACGATGAATGTTTATCGGTTTATCGAGTAAGCGCATCACCGCAACCGGACAATGAGCAGACCAAAAAACATTATCGATAATATTACCAAATAAACGCGCTTGTAAGCTGCTATTTGGACTCCAACCCATAACAATTAAATCAGCATTTTGCTCTCTTGCAGCGCGACTAATTCCCCGTGCTAAATCATCATCAATCCGTATTAAGGGTTGAGCTTGGGCTTCAAATTCTTGACTAATTGTTATCGCTTGCTGCAATAACAGCTTGCTTCGTTTAATAGAAACCTTTAATTCTGGTTCATCCATATAAACGTGTGCTTTGGGAATCGATAAAGGTACAACTATTCCTTTTTCATGATGAGCTAATAATGCTCCCATTTCAATTAAATATCTTGCAGTATTAGGATTATAAATAGGCACTACTACTTTAAAAAGATTCTTGAAAATAAAATTCTCAGTATCTAAGTTAAACTCTACATTTTCTGTTTCTAGTTCGTCCTTTTGAGGATTTTTTTGTAAATTTGCTTGAGGTACCTTTAAATTACGTCCAAATTTTTCTGTTAAAATCGGACCTAAAATAGCCGTAACTAACATTAAAACAATGACGGTATTAAACACTGAATCTGTAATAATTCCGGCATTTTTACCTACTAATGCAGCGGCTAAAGTTGCAGCTACTTGAGGTAAAGATAAAGACCACATTGTTAGGGTTTCATTCCAGTTGTAGCCATAAAGTAATTTAGCTGTGAATGCTGCTAAAAATTTACTACTAATTAATGCCCCAACTATTCCTAAAGTTAATAATAATTCAGAACTCAGACTAGATATAAATCCAGATAAATCTATCAATAACCCCATATTGATAAAGAAAAAAGGAATAAATAAGGTACTTCCCACAAATTCTACTTTCTCTTCTACGGGGGAGTGTCCAACTACATCATTTACTGCTAACCCTGCTAAAAATGCTCCGACAATTCTATCTACATTGACAATCTGCGCTCCTACTGAAGCTAAAAATACTGCGAGCAAAACAAACAAAAATTGATTACTTTGTTCGTCTCCGGTACGACGAAAATACTCTTTTCCAGCCCAGTCAAAACCAACTAAAACTATTATTGAATAAACTGCCAGAATAACTAATTGCATGGCTACACTAGCAATCGAGAATTCTCCAGCACTAACTGATACACAAATAGCAAGTACTAATAATGCCGCAATATCGGTAAAAATTGTTGCACCAATAGTTACGGTAACGGCTTGATTACTAGTGACTCCCAAACGTGTAATAATGGGAAAACCTAACAGAGTATGAGAAGCCAGCAGAGAACCAATTAAAATTGAAGCATTCCAACCAAAATTAAAAAACCTTCCTATTGCCATCCCAAAAATTAGGGGAATTAAAAAAGTTGCAATTCCAAAACCCAAGGAACGGTTTTTTGTTCTGCGAAAGTCTTCTAAGTCTATTTCTAAACCAGCGACGAACATTAGATAAATTTTACCAATGTCTGATAGCAACTTCATGGTTTCACTTTCTGCATTCAATACTCCCAAACCATCCGAGCCTAAAAATATTCCTGCTGCTAATAATCCCACCAATCCCGGAAGTCGTAAACGCTCGAAAATTGGTGGGACTATTAAAATTACGAGTAAAAGAATCGTAAAAGCAATTATCGGACTCTTGGCAATCTCTTGTAATATTTGTTCCATGAGCAAATAGATTTATTTTTTTTTGATACCAAGCTTTCCCAGAAGGATTTTGGATTGCAAACATTTTACAGGGCAATAGTCAATTAAATCTATCTTCCATAAGCAATGATTTTTAAATTTAGTACAGTTCAAAAGTGGGAAATAGAGAATAAGACGAAAATTAGAATCATTTTTGCTCTAAATATAGATGTTCTACGATTAAAAGCCAAAATTTCCGAAAAATAGCTCCTAAGATGAAACTTACTACAAAATTCTAATTGTTTATGTTCGTGTATGACTATTTTTGTGCAATTGCGATTTAAAATAAAAATGCTGCTTTTAACTTTATTTGAAAAAATTCTTAATTTATAGTTATTTTAAATGATAAGAAAACTCGAAAACCTCGATTATTCCTAGGGTGAGAAGTCGGGTTCTTATAATAAATCTGGGTTGTAACAGATAATCATCATAAAAACCCGACTTCTTTGAATTCGTCTTATTTATAAATAGCAAAGCCACCCTTTCAGGTGACTTCACTGTTTATAAAAGCAAAAAAAATTTTAACTTAGCTAGCAGCATCTGCTTCTTCTACATTCTCTTCGGGTGTATCTCCAAAGGCAAATCGTAGAAAAGGTGGTGCTAAAAAGGTTGTCAAAATGACCATAATAATGATAGCTGCTTGCAAAGGTTTATCAAGTGCGCCGCTAGCTGCACCAATTCCCGCAAATACCAGCCCCACTTCACCCCGTGGAATCATCCCTACACCGATCGCTAAACGGTTAATTCCAGGTTTACCAAACACTGCCCAACCTGTGATTACTTTACCAATAATCGCGACTACAATCAAAAATACCGCCAAAACTAAACCTTGACGATTTTCCGGAACTATCGGATTAAGCACGCTTAAATCAACTCTGGCTCCCACTGTCACGAAGAAAATCGGTACTAGTATATCTGCAATAGGAATTACTTGTTCGTCTAATTCGTTGCGTTTATCGGTTTCATCGAGAACTAAACCAGCCGCAAATGCACCTAAAATTGCTTCTAAATGGATTGCATTGGCAAGAAAAGACATGAGTAATGCAAAGATAAACGCTGGAATAACAATGTTTCCTCTTGTTTTCAAGATTTCAGCACTAACATTGAAAGCTTGATTGAAGAATTTACCGAGTAAAATCGAACCAAATAGAAAAACAGTGGCGCTGATAATCAGATAAATTACATTTGAAATATCAACTTCACCAGTTTTCGCCAAACTTGCAACTACCGCTAAAACAATAATACCTAAAACATCATCTATTACCGCCGCACCGACAATAATTTGACCTTCTGGGGATTTAAGATGTCCTAACTCCGATAAAACTTTTGAGGTGATACCAATACTTGTTGCTGTTAAAGCCGCACCTGCGAAAACTGCTGGAATTGTCGGCACGTTAAACAAAAACATCAAACCCGCAGTCCCAGCAGCGAAAGGAGCAGCTACTCCCACCACAGCGACAATTGCAGCTTGATAACCAACTTTTTGCAGTTCCCTCAAATCCGATTCCAAACCAATTTCAAACAGCAGCACAATTACACCTAATTCTGCCAAAATTGAAATTGCTTCACTTTGACTGGCAAAAATTGACGCTACCGCTTCCGGGCTGGGTTGGTCAAAAAATTGTAAAGCAGTCATAATTAGGGAATCGGAAGCAGTCGCACCGTTTTCGGGAAAAACGATCAAGTTTAGTGCAGAAGCACCGACTACCACACCACCAACTAATTCACCCAAAACTGGGGGAAAGTCCATCATTCTGGACAACTCACCACCTAATTTACTAGCAAGATAAATTACAACTAAGCTCAGTAGTACCCCCGCAAGCACAATGGGTGCATTTTCAGCTTCGGCTGTTGCCAGTAAGTAATTTTCTGGCGCAATCAGTTCAAGTGGATAATTCATTGATGTATTAATTAATTTTCCGTTTCAAAGGTTTGCTGTGTTTGTTAGGGATACGCAATTTGGATATAGACTCTTATTAATTATCCTAATACGATTTGAGATTTTGGATTAAATAACTAGTCAAAAAGAAGTATTTGCTATTTTTGAACACAAATTAAATGCTGTATTTTATTACTTTTCCCTCTCTTAATTCGTAACTAAATAATTTATTTCGCACAACTACTTAGCGGCTTTATTTGAAATCAAGTTTCTGTTAATTAACCCCCTCGGCTTTTTTAAACTGAACCATACCATATTAGATCATATTTAATTGAACTTACACAAAACAAATTTTACTAAGTAGGACTTGCTGAATAACTTGCAACAAAGCATGAAAGCCTATCCCCACTCTTATACTTTTACAGCAAACCCTAAGTAAGACACAGCAAAGCCGCAGTATAACCCTGGGTATTTGAGTGCGGCTTGTCTACGAGTTTAATTTGATATTACTGTCCCAATGCAGTTTCATTGAATCCAGTGGTGGGATAATCTACAGTCATATCATCACTACGATAGCTGACTAAGCTCAAGGCTTGTTTTAATGCTTCCTCACGTTCCATAACGATGTGATGGGCAGGTAATATATTGAAGATTCCCAATTTTTGCAGTCTGTGTTTAATCTTGCCTTTAGCACCGACAATAAATACATGACGACCTTTATCAAGTGCATCTTTAATCATATTTTCTACTGCTAAAGAACTTGTAACACCGATGTGTGGCACGTCAGTTAAGTCCAAAATCAACACGTCGTGGTCTTTCATCGCGGTTTGTTCGCGAGCGATCGCCTTGGAAACCCCAAATATCATCGGTCCTTCGAGGTGGAATAACAACACGCGATTGTTAGCTCTATCTAATAAATCTTTTTCTACATCGTTCAAGATAATTGCATCATCAGCATCGGTAATCGTCTTCACTTCTTCAGAACGCAGGTTAGTTAAACGTTCAATGGTCAAGATATTCGCAACAAATACCCCTATCCCAACCGCAACAATTAAGTCAACAAATACGGTCAGAATTATCACACCGTACATAATCAAAGCAGCTTTGATCGATACTTTGTGAGCGCGTTTCAGGAAGCTCCAATCGATAATATTTATACCTACTTTCAGCGCGATCGCGGCTAATACTGCCAGAGGAATTACAGAAGTTAAAGGTGCAGCCCACACAACTATAACTAATAAAATCAAAGCGCGAGTTAACCCAGAAACCGCTGTGCGTCCACCACTTTGAATGTTAACAACTGTTCCCATCGTCGCACCAGCACCAGCTATACCACCAAATAATCCAGAAGCGATATTACCCAAACCTTGACCGATTAATTCTTTGTTGGAATCGTGCTGAGTGCGAGTCAAACTATCGGCAACTACTGATGTTAACAAGGCATCAATACAACCCAACATACCTAAAACCAAAGAATCAATTAGCATGGTTTGGAATTGGGCTGCACTAAATACAGGCATTCGGAATTGAGGTAAACCCGCTGAAATTTCCCCAATTCTACGGATATTTTCTACATTACCAAAGAAAAACAACGAAACGAGTGTTCCTACTATCAAAGCCGTCAACTGCGGGGGAACAATCTTATTTATTTTCTTGGGAGAAAACACCAAAATCGCGATCGTTAACACACCCAAAATGGTTTCAACTGGTTGAATATTTTGCAGAAGAGAGGGTAAATTCTGCACCGTACCAATAACCCCACCTTTAGGACTTGCTTGTCCTAAAAATGGTGCGGTTTGTAGGATAATCAGAATAATCCCAATTCCCGACATAAAACCGGAAACTACCGTATAAGGCATCAAGGTGACGTATCTTCCCAACTTCAACGCACCAAGGATAATTTGAACTATCCCAGCCATAACTACTACTGTAAAAGCCATTGCTAAACCGTTTTCTGGATTAGCCGCAGTCAGGTTAGCAATTACCGCAGTCATTACCACCGTCATCGGTCCGGTAGGTTCGGAAATTAATGTCGGAGTACCACCAAATAATGCAGCAAAAAAGCCGACTAAAACAGCACCATAAAGTCCAGCAGCAGGTCCAGCACCGGATGCTACCCCGAAAGCTAGTGCCATCGGTAAGGCAATGATTGCAGCAGTCATCCCACCAAAAATGTCGCCGCGTAAGTTTCTAAAATGGATCTGATTGGTTATTTGCATTGTAAAAACACCATATTATTTTGATTGTTTGAATTATTCATTTCGCCCCAATTTCAGAAAAAAATTTCCCTACCTGCTCAAGCATCAAAACTTGGCAAGCAATCATAGAAAATACCATTGTCAACAGCAGATATTCAGTTAACAAAAAGATTTCAGACAATATTTAGAACATCAATAAATCTTATCTCAGATAATAAAGGCTATCATCCGTGATAATGCTTTTTATTGATGTTTTACTTTGAGACCAGACCATAATGCAGCAAATTATATTCTTAATTAGTCTACGCTAATCATACATAATTAGCTTTATGTTTTATTAATGATTAGCATAGAGTAAAATCTATGAATTAATTGATTGCTATAACTAATAATACAATGTATGTGTAAAAAGTAAATAAATCAAAGTTTAATATTGCTGATAAAAGTTGAAGTTTTGACTTATCAAAAGATTGTTCATCAGTTATATGCTTTATTTTTGATCAAGCTGTTGCTGCAAGGTTTGACGCATCACATCCACGGGAACAGTTTCCCGTTGCAGCCAAATTTTCAGAGCCGCAGCACCTTGTTGAACTAACATGGATAAACCGTCGATCGCAATTACATCTGTTGCTTGTGCATATTGTAAAAATTTCGTCGGACTAGGGACATAAATTAAATCGTAAACAATTGCACCTTTTGGTAGATGCGTGAATAATTCTGGTTCCAACGGTGAATTTTCTATCTGGGGATACATCCCAATAGGAGTGGTATTAATTAACAAATTTGCTCGATCAATTATTTTTGGTAAAGCATCCCATTGATGAATTTGTAAATTAACT
Organism: Nostocales cyanobacterium 94392; assembly: GCA_035285725.1. Classification (GTDB taxonomy): domain Bacteria; phylum Cyanobacteriota; class Cyanobacteriia; order Cyanobacteriales; family Nostocaceae; genus Rivularia. The sequence continues at coordinate 5,592 of JAYKJL010000194.1, read as the reverse complement.
TGCAACAGTGAATCTTGCCAACTATCGCGGAATTCTACCAACTTTTGTAAATTACGTCCCACCACATCAACCGAGGCGCAACCCAATTGAGTACAACCTGCAACAACGGCTCTAGCAGCACCACCATTACCCAAAACCACTGCTGTTATTTGGCTCCAATCTCGATCTAATAATTGCAAAGGAGCAATAAACCCTTCGACATCAGTATTTGTGCCTATCCACCTGTCCTTTTTACGAACAACCGTATTCACTGCACCCACAGCTTGAGCGATTGGTTCAATTTCCGATAACAAAGGTATTATTGCTTGTTTGTGGGGGATTGTAGCGTTAAACCCCACAACACCAATGGCTGCAAAACCATCGAGGGCTTTTGCTAAATTTTGCGGTTCGATGGCAAAGGGAAGATAAACATAATTTAATCCTAACTTCGCCAAAGCTGCATTATGCATCAAAGGGGAAAGCGAATGTCCTACCGGATGTCCGATTACTCCCAGTAATTTAGTTGTACCTGTAATCATGAGTTATTATTTGAGATTTGTTGGTAGAGTAGATTGCCCTGAAAGCGCAATGTACCAATAGCAGAGTTTTTTAAAAATTTTAATATTAATAACTACTACTATAGTTAGTATTAACTCATGAAATGTACGTGAATATAATTCGTAATTCCTAATTCGTAGTGCGAGCCGGAAAGCTCGCACTACTTTAACCAATCAGAACTAATGCAATCAGCAATCGACTACTCCACCACATTAATTTTGAATGGTTAGTTTTTAGCAAAATTGTCTAGAGACGTTATACATAACGTCTCTACAGCACGTCGGTAGACAAACAAACCCCTCATAACGTATGTGGTGGAATAATCCTATCTACATTTTATGTTTACAAATCTTCCAATTTTACTTGTTTCCCTTTCTCGTCAGTTCGATAAACCAACTCCTGTTGTCCGTCGGTAACTACAACTTTCCAACCAGGAACTATTACTTGAGCGCAAAGTTCATCTGGTTGGGTTAAACCCAAGCAACTATCTCCCCAACTTTGTTTTTGTGCCTGGGTTATTTGTTGTGATGCGACAGGTTTACTAACACGCTTTGTGGCATCGGATAATACTGCGCTTTTTACTGCTGGGGGTAATTCATTTACAGTTGAATCATCTGTTGGAGAAGGTGTTTGAGTTGTTTCAATTTCTGGAGAAGTTGTTTGATTATTAGTACAGGAAGTTGTAGAAAATACTAATAAGCAGATAATACAAATCAGTGTAATTTTACGAAGTAAATTTAACCAAGTATATTTCATTTTAATTTTTTATAACTATAGCAATCCTAAATGATTTGTGAATTATAGGTAGTGCGAGCCGGAAAGCTTGCTAGAATTACTCTCTTCCCGGTAGAAGATTACCGAAAAAAAAAACCGCAGAGACGCTCTTAGCGCAGAGGAAAGAGGTAAAAAGAGATACGCAATCTTAGAGCGGTTCGGGGGAGTAATCATCATCTTGCTCGTTAGCAATAATGAACTGACACTACTATTTTAAGATATTCAGGACTTACGACCTTATTATGTCAGAATTGGTTTATGGTGCGTGACGCTACAAATCTTATAAGTGGGGTGCAAAATAATTTGTGTCATTGTTCACTGCGTGAAGCAATCCCAAACGCTTGCGATTACTTCGTTTCGCTTTGCTCCACTCGTAATGACAATATACAATTAATTTTGCGTAAGTACTTAGAACCGTTCAAATTATCTTATAGCGTCACACACCCTACAGTTAATTTCCATAACTGCATAAGTTGATTTTGCTTGCACCTATATTGATATTGACTCAGGTAATCCCTCTGTCTTAAACCAAAATCACCTTAACCGAGGAGACCAAATGGCTAATATTTATGCTTTACTTGTTGGTATTAATGAATATCATCCCCAATCGGGAGTGGGTTCGCTAACGGGTTGTGTTAATGATATTGAAGCAATTGAAACATATTTACGTGAGCGAATTACTACTGACAATAAATGGGAATTAGTTGAAAATTCTGTTGTTGATTGGAAGTTAACTAATGAATTAGCAACACGTCAAGCGGTGATTGACGGCTTTGAGAAACATCTAAGCCAAGCTCAGAGCGAAGATGTTGTATTGTTTTATTATGCGGGTCATGGTTCTTATGAACCACCATCAGAGGTTTTTCGGGAGCAAGAACGAGATGGTAAAATTGAAACTCTAGTTTGCTACGACAGTCGTACTTCGGGAGTTCCAGACTTAGCAGATAAGGAATTAAACTATTTAATTGAGCAAGTCGCAAAAAATAATCCCCATATCCTAATTATATTGGATTCTTGTCACTCCGGAACTGCTACAAGAGACCCAGATGTTGTTGAACGTCAAACAAATACGAGTGGAAATGCAAGAGATTTACAAGATTTTCTTTTTCCTCAAGAATGGGTTAAGCATCGTTTAAGCAATAGTTATCAACGACCTAGACACGTTCTAATTTCTGCTTGTCGTGACTTTCAAACTGCGAAAGAGACAGGTTTAAATAATCAACGTCGTGGCGCTTTTTCTTACTTTTTAACTGAAGCTTTGCAGCGCACTAATGGTAGTTTATCCTATGCAAATTTAGTGCAAGATATTAATGCTTTGATAACTGGTAAAGTACAAAATCAATCACCACAAATAGAAGCGCAATCGGATGATTTAATTCAAACTTTCTTGGGAGGTGCAGCAGGGAAAGGGATAAATTATTTTACCTTAATTTATGATAATCAAACCCATCATAATTGGGTAATTAAGGGTGGTATTTTACATGGTATTCGTCCCACATCTGAAGGAAAGACTAGAATAGTTATTTTTCCTCAAGGAACTGAATTTGAGCAGTTAGAGAAAACTGATAATGCTATTTGCGAAGCGACTTTAAATCAAGTATTTACAGAAGTAAGTATAGTTGAAATAGAAGGCAATACTAGTCAATTATCTTCAGATAAACCTTATTGGGCTGTTGTCACTGAGGTACCATTACCCTTATTAAAGGTATATTTTCAAGGTGATATTACAGGAATCGAACTAGCTCGTACAAAACTTGCCTTAATTAATGCTGGTAAACCTTCCTTATATGTTCGAGAAACCGAATCCTTGACGGATGCTGATTATTATTTAGAAGCTGTTAAAGGTCAATTTTGGATTAAGCAAACTACTGATAAAAAACCATTGGTTGCACCCGTTCCAGAAGTACGAAATACGGAAGAATCTAATTATACTGGAAAAGATGCAGAAATAATTATCAAACGCTTGGAGCATATTGCACGTTGGAAAAATATTCTCGAATTGAAAAATTCACCTACTAGTAAAATTAAATCTAGTGATGTGGAAATGGAAATTATTGTTACTTCTGGAGATAAAAAATATTCTTCAAAAACAGAAACTTCTGCTTTGCTAGGGGAATATCTTTGGAAAGATAATAATTCTCAAGAACCAGAAGCAAAGATTAAAATCACCAATAAAAGCCAGCAAGAGCTTTATTTTCAAGTCATAGAATTAGATGGAAATTATGCAATAAATGTTTCTTATTTCTTTCAAGAAAGAGGTAGCATACCTTTACCTAGTGGAAAAGTCGCAGAAGGTGAAGCAATAGATTTAGAAATTCCCCGCGAATACTTAAATAATGGAATTAATGAGTACGATACAATTTACAAATTAATTGTTAGTGATAGAGAATTCGATCCGAGTTTACTTCGGCAAGAAGGATTAGATTCTCCACCTCCAACAAATCGCTCCACAGATTTATCTGGTACTCTCAACCGTTTAATGGATAATGTTTATAGTCGTGGAGGAAAACCAAAAAAAGACAAATATATTGACAACTGGATGACTGAGGAAGTTAAAGTTACTCTGATAAAACCACCCGGCGGAGTAGAAATAAAAGATTCTGTTTCTACCAATTTATTACCCGGTGTCGAACTACAATCACATCCAAATTTGAAAGGTAAATTTAGTATTAATCCTTTACCTCCTAGCAGTCGAGATGTTAACAGTAATTTAATCCCACCAATTTTATTACCAGAGCAAACCGTTCTTTTACGAGATGGAAAAAGACAGCCGGAATCATACAATTTTAATATGACTCGCGGTGGTGGTGGTAATTTGAGTCTTCTTGAAATTGTAGATATCGAAAATCACGAAAGTGTAACCCCAGAAAATCCAATCAAATTAGTGGTTGATAAGCCATTATCCTCAGACGAATATATCTTACCAATAGCTTATGATGGAGAATTTTTCTTACCATTGGGTAAAGCTAATACGGTAAATGGGAAAACAGAAATTACCCTAGAACGTTTACCCGAACCAACTGTTGATAGCCGCAGTTTACAAGGTTCAATTAAGATACTTTTCCACAAAGTATTTTACGAAACTGCTGGTAAACAATTGGGTATGAATTTCCCTTATCCACTGTTAAGAATTGCCAACATCTCTGATAGTGGCAAGATTCATTATAGTGTTAATGCCAATGAAATTAAAACGAAAATTGCAGCAGCCAATAAGATTTTACTTTATATTCATGGCATTATTGGCGATACAGAAAGTTTACTTTCTAGCCTGCAATCGGCACGCTTAGGGGATAAATATGATTTAGTTCTGGCTTTTGACTACGAAAATCTCAAGACGACAATTCAAGAAAATGGTAAACTACTCAAGCAAAGATTAGAGGAATTTGGAATAAGTGCAAACCACGGTAAGCAATTAGATATTGTTGCTCATTCAATGGGTGGTTTAGTTTCTCGTGTCTTTATTGAGGAAGAAGGGGGAAATCAAATTGTCAACCATCTAATCATGTTGGGTACACCTAACGGTGGTTCTCCCTGGGCTAAAATTCAAGATTGGGCTTTTACTGCTCTTGGTGTAGGATTAAATCAACTTTCTAGCGTTGCTTGGGGTACGAATATTATCGCTGCATTACTTGCATTTTTGGAAGCTAACGATAACGCTTTAGACCAAATGAAAATCCAAAGCGATTTTATCCAAAGCATTGCTAAAAATCCTGACCCCAAGGTAAAGTATACGATAATCGCTGGCGATCGCACTATTCGTCCCGAAGCATTAGAAGTTGTCGGAGGAAATTCGAGTAAAATACAGCGAATGATGGGGAAATTGTTTGCTAGTGCTGTAGATAATGTTGTCAATATGGCTTTTCTTAAACAACCAAATGATATCGCTGTGACGTTGGAAAGCATTAAAAGCGTTAGTTTAGAGCGAAATCCCCAACCAATAATTATATCACCAGTTGGTTGTGACCATCTGACCTATTTCACTAGTCAAGCTGGTTTGGATGCGTTAGTTCAAGCGTTGGGTGACGATTTGTAAATAAATAATAGTAGCGACATCATAAGTGGATGTCGCTATGTTCCTTGTGTTATTTAATTATGGTCGGATAACTCATAGAAGATGATTCCGGACATTGTATAATTATTTGAAGATGTAATTATTAATCTTTAATTTATCAAGTATTAGAGTTTATGTCGCTTAGAGAAAAAGAAATATTTTTATTACGTGATGCAATACATCAAGCTTTTGAAAGCTCAGATGAATTGAAAAAAATTTTAAACCAACAT
>JAYKJL010000193.1:0-4321 GCA_035285725.1 Nostocales cyanobacterium 94392 | reverse complement strand
GGCATCCCTATTTTCGCCTACGGCAACTTCATCACCATCCTCATTAACTTCATCCTGCTCGCGTTTGTGATCTTCCAAATGGTGAGGATCATTAACAGAATTAGGGATGAAGAAGCAAAACCAGCGCCACCTACTCCCGAAGATATTGTGCTGTTGAGGGAAATTAGGGATTTCTTAAAGAACAAATAACATTAGGTTAAATCTATGCAGTCCGGGCCCAAACCGTCAAAACCCCTTTGATAGGCAATTGAAAGTGCTTTTTCATAGTTCCTGACAAAGCTCAAAGAATCAAATAAGGGCTCGCGAATAATGTTATGTATTAGTTTTTCTTTAATTTGAGTTAATTTGAAAGAATCACCACTCAATTCTATTGCCATAGCCTCATATTCAATTAGTGAATTTGTAATTAGCTCTGGAATACCGATAGAGCTTAGCAAGCTTGATGCCATCCGGCTCGAGAATGACTGACCCTTCAGAGTCAAGATGGGAAGGCCGGCCCATAAAGCGTCACTTGCCGTAGTACCTGCATTATATGGAGATGTATCTAAGAACAAATCACAAATCTTATATCTAGCAAGGTACTCACAGTAAGGAATTGCTTCCGCAAAAATTATTCTACTTTCATCAACTCCTCTTTGCTTTGCTTCAAGCCTTAGATTTTCTACTGCCCATTTATTCTCAGCATAAAGATAAAGAACACTATTTTCTCGTGCTTTAAGAATCCTCATCCAGCTATCAAAGATGGTTGGTAGAATTTTATAAGTATTATTGAGGCAACAAAACATAAAAGCATTATCGGGCAACCCTAGGGCTCTTTTAGAAAACTTCCTATCTGCAATTAATTTCTTTTTGTCATTTGCTTGATAGCTAGGTAGAAAAATGGGTTTTTCACTATAGAATTTTACTGATTCATTGGGAATAATTGTTTTATCGGCAATAATATAATCAATATAATTTGCCCCACTAGTTCCAAGGTACCCCAAGTAACTAATTTGAATGGGGGCAACACGACTTGAAAAAATCGCCATTCTAGAGTCTTTTGTATGGCCCATTAAATCAATAGCGATATCGATTTCTAATCTTCGACTGAGTTTTACTATATATTGATCATTTTCAAAATTTAAATCATAGAAATGATCAAATGCATTTTTAATTCTCTTCAAAAACGGAGAATCTTTGTGATTACCAAATGAAAACCCATATATTTCAAAATGATTTCTATTGTGCAACTCAAGTAACTCAGGTATTAAATAAGATATTGGGTGATCACCAAAATCAGCAGAATAATATCCGACTTTAATCTTTCTATCTTTTTTAATATTTGTGTTGAAAACTACTTTAGTCTTTTCTATAAATTTCTCTTCAACATAAATTCGCGCTACTTTTTCTAGTAATTGAGGCGAATCAAATATCGCCAAAGCTGGAAACGGTGCTATGACTTTATTGCCATTTCCAATATCGCATTCTAGTAGGCGTATTTTTTCATCTAAATTACTCCAATCGCACATAATCATTTTTATGTGAACCAATTGCCCTAGGAGAAATTCTAAATTTGGCTTCAATTTATATGCTAATTCAAAACTTTTAAGGGCGCGGTCATAGTTTTTCAAATCAGACAAAATTACTCCACTGTTATTCCATGCTTCTGCGGAGTTTTGGTTTAAGCTAATTACTTTTCGATAACAGCTAATTGATTTTTCATATTCTTTTATTTCTCCAAAACATAATCCTTGATTAAGAATTGCATCAATAAAATCTGATTTAATATTTATTGCATTTTTGTAAAAATCTATTGCTTCTCTATATCTCCGTTCTTTGGAACATATTACGCCCTTGTTGTACCACGCCTCTGCATAGTTTTTTTTATGGGAAATTGCTTTATCAAAGGATTCGTTAGCTAATTCAAAATTTCCAATTTCATAAAGACTAACTCCTCGGTTGTACCAAGCCTCTGCGTAATCGGGCTTCAAGCTCAGCGCCTTATCGCATGACTCAAGGGCCTCTGCATATCGCTTTAGTTTATTAAGTGTATAACTGCGATTTGACCAAGCCTCTGCGTAATCGGGCTTTAAGCTCAGCGCCTTATCGCATGACTCAAGGGCCTCTGCATATCGCTTTAGTTCATTAAGTGTATAACTTCGGTTTGACCAAGCCTCTGCGTAATCGGGCTTTAAGCTCAGCGCCTTATCGCATGACTCTAGGGCCTCTGCATATCGCTTTAGTTCATTAAGTGTATAACTTCGGTTTAACCAAGCCTCTGCGTAATCAGGCTTTAAGCTCAGCGCCTTATCGCATGACTCTAGGGCTTCGCCTAATTGAGCATTTTTTTTAAGCGCTAGAGAGCGATTTAACCAGGTATCGTAATTATTTGGGTTTAATTTTAGAATCTTGTCATAGGTGCAAATCGCAGAATCATACTGCTCCAATTTAGATAAAATAATAGCTTTATTTATCCACGCCTCTTCAATTTTGTCATTTACTGCTATTACTTTATCGAGAATTTGATTTGCATAATTAAGTTTCCCTAAATCAATTAATGATGCGCTTTTATTTATTAGTGCACCAAAATCCTCTTTATTTTTTTTTATGATTTGATCAAAATAAATTATCGCTTTCTCGTGATCTTTGAGATGTGCTGATAATAAAGCCAAGTTGTAGGTGACCTCATCGTCATCTTCATTAAACTTTTTTAATTCTTGGTGTATCAGAAAAGCTTGATTAAATTTATTTAAATTGATTAGCGACAGACTTAGGTTTTTTATTGTTTTGTAATTATCAGGATTTTCATTTAAGCTCTTTTGTACTAAAACCACCTTTGTCAAGTCAAATTGATTTAATTTAATCAACTCCACAATGACGGAGATGGTTTCTAAATCGTTCTTCATCTTAATTTATTGTGCGGGTTATTTTTCGCTTGATTTAACCTTTAGCTTAGTATCTTAGGTTTTTTAATCTTAAATTTTTTAGCTAAATATTCTTGTGTAAATAGAAAAACCCACTGTGCGAACACAGTGGGTTAAGGTAATACAACTAAACTTAACTAGCTTTATGCTAGCTCAGAATTAGAATGTATGGCGCACACCAATACCGTAGCTCGAAGCGCCTTCAGAGTAGGCAACCGATGAACTAGATACTTGAGTTGAACCAAAAATTGCATAAGCGTTAGTACGCTTACTCAACCAATAGTTGGCGCCCAACTGATAACCCGTGAAATCTTGGGTTGCACTTGATGCATTATTTAGGGCCGATGAAACAGAATTTTGTGCAAGGTTTAGACCTTGGATGCGTCCAGTACCAGCGGAAGCCCATCCTTCAATGGTCTTGGTAACAAAGCCACGAACACCAATCTGCTGGGCTGTACGCTGAACATAAATCGAAGGTGCAGCCAAAGAAGAGTACTTGGAGCTTAAGTATTGACCATACACTTTTACAGGACCAAAATCATACGTCGCACCGTAATACTGTTGTGCCATCGCAATATTGGAACCTAAAACGTTAGCGGGTAAACTAATGGCCGCAGTACTAGCAGAAGCTGGAAAAGCTGGGCCTGTAGTCGCTTGAGCAGTCCAGTTTACAGACTGTGATGCATTAAATGCTGCGTCGACATTCAACTTTTGCAATACAAAATTCAAACCAGCACCGTAAGCAATATTGTTTGTATTACCACCGCAAGCAAAATTGGTAGTTGTCCCGGTAGTACATGATGTTAATTGATTCACATCGGTATTGTTATTGTTGTAGATACCATATAACTGAACACCAGAAAAACGGTCTGTCTGGACTGTTAAGGCATTGTTGTAACGAACAGTGTAAGAGGTAGCTGTTTGACCAGAACCTTGTGAGGCATTAGTTGCATAAATCACGTTACCAACCATATTATTTTGCTGACCTGGATCGGTACGGCCAACAGCTAAGTGAACTGGGGTGTATTGTGTACCAATTGCAAACTGACCGATACCCTTTTGTCCCAAACCAACAAAAGTTTGACGATTTGCTAAACCATTACCTGCATTACCAGACAAAGTTGCATCAGTTGGGTTTAGTGCAAACTCAATTGTGAAAAAAGCACGTGTACCACCACCCAAATCCTCAGTTCCACGGAAACCTAGACGAGAAGTCGACTCAGCGCCCTCGCCACTAAAACGTGTTTGATTAGATTTACCTGCTGCTGTAGGACTTTGAACAGCTGTGCTTGTTGCTGATGTTGCCAAGCCGCGCTGGGTCACGCCCTGGAAACCAACATCCAAAATACCGTATACGGTCACGCTGGACTGGGCTTGAGCAGCACCAGCAAACGCGCCCATTGCGGCGAGTGCTAATA
>JAYKJL010000192.1:0-6557 GCA_035285725.1 Nostocales cyanobacterium 94392 | reverse complement strand
AGAAGGCGCTCAAGCGAAGCTTGAGAAGTCAAAAGTAAAAAGTTAAAAGGCAAAAGTGTTATTTTTGACTTTTGATTTTTGGTTTTTGACTTACCGCGTAGCGGTTGGGAGGCAGAAGGAGAGATATGAAATTTCACACTTCACACTTCATACTTCATACTTCATACTTCATACTTTTTCCATGACCATTGACACAACCCGAAAACTATGGCAATACCCCTACTAGAATACAAACCCAGTTCCCAAAACCAGCGCGTCCCTGGTTACGAAATACCCAACGAAAACACCCCCAGACCCTACCGTATAGAAGACTGCACAGATAATAGCGATATTCAAGAATTAATTTGGGCAGCCTATCGCCAGGTATTTAGCGAACACGAAATTTTAAAATTTCATCGCCAAGGTAACTTAGAATCCCAGCTAAAAAATCGGGCGATTACTGTGCGTGATTTCATCAGAGGTCTAGCTAAATCTGAAGCCTTTCGGACTTTAGTAATCGAGACAAATTCTAACTATCGCCTAGTAGAAATTGCCCTCAAACGATTGTTAGGTCGCGCACCTTACAATAAAGATGAAGAAATTGCTTGGTCAATCAAAATAGCAACCAATGGCTGGGGTGGTTTTGTTGATGCCTTAATGAACTCCGAAGAGTATCTCACCAACTTTGGAGAAAACATCGTTCCTTATCAACGCCGTCGCTATAAAGATAGACCCTTCAATTTAGTTACACCTCGTTACGGTGACTACTGGCGCGATAAGCTAGAAGATGCCCGCTATAAACCAGGAGACATCAAAAACTACTTGGAATTGGCTAGTTCTATCAACATTAGAACAATTACTTACACACCAGTTAATCTAGCCAACATTCAAATTCCTAACACCACAAGAGAAACCGTTCCCCAAGGTGTTCCCCTTTCTATCAATTCCAGTGCTAATTTCCCCGTGCGGTAAGGACTTTTTGTTGCGTGGTTGGAGCAAGGTATAAGACAGACTAAACATAAGAAGCCAACTTTATCTAAAAGGCGGTTCTTTAGTATGGCATTACCTTTACTAGAATATAGACTCACAACTCAAAATCAACGAGTTAAAAGTTTTGGTGCGGCAGACATAAACGAAGATACACCTTATGTCTATCGCACAGAAACAGCTAACTCTCCTGGCGAAATTGAACAATTAATTTGGGCAGCTTATCGCCAAGTTTTCAATGAGCAGGAAATTCTGAAATTTAACCGCCAAATTACCTTGGAAACCCAACTCAAAAACCGATCAATCACGGTTAAAGATTTTATTCGGGGTTTAGCCAAGTCAGAACGATTTTATCAGCTGGTTGTCACACCTAATAATAACTATCGGCTGGTAGAAATGTGCTTGAAGCGTTTGTTGGGTCGCGCTCCTTACAATCGGGAAGAAGAAATAGCCTGGTCTATTCAAATCGCGGCTCGCGGTTGGAATGGATTTGTAGACGCTCTGATTGACAGTGAAGAATACACTCAAGCCTTTGGTGACTACACTGTACCTTATCAGCGCAAACGCATGACTATAGACCGTCCATTCAGCTTTACTCCCCGCTATGGTGCTGACTATCGAGACCGAACAGGTATGACTTATCAAATATCTCGGCGGACACTTGAGGGAACTGTCATGTTAGCCGTATTACTGGTCATGTCCGCAGCAATCACTTGCTTGCTGGTACTAAATTGGCTAGGAATTAATACAGGCTTTTAACCTTATGCGGGACAATAGGTAAAGCATGAGTGAGGATTTGAGCAATCAAACCTCCTCGTTTTTCACCGACTAAATCTCTGTGTAATCTGTTAATAAGAGGAAAAAAGTAGCATGGCACTGCCATTACTTCAATACAAACCCAGTAGTCAAAACCACCGTGTCAAAAGCTTTGGTATTGCTGACCAAAATGAAAATACACCCTATATCTATCGGATAGAAGATGTCAGTTCTTATACTGATATCCAAAACATCATTTGGGCTGCTTACCGCCAAGTTTTTAGCGAGCATGAAATTCTGAAGTTCAACCGCCAAAAAACTTTGGAATCTCAACTTAAAACTGGTGCGATTTCTGTACGCGACTTTATTCGTGGTTTGGCTAAATCTGAGGCTTTCTATCGTTTGGTTGTTTCTGTTAATAACAACTATCGTCTGGTAGATATTACCCTCAAGCGTTTATTGGGTCGTTCTTCTTACAACAAAGAAGAAGAAATTGCTTGGTCAATTGTGATTGGTACGAAAGGTTTTGGTGGCTTTGTTGATGCTTTATTAGACAGCGATGAATACAACCAAAACTTTGGCGACAACACTGTACCTTACCAGCGCAAACGCTTAGAAGGTCGTCCGCACAACTTGGTGACTCCTCGTTACGGTGAAGACTTCCAAGAAAAAGCTGGTACTGTTCAAACCGACTGGCGCTTTACTTTGGAAAAATTCTACACCCGCAAGTTCCAAGAAAAACGCCTTGCCGAAGGTGATCCACGCAAGTATGCTGATATGGCAGCAGCAATCAATGCCAGTGGTAATTACGCGCAAAGAATTTCTGCGTTTGATGTTGATTATCTGGCCGCAGTGCCTTACCGTGGCAGACGCTAAGGTTAAGGCTAAGATTTAGGTGGCGATCGCCTAAAGTCGCCTCAATCTTAACATTTTATACTGGGTCTAGTTTTTGCGTTGATGTGACAACCAGCAGCTTATTTGTTAGTTGGATGTTACTCTGGGTGAAAGCTAGACCCAGTAGCTTTTGAGAGGAAAAAATTTAAAAGATTGTACTCATTTGTTTGAGTGTAATTCGTTATTTGTTAGCTTTTAATGTATTATTTACATCTGTCAAAAGCGGCAAAAGTCATTTATGTCTCTGGTAAGTTTAAACTACAATGCTTGATTTCATAGGATTTTGTGAGTGAGTGACAGTTATCTGTCATTGGTAATTTTCATCACGTCTATTCATGCAAGCGATCGGAGATATTTTATGACTTATGCAACTGATGAAAGCACAAGACAAGCTGTAGAACAATTTCGCCAGTTTGATGTTGATACGCAATTGGCTATCATGTGGTTTGGTTATTCGGAAATCAAAGACGAACTGCAACCTTCAGGAAATGTCGCGGCGGAAGTGGATACGGCGCAGGCTTTGTATGATCAAATCCAGGCTTTACCAAGAGAGCAGCAATTACAAGCACAACGTGATATTGTCAGCTGTGCGAACACTGATATTAGTCGTGCTTACACTGCGTTACATTCTAGTGGCAAGTTGGAATTGTGGTTACGCCTAGCACAAGGTATGGAAAATGATCAGATTATTACTGTACCTGCTGACTATGATTTGCCTACAGAAACTAATGATTTTGCAGAACGAATTGGACAGTTGGATTTGGAACAGTGTATTGATTTTATGCGTAGTGTTGTATTAGAAATGGGCGCGAAGCAATAAGCTGCTGTTTTAATAAAGTGCTGGGTGCGTTAGCGACAGCGTAACGCATCTACCACAAAGATTGTGGTGCGTTACTGAATCTCGACTCCCTTCGCGCTCAGGGCAAGTCGCTCGATTACCGCGTAGCCGAAGTATTACGAATTACGACAAATTGCTATTACACGGCAGTATAACCGGCATCCACCATCAATATCTGTATCAGCGATCGCTACTTTAGCACCTTCTTCTGCAAACAGCTTGGCAGTTTCTCGACCAATTCCAGAACTAGCACCCGTAATTAGAGTTACTTTATCAGCTAACTGCATACTTAAACTTCTCCGACAAATTTCGCTGACTGCTGTTATAACAAATGCAGTCGCAAAATCAACGGCAGAAATGTATGCAGCTAGGTTATTTAATGAACGGGAAGAAAATGAAATTACGGAAATTTATGGAGTTGTGACTACAGGAGAAATTTGGAAGTTTCTTAAGTTATCAGGTGAACGAGTGCATGTTGATTTGGCTGAGTATTTTCTCAATGATATAAATAAAATTTTGGGAATTTTAGCTAATGCTGTAAAGTGATTTAGATGTTACATCAAAAAGCAGTGTTTAACTACCCAACCTTTGAAATTAAAATTCAACTAAAAGGCTGAAATAATTCTGACAATTAATACATTCATAATTTTGCCTTAATCTACAAATAATCTTATTCCGTAATTTTACAGAAGCTATTAATTGGTTATTTAAATAATATAAATAATCATAATTCTATTCAGAATGCAGACATCTGCCTTCTGATTATTGGCATCTTCCAAAACCAAAAATAAACATATACCCAGGAATAGCAATTATGAAACGCCGAAAAATACTAAGTTATTCGCTCCCATTTTTACTGGGTCTGATAACAGCATGTAATTCTAGTAAGCAAGATTCAGAGATATCAATAACTGCTCCTAAAAATATCAAATTTACAGTCACCGATGTCAATAATATTCAAGATTTAGAAAAAGATTACGAGCAATTGCGCCAGACATTAGCAGAAGTATTAGGTGTAAAAGTAGAGTTCTTCACAGTAGAAAACCGTACAGCAGCAGCATCAGCATTAGTATCAGGAAATTTAGATATTGCTTTTGCAGGTCCTTCAGAGTACGTAGTTTTAAATTCTAGAGCCAAAGCTATTCCCATAATTGCTGTTAAGCGTCCTAACTACCATTCAATTATTGTTGTACGTGCAGATAGCAAAATTAAATCGTTAGAGCAATTAAAAAACAAAACAATTGCCATGCGGAGTGTTGGCTCAACTTCTGGACATATTGCTCCGACAAAACTACTTATGGATGCTGGATTAGATCCAAAAAAAGATGCCAAAATTGTTATGTTAGGGGATAACGGACTGCAAGCTTTAAGCAAAGGTGAAGTAGATGGATGGGCGACTGCATCTGATAGATACAAAAATGAATTGCAAGCTCAAGGTTTATCCGAGAAAGATTTTTTGGTAGTATCTAAGGGAATTCTACTACCCAATGATGTATTTGTTGCTAGTACTCAACTTGCATCTAGCTTAGTTGCAGACATGCGATCGCAAATGCTCAAAAATCAAGATAAAATACTTCAAAGTATCTTAGTAGCTAGTAAAAAATACCAAGGAGCCAGCTTAACAACAGCCAACGATTCTGACTACAACATGATTCGTGAAGTTTATCAAAAAATGGGAGAAGGCAGTTTTTTATAAATAATCTCCCTCCTGCTAAATAAATGAATTTTACCAAAAAAAATGTTGTAAAAAAAATCATAATCTGGCTAGTTCAACTAAGCCATAACTGGAATATAGCTCAAAAGATCAGTTATGGCTATACTGTAACAGTTGGTATTACTTGTATAGGCACAACCAGTGGTTTACTTGTAGCCTACCATTACGAAAATTATGCCCATAAACAGCTAATTCTTGCCTATCAGCAGCAAGCTTTATT
This sequence comes from Nostocales cyanobacterium 94392, assembly GCA_035285725.1. Lineage (GTDB taxonomy): Bacteria > Cyanobacteriota > Cyanobacteriia > Cyanobacteriales > Nostocaceae > Rivularia. The sequence goes on along the minus strand of JAYKJL010000192.1, from coordinate 1,169 downwards.
AAAAGATTTAGAGAATGCGGTAACGAGAGTCAGATTACATCCCCAAAGATTAGTTACTGTATTAGATAACTCAATTTGGCTAGAATTTGAGAAAAATCGCTTTTTAGATGATACGGCTCAAGTTAAACAAAAATTATTGGAACTAGATAAGTTTATAAATATTTATAGAAACGATTTATTATTAGACAATCAAGATTTACAAAATTTATTACAAAATTATCAAAAAACCACAGAGATATATAACGAGCTTGTCAAAGAGTTCTGGCAGAAAATTGAACAAAATAAAAATCATCAGCAACAAATACTAATTTTTTTCAATCAAGAAAAACCTATTTCTGTGCAATTTGAGCAACTATCAGACGAATTAACGCGATTGATAGGACATGCTGAATTACAAAAGCAAAACGCCAATACTAAGTTTAATAACGCTCAACAATTACAAATAAAAGTGATTGTCGTCAGCTTGGGATTATCAGCTGCGATCGCTGCTATATTAGCACTATACACCAGTAATTTAATTGCTCACCCCATACAAGTAGTTACTAATGTTGCTAGAAAGATTACGCAAGAATCAAATTTTAAACTCAGAGCGCGTGTTATCAGTAAAGATGAAGTAGGAACATTAGCTAATTCTTTGAACCAATTAGTGGACTGGGTAGAGAATTATACTCAAGAATTAGAATTAGCTCGGCAAACTTTAGAACAACGAGTGGAAGAACGCACTCAGGAACTACAAAAAATACTTCAGGATTTAAAAGAAACTCAAGGGCAATTAATTCAAACAGAAAAAATGTCTTCTCTAGGGCAGATGGTAGCAGGTATAGCCCATGAGATTAATAATCCCGTGAACTTTATTTATGGTAATATTCAGTGTGCTGATCAGTACATTGAAGATTTATTGCAACTAGTTAATTTATATCAGCAAGAGTATCCAGAACCAAGTTCTATTATTGTCGATAAAATTGAAGATATTGATTTAACATTCATTAGCCAAGATTTATCTAACTTACTTTCATCAATGAAATTAGGCGCACAACGCATTCGGGAAATTGTATTATCTTTACGTAACTTTTCCCGCTTAGATGAAGCTGATATGAAACAAGTAGATATTCATGAAGGAATTGATAATACATTATTAATTTTAAATCACAAAATCAAGTCAGAAATTG
>JAYKJL010000191.1:0-44381 GCA_035285725.1 Nostocales cyanobacterium 94392 | reverse complement strand
TGTCCGAAGGACTCAGTTTGGGGGAAGAAAATCTTCCCCCCAACTTCTCCCAATTCTTGGTTTTCCCACAAAATGAAATATAGATCGATTGATCAATCAAATGGCAACCTTAACTGAACCGTATTGTAATATAACTGAGTAGTAATTATATAAATAATTTTGCTTAAGTACTTAATTAAATTCAAGCAATAAATTTAGTAAATTTTTTTTAACCGAAGAGCGATCGCCAAAGTTTTAGTAGCCTACAATAGTATTTAGTTGTTAATTTAGGACTACCAAGATTTTTGAATTAGAGCCGAGCAGATTACCAACTTATTTTACCCAGCAGGCGTTAGTATGCGAATGCTGGGTTATGAGATACTACTTGTCTTTAATTACTAAAGTACCGGCAAAAATATCATGCAATGCTTGATTTTTCTCTGTAAATGCAGCGACTAGATAGACAAGAATGCCGAAAGTAAATAAACTTGATACAACCTTGATAACATTTCTTCCTGCTGCTCTAGCAAAAGATATTCTTTTACCATTCATATCAGTGACATAAATTTTCGTCGCTTGTTTCCCAAGGGTTGCTTGTTTAGCAGAACTTTCCATCACTACATGGTAAAGCCAATAAATTACCACAAGCAAAACACTAAATATAAATTCAAAACTTGAATCTTCTAGTAAATCTGCGGAAATTCCGAAAATACCAAAACAAATTCCAATAAAAAATGCAAGGATAAAATAGAGAATCAAGACAATAATGGTATCAAGCGCCGCAGCTACTAAGCGTTTCCAGAAACCTGCATAATACTTCATGATTTAACTCCTAGTAATTCTTCAATTAACAACTAGATTCATGCTTTCGCTACAAGCCAAGATGTTTTTTTGCATCACTTAAGCGATGCACTATTCCTTCATAGGAACGTGCCATCACTTGAGCAGCATAAATTGTCTGACGATCAACACCAATGGCATCGTTAGCGACTCGATACCACTGCTGCATTCTTTCTGTTGCTACCTGAATCATTCGGGGAACTGTGGCTTGTTGATCTAACCCTAATCGTTGAGCATAACTAATTCCATATTCCCCTGTGATTTCCAAAAGTTGCTTTGCTTCTTCTTCGTCAAAATCGAGTTTTTTCTCGTAATAAATCCGCAGAATTTGCAACTCCTGTAAAGAATGCTCTTGGGATTCTAAGGCTTCAAATTTTCCGGCAATGTCTTCCAGAATTTGTAAATCTACACCCTGTAAGTGAATTCTTTCTTGAAAACGAGCCACAGCAATTTGTCGTAACCCTGTATTAAGTTTGATCAAAAAAGCGCGATTACCAAAATGAGATGTAATCAGGTTACGTAAGTTAGAAACACCACTATGTTGTAATAGTTGTTCGCTTAGACTTTTTTGGTTGTTAATACCTTGACAGATAAGGGAACAAGCTAGCCACACTCCATATTGTCCTAAGCGTTTCCAAACTAACTGACGTTTCGCCGGAGAAATAGGAATTTCTTGATACTCGCGCTGGGTGAATCTTTCTTCTACTCGTAATTTGCTTTCCAAGAAATTTGCTGGAACTTTAGCTAATTCAAGTAAAATCTCAAATTCTTCTAGAGTCAGGGTTTGGGCTCCGAAAGCTAACAAACCACAAACTGGAGAAATGTTGTAAAACAAGCTCTTTACCTGGGGATGTTCCGATAATCGCTTAGTAACTTTTTCTCCCGCTTCCATTGGATTTTCGTAATCTGACCAGTAAGCATCAACTTTGGTTAGTACTCCTATGGCATTAATAGGTGTTGCTTGTCCAAGGCTTTGTCCTGTAAAAGTTTCGACAATAGATTTGTCTGTAGTAGCAATACTCTGGCTGAACAAATATAGTACTGCATCAGCGTTTGATGCTTCAGCTTCTGTCACCTGAGTGAGGTTTTGTCCATGTAGTTTTAAGAACTCTAAAGTATTATTAGAGTCATCTTTGTAGTAAGACTCTAACCCTGGTGTGTCAATCAGACTTAGAGTTCGCAAAATCTCGTTAGGATAACCTACTTCAATGTATTTAATACTCAGTAAATATTCTTGATGCTCTTTTGCTCGAACGGTGAGGGCTTTTAATTCTTCAAAAGATTTAGGCTCTGGGGAACGTCCATCTTTAAAATGGACGAGTAAAGAGGGTTGGCTATTATATTTCAGCCAGTTGACGTTGAAAGTAGCTTCTACTGTACCCGTAGCAACTACCGCTTCACCTAGCAAAGAATTCATCAAAGTCGATTTACCCGCTTTAATTAGACCAACAATCGCCACTCGCATCGGTTGATTTAGTCGTAAGTGTGATTCTTCTAGGATGCGGTGAAATTTCTGTAATGCTGGACGGTTAGCGCTTTCCGTCAAAGCAAATTGAAATAGCGACTCGACATGCTCTTGTAAAGTCAAATTATCGACGAGATTATCCATCAGTCGAGCCTCCCCCATCTTGAACTAACTCTTGGGGATTCAACGATTCCATCGTTTGGGCTAATTGCTTGATAGTGTTATCTAGCTTCAATAGTTCCTGTAAGATAGGCTTTAATTCGGCGATTTTGCGCTCTGTTTGTTCTTTATTGAGTTTGCGGGTTTCCTGAATCGATTGGAGAGTGCGATCGTAATTTTGCTTTAGTTGTTTAATTTGTGCTTTCAACTCATCCCGCATCGAACGTTCTAACTCTGTCTGGACTGTATTTAATGACTGTTGACAATTTACCTGACAATCTTGGATAAACTTGTTAATTATTTTTGCAACTTCTATCTTTTCCTTCTGCTTGTACTGGTTTAAAGTCTGAGTTACACCAATTTTGATACCCGCAAGTGCAACTGCTGCGGCTAATGGAATAGCTATCGGCGCTGCTCCGACCAAAAATGTTGCAATTACAGGAACTTGACCTAAATATGAGCCAGCACTAAGGACAAAAATTCCTTGATAGAAAGCAGTGCGCGTGACATTCCAATACTTTTCCGAAGAAGATATTTTGGGTTTATCAACCGAGATGTCATTTTTTTTTCGAGTTAGAGAATTAAATTCAAACTGATTAATATCTAAGCCAGTATAAGTTTCAATCTCACGGTGTAAATTAGCAGCTTTTTCACTAATTTGTTTTCCTAATGTTGACATTAATAAATCTATTTCAACCTCAACTAAACTAGCAATTTTCTGTGGATTTTTTAACATTTTGTCATCATCCAGAGCAGTATCTACCTTATCTTTGATATTCCTAATTCCTTCCTGAAATTCTTCTAATATTTCTTTTTTAATATCTTGAAGTCCATCACTTAATTGAGTTAACCAGCTAGCATTATTTTCTTGCAGATTCTGTAAATTTTGCTTTGCTTCTTGAAACTGTTTTTCCATCTCAGCAAATTCTTCAGGATTTTGCTGACATGCATTCCATTCAGCTTCCAGGGGATTTTTCATCTCAGCGACAGCTTGAGTTAAATCCTGTAAAGCTCGCCCAATTAAAATTTTTCCTCTTTGCTGATTAAGAGTTTCCCAGAGTTGATTTTCTAAAAAAGTAAAATTACTATCTTCTAAATCTTCTGCATCTTGAGATTTGAGATAAGCAAGTTTAGTCTTGCTGGAAACGGGAATAATTGTAATTTCTTCACCAGAACAATTTAAAACATGACTGAGTTTTTCTCGGTTACTATCAATGATTTCTTGGTAATTCCCAATATCTTTTTTCGTAACGATAAATATAAAATTCTTGCAGTGAGGTGCAATCATTTCCAGGAAGTCTAATTCCTTTTGTGTCAATGGTTTCAGGGCATCACTGACAAAGAGAATCACATCAGCATTAGGAATAAATGCATAGGCAATTACTGTATGTTCTTGATTTAACCCACCGACACCAGGAGTATCAACTAAGACTAAACCTTCTTTTAATTGAGGATTTGGTGATTCAATTACCAACATTTGTGCCTTGCGAAAATTCTCCGCATTACCTTGCTCTGTAGCATAATTAGCAATTTCTTCCCTTGATATTTCTCTGGTTTCTTCTTTTCCTGGTTCACCAATTAAAACTTTTATTTTTTCCTGTTCACCATAGGTAATACTAGAAACTAGATTAGTTGCAATATCAACATCCACAGGGAATAAATTATTTTCGTTGAGTAAAGCGTTAATCAGGCTTGATTTTCCTTGTTTGAATTCACCACAGATAACTACTAATAATTTTCCTTCTAACAGAGATTTAGCTGAGTTTTTCAAGCCTTTTTCAATACCTGGATACTTATATTTTTGAGCTAAAGTGATACCAAACTTTAATAATTGTAATGCGTTTTGCTTTTGTTTTTGGAAATTAGACATATATTTATCTTTAGATGATTGGAATAATTATAGTAACTACCTAAATGCACATCTACACTACGAACCCCTCTGAAGTCTGCGTGAAGTATTGTTCCCAGCCTGGAAACTGGGAAGCTATTATACAAAAATTTCAGCTTAAATGATTTAGGACTTACGCAATAGGTACATTTTGTTGTAGGGTGCTGTGACACTTTGATTGATTTTTAAGCCAATAATCAGGTTTTTGGTGTCACGCACCATCCGAGTCTTGTGACTGGTACATTTTGTTGTAGGGTGCTGTGACACCTTGATTGATTTTTAACGCAATAATCAAATCAGGTTTTTGGTGTCACGCACCATCCGAGTCTTGTGACATTCACCCCTTTTGGTGCGGTTCCGAAGCGTAAGTCCTGTGATTGTTATTTAAGCAAATTCAGATGGATCTATACTTTGGTCAAAAGTTCCATCTCCATTGGTATCTACAAGAACAACATCTAAAGTTTCATCGCTACCCAAATCTACACCAGCAGCTTCAAATGTACCATCGCCTCCATCATCTATTGCAATTACTGTGTCAATTTCTCCGGTATCATCGATATTTTCTTGATAAATCAAGACGTTATCTTCAATACCATCTCCAGTCACATCCTCTTGGAGGATGATTGCATCTTCTGTTCCATCACCATCTAAATCTACTGCTCGAAATTCATTAGTATCATTAATATCAGAATTAGTTTCCATGATTTTTCTCCTTAGTTAGTTGTTTTTACACGAATAAATTTTGAGAATTTAGAGTCATAACACCCTGATTTCTCACGACATAGAACAGACCTTTTAAAACATATTCTAATTGTAGGGAAAAGGTTTTAATCTAGGTTTTCTAGATGCAGTGAGAAGTCAAGATGGAACCAATTTATATTACGACTAAGGCTGCGTGTCACAAGACTCGGATGGTGCGTGACACTACAAAACCTATTATTACGTTCAAAATTCTTCAAAGTGTCACACACCCGTTGCAACAAAAATGTGCCAGTTGCGTAAGTCCTATATATAAACATCAACTTACTCAAACACATATCTTTTGACATCCTCAACAAGAGATAAAAACCAACAGATAAAAACCGGGTTTCTCAAGGAAAGATTAAGGCTTTGATGATTAATCATTCTGAAGAAACTCGATCTTTATCCTAGGTGCAAGATATCAGCAAACCGATTTAATCAGCATCAAGCTCTGATTGTAATTTAAAGTCATCCCGTACTCCATCTTCATTTGTATCCAGGTGGTAAGCAATGTCCTGTTTATCGGCAATACCGTCACCATCGGTGTCAATGTCTAATAAATATCCATTTTTTTCCCCATCACCATCTAAATCTACTGCTACACCAGCAATTTCAAATGTACCATCACCATCAGCATCAATTCTGACTGTATCTACAATTCCATCACCATCAGTATCAATTCCGACTGTATCTACAATTCCATCACCATCATTATCAATTCCGACTGTATCCAAAATTCCATCACCATCAGTATCAATTATAATTCCATCACCATCAGTATCAAATTCTGGATTCAAATTAGAGTCCATGAGTGAATTCTCCTTAGTTAGTAAATCAACTATTTGTTTAACAATTATCCCAACACTCAAAGAAATTAACATAATTTTTTGAGTGTTACTGGTGACTTTTCCACAATCTTTACTAGGTAAAGACTGAGAAAAATTTTCTTCCTCAGAAACGGATTGTAGAGATGTCCGCTCTTGGAGAGGTGACGAAATATTTTGAGGAGAATTCGTCACTCTGGAAATGATCATTTTATGGTGACAATCAAAGGTTGTCCCGTTCAAAAATTTACTGTTGAGAATATCTTTGGTACTTGCTAACCCCAAGCAAATGGAAATAGGTTGTTGAGATTGGGAAACTGCAAGCCAAAGATTTTGATGTTCAGAAGTTGGCCACAGATAAATATTTTGTTCGTCTTGAAAATTTAATTCTTGTGATTCTCTTTGAAAAGAATCAGTATCTTCTGTTTCTAGATGTATTATATCAAAATGTTCCACATATTGTGACAACGTTTTGTTACTAAAAACTTCGTAATCTTTTTCTTTCCATTTCTGAATTACATATTTATAGATTGGTTGAAAAGCTGACAAATTACTTTGTGAATAACTAGGTAAAGGAGGTAACTGTTGACCAATTTCGACTTTAGCAACATATCCCATAAAAATATAAAGCGGTCTGTTTTTATCATCTTTGGTCATGTCCTCAGATATTTTTTCTGCTCCTTGACCAATTAATTCTCTCGCTATACAAGTTACACCAACAACGCAGTGATGCTCATTTCTAAATAATGATAAACGTGGTTTACCTGGTAATTTTTCGGATGAACGTGTTGTGGTGTGAATATAATTTAATGCCCAAGAATTATCATCAGGAGTAAAGTCAAATGGTGTGACAATAAAGCGAAAATCAGTATCGTAAGTTCTACCGTAAACCAGAGCAGCCCAAGGAGATGATGGGATAATTGATTTAGTCATAATAATTTTTTATTTCCTCACCACTGAGATAAACTTGCAGCCCTTTTATTTCTTGAGCGAGTAATGATAGTTTTTCTTGAATGTCATCGGCTTGTGTTTGTGGAACTTGTGGAGTAAATTCTCCGAATGGAGTTTCTATGGGTTTATCACCTCCAAATTTGGTTATTCGAGTTAGCCAATTACCACTTTTACTTTGTGTTGATTGATGGTTCTGGGAAGACTGATTTTTTTGTAATGAGTATTGCCGTAAATTACTATAAATTCCAAAAAATAAAGGATGATGAACATTTTGGGGCGCAATTTGTTTACCATTAAAAATACTCACCGGACAAATCGTGACTAACCAGCCTGATTTACGAGTGAATAAAGAACTCAAAATTTTCTGAATATCTTCGTATAGTTCCTGCCTTTGACGATGCTTACATTCATCATATTTAGTCAGAATAATTACAATAGGAAATGGTTTGTCATCAGAAGGATTAATTTCTTGATTGAGGTCTACAAGAAATTGATTCATCCGACCAACTTTTGCTTGCAGAACTGCATTTCCTAAGTTGTCCCGCTCTTTAAGATATTCTCCAGATATGCATAAAAAGATGCAGGATGAACTTTTGAGATAATCTCTTAAGATTTGGACATCATTTTCAGTCTTTTGGTCTGACATTGCCCCACCACGATAATCAAGCCACTCAAACTCAATCATTGGTCTTGCACCGTAGTTCAAGTTAAACCGATAAAAATGAGGTTGGTCAGTACCTGCGGGCCATCTACTTTCACCTTCTCCCTCGATTAATGCTTGCCATTTATTACTGAGTTCATTGTCTTGGTCATAGTCTTTGGCTGTGATCGTAAAACCATGAAAACCTATCTGCATAACAGCATACATTCCTAGCATGTAACAGGTTTTCCCCGCACCACTAGTACCTAACATGACAATTTTGAAGTCGTGAGACATTTATTACCTTTTAATTACTTGAGTTACTTGATTTAACTATTGAAAGCATCAAAGGGGTCGGAATATATTGGAAAAATAGAGCAATTTTTTTGTGGATAATTCAAATTAGTATTATGTTTGAATTCCGAAAGTTTCTTGGTATATGTATCGAGATTTGTACCTGTTTGAATTAAGGGTAACTGTTGCACATAGGAGTTGAGATTTTTGATAGCGTGATTTATCGCTTCATATGTCTGTTCTTTATCAATTGTTTTTGGTTTTGAAAGTTCTTTGCTAGTTTTTGCCTGTACATAGAGAGTCATGAGTGTTTTTAAGCAAAATAACAACGGTATTTGAACATTAATTAATTGATTACTACAACTAATTGGAATTAAACAACCTGAGATAGATTTACTAGCCTCAATCACACTAATAATTCCAGCAAATGGATTAATAATCCTTTGATCAAAGTTCTCAACTAAATCTGATTTTGTGAGAACAATAGCTAGAGAGATGGGATGATTTAAATTTTCGATTGCGTGTGTGACTAAAGATGTCATGCGACCAATTTTACTATTCCAAATTTCCCCACGAACAATCGCTTCAGCATCAAAAAACATAATAATACCATTAGCTTGACTTAAGTCTTGGATTAATACTTGTACTTCTTCAGTATTGGGGCTTTCATGAATAGTTCCTCCTCGATAGTCTGTGAAAGTAAAACTCATCAACTTGTGATCTTGAGAGTTAAAGTAGTAATGGATATCAAAGAGGTATTCACTTCTTTGCTCTGTTGGGGAAGGATATTTACCGAAGGAGATTTCCTCAAACATTTTCATCAGCTGGTTGTGCTGTTCATGATCAACACTTCGGAGAATAAAATCTTCAATCTTTTGCTGCATAATTCCATATAACGATGCAACATAGGTTGTTTTTCCAACTCCAGTATGTCCAAGCATAACTATTTTCATGTTTTTACTACTTCCAAAATGGAAGCCATTTTAAAGGATCAAACCAGAAATTCTCTTGGGATTTTTCCTTGGAAATATTATGCGAATTACATTTTTTTTTTAGAGCCATATCTTTATCTTTATTTTGAGAAACCTCTGCGATTCTACACTCCTCTGAGTTATTGTGAGGCATCATTTTCCCTTGATTGTCTGATTTAGAAAACCAGGCTCCTACTAATAATATAGCTACTACTAATCCAATTAAGGCACCTGCAAATAAGCCAAAAATATTAAACTCTTCTCCGATAAAGCCACCTCCAAATAATCCTAGAATCAAAGCTAAAAATCCTAAATTATGGGAATTATTTGATTTTAAATTGTTGGTTTTGTTGTGATGTTGATTATGAACATGAACTGGAAGCTTATTTTCATCAGGCTTACTTAGTTGTAATACTGTTGTGGAACCTGTTGTTATTGTTGTCGCTGTAATTCCTTGTATCGTTGTTTCTAGGGATATAACTTTAGATAAATCCTCTTTTTGTCGAACATCAGCAGCTACAATATTTAAGAATGGGCAAGATTTTAAAGTATCTTTTTTGCTTGCTAAACCAAGACAAAGAGAGACAGATTCAGCTTTAGAAGCGGCTTGCCAGAGATTTTCACGATTGTTTTCTTCCTCTGGCCAAACACGCACTATTTCTGAGTTAGTTTGATTTAAACTAAAGTACTCATCATCACTATTTAAAGTCTTTGTTAATCCAGATAAAGTGAACTGATATTGATTAAGAATAGGCTCGTGTCTAGAGGTATCGTATGGTTTTTCATTCCATTTTTCACCTATATATTTGTATAGAGGCTGAAACTGTTCAATATCCATTGGTGGTAATTCAGGAAAGGGAGAGCGAGACAAATATCCGACAAAGAGATATAAAGACCGATGCTTATTATCCATAGTCATATCTTGGGAAAAAGCAGCAGCCATACAGGTGACACCAACAACACATATATCGTCTTTTTTAATCACAGACCAACGAGGAGGATCTTCTCGCAATCTTTCTGGGGAGCGTGTAGTAACAAGAATATATTGTTGTAACCAATTCTTTTCTTTTGCAGTTAAATCTACTGGTATAGCAATGAAGCGGAAGTCTACTTCATAAGTTCTACCAAAAACAATAGGTGCCCAGTTAGACATAGTTTTATTTCCTTTATTAGATATTATTTGAATTCAATTACTAGAAAACAATATTTATTTATTGTCCCAATCCCATATATCTTTCCCCGGCTCATAGAATCCAGGAGTTGTATTTTCGACTGAACTTGGTTTTTCATCTAAATCAGCACCATAAATTGCAGCACCTTGACACACTGCTAGTTCTGGATCGTCAACTCGAAAAACAGGTCTTTTAAACTCTGTCTCAACTACACTTTTGACATAGGGAATCCGACAACTTCCCCCTACCAATAAAACCTGATCTACCTGTTCCCACTTAATCCCTGCATTTTGGACTAAACGATGGCATTGTTCAATAGTTTCTGCAATTAATGGATAAATCATCCGATTGAAACTATCTCGATCTAAAGAATATTTTACTGGAGAGACACTGGGTAAAATCACAAGTTTTTCATGTTGTAATTTATCTCCGAGTTGATGTTTAAAATCCCGACAAAAATCTGATATGAGTAGACGAGATAGCTCTGCATCTGATGTTTGATTGCGACGATTTAGTAAAGCCTGCAATTGAGGATTACACTGATTATATACGTCTTCAAATATTTTGCGATCAAAATCTATCCCACCACAGTGGGCTAATCCTACAGGGGTAGATAATGTTACGTATATATCTTTTTGTTTTTGAATTAAAGTAGCATCAAAAGTGCCCCCACCTAAGTCGTAAACAAGGATAATTTCTTCTGGATTTATTTCTGTTGGTTTTTTGTAGTTTTTAGTGTAATAGATAGCTGCTGCAATCGGCTCATCTAACAATTCTACTTGTTGAAATCCCGCGTTTTTACCTGCTTCCTCCATTAGTTGCTTTTTATAAGATTGGTAAGTTGCAGGTACGGTAATCACAGCTTTATCAATTACTCCTAATCCCATACCTTGAATCATTTCATTGGCTTCATTTTTTAATTCCCTAATTATCTGCACCGCAAGTTCTTCTGGATATATTTGCTTATTTCCTAATGTATAGGGTGTTTTTGTTCCCAAATCACGCTTAAATTCTCGGCGATAAAAGCTGGGATTTAGTTGACGTAAATCCTCAGCAACATGACCAACTCTTATTTCTCCAGATTCAGTAATATAAATACTAGAAGGAATAGAAAAACCCAATTGGTTAGGATCTTTGACCAATCTTATTGCTTCATTTATTACAAAAGCCGCGCTAGATAGACTAGTCCCAAAATCAATCCCTAACCACATATTGACCTCAGCAAATGATCAGAAAGAAGCATCGAGCTTTGCAAATATTCTTTCAACATTTTCTTGATTTTTGCCATAAGCTATGAGTGTTGTCGGCACGATGCAAACACTTTTGACTTTTACTCCACCATTGTGATTGATTTCAATCTCAATGATTTCACCAAATGACTTCCAACTCACTTGAGTTTTTGCGACAATATAACCAGTCAAAATATTTGATTCTTGAAGAGCGAAACCACAAATCTCAATAACTTCTAGACATTTCGTAAACAAGAGATTAAAGTCAGCACTGTAATGTCCGACTATTTGATAACTTCGCGTCATTTGAGTTATCCCTTTTTTTTAGTTTTTGTTAGCTCAGCTTCCAAAACCAACCTACTAGTTATTATTTGTTTAAACCAAAAGGCTGATTGTCCTGTTATCCCCCTATATTTATATACTTCTGAAGGTGAAGAGGATATGCAAAAATTTTTATCAGTATTATTACTAGTTAAAAAGACATAATATCAAGTCCGGGTGAATATAATTCGTAATATCTCCCTCCGGGAGACGCTACGCGAACGTAATTCGTAATTAGGGTTCCCCATAAATAAAATAATGGTGCTTCAACATTGCCTACAATCAGGACATCCACGGATAAATCCGGGGGCTATGTCCTGACGGACACGCAGAACGTACAGACCATAAAATTTACGGGCGTGATTAATTATTATTTGACCATCTGTGCAAAAAACTCGAAATTCTTTTTTACCGAAAAGGGTGTTTATAAAGAAAATATTAAGCGTATGAATCCATTATAAACCAGGGAATAAATTCCCTGGCTAAAAGCTAAAGTCCTCTTTTAGAGGACTAAAACTAAGATATCGCAATCCGAATTGAGATGTGAGAAAATACTTAGATTCAAACTTGGGAATAGAAGTCAAATTTGACTCATACCTGGCGACTGGAAGTCGCAGCTACACAAACAAAACCCGCCTGCGCGGGTTATTTAATTAAGTCCACTTAGGTGGACTTCGTTTGTGTAGTAGCGGTTTGAACTGCCAGATTATATATAAATTTCTTACAAATCATTTAGGATTGCTATATGTGAAGTTTAATAATTACTTACACAGTTCTACCACAAGTTCTTGACGCATTTTAAGTAAATTAGTGGATGGTTGGGGGACAGAATAAGTTTCTTGAAATACATCTGACCACAACTGAGCTTTAGCAAAATAATTTGCTTTGATAAGAGCTATGTTTTCTGTGCTAGTACCTTGAACTGGCTGTTGCTTTTCTAGATTTGTCAGTTCTTCAGCTATTAGCTTTCTTGGTTCTGCTTTCATCACCTGAAAAGGAACAAAAGTGTTGTCATTCACAACCCATTCATAAGTTTGACCAGGTTGTAATGCACTACCTGTATAAGTTGTACTTTCAGCGCTGGTAACACTTTGACTCCATAAGTATACGTTACTACCTTTGCGACGTACCCCAATTTTATTTACCTTACCTTGCCAGAGAAATAATGGGCGATCGCTCCAAACAATTCTGGTTTGATCTGGTGCATCCGGAGAAATCATACAAATAGTTGCATCGGTTGGACGACTACCTGGTTTGCGTGGTTTTACGGGAGGTTTGGGTTCTTTCGTCGCTGCTTGGAAAATATTTGTCCAAGCTAATTTTGTCTGTTCTGATGTATTTTGGGCATTGACTAGTTTATTAAGGAATAAAAGTAATCCACACAAAAATAGAGTCGGGAATAGAAAAGTACGCAGTATCCAATTGTAGTTGTTCATTGGTATTATTTGTAAGTTTGTGCAAAATAAAATATGGTAGAGATGCCATATCTAACGTTTCTACAGCGTGTCTACCTGTTCCTATCAACCTAAATATCAGCAGTCTAAAAATTGGGAATACAGCCAGTTCCTTGTCTTTCCAAGCATTGTAAAAATCGGTTTGCACCATCAATTGCTCTATCGGCTTCATTGATAGCGAGTCCAGCATTATAGTTAGCTTGCATTCGATTAATTACAAAGCTTCTTTCATTTGCTCTAGCTCCAATAATTTGCATCATCTGATTAACCGTTCCATTCGTTACAGGTAGTGGTTGACCAGTTTTTTGGTGGTAGGCATAATGAATTTGGCTGATTTGTATAGCCAGACTACGTTGACGTGGAGTAAAAGAATTCCACAAGTCCCAGCTTCCTTGTGTTGAAATTACCGCAGAACGACAATTGCTACGAGCGATGGGGTTTGCTATTGTCTCACAATTAGCAAGTGCAGAGTTTAATGCTGAGTTTGCAGAAGCTGGTAGGTTTACTGCTAAAGTTGCGATCGCGATTAAGCTGGCGCTCAATGTTGTCAATCTTTTCATTAGTACCTTAAAAGATGATGTAAGATTTGCATTCATTGGATTGTTTAGGAGAAAAATTTACCTCTTAGAAATGGGAAATTACTTTTGGTTGTTGTAACCTGCAATTTCTAACGTTTTCGCGACAAAAAAAGAAATTTTGATACACACCCTCTAAAATATATATACTTCTAAATATCAGGGAGATATGCAATAAGTAAAATTAATTGAGATTATAGAAAATATGTAAAAATATCGGTTATTTTGTTTGATTTTGTAAGGCTGGAAGTATATATATGCACAGTGTCGCAGATGGCAATAACCAAGGTATAACTATTGCTATTGGTGAGAGATAAATCTGCAAACTTACAAGTCCATAAATGGTGGTAGAGGCTACCACAATAAGCAAATATTTCCAGCGATTTTTCTGTATCTGAAAAGACAAATATTTGCCGACAAAGATGGCTATTCCTATCATCCATAAATCGGGAATTGGAACTAATAATCTTTGCTCTAACAAATGATGTAAAATATAAGCCTGAACTTCTCCACCTGTCATCACACTGCTCGAAGCATTGGAGTTTTCTAAATTTTGCCAATATTCGATCGCAGGTGGTAATTCAAAGTTGTCTTCACCATCAACAGATATTCCTGCTTCTCCGTATCCTCCAGGAGTAATGATGGTGATTTGATGCTTATTGTTGTTTTGTTGTTCGTTTTTTAATAATTGCCAAGCACTAATACGATGGTAAATTTGCTTTGGTGGAATTGAATAATCAACAATTGGATGTAACCACATTTGACCAAGATAGTAACTAAATTCCCTAATCGGCTGTAAAGGGGATTGCATGATTGATGAATTCAGGTCTTTTAATGTACCAGTTTTATTGTTGTGGCTTTGAATAAAGCTATTAACTCTTTGTAAAAAATTAATTTGACTATTTAATTTTGGCTGGGGTATTTCTTTTGGCTTTTCTCGAAAATTTTCTGCTGTGGAATAAAGTCTTTGTAATTGCTGGGCTTGAGCTATTAAGTGAGTAAAGTGGGGTAGTTCGGGTTGGGATGCAGATAGGGAAGAAAGTTGCATATATCCAGGCAAAATATCGAGTTCCCCTTGTAAACTCCAGTTAGTACTGGCAATTTGCGGCAAAACCTCAAGTTGTTCTCCATTTGCGGCGCGAGTTGCAGCAAAAATAAACCAGGTGGGATTTTGTTGATTGACTCCATTGCGAATAGATGTTGCTAAAATTTCATCATTTTTTTCTTGATGTCTATCTAATAAATAATTAATACCGATGATTTTAGCGTTGTATTGAACTAGCCGATCAACTAAACTAGCTAAATATTTCCGATTCATCGGTCTAGGATTTGAAATTTTGGCTTTTTGAATCGATTTTTCGTCTATTTGTACTAATAAAACTGGTGGATTCGAGCTAGTTGGTATTTGTCCTGTAATTTGACGATAAATAGCCTGTGTCAACAACCTGCGTTCCAATAAAAATTTCTGTACGGGTAGTTGTAGACTAATTAAAATTAAACTGGAAATAGCGATGATTTCGTAGCGGCTCGGTATCATTTTTTTAACATTTTTTTGGAGGCCAAATGGTTCCAAACGAAATAGAGATACTTCCGGATGACAAAACAAAGAAGGAATTAAGTAAGCACTAGGATATTCAAGATTTTTTTCTAACTTGAAATACTGAGATACAGTGGATAATGCTTCATAAACATCTTTAAATTGACCTAATGATTTCAAAAATAATAGCAGAAATTCTGAAGCAACGCTATTGTGTATTGGCTCTCGCATCACTACGACTTGGCTTAAGCCTAAATCAATTAGGGTATTCGCAATACTTAAGCCATTACAAGAATTGAAAATTGCAAATTGTAAACCTCTTTCTAATGCAATATTAATTGCAGGTGTAATTTCTGTAAGAGATAAAGTTGTATTGGGAGCAATTGATATTTCTCCACCTGTTAAATCATTCTCATTACTGTGTCCAGCGAAAAATAATATATCCCAACCATTTTTTGATACTATAGTATTTCTAATTTTCGTTTTTAATTCAGTGAGATTTTGTCCTGGCTGCCAACTAATAAATTCGATATAAGCGATAGAATTTAGTTTGATTATTGCTTGTTTTTCAGCTTGGAAATCTAAATCTGTATCGTCACCTAAAATTGCTAAAACTCTAATTTTTTGAGAACGATTCTTTTGCTTGACATTTCTAACTGTTTGATAAATATTTATTGGCTTGCGTACAATTTTAATTTTTTCAGAAGACAGAGAAAACTCGGAATTGATGTCCCAAGCTTCCCAAGGTAAACGTGTTAATTCTAGACAATTACAAGTAATAAAAAGAGTAACTGGAATAGGAGATTGTTGTTTTGCTATATTAGATATTGTTGTTCTAATTTCATATAATTCAGCACTCCGTAGCCACTTATGAAACTCCGATAATAATTTTACTTCTGCTTGAACTAATTTGGCTTGCCAGTCAACAATTATTGTTTCAATGCAACCAATATCGGCAACTCTTCCTCGTAGTGAATTCTGATAAAAATTTAAATAACATTCTTGCCATTCTTGGTAAATCTTAGTGAGATATTGAGGATAGAAAAGCATTACACTCAGATGTTGTCCTTTTCCCCAAGATAATTCAAATAAACAAACTTGTTCAATACTTTGAATTTTTAAATGTAAATGAGCCATTTTTGATGTTTATATAATATTTTATTCATTATTTTGCCTCTCCAGTTAATGTAAATGCAGCCCAATATACAGGATTAGGATATTTTTTCATTGTCTTAAGCATCGCTTGACGCAATGCAAAAGCTTTATCGGAATTTTGTTGTAATTTTTGATAAAATTCGATCATTAATTCTGATGTAGAATTATCTGGAACCGACCAAAGTGAAGCAATTATACTAGATGCACCAGCCACAATAAAAGAACGAGATAGTCCAATTATCCCATCACCCGTGATTGTTCCCCTACCTGTATCGCAAGCACTGAGAACTACTAATTCTGCGTTGATGGGCAAGTCAATTATTTCCCCTAGTCTGAGCAAACCATCATCCCCATTTTTCCCGTTTTTGGAGTCAGGAGCAAGTGCGATCGCTGTAGGTATACCTTTTTGATTTGCATCTTCGAGTAAACCATGAGTAGCTAAATGAATAATTCTTGCTCCCGGTAATTTTTGTTTGAAAGTTGCTTTAGTCGCCCGACTTCCGGTTATAGCTGTGGTATTTTTTAAGTGGGCAACTGCTTTGGCTTCAACTTCTGCATATTTGAGTGGAGATAGTTGTATTGGCGGAACTCCCACAAAAGGCATTGCAGGGTTTCCTATGACTAATACATCCTTACCTTTCGGTTTTTGTCGTTCTATTCTGGTAATTTCTAATACCTGAATTGCTGGAGATGTAAGAATAGTATGTTTTTCGATCAGATATTTACCATCTTTATCTTGTAGTGCAGGGAAGGGAACGAGAAATAATGATTCGTGAGGAATAAAAATGATATGTTCGTTTGGATTGGTGGGGAGAAGAGATGCAATGGGTTCAATCAGAAGCTGATATAATTTTTTTAAATTTTCTTTTTGAAGAGGTTTAGTTGGTGGTATGATTTGAAGACCACGACCTATGATACCTATCGATTCGCGGCTATTATTTACTAAATTCGTAATTGATGATATACCTAATATTTTCAGGTTTACTTGCTTAAAAGTAATTGTACCTGTCGGTTTAATTACCCAAATATATAGTTGTGATTGATTAATTGTATATTCCACAAATGTAGCTTTTTGCTGCTGAGCTATTTTTTTTATTTGTGTTATTTTTGGTACTTTTGTATAAATAGCTGTGTCTCTATTGTAATAATTTGATGTTTTTGATGCTTTTAAACTTAATAAATCGATAAAAGCTCTGGCTCTACTGCGCTCGGCAATTTCTAATGCTTGACCAATTTTATCTTGGGCAATTAAAGTTTCTTGTAGTAATCGATATGCCGTAAATTGAATTTCAAATATTGAGATTTTTTGGTCATCAGTCAATCTATTTTTGATAGATTCCAAAACTTCAATCCCAGTTAATAAAAACTTTGCTGACTCACGATATTTTCTTTGCTTAAGATAAACATTTCCGATATTACTAAGAATTTTTCCTTGTTCTGCTTTATTACCAATTTGTTTTTGAATAGCTAAAGCTTTATCATAATAATCTAATGCCAAAGAATACTGCTCTTGCTTATAGTAAATAGCTCCAATATTATTGAAAATACTTCCTTCTTCTGCTTTCGCATCAACTTTTTGAAAAATAGCTAAAGCCTCATTCAAGTAATTTAGCGATTGGTAATATTCTCCTTGGTTGTAATAAACAACTCCAATGTTAGTCAAAGTAACTGCTTCTCCAACTTTATCGCCAATTTGTTTACGAATGTTTAAAGTTAAATTGTAAAATTCTAGAGCTTTAGAATATTCTCCTAAGTTATCGTAAATTAACCCAATATTACCAAGATTTATAGCTTCACCAGCTTTGTCACCAATTTGTTGAACAATATTTAAAGCTTCTTGAAATAAATCTAATGCTTTAGAGTTTTGTCCGAGATTGCGGTAAAGTACGCCAATATTATTCAGGGTTGTTACTTCCCCGGCTTGATCACCAATTTGTTTACTAATCAATAAACTTTCTTGATAAAAATCTAGAGATTTGGAATAATCTCCCAGACTGTCATAGACTGTTCCAATATTGTTGAGAGTTCTTCCTTTCTCTGCTTTGTTGTTGATTTGCTGGAAATATTCTAAAGCTTGGTTGTGGAATTCTAAGGCTTTAGAATATTGTCCCTGGCTGAAATAAACTGCTCCAATATTGTTAAGAGTTCTTGCTTCTCCTGCTTTATCATTAATTTGTCTACGAACAATTAAAGCTTGTTGATAAAATTCTAAGGCTTTAGCATATTCTCCTAAATCACGATACACGGCTGCAATATTATTGAAAATACTTCCTTCTACTGGTTTGTTAGCAATTTGTTTAATCAGAGCTAATGCTTGACTGTAGAATTCTAAAGCTTGGGTATAGTTTCCTTGATTGCGGTAAACTGCTCCAATATTGTTAAGAGTTGTTCCTTCTGCTGATGTGTCGGCAATTTGTTTGAAAATCACTAAAGCTTGATTATAAAAATCTAATGCTTGAGAATATTTTCCTTGGTTATCATAAATTACTCCAATATTGCTGAGAATAATTCCTTCATTGGCTTTATTCGCAAGTTGTTTGTAAATAGCTAAAGCTTGATTATAAAAATCTAATGCTTGAGAATACTGTCCCTGATTGTCATAAACTAACCCTATACTTTTGAGAATAGCAGCTTCACCTTCAAATTCTTTGATTTCTCTAACTATAACTAAAGCCTGCTGAAAATTTTTTAAAGCATCTTGAAACTGACTTTTGTTAAGTTGCTCAGTACCTAATTTAAAAAGTTGCAAAGCCTCTCCTCTTTGGTGTTCTATGGTTTGCACCTGAGCTAGTGTAGACTGGGGACTAATTATAATAATTGCCAGTGAAAATGTCATCAAAAACAGTAGGGTAACAACGGTAATCCCTCTCCAGGAATAACGCATTGACAAGTTCTCCATTAGTATATTGAATACCTCATAGAACAAGAGGCTAAGGAAAAATTATGACAACACTACCGAATAAAATCTTGTAGGCTTGATACATTAACAGTTATCAGTTATCAGTAACATTTAATTGATGAACAGCTCGTATTGATAAATAGGGAGTAACTTGAGCTAACTTATCTTGCTTCTTCCCTATTTATCAAACCCAAAAGGTGGTAAAGTGAGATCAACACCTTTCCTCAAAATAATCTTGACAAGAAACTTTTCATCAATACTACCGATGACACGGGCAAATAAGTAAGGGGTATTATTTGTATCTACACCTTTTTCTACTAAAATACCATTTTTATCGCTAATGCAGAGTTTCAGATTCAACGGAATGTAACCACCTGTTACAGTACCGAGTATTAGTAGCAAAGTCCACTCATCTTTGTCAAACTGCGATGTAAAATACCAAGTTACGGCATATAACCTTAATGGTATCCCAAACAACAGCAAGTCTTGATATGCACCCCTTGCATCTAATGGCAATTTTAAACCTTGTTTTTGAAGTTGGATAGCGATCGCGGCAAATTCCTCTTTTGTTGAACGTAACGCTGAAGTTGGTACTAAACTTGGCAATAGCATCCAAGAAAGTTGCTGAGCTAATTCATCCAATTGATTCGACAACCAACGCTCAACATTTATTGCTGGTTGCGTTAATAGTTTGAACAAATCTGACAACCTTATTCTCTCATTTTCTACTTCCTGAGATTCTTTGCCAAATTGAAGTTGTTTTTTATAGATCCAATCAAGTAATTCTGGGGTAGTAAAAACTAGAGTAGCTTGTTCCCATGTTAAAACTTCCCATAATTGACGTTTTGGCGAAATTAACTGTGGTAATAATTCGATTAATTCACTTTCAAATATACGTAAAGCTGAAATACGTTCGGGAATGGATGGTAACGCGATTATCTCCGGTTGTAAACAACGTAAATATAGTAGCAAACGGTTAAAATTGCTATCAAACCAAGACAAAGGTACTTGATAATTCCAATCAAATTCTGGTTGTAAATTTGAGGTTGTGAGATTTTTTATCAGTTTCTGATAAGATATAAAACCAGAAACTAATCCCATTTTTTCTTCTTCTAAAACTTCTACTAAGACATAAAAATGAGGTGTAAATTCAGGTAAATCGACAATTACTTGTGGTAAATTTATCAGTTCATCAGTCAGGCTACCAATAGCAATTAAACAAATTGTGAATTCACCTACCTGTAAATTACATATAGCATTAATAAAATTAACATATTCCGCTTGACAAATTGTGTATTTATTTAAACTCTGATTAAAAGTAATATTTCTTGTATTTAACCATTTTTTAAAAACAATAAAAGCCAATAAATTTAAATAAGCTTGCCATTGTTGCTGGTTCTGAGTAATTTTACTGATAATTTCTAAATTTTCACTAATTTCTTGATGTGAAATGGTAATTGTGGCTGTCGGGATGTTTTCAAAATCTAGCGAATTTGGGACATAGTTACGAGATAAATTATTCATTATTCTTAATTACAACCATTTAAATAATTACATAATTTTTCAACAAATATACTA
The DNA here is from genome assembly GCA_035285725.1 of Nostocales cyanobacterium 94392. Lineage (GTDB taxonomy): Bacteria > Cyanobacteriota > Cyanobacteriia > Cyanobacteriales > Nostocaceae > Rivularia. The sequence continues at coordinate 23,709 of JAYKJL010000191.1, read as the reverse complement.
TCTGTTAAAATATTTTTCGGAGAACGAGATTGTATTTCGGCTTCTGCAATTAATTTGTGAATCTGTTCGTTGATCGCCACTGTAATTTGCTTTTCAAATTCTTCTATTTGTTCGACAGAAGAATAGATTATAGCTTTATCTTTAATACTACTCCGCAATAATAACAACATTTGTTGAGCAACATCAGCGCGAAAATCTTTCAGATTTAACAATCGCGTTACTGCATCCTGTGCCCGTAGTTGTAAATGTTTGGCAATTTCTGCCATTGTTAATTTATGACAGTGAAACAACCGTAATGCTATCAGAAAATTTTTCGCTTTTTTACTATTTTTAGATTCTAATTCTTTCACTCTTGATTGTATAACTATTGCTAAGGACTGTTCTAAGCAAACATCAAATTTGTGATAGTAAAATTGTAAAAATTCCGCTTCTTCTTTTTCTGAATCTAATAAGCTATCAACTCCATAAAAAACATCTTCAATCCCATCATTGTAATCGAGAGATTCCGTGATGACTAAACCTCTCCTGACATGAATCCGATACTGTCTGAGTTTTACAGCTATATTTTGTAATTTTAGCATTATGTTATCAATAGAATTTTGATTCACTGGTAACTGTTTATAATTTAATTTTTCAACTTTTAGATTTTGTAAATACCGAGCAATATCTTTTAATTGTTCAGATGTTGGCTCTTGACATTTTCCTGTAAATTTTTTGAGATTTTGTTCTAGTCTTTGTTGACGATACACAGCATGATAAGCTTCTAAAATCAACTTGTATTCTTGAATTTCCAACTCAGTCAACAAATGAAAATCACGAGCAATTCGTTCTAATTGTTGGGGTTTAGTATCATTTAATATTGCCCAATCGCTAATTAGATAAACACCAGATTCCAGCAAGAAACTGACTAATTCTGGATGTTTTTTTATCTTGATTTTAGTCCAATTCTCCAGATTACTTTGTTGTGGATTGAAACTCTCCAGTATTGTTAGAGAAAAAAATTTATAACTAGAATATACACGCGAAAATTTGCCGTCATCATCTAACACATACGGTAGTAAATCACTATAATTAAAACCATTATGTTTCCCGAACTTTGCTGCTAATTGCCAGCAAGCTTGTTCAATTTGCCAAGAAATAAAACATAATAAACAACGTTCTGCAAGCTGAGAACACTCACTTTTTCCATCTTGATATTCTTCTATTAACTGACGCTGAATATCAATATTTGTAATACTACCTCTAGCAGTCGATTCTCCAAATTTCTGAGTGAAAAAAGCTTTTGCCGCAGGAATTTCCTGGATTTTACGCTTTCCACTAGCATCAATCCTTACTAGTTGCCAGTATTTCAATGCAACATCCATAAGCTTTTTCGTTAGTTTTTATTGTTATATTGGTGACTTTCCTGAACAAAAAAGCAAGTTATTTTTATACATTTCAATGTGTTTTGCTGTAAGTATTTTTTTATCTTTGATTTTACGATTTTAGAGATTAGTTGCAAATACAAGCGCTACTGTTAGGATGAACCGCACTTGGAGGGTGAATGAATGCTTCCCTACACTACATTCCGCTCCTTGTTGCTTTAACACACATGAAGACTGTGTACCCCCATCGGGTTCTGATGTTGCTCTGCGATTTTTACGCGATCGCATTAATGTACCCAGAGATATGTCTCATTAACAAGCAAGCGTCACTCTCGTGGAGAATGACGCTTGTTAGAGGAGGTTTCATATGCTTGAATAACTAGTTAGCTTTTGTATATGATGTATTATCCAAGCATTGACTTAGAACAGAATTAGACAGGATGTTTTTAATGATATACTTTACTCAGAGCGTGCCAAGTCCGAGGACCTACGACTCCATCTTGAGGTAAAGCCATATCCAATTGGAATTTTCTCACTGCTACTTCTGTAATTGCACCGAAATCACCGTCTATATTAAAGCTATAGTAACCGTGTAGTGATAAGGTTCTTTGAACCATCCTCACGTATTTTCCAGTACTACCACGACTGAGAACTGGGATAGGTGGAACAGGAGGAGCACCGCTATAAAGTGCTTTCCAAGTTAATGAACCGACGATACCATCTTCTTCAAGATAGACACGATGTTGAAATGCTTTAGCAGCCCATTCAACATATTCGCTGAAGATACCATCGATTACATCATAATAAAGTTCCCAATATTTTAAGAGTTTTTGCAGTTCTTCAACTGCTTCTCCGGTATCTCCCTTTCTTAAAGTTGGTTTACTCAACCTTGTTGATGTTAGTTCCGCGATGGTAAATGTAGGAAGGTTATTTACATCAATAAGGTGATTGTTTTCCTGTTCGTTTCTTTCTTGAAGTTGCATAATTTTATTTCCTCTCAATTGCATTTCTTAGGGCTTCTACTACAATGCAATGGGGTTATAGACGAGTTAATTTCCTACATACAAATAATTTAATTAACTCATCTTAGAGAAAACATTGAAACCCTTTAAATCATCTTCTCTATACTTTTAATCTAAACAAAGATTGTGAGGAATCCGTGAGTAAAAAAATATTTAATCACATACCAGTAAAACTCTGCGTTTCTCTGCGTATACCTTAGCGTGCCTCTGCGTTCATAGCATTTCTCGACTTTCTCAAATCTCCCACATTATTGCTTTAATAATTTAACTCTAATTAATTGGGTCAAAACGATTTACCAGGATAGCTAATATAATCATTGGCAATCCAACAACCAAGCAAATTAACCATTGATTCAAATTCAGTGGTGCTGTAGAAAATAAGAGATTCATTAAATTCCATTGACTAAAAATTATTTGCAAAACGATAGTTAAAGCAATTCCAATTCCAATTGCTGAAACATCCTTAACTCTCTGGTTAATACCACGAAGTTTGTTGAAAATAGCAATTCCTAATTGACTAATACTTAAAAGATAAAAAATTCTTCCTGCTACTAAAGCTTGAATTGCCATTGTTCTGGCTAAATTGATATTTCCTGTGCTTTGTTCTATCCATTCAAATACACCGAAAATTAAAATCCAGTTAAAAATAGAAATAGCCAGAATGCGCTTAACTAAACTTGGGGAAAGTAATCGTTCACGGGGGTTCCGGGGTGGTTTTTGCATCACCCCAACAGACTTTGGCTCAAAAGCTAAGGGTACAGTCATGGCAATAGAATTAACCATATTTAACCACAAAACTTGTAAAGATAAAATTGGCAATTGTCTAGCAAGCAGTACACTAATCAAAATCGTCATCGATTCACCACCGTTGACTGGGAGAATAAAGGCGATCGCTTTGAGCAAATTCTGATAAACAGTCCGCCCTTCCTCAACTGCTGCTTCGATGGATGCAAAATTATCATCGGTTAAAATCATGTCAGCCGCTTCTTTTGCCACCTCTGTACCTGCACCCCCCATAGCAATCCCAATATCTGCTTGTTTAAGAGCAGGTGCATCATTAACACCATCCCCTGTCATAGCCACAACTTCGCCTTTGGATTGTAATGCTTCCACAAGACGCAGTTTCTGTTCTGGTGCCACACGAGCAAATACAGCCCCATCTTCTACCGCTGTGGCAAGTTGTGATTGATCCATTTGAGCAAGTTCGCTTCCTGTGAAAGCCATAACTTCACCATTTTTGTTAAAGCCCATACTTTCAGCAATGGCTTGGGCAGTTACCGCATGGTCGCCTGTAATCATTTTTACTTGAATCCCAGCTTCTTGGCAGGCTTGCACCGCTTTGATGGCTTCTGCTCTTGGCGGATCGATCATCCCCTGCAATCCCAAGAAAATCAAATCATTTTCAATATCTGTATGTTCTAGGGATGTTCCATGCACAGATTTTTTAGCAAATGCTAATACCCGTAAACCAAGATTCGCCATGGCATCAACTTTTTGATGTATTGTTTTTGGATCTACAGGAGCAACATTTCCCTGAGCATCCAACATCTGTTGACAACGTTTGAGAATTGCTTCAACGGAACCTTTAATGTAGATAATTTTCTGTTGCTGTTTTTGTGTTGATGAAGTTTCATGCAAAGTCGCCATATATTGGAACTCAGATTCAAAGGGAATAACATCCAATCTGGGCATTTCCTGTTCTAAACTATTGCGTTCATATCCAAATTTATGGGCAACAACTACCAAAGCTCCCTCTGTTGGATCACCAATAACCTGCCACTGCTCGTCTTTTTTTTCTAAATGTGAATCATTACATAGCAATCCAGCTTTGATACATTCTTCAAGAGCAGATGAATCATCCAAGTTTACTGGTTTTTCATCAAGTAAAATTTCTCCTTCTGAAGCATACCCTACACCACTGACAGTATAATTTTCACCTCCAGCATAGATTACTTGTACTGTCATCTGGTTTTCTGTTAGTGTACCAGTTTTATCAGAACAAATGACTGTAGCACCACCGAGGGTTTCCACTGCTGGTAATTTGCGAACAATTGCATGACGACGCGCCATGCGGGAAACACCGATAGCTAGTGTAACAGTAACCACCGCTGGTAATCCTTCAGGAATCGCACTCACAGCAAAGGCGATCGCAGCTTCAAACATTTCTGCCCAAGAGTAGCCATATCCCAGCCCCACAGCAAACATCAATGCTGCTATTCCTAAAATTATGTAGAGTAAAGTACGGCTAAATTTGTCAAATTTGCGGGTTAATGGAGTTTTTAGAGCGTTTCCTTGCTCCATTAACTGGGAAATGCGTCCTGTCTCCGTAGCATCTCCAATCGCAACAACAACACCCTTACCAGTGCCAAAAGTTACGAAGCTACCAGCATAAGCCATATTGGTGCGTTCTGCTAAAGCTGCATCTAGATTTAGCTGTTGCGGATTTTTTTCAACTGCAACTGATTCACCTGTGAGTGCTGATTCATTAGCTTGTAGATTCCGTGCTTGCACCAAACGCAAATCAGCGGGTACTTTATCTCCCGAAGTAAGTAGTACTATATCTCCTGGTACTAACTCCGTTGATGGAATCTGCATTTTTTGACCATCGCGAATGATAGTTGCATCGGTTTTTACTGAGGAAGCTAAAGCCGCGATCGCACTTTCAGCCTTGGATTCTTGCACAAAACCAATAATGGCGTTAATTAAAGTAACACCCCAAATCACCCCAGCATTCACCCATTGTCCTAAAAATGCCTTGATTGCACCCGCGATTAATAAGATATATAACAACGGTTGGTTAAATTGCAAAATAAATCTTAAAAATGGCCCTTTTCCAGGTTTGCTTTTAAGTTCGTTTGCACCAAAATGTTCTCGTTTTTTTGCTGCAAGAGAAGAAGTTAAACCTGTTTCTAAATTAGTATCTAAATTTTGAGTGACTTCCTCTACAGACAGATGATGCCATTGAGTTGATCTGATAATCTCTTTCGATGTTGCTGTCATCTTATTCGCTTTTATCTAATATTTAGCATTGGCAGGGTAAATTAAAGACTATTAGCTGTTATTGTAGTTTTTAGCTAATCAGTGAGCCTTTGCATCTAGTATTATAAACAAATGTGATTAAAAAGTGAGTTAATAGGGAATAGGGAATCTCCGTGGAGAGCAATGGGGATGTGTAACCTCAACCAAAATGCACCCTACGGGTGATTAGCGAAGCGAATAATGACGTTAACACCTAGTCTGTTTGTAAGTCCTAAAGAAACATGCTAGACATTTCCGGAAATTAATTATGCGTCATCCAGAAACCTTGTAGAGACGCGAAATTTCGCGTCTCTACATTCTTTTTCGGAGATGTCTACTGTTCCCCGTTGCCTATTCCCTATTCCCTATTCCCTACTCTTCGTGTGATCGCCTTCATAGGGTTGTACTCCCGATTTTGGATAGTCATCATCGCTGGGGCTAAAAATTCTAGTTACTCCATTGGTAGTCAAATTAATCAATTTTTGGGGAATTTCTAGAATTGATTTAATCATTTGCCGAGTTTTAGATGTAATAGACATAATAAGTTCTCCATTTTAATTAATCGAAAAATCTTTGACAAATTGTTGTCTTGTCAGCGGCTCTGCTAAAATTATTCCTTCACCCCCGAGGGGGTTTTCTTCATTTAATAATTCACCTTCAACAGAAAGGTAAATATTAGCATCTGAATCAAGACTTGAAGCAGTATAAAGTACTTGAGCTACACGATAAATCATTGAAGTTGAGCCACCACCATAGCGAAATTCATCGGATAGGTTGACATGAATTCCTGTTTCGTTAATTTGCAAACCTAATAATTTAGTTCCTGGGGGAATCGTGGAAGTAAATTGATTGTTTAGATTACTCAAAAGGTGATTTAAAGTTTGTTGTAATGCGACTTCTTTTGATGTTCCTTTTTCAATAGTAACTGATTGTGGAACTAAGTTAATTTCTTGACCTTCAATTTTTAAGAAATAGGCTTTCGGCTGTAACTCGACAACGAGTGGATTTTCTTTTGTCGTTAATTTTTCTGTTGGTTTGGGAATTGTAAATGGGATAGTTGGTTTTGGAACTGTATTGTTGTTTTTTGATATGGGTAATTTTTTGATTTGTTCGGGTGTGGGAGTAGGAATTGTTTCTGTAGAAGTAGAATTTCCATTAGTATCTAACCCATTCAACCAAATCACACTCACAACTAAACTTAGTAATAATAGTATGTAAATGATGAAGATATTTTGTTGAACGGGACGGGTATTTGGGGTTTTCATAATTTTTCTCCTACACTTTTGATGAGTAAATTATTTGACTTCAAATTCACCCCAATACCTGATCAAAACAGAAAACATTCTGTATATTCTGATATTTTTATTCAAGTACTAGAAGAAGATGCATCAAGTTCCGATTGGGTGCGAGAATGCATAGTTTCTGCTAGGTGTTCATCATGCTGACGTTGTTTTCTCATACCAACTCTTGCTTCTTCTGTAATTTCAGCATGGTTAAGATTTTCTAACTCTGAAGCAGTACGAGAATGCATTGTTTCTTCGATGTGTTCTTGATGTTGACGCTGTTCAACCATTGCTTCCCTTGCTCTTTCTTCCATAGTCAAATCAATTTTGACTACATCATGTTTTTCTGTATGAGTTTTTGGTAGATTTAGGGTTAAAAGTCCATTGTGAATTTCGGCTTTTACCTGTTTGTGTTCAACACATATAGGTAAGGGTATTATGCGTTCAAAATGACCGTAATTAAATTCAGAACGGTATATTCCTGTTTCATAATGAACTTTTTGTTCTTCATGCTCCCCAGCAATAGAAACCGCATTTTTACTTACATGAATATCCAAATTTTTGGGTTCTATACCAGGTACTTGGACTTGTAGAATCAAACATGAATCTGTTTCTTTGATTTCGATTGCTGGTTGCCAAGTCGCATTTTCTATTTTGGGGATAGAATTTAAAGCATGATTATTAGTCTTATGTGCATTTCCATGAACCAACTCATCAAATAAATGATTCATCTGATGGCGTAGACTATCTATTTCTTTGGGTAGATGCCAGTTTCTTTCAGACATACATTTGCTCCCTGCAATCACGATAACGACTTTGCTTAGCGAGCCAATATTTTTGGCTCTACTTTTAAATTAGGAAAACAATTTGAGGAACTTGTGAGGACAAGCCAAACCCACAAAAAAACTGTATGCTTCACAAAATCTTCAAATTATTTCTCTATAAATAAAAATAGATAAATAAAAATTTTGATCCTCACATCATAAATGGGAATTTCGGAGGGTAAAAAGATGATTAGTCATGTTTTAAGCAATATTCAAGAACAAATCGCCTCAATTGCAATCGGTGCTGTAAAATTGCAGGCTGAATTAGTAGTACCATTAGAAGCTCGTTCCATTATTATATTTGCACATGGTAACGGTGTTGGACGTTACAGTACTCGGAATCGCTACCTTGCTCATGTTTTGCGTCAAACAGCAGGGGTTGGAACTGTATTAGTAGACTTACTAACTCGTGAAGAAGAATCCATCGATTTACGAAGCAAGCATTGCAGCAGTAATGTGCTATTTTTAGCAAAAAGATTAGTTGGTGTTACTGATTGGTTGCTCAAGAACCCCAGCACTAGTAATTTCAAAATAGGCTATTTTGGCGATGGCACTGGTGGAGGAGCAGCATTAATTGCCGCAGCAGAGCGTCCAATGTCTGTAGGAGCAATAGTTTCCCGTAGTGGAGAAACCTGTTTAACATCAAATGTTCTCAACTATGTACAAGCTCCAACTTTACTGATTGTAGGTGAAAATGATTTACCATTAATTGCCATGAATCAAGATGCCTTCACTCATATTCAAGCATCCAAAAAACAGCTAGAAATCATCCCCGGTGCTGCTCAACAATTTAACGAACCAGGTGCTTTAGATGAAGTGGCTCGTTTAGCGAATAGTTGGTTTAGTTATTATCTATCATTACCTCAACAGCAAGAACTTGATGTTCATGCCGTATCCTGGTATCAAATGTCTTAAGAAGTCGGGTTTTTACTCAGATTATAAGGGTGTTAGAGAGATTTATCCTAAAAACCCGACTTCTATGATTATCCTGATGGGGGTAAGAAGTCGGGTTTGAAAGCTCTTCTGATAGTGTTAGATTAATTTAATGATTTATCTATTATCTATCAATATCAATTAGCCTAATTTGTATCTCGTGGTTTTAGCTCTACAATATTTTGCAAAACGCCATTTTGATCCATTTTATCTATAAGATTATCAGCAAGAATTCTTGCACCATGATGGGTAAAATGACAACCATCTTTAGTTCTAACCCGTCCTTTCTTCCCAGACTTATTAGCACGAACCAATTTGGGAAAAATAGCTGACATATACTGCATAATCTAGAAAGCTAGGATATTGCTGTTCATTGCGATAACAGTCTACCAAATGAGCTATTATTCTAAAGGTATAGAAAGAAATACCCACAGGTGCAAGTATTTGTAATACTGGAAAACTAAATTGTAGTTGAACTATATTTAACAATTCATATAAAGAGTCAACAAAAAAGTTGTAATACTTGAAAAGCCCTAGATAGATTAAATTTATAAATAATCCAAGTACAAGAAACAGTTTTTTGTGCTTATCCTTCGCAATTTCTTTGAGAATAAAATAGTTAATTGCTATGTCAGTTACTAATAAACCAAGGAAATTCAAGCTCCAAAATGAATAAAATATGAGACTGCTAAATAGTAAAAAATACTTGTAAGCAGAGACTTGTTTTTTCAGAAAAATACTTGAGGTAAAAACAATCGCAAAAAAAAACAAAAATTCGTAGGTTGGAAATAACATAATCCTAGTCAGTTAAGGTATTAATTTACTAGTTCAAGAAGTTCAATGTTGGATGTAGTGAAGAATAAAGTACTAGTACAGTTCGGCAGAAATAATACTACCATTTGAACTTGCTGGAAAGCTAATAAAAGAAGCAATATTCTTTTTAATGAAAGCCTTGTTGTACTAGTTGAAGTAATATTTATCGCAATAAAAGAGCATGGTATAAAACGTTCAGGATCAGATTGGATACCTCATATAAAGATGTACCAATGCTACGTCTTTATATTAACGGTATTTTAAACCTGAAATACCATCAGACTTCCTGAATAACAAGCGACCCAAACTTGATGAGTTTCCGAATCATAAGTAATTCCAATTGGATTTGCACCTGTTTGAACAGATTGGATTACTTTCATGTCCTGAGTACGAACCTTACTAACAGTACTAGAGTGGTAATTAACTACATAAAGAAACTCTCCATCATCAGAAATAGCCATACTCCTAGGAGCATTACCAGTTCTAACTTTGCTGATTACTTTATTTGTAGAGAGGTCAATTTTGGCAATATTTCCCTCACCGTTCAAAGTTGCATAGAGATAATCTCCTGTTGGAGCAATATTCAAATGACGTGGTGAAGCACCGATATTTCTTAACCAACCTAGTGCAAAACGTTTTTGTTCCTTTAAACTAATTACAGCAATGTCAGTTGAACCCATAATTGCAACATAGGCTTTCTCGGAATTAGCATCTATGGCAATTCCACGGGGATATCTACCTAATTTTAGACGCTGAATTTCTTGATTGCTCTGAGTATCTATAATGCTCAAATCATAGCTACACCAGTTACTGACCAAAACAAAACGATTATCAGGAGAAGTCGCTGTAAACTTAGGAACAGAACCGACACGAATGACTTGTTCTGTCTCTAGATTATCTGTGTTGATGCGATATAAATAGCTAGAATCGTAATTTCCTGAAGGATGACAAACATCACTACCGGGACGATTAAATCTGGAACCATACATCTGATAATTAGATACCCAAGCATATTTACCATCATGAGAAAAAGATGCTTCCACAGGAGAACCTTGATGAGTTCCCTGAAATTCTTTATGACCGTAATCTGATAAATTAACTTTATCAGTAATTGTTTTCACCAAATTATAGGCTCGGTCATAAACGGTGATTGTATGGTTATACATCATGTTTTGGGCAAAAAATAGACCACTGCCCGAATGGACTACAGATTTGGGGCTGATGTCACCATGAATAGTTTTAACAAGAGTCATCGTAGAACTAGCAGTTTTTGCTCTTTCTCTAACTAGGTTAAGATAACCTTGATATTCTACTATCTTTGTTTGAGCAAGGTCATAATCAGCGCTGTCAGGGGGAATAGCATTCATCTGTGCAATTGCTTGTTCCCAATTTTTAGCAACAGTCTGCCATTGATTTTTAGTCTTTGCAGATTTACCTAATGACACTGCAAGTGTTGCTTGATTAGTGGCTTTATTTAATTCTTTAGACTCAGAGGTAACTTGGGAAACGTTATCTTTATTTCGCAGACTTTCTCCAGCTAAAAAGTATACTCCCGTAATTAACACAGGGAGAACCAAAACAAGTATAAGATTTCTGTTCATAATTCTAAAAAAGCTAATTTGAGCAAAAGTAACCACAAAGCTTTGTGCGAGCAAAATTAATTGAATTACCCGGTTTTCTCCATAGAAAAACTCTGTTTAATTCTTGACGTGGAGAGCGCTAGCTCCCTTGGTTCCTAAGTCAGTTTAAAACTTATAAATAATCAGAAATTGGCATCTCTAAAATCAGCATTATCTCCAATGCTGTTTGCTCCCCTTGATATGATGGCAAATATGGCAGGCAGATATATCTGGGGTAATTCCAGACTTCGATTTAACCTAGAATGAGTAATCGCACCTTTGACTTCTTGAAACTATCAATTCGAGTACTTATTCGAGTAGTTCACCACCGATGTATCTCACGCGGAATTTAACAGATATCAATACCGCAGTTACAACTCGAGTTGATTTTTCTAGATACACTCGGATGTTAGTTAAGTCTTTAATCTTACTATTAACATTCTAGTATCCAGTTACGTAGGAAAATATAAGGAACACACAAGAAGAAAATAAATTTGGTTTAATATTGACCAAATAATTGCAAAAACCTATTGTATTTTTCCGAATTTATGAATAATATAAAAGATTTTCAAATAGTTAATACAACTACCTAAGTAGGTCAGCATCAATAAAGGTTTTACGAACCGAGCCTTTACATAATTTTATATAGTTCGCTTTTTCTAAGAGAATAAAAAGACCTAATAATCTTTGATATCTACTTGACAGATTCAAAATCATAAATGTTTTATAATAATTAATAATTCTGAAATAAAAAATAGTATAATTTGTTCATAATAATAGTTTACTTTCGGAACAAAGCCTGAATATTTTTTTCTACTACTCTGATATAACCCGACTAAAAATTACTTTTGTTATGGTTTTTTGCAGCATTATACTTACTTGCTAGTCGCTAATTTTTTAGTTCGAGCAAATTATTTTTATACTAATGGTTACTTCTATGAGAAGTTTATTCGCGCTCCCAGGGATTGTTTCTAGTGTTATTGTTACAGTTTTGTTGCTTAATGTTCAGCGATTTGGAGTTTTTCAGACATTTGAATTGAGAGTTTTTGACCAGATGATGCAAATGCGTGCAGATTCGGAATCGGACTCTCGCTTATTGATTGTTGCTGTAACTGAAGAAGATATCAGAAGATGGGGTCATCCTTTATCTGGTGAAGTTTTAGATAATCTCTTGGCTAAACTCACAGAATATGAACCCAGAGCCATTGGTCTAGATATTTTTCGCGATATACCTGTGGAACCAGGTCACAATAAACTATTAGAACGCTTAAAGTTAGATGATTTGATTGTTCCTATTTGCGAACATTCGGAATCGGGTAAGCCTGCAATTCCACCACCTACAGGAATTGAAGCCGAAAGAGTGGGATTCAGCGATATTGTACAAGATCCTGACGGAACAATTCGCCGTAATTTATTATTGATCGAACCTGCTGCAAACGACGCTTGTAAAGCTGAATTTTCTTTTAGTTTGCAACTAGCGCTTAAATATCTTGCTGTAGGAGGTATCCAACCGCAATTTAACTCTAATGGAGAGTTGCAACTTCGTGATATTGTATTTAAACCGATAGAAGCTAACTTTGGCGCTTACCAAAATATTGATGCAGGAGGAGACCAAATCTTACTTAACTATCGTTCTTCTCAACAGGTTGCTCAACAGGTTACAGTTACAGATGTGCTGACAAATAAAATCAGTCAAGATTTAGTCAAAGACCGTATCGTCTTAATTGGTTCAACTGCACCTAGTCTGAAGGATATTCAAAAAACCCCCTATAGCAGCGGTAAATCGGACAACTCTGGCGATATGACAGGAGTTGCGATTCATGCTAGTAGCATAAGTCAGATTCTGAGTACAGTTCTTAACGGAGAATCGCTATTTTGGTCTTTCCCTGAATCGGGTGAAGCAGGTTGGATACTATTATGGAGCTTGGCTGGAGGGATAATTGCATTGCGGCTGCGTCACCCATTGTTGTTGGGAATTGCAGGAGCCGGAGCTTTGACAATTTTATTTGGCAGTAACTTTTTTATCTTTACTCAAGCAGGTTGGGTTCCTGTTATCACTCCTGCTTTGGGATTTGTGTTAGCGGGGGGAAGTGTTATTGCTTACAGTGGCTATCAAAGCAAGCTCTCTCAAGAGATAATAGAACAAAACCTTAAGGATAGAGAAGAAGCCATTGCCCAATTGCAAGCTATGTTAAGGGCGAGAAAAAGCGAGTTAGAAGAAACAGAGATATTTTATCCGATAGGACAAGAGCTTCCATTAAATACATTAGTGGACAATCGCTACAAAATAACTAAAAGTCTTAGTTTTGGCGGATTTGGTCGTACTTATTTAGCTGAAGATACCAAACGTCCTGGTAATCCTATATGTGTAGTAAAACAATTCAAGCCACCTCATAATGTTCAAGACGAAAATTCGTTGAACTTACTTAAACGGGCATTTGAAACTGAGGCAAAAGTTTTAGAGGATTTAGGCAAACAACACAACCGAATTCCTCAATTGCTGGCTTATTTTGAAGACACTCAGCAATTTTATTTAGTGCAAGAATATATTAAAGGACAACCTCTTGACAAAGAAATTTTTCCTGGTCAGAAATTGGAAGAATTTCAAGTTGTGCAAATACTCAAAGAAATATTACAGATACTTGTTTTCGTTCATGGTCGTCATATAATTCATGGAGATATTAAACCAAGTAATTTGATTAGACGAGAATCAGATGAAAAGATTGTTTTAATTGACTTTGGTGCGGTTAAAGTAATTCAATCATTACAGACTGAAAATCCAGCTTTTGAACAGCAAAAAAATCAGGAATTGAGATTTATTTCTCGTGGATACGCACCTCCTGAACAATTTGAGGGACAGCTAAAATATAGCAGTGATATTTATGCATTAGGAATAGTAGCCATTCAAGCTTTATCTGGAGCAGATCCGACAAGCCTGCGTCCAGGTCAAAATAATGCGATAGAGATTGTACAAACCCACAATCATGAAAGTCGAAAGTATTGGCGGGAGCAAGTTCAAGTCAGTGACAATTTAGCTTTGGTATTAGAAAAAATGGTAGACATCGATTTTACTAAAAGGTATCAGTCAGCAGAGGAAGTTCTTGATACTTTGAAAAGTCTGTAGTAAATAAATTTTGGATCCCATAAAACAAACAGGAAAGTAGCGGTAATTCATGAATTACCGCTAGGCAAGAATCACTTTTTCAGTCACATATTGCGTTCTTACTTAATTTATTCCAGATTTCAGTTCTTTCTTATAAGCAGAATCATAGATCATATTTTCTGGAGCAATATCCATTGCAGTATTGTAATCTTCTATTGCTTTGTGTCTATCACCCAATTCTAAGTAAGTTTGACTGCGACAAAAGTAGAATAAAGGATTCTCAGGATTCATATTAATTGCTTGAGTATAATCAGCAATTGCTCCTTCTTTATCTCCTAGTTTATTTTTACGAAAATAGGCTCGTTCGCTGTAAAGTTTGGCATTATTGGGATGAGTGCGAATTGCATTATTGAAATTTTTTAATGCGCCGTCAATGTCTCCTTGTGCAAACTTATTGTAGGCTTTTTCAATGTATAAGATACATGGTGAAGTTTCTTTGTGATTAGAATAAACTTTGATGGGCTTTTCTGTAATAGCTTGTGAGGAATTTTCTTCTATCAGCTTCTTATTAGTTTTTGTGGAAGCACGACGAAAAGGAAAAAAGGGTGAACTCAATCCTAAAGTGAACCCAACTCCACCAACCAAAAGCATTGCTAACAGATTATTGTGATTATTACCTTGATTTCGAGTAACTGTTGTTATTTGAGCGGCAGTTTTTTCGGAAAATAAATTAGCTTTAACAGGCTCGATATTGCCTATATTAATGAAAAAAAACGTGAAAATTATTAATTTTTTTGGCAGTTGTTTCACTTTCATCTTTTACCTATTATATAGAGACAATTGGTTTAAAATTCATCAACAATGAAGGACTAAAGTTTTAAAAAATCAATGCTTCATCCTTCATGATTTATCTTTGATTAAATTCGGTAGCCAAGATTGAAGTACAAACCATCATCTTGGATATTGTCGCCCCGGTCGTCTAAATTAATCAAGGGAAGACCGTAATCTAAGCGCACATTCATACGTGGTAGGGGTTTCCATAACACTCCTACTCCCGCACCTGCCAAAAATGTTTGATTTGGTTGGGTGTTGGGATTTTCATTCGCATTCCAAATAAGTCCTGCATCCACAAATGGTGCTACTTGCAGTACGGGGTTTCCAGATGCATCTTTTTTAACTGTAATTCTATGTTCTACTGACAATCTGAATCCGTTGTCACCACTGCGGACATTTTGACGAAAGCCACGTACTGATTGACCACCACCGATGACAAATTGCTGAGAGGATAATAAAGGGTTGGGTGTTAATTGTAAGTCTACTTGGGCAATTAATAAATTATCATTGTTAAGCTTTTGTACCCGTTGTCCTTGTACCAGCCAACTAACAAACTGACCATCGGGACTCGAATCAGAAGTTTTAGTCGCATTTAATAAGCCAGTACCGATACTAAATTGCGATCGCACTCCCCAAGCACCATTTTCATCCCGCTTTACATAGTCTTGTCCGAGTTTAATGACGCGGGTACGGTTATCGGTAGCGGATGGAGATAATGCTGTGGAAAATTCACCATTTTGTACGGAAAAACCTACAGATAAAGCAAATTCTTCACGGATTGAACGCATCAATGGTTGACGAAAACTGATTTCATACAATTCTGACTCACCACGAATATCCAACTCGTCAAAAGGAGCTTGGGTAACTTCATTATTATTAATCACCCCTCGCATCTGCAAAGTTCCATCCATCGCATTCATCGGCAAGCGATAGCTAAAATCATAAATGTTGGAACCGCCTGTTGTACTGCGGTAATAAGCACCAGAAATTTCGTCCCCAGCACCAGTGGGGTTGCGATAAACAGCGCTTACACCCAATCTTTCCGAACCAACGCTGGGTGGAGAATAGTTATCAAAACTGACTTGTGCATCAAACTGTTTAGCTTCGGTGACTCGTACTCTCAAAATACTTTGACCTTCCCCAGTACCAGGACGCAAGCTAGCTTCTACGTTCTTAAATAAAGGGTTAGACTTCAATATTCTTAACTCGTCTTCTAATTTAGCGGCAGAAAGCGGTGTACCAGCACCTTTGATAATTCGCGATCGCACAAAATTAGGTTGCAGACGACGGGTTCCTTGAATTTCAACATTTTCTAAGCTACCTTCAATTACTCGAATTTGCACTATGCCATCGGCAATTGTTTGCTGTGGTAAAACCGCTCTGGAAGTTAAATAGCCTTGGTTTAAATATAACTGGGTGATATCATCAGCAACTTTTTGTAGTTGTTCTAAACTAACAGTACTTCCTTCCACTCCCTGAGTGATAGAACTAAGTTTTTCGGTGCTGAAAATAGTACTACCCTTAACTTCAACTTTTTTGACTTCAATCTGCTCGGATGTCTGAGCCGGAGTTGTTTCTGGGGCTGGAATCGGCTTTAACTCCTCTTCCGGTTCAGAGGGTAACGGTTGTGGATTGAGTGGGGGTTGTACAAAGCGTTCTCTATTGGCATCACCTTGGGGATTTGGTGCTTGTGCTAATGTTTCAACTTGATTTATATCGTTCAGTTGAGCATAGCTTGGAGATGCAAAGGCAACCAAGACGGCACTGGGAGCTAACAACAGCCACGATGACACTCCCAGCTTAAAATTATATTGCATAAAATTTATTTTTTTCTTTTAATTGCGCGTAAAAATCGCACAATCATCTTAAGTATTAAACATCAGAAACGAAAGTATTATTTTGACCTTTTTAATAACTTTTTAATAAATAGTTATAAAAGAATATATGTAATTTTGAAATCTATAATGACTTGGTTGAAAATTCATGCAAACTGGAGATAAAAGCAGATTAAAGGGTTATTCTAATAGTAAATAATCTATTTCTTGCATAAATCGCCACTAATAAAATTTTATTTATTTAGTTCAAAATATACAATTATTTTTGGAACTATTCTGATATGGTATTAGTGTTTTTACTGACACTAACTAAATAAGAGTTTTACTTTGTAACGAGAAATATTGCAATTCCAAGTTATGCCCTTCGGCACTAATTTGACCAATGTTATGAATGCGTTCTGAAGTCTCATTACAGTTCAACACGAGATATTGTTTTTAACTAATTGAAGGAATTCTATGTATTTATCTCCTAAGATTAATTTACTATTACTGATAGGCGCGATCGCTCAAATTCTTGCTCTCGGAATCGGTTTTACCCCAGCACAAGCGCAATCAATTAAGCCTGCTGCTGATGGTACAAATACCCAAGTTACAACCAACGGTAATCAAATAGATATTAATGGTGGTACTCGGAGTAATGCAAATCTTTTTCACAGCTTTGAAAAGTTTGGTTTAAATCAAAACGAAATTGCTAATTTTCTTGCTACTCCCGATATTCAAAATATTTTAGGGCGTGTAGTAGGTGGTAATCCTTCGGTAATTAATGGTTTAATTCAAGTTACAGGTGGCAATCCTAACCTGTTTTTGATGAATCCGAATGGTATCTTTTTTGGTCCCAACGCCATTCTAAATGTACCTGCTGATTTTACCGCCACTACCGCTACCAATATTAGTATTGGTGAAAATTGGTTTAATGCTTTTGGCGCGAATAATTACGCAGATTTGACAGAAAGTCCCAACGGTTTTGTTTTCTCTAATCTTCAACCCGGAAGCATAGTTAATGCTGGTAACTTAGTGGTGAGTTCCGGAAGTAATTTAAGATTATTTGGCGGTACAGTTGCAAGTACTGGAGACTTATCAGGAGGTAACGTCACCGTTGCCACAGTTCCCGGAGAGAACTTCTTACGTATCACTCCTCAAGGACATTTATTAAGTTTAGAAGTCCCCGCTTCGGTTACATCTACTAATACATCAGTCGCAAGCTTACCGCAATTGTTAACTGGTAGCGGTTTCGCCAATGCTACGGGATTAACAGTTAATAACGGAAAAGTAGAACTTACGAGTTCTGGTAACAGTGTAAATAGTGGGGATGTAGTCGCCAATAAAGTCACTGCTGAAAATGCAACTCTGTCAGCAGAGAAGAATTTGACACTTATAGAAAGTCAGTTGCAAACAACTGGCGATTTAAATTTGTTGGCGAAAGATACAGTATTTGTACGCGATAGTCTCGCGAATCCTTTTGTGGCGATCGCCCGAGGAAATCTTTACGTTCAAGGAAATCAGAATATTGATATCCTGGCGCTGAATCATCCCCAGATACCGTTTCAAAGTGGGGGAAATCTCAGCTTAGTTAGCGATGGTAATGTTTCTGGTGATGCTCATTTTAGTAGTGGTGGGCAGTTTAAGATTAGTAATTTATCCGGTGAACCTGGTAATTTTGTCAGTATTTTTGACCCAATTATTAGGGCTAATGGGGATGTAGAATTTGCTAATTATAGTGGTGCGGCATTGAAGGTAGAAGCGACGGGTAGTATTAAAGGTGGAGATATCACTATTACTTCACCAGATACTAGCGATAGTATTCCTAGCTCTGACCCAGATTTTACTGCATTGACTACTACTAATGCTTTGATTTTACGGGCTGGCTTGGATTCGGTAACAAATCCAGATAATCTTCCCGTGAGTGTGGAAGGAACACCTTTTGAAACTCCAAATAGTGCTTTGCAGCCATTAGGAAGTATTCAAGTAGGTAATATTCGTACAGGTACTTTGTTACCAAATCAAGATGGTGGTTCTGTAAATTTACAAGCTACGGGTAATATTGTTACAGGAAATATAATATCAGGTGCATATGTTTCTAATGAACGTGCTGGCAGGGGCGGTGCAGTTAGCATAACTTCTAGCAATGGCAGTATAACCACTGGAAATATAAATGCCAATTCATATTCTAATGGCAATACCAATACTTTCTCTAGGAAAGCAGGAAATGCAGGTACAATTACCCTCTCAGCAGCGAACAATATCTCTACAGGATATATAGATACAACTTCTATCTTTCAAGGTTTTATTGACGGTTTTAGTCTTGATTTTGATAATGTTACAACAGGCGATGGTGGTAAAATTAGCATTACTACTACCAACGGAGACATTAACACAGGAGTTCTCTTTTCAGGTGCATACGCAGAAGAGGGAAATGCAGGCAATGGTGGTGATATTAGTCTAAGTGCCAATAACGGCAGTATAACCACAGGTGCCATTGTATCAGCTACAGTTTCAGCAGAATATGGTGATGTTGGTAGCGGTGGTGACATTAATATCTCCGCCAAAGGTAATATCAATACAAAAGCTACAGGACTATCCTCTTTTACGGGACAAAATTATTTCAGCAATATTGAGAATATAGCTAATTTATCAGATTACGATAATTTGACGACAGGAATTGTAGCATCAGCTGCATATGCGGCAGAGGGTAATACAGGCAATGCTGGTACAATTAATATTACTTCAACTGAAGGTACCATTACCACTGGATTTATCGCATCAATTGTTGGCGCGGGAGACTTAGATGATATAAATAACGTTGGTGCAATTACGTTGAATGCTCAAAGTGATATTATTACGGACTTGATATTATTATTATCTGGTAATGGCGGGACTATAAATATTACTTCTACAAACGGTAGTATCACTACTGGAGCTTTATTATCAGTCGCAGCATCCGGAGAGGATGGTGTTGCTAACGGAGGAGATATTACCATAAATGCCAAGAACGGTAGTATTACCACTGGACCTTTATTATCAGCGATAACAAGTGTTGATAATGAGGAGCAAGATGTAAATTCTACCAAAGGAGGAAATATTACTCTTAATGCTAAAAATGATGTAACTGTAGGCGCGATTGGATTATCTAAATACCTAGAAGAGTTCGATGCAAGCTATCAGGATTTGGATATTTTCGCAGCCTTGGACGATATTGCTTTGGAATTGGGCTTTAACGAAGGCGAAGTAGATGTTCGCACAGTATTAGATAATATCGATAATATCACTTCAGGATTTATCATCTCAGCCACAGGCGTAGATTCTGGAGATATAAGTAGTGGCGGTGCAATTAATATTACTTCAACTGAAGGTAGCATAAAAACTGGATTTACGGCATCCATTGCAGGGACGGGAAATGGTAATGCAGGCAATGGCGGTAATATCACCATGACTGCCAATAACAATATTACTACAGGAATAATATTCTCAGGCACAGGTACGGGAAATGGCAATGCAGGGAATGGCGGTAATATTAGCTTGAAAGCCAGCAACGGTAGTATTACTACCTCGCCTTTAATTTCAACCACCTTATCATTAGATGGGAGTACAGGTGATGCTGGTGCAATTACCCTGGAAGCTAAAAATGACGTGAAAGTAGACACTATTGGATTTTCTACATTAGCTGAAGGAATTGATTTAGACAATGATATTACAGATAGCCTCGCAGCCTTGGATAACCTCACCAAAGGATGGATAATATCAACCACAGTTGCTCGTAATGGTAACGCTGGGAATGGTAGTGCAATTAATATTACTTCCACTGAAGGTAGTATTACTACAGGACCTATAACTTCAGTTGTATACGTCAACGATGGTAGCGCAGGCAAAGCAGGCGATATTAATTTAAGTGCTAAAAATGACATATCCGCCGACTTACTAGCCTCTGTTTCCTACGGCAGCGAGGACGACGATGAAGTTATTAGTGGAGAAGGTGGTAATATCACAGTCACTACTGACAGTTTCTTTCGCGCTCCTCAAACCCTTGGAAACTTGTTGTCCGAATTTTTAGATCAACAGCAAGTGATAAATGACGAGGATTTGAAATCCGAATTAAAAGATTCACTCGAAGACTTTGAAAATTACAGCATCGGTTCCTACGGAAGAGCTGGTAGTGGTTCCATTACCATTCAGCACGGAGGAAATGGGAATGTACCTTTTGTGGTGGGTGATGCAACTAAAAACGGTACTGCTGGAGATATTATTACTGGAGGGTTTCTCGATGGCTTGTATACCGAAATCTCATCTACTCAAACTTTTCCAGGTAATTTTACAAAAGGGAAGATTGAAATTATTACGCAAAACCAGGATGAAATTCCTGAAGAGATTAAACGCTTAGCAGAAACTACACCCAATCAACAACTACCAACCAACTCTATTCCACAACTTGAAGTTAATACCCTTGTAGAAGAAATAGAGCAACAATTCACCCAACAGTTTCTGGAATTTGGGGGAGACGACAACGTTGAAATTAAAACAGTACAAGATACCCAAGGTTTACTCAGCAATATCGGAAAAACAACAGGTGTCAAACCAGCAGTTATCTACACCACATTTCTACCGGAAACATACGTGGCTGGTAGTAGCTTAGTTCGTCAAGAAAAAGACACCGATGTACTCAACATCATCATCGTTACAGCAGAAGGGCAACCCATCCGCAAGCAAATCAAAGGCGCTACCAGAAGAGAAGTTAGCCGAGTTGCACGGAGATTTTCCAGAGAAGTTGCTAACCAAAGAAAAGCTAACAGCACCGAATATTTAGCTCCTGCAAAGCAACTGTATGAATGGCTTGTTAAACCCTACGAAGCCGAGATACTTTCTCTTGATGTCAAAAATTTGATGTACATTATGGACCCCGGTTTGCGACATCTTCCCATTGCAGCTCTTCACGATGGTAATCAGTTTATCATCGAAAAATACAGCATTGGATTGCTTCCCAGCATCAGCCTTACTGATACGAGATACGTAGGGGTACAAAACAGCAAAGTCTTGGCAATGGGTTCACCAAAATTTACCCAAGATCAAGATCAAAGGGATTTACCTGCGGTACCTATAGAACTTTCTACCATTGCTGGGGAACTGTGGGAAGGAAAATACGTATCCGGTGAGAATTTCACCTTAGACAATCTCAAAAGCGAACGGACTAATACTCCATACGGTATCATTCACCTCGCAACCCACGCCGACTTCCCCAGCGAAGGCGACGGAGGACGTAAGGAATCATACATTCAGCTTTACAACAGTAAACTACGCTTAGAAGATGTACGCAAGCTAGGATGGAATAACCCACCAGTAGAGTTGTTAGTACTAAGTGCGTGTCGTTCGGCTTTAGGAGACTTTGAAGCGGAATTAGGTTATGCAGGATTAGCCATACAAACTGGCGTAAAGTCAGCAGTAGCAAGCTTGTGGTTTGTCTCGGATGCGGGAACTTTGGGAGTGATGACAGAATTTTATCGTCAGTTGAATAAAGCACCAATTAAAGCCGAAGCCTTACGACAAACACAATTAGCTATGCTTCAAGGTAAAGTGCGAATCGAAGGTAATCAACTGATTGGTACTAACGGTAACGTTACTCTCTCACCAGAACAAGCTGAGTATTTACGAAATAACATTACTGGTGAACTTTCTCATCCATATTATTGGGCATCCTTTACTATGATTGGTAGTCCTTGGTAATAGTTTTTTAGGGTGCATCTAATTTAAAATGTTGAATTCAGCGCTACTACAAACCGAAAAAACTTGAATTAATTAGATTTAGTGTGAGGATTATTAAAATTATGAATAAATTTCAGTTGAGTGTTTCTCTGCTCGGAATCAGCATTGCTTCTTTGTTTGCCAATTCTATGACTCAAAAGGTATTTGCTACAGAAGTACCAATAGAAATAGCAAATCAAGAAATCAACGCTCAAGCCCAGACTCAGCTTTCTCAAGGAACTATTTCTTACAGTGCAGCAGATTTAGCACCCCAGACAGACTCATCTTTAGATAATGTAATTGCTCAAAGACTCATTGACTTAGAAAATTTTTGTCAAAAAAATCCTAACAATTCAGTCTGTATTGAGTATCCGACTCCATTCCTACAAGGGCAGGTAGTCGAGCCTCAACAAGAAGAGACACAGAAAACCAAAACTAACGGTTGGGCTGTAACTCCGGAAATTAGTACATTAGGTTTGGGTGCATCCGTCACTAAGTCCGTTTCAGACAAAGTAAACGCCAAACTAGGTTTAAATGCCTTTTCTTTAAATGCTGGAGAGATTGACGCAGACGATACTACCATTGAGGCAGACTTAAAACTATTTAACGTCTCGACTCTAGTTGATTACCATCCGTGGAAAAAGTCTGGTTTTCGCATAACTGGTGGCTTGGTATTCAATGACAATAAAGTTAAAGGAGACGTGAAGGCTAACGGTGGCGAGATTGAAATTAATGGCGAAAGATATAATACAGATGAACTAGGTTCTGCGAAGGTGAAAGCTTCGTTTGCTAACAATGTTGCACCTTATATCGGTATCGGTTGGGGAAATGCAGTTAAACCTGGTAATCGCTGGGCATTTTCATTGAACTTGGGTGTAATGCTTACTGGCTCACCATCAGTAAATATTACACCTGAGTTTGGTCCAGGTGCAGATGAAACTATTAAAAACGAAATCAACAGCAATATTGCACAAGCAGAGGAAGACATTAAGGATGAGATTGACTGGTTAAACGTTTACCCTGTTCTTTCTTTGGGCGTGTCTTACCATTTCTAATTTTTGAACGTGAATCAAATAAAAATGTTGAATTTTTAAGGGCTGTCTGGGCTAAAGTGCGACTAAAAAAACTGATGTCTTGCATGGGCTTTGTGTTGTTTTTGAGTTGAAGTTATGGTTGACAACAACTCTACTACACAAAGTCCTCTTTTTTTTGACGAAGGTATTGTGCAAAAAACCAGGTTTCTGTTTCTCAACAACTTAAATGATTACATCATATATAGCAATCCGAAATGACTTGTGAGAAATTTATGTATAATCTGGCGGTTAAAACCG
>JAYKJL010000190.1:0-17594 GCA_035285725.1 Nostocales cyanobacterium 94392 | reverse complement strand
TCCTCCTTCACTACTCGATTCAATATTTCCTCTGGTAGTATTAATCCCTCCATCTTGACTAATGATGCTGATACTTCCAGCTTGACCTATTCCTCCAGCACTAATGTAAGAACCAACATCTCTGGTTGTAATATTACCGCTAGCATTTAAACTAATATTCCCAGCGATTCCACCAACTAATTGATTTCCAAAACCTAAATCAAAAATTCCGCCAAAAGCAGCAGAGTTAACAAATCCAGTGGTATTGATATCGCCATTAGTACTTGTGATGCTAATATTTCCACCATTACCTATCCCTCCAGCACCAATGTAAGAACCAACATCTCTGGTTGTAATATCACCCTTTGCGTTCAAACTAATATTCCCAGCGATTCCACCAAATAATTGATTTCCAGCACCTAAATCAAAAATTCCGCCAAAAGCAGCAGAGTTAACAAGTCCAGTGGTATTAATATCGCCATTAGTGCTTGTGATGGTAATATTTCCACCATTACCTATACCTCCAGCACTAACAAAAGAACCTACATTCCCTGTTGTGATATTACCATTAGCATTGAAGGAAATATTACCCCCTAATCCCAAACCTGTTGAGGAATTAATATCTCCTAGAGTTGTATCAATCTTGCCATTAGTACTTGTGATGGTAATATTTCCACCATTACCTATCCCTTCAGGACTAACGAAAGACCTCACACCCGCAGTGAAGATATCTCCCATTGAACTGAGGGTAATATTCCCACCATCACCATTATCTGAACCAGCAGTAATATCACCACCACGGGTATCAATCCCATCGATTCCGCTTGTTAGCTGAATATCTCCACCTCTACCAAGATTTCTACTAGTATTGATTTGTCCGGTAGTAGTAATTTTATTTCCTGCTGTAATATTTACGGAAACACCTGGTGCAAGTATTGTGCCAATGTTTGCCGTATCCCGTGCTTCCAGGTTCAAACCTTGACCCGCAAACAGTCCCTGCAAATCCAAATTCCCAGCAGCCAAAGTCAAATTTTGACCCACACCTAAATTGGCATTACTAGTAATATCTCCCGGATTAGCACCAAACTGCAAACCTGGGCGCACATTCACCGTCAATAAAGGCGCAGCTTCTGGATTTTTCGCACTAAACTGCAACCCATTATCAAATACAAAACTATCAGCAGTTGTCGCCAAAAACGAACCCGCCACATCTAACTGGGCATTTTGTCGAAAAACAACCCCATTGGGATTGAGCAAAAATAAATTCGCATTACCATCCACACCCAAAGTCCCGAAAATATTCGAGACATTATTTCCCGTAACGCGAGTCAAGATATTTTCTATTCCCGTAGGATTGCCAAAATAAACCCGTTGAGCATCACCAATATTAAATTGGGAAAAACTATGGAATAAATTGACACCTCTACTTGCTCCTCCATCAATCAAGGTAGCTGGTAAACCTCGCACATTAGTATCAGGTGTCACTCTGGAACTTTCGTTACCTAAAGTACTATCCGGAGTAATTTGAGCGGATGCAGCTTCAATAAAAGTAGTAACAATTGTTGCTGCGACTACTAAGGCTGCAAATAATTTCAATTTCCAAAATTTTGCCGATAATTCTCTTAGCATATCTATTCTATTTCCTTTGGTAATTGGTAGTACGAGTATCTTGCTCGCGTTTTTGTTGTATGTTTTTTACTGGTTTACTGATTCCCAGTCTCTGACTGGGAACCCAATACTGCTCGGTTAAGGAAAATCGTAGGTTGGGTTGAGGCTCTGCGAAACCCAACAAAGCCCCCCAGATGTTGGGTTTCGTTCCTCAGCCCAACCTACGTGGGTTAAGGTTTTTGGGCTTAACCGAACAGTCTCTGACTGGCTCTGACTTCTAAGTAGGGAAGCAGAAAATAAATTTATCTTCTGCTTCCAGCTCTATCCCTATATGGCTGTAACTCTAAAGGTGCAGGTGGATAAGCGTTGATAGCCTCTAAGTCAATATTGCCTGAACCCAACAATTCTTTCCAAGCCGCTTTCGTTTCCTCATTAATAGACAATTTTGCCAATTCTGTTAAAGCATCTTCCCAGTAACCAGAACTAGCGTACCAGTTAACTTTTTCTAATCCTTGTAAACCTTGTAAAAATGCTTGGAGTTCTGAATCTAATGGTGTGCGTTGGATTTGACCTTGAATAACTGAGTCCTTCTTAGAAAAATCGTTGCGATCGCATATTGCGGAAAAACTCCAGGTATATTCTCCTGGTTCTAAAGCTGGGGTAGTATCAGGGAGAGTCACACGAACAATCCCAGGTTTTTCTATTGGTTGGTATTTTTGATAAAAAATTTGTTTGTTGCCATTCTTGCTATTCAAAGAAAATACAAATATTTCGGGTTTTTTCTCAACTCTTATCGGTATATAGAAAAAGAAGCTAGGACGTGCTTGGCTAGTTTTGGGTGCTTCTGCTTCTCCTGCATTCCCTTGGGAATCTTGATCGGAGTTTTGAGATGCTTTTGGTAGTAGAGGGATAGTATCTTTATTTTTTTCGATACAAATTTCACCCCGTCTTGCTCCTGCTTTGGTTCCAGTTGGTCTACCAGCAATAATTTGAGGGCGATTGCGACGACGAGCAAGATAACCTTGAACATTATTAATCGCAGCACGAGCATATCTATCACCAGGTTTTGCTTCTAATGCTTGCTGAAAATATCCTAAAGCTTGGCGATAATTTCTTCGGCTAGTGGCAGCATAACCTTGTGCCATATATCGCTTGTAGTTAGATGCTTGTGCTAAATAAGTTGAGTTAACAGTCGAATTTTCAGTTAACTGTTCTGCCGAAGCTTGGGGGATTGTTGCAGGTAAAAAGGGAAGAAAAGCTAAGAGTAAAACGGTGTTTTTCAGGCAATTAATTTTTTTCATGATATTTCTAGTTGATGTGATGAAATTAGTTGTAATGGCATTGACATTTCCCTTTGTCTGTAGCCGTGCTGTATTCGGAAATATTTATTTTTTGTACTAAATCCCAAATACTAACTCCAGACTCCAGACAATTAACTAACGACGGCTCCATTTACCAATCCATGCACCTCCACGATAGCGAGCGCGAGGAAACATGAGCCGCATTAATACCCAAGAAGCCATGTAAATAAACACCCAAACTACGCTGTAGTGCATTGCATAATTGACCCAATTAAAGTTTGCATGGGGAATATTGGGCAAAGCAACATAGTTAATCATTAATGCTAAAAATACACCTTCAAAAATTGCAGCAATTAGTTGAATTGCACCGGGCCAATCATGATCCCAGAGAAATTTTTGTAAATAGGTATAGAGAATATCCCAACCCAAACCAAAAAGACCGACGTAACATAACACCCAGAAATATATTTGGTGAAATTGCTCTAATCCATCTTGCAATGCAAAGGGTAAGCTTACTAAAACTCCAACAGTTGCTAAGAGATATATGCGAGATTGCCAGCGTCCAAATAATGTTGGTGTCATGGATAATTTACTTGATTTCCTAATCGTTGACTGAACTGGTTGGACTAGGGATTACGGCTTTAAATTTGCAGCCCATTTAATCCATTGCCACAAGGAGCCAAAACCATCGAGGTAAGCCATTCCTGGGGCTTTAGCTACAACTAAACCATCGGCTGTTCTTTGAGCGGCATATTGCAACCCTAAGAAAGTATCGATGGCAGCATAGGGTCCCCCCAAGGTTAATACTCCACTGGCATATATTCTGCCTTTTTGGTTCCGCATTTCCCGGATTTCAAAGTCATTGGCAACGTTCAATCCACCATAGGGAGAAAGACGTATACCATATTGGTCAATTAGATCGGCGAATAGAGGATTCTCTTTTGGTTTTGCTTCCAAACCTGTAGAATCGATAATAAAATCTGCTTCGACTCGGAGCGTTCCTTTATCTGTTTTCAGGAAAGAAAGCGGTTTACCTTGAGGTGTCTGTTCCACCTTCTCAACTTGACCAAATTCAATGGTGTACCACCCTTCGTCTAAACCTTTCTGTACAATTCTCCGCCAGTCAGAACGGTCAGCGGTAGTTGTTCCACCCCATTGTTTGAGCAGTTCAAAACGTTCTTGTGGTGAAGAGGCTTCGAGTTTGGCACGCATATCTCCTCCCCAAGTGGCTTTGGGCCAGTTATAGGGCTGAAATTCCCAGTGGTTTTCAACTTTACGTTGAGCCAAACCATACTTGTGACCTTCTCTAACTGGTTTGCGTGTAAGATGAATAACCATAATTTTAGGGTTTTTGCGTCTGACTTCGGAAAGTCTCTGGAGAATCCGAGAAGCCACAATTCCGCGACCACGTAAAATGACAATTCCGCCCCGTTGTTCTAGTTGTTCGTAAATGTGTTCATGTTTTTCATAGGCATTGACTACTGATTTATGATCACCTGTTTCTTGGCGATATTTTTGCAAATCGGGCAAGAATCTGATAGCTGGATATCCTGTAGCAATCTGGACAAAACGCCCAACCATAAATCCATGAGTACGTTGGGTTTCTCCAGGGATAGAATAAGCCACAGCATAACGACCATCATTAGTTTTACGAATTGCTCGGATGCGTCCGTACCTCAACATTTGCGACCAACCAATACGTTCTGCTTCTCTATCTACAGATTCAAATACTTTTCCCGACATGGGAGTATAAGTATCTGCAAATACAGGTTCAGCAAATACTTGCCAGAGGTGCTTGCAAGCGGATATTACTTGACCGAAACCGATTTCTCGCCAAGCTTCGCGCCAAGCGTATCCGGGCCAGCCCCAAAGATTATCTGGACAAGAATCAGAACCAGAGCGCAATCTCTCGTAAGGAGGAATTTGGGAATTTTCACAGAGGCGTTGATAACGAGCGTAGGGTTTTTGTTCTAAGCCAAGAACGGCTATTTTCTCAGGTTTGACTCCATAGATTCTGATGTAGTCTACCCAAACAAAACTCCCCATCCCACCACCCAATGCTAAGTATTCTTTTTCTTCAACTCTGTTTCCCGTTGCATATAAAGATTTCACGTCCACCAATTGAGCTTTCATAAACTCTTCTGGAGGAAAAGCTGCTATCGTTGGTTCTGGAATGAAAACTTCTGAATTGGGTTGGTCAGTCTCTGGGTGAAAGAAAATAGTAGAACTAGAGGCTTCTGGCTTTAGTTGCGATTGAGATTCGATAGCAGGAAGACTGACAACGGTTTCATTATTATCCTTGTCTAGCATTACTTGGGTTTGGTCAGGAATATAAACTTCGGTTCCTGCTGGTGGTATCAATAGAGTGACTGTCACTTCATAGGGACCAATTTGCAGGATATCACCACTGTTTAGAACTTGGCTAGATTTCTGCAATAAATTCCCATTCACCTTTGTACCATTAGTGCTGACATCGCTAATAGTTACTTGAAGATTATCAAAGTAAATTAAGGCATGATGACCGGAAACTTGCTTATGGGCAAAAATTGCTTTAGAAAGCTGTTGTCCGTCGTGGGTATCCGGTAAACCCACTATTTCTCTACCGATTGCCAGTGGTAAAGAGAATTCCTGCTGCTGTTCTTCCTGGTTGATCAGTTCTTTCCAAGTCAGTTTGATTTCCATGGTATTTTTTTAACAAAAAATGTTTACTGGTTGGGATTAGGGATAATTACTGTTCCTTGAGCTTGCAAAGATACACCGCAGTAAGGACAAAAATCTCCCACATAGTCATATGGCACTAAGTGACCGTTAATGCATTTTAAACCGTAGATTTGCTTAGCTTGAGCCCACTCAATATTTTTGATTGTTATACTGATTTTGCCCAACTTAATTACACTTCCAGAATACAGAGGTACTTCCTCTAGGATAATCGCTCTTCCATCAACAATGACTGGATTTGGATTTGGTCTGTTAGTAGTCAGATTTTTTAACAGTAATTGATGCTTTTGTGAGTCATAACAGATAGCAGCATGTAAGCGAGAAACAGTTTTGGAACTGTCGTGTAAGACAATATCGCATTGATTTTCATCTCGACCAATCAAAAACTTTCCTTTTTGTTTAGTCTTATCTTTTGCTGAAAATGTTTGAGAAAGTTTCTGTCCCTCCTCAACCCATTCGAGAGAAAATTTATACATGGCTGTCTTTATTTATTATTGATTAATGAATAGGAAATACTAGGGATATCCAATATCAAATTTAAACAATATTCCCAGTTTTTTCTAGTCAAAACTACACAATTAATGTGAATAAACTGTTAGATTCATGATAATTCTAATTATTTTTTCTACCCAAATACATAGAAAATATCGCAATATGTTCTTAGGTAAACTCAGTTAATTAACATCTGTATGAACATGAAAAAGAGGTTAAATACAACGACTTTACTGTTCACTAAGTATATACGTAAAATACGTTTTTTTTAAGTAAGTAGGATACCGTAGAGATTCATCAGCCAACAACTTCAAAACTAATTACCATAGCCGCTAATTTATTGGCATCAAGACCACGAACATCTGAGACAATATTTTCAGCAACCGTGTCTTTGCGAGTTCCCCTATCTAAATCATCAAGCAAACTGTTAGTAAAATTTAATAAATCATCATCCTCAACAGCAATTGGATTACGTGTTTGTATTCCTCTAGAGGTCGCAATTTGTTTTAAAGCTTTCAAGGAATCTCTTAAAGGTGTTGTACTCGCAATAATAAACGCTTCTGTTAATCCTACAGGTTTAGTTACTGCGATTGCAAATTCATCTACCCCAGCTTGGGGAACTATTAGAGTTTGTTCCGCGCCTAAAAGTGCTGCTCCCTCAGAAGCAGACCAATCATTGGGATAAAGTACAGCCATTTCTCCCTCTGTGTTTGTGACTAAAATACTGATGTAAATGGGTACTAATTCATAACTTTTGATTCGGAAGATAATCTGGGTTCCTAAAGGTAATCTTGGTAAGTTAGAATCTGGAGAATAGTCAATTTTGACTGCTTGTTGATTTATCGGACTAGAAGTTTTGGTTAAACCTCGTATGGGATAAGTTTCAGCTACTATTTTGTTGTTATTCGCGATATTAATTGAGGCTGTTACTGCAACCCGTGATGTATTGGTATTCCCCAAAATTTGCTTGATAATTCTGGTAGCTAATAGGGATTTTAGTTTAGGTTTTAAACGGCTGATTGATGCATTAACAGTTTCGTTATGAGTTCCAAAAGAACCAGGAAGAATTTGGTCTAATGTTGGTAAAAATAAACCAAAACTACCTACTAGAGGTAGATTTAATATTTTATTTTTCTGTAATTGTTGATATTTAACTTCCGTCATCCGACCAAAAATATATTGTACTTCTTCTTGTCCCAGAGGTAATGGTTGAATTCGATAAATATTTTGTAAAAATTGCTTGGCTTCTATAATAGTATTTTTATCTAAAGAATTGTCATCCAATCCAATTTTGAGAGTTAAATCTTTTGGTATACTACGAATTCGCTCTTGTAATAATGTTCCTGGCTCAATTTTTAATCCTGGAGAATTCAATACCTTTCCCCGTCCAACTAATCCATTAAGATATTCTAGTTTTACTAATCCTTTTTCACTACCTTTCTTATCCAAAATAGTAAAAATTGCACCAGAATTAAATGCTTCTAATGATTGTGATTCTATGCCACCCAACCATATTTCTACTTCGTCATTATTGACTTTAATCACTACAGCATCAGCTGGAGGTGAAGAAAAATTAGTCAAATAAATAGATGAGTTTACGTTTCTGATGTTGAGATTTGATTCAAATTCCGGGTCTTGAATATTTCCATGTTTATAAGCTAATATCTTAGTACTACGACCCACATTAATAATAGTTCTTTTCAAAGATTCATTACTTGTTTGCTGCCAAAGGTATTGGGTAAATAGATAAGTAAATCCTCCTGCATAAAAATCATTAAAAATAGTATCAACTGCAAGTTGTTCCCTTTTTGCAGAAGCAATCACAATTCCCTTTGCAATACTTTTTCTGCGTCTTTCAATGAACTCCTGTGGTGAAAGTTTGAGTTTTCCCAACCATTGACGCTGATATTCTAATTCTTCCTGACTAGGTTCAGGTAAATCTAAGCCATTATAAGAACGTACAATCAAATTTCCACGTTTACCACCACCAGAATAACAACTATCTAATACAACCGCGACCTTTTCTGTTTGTAATGCAGACATGAGCAAAAATAGCGTATGTCCCATGATGTCGCCAACAATACTACTATTACGACCATCTATTGGAACTAAGCTAGAGTTAGCACATATATTACTTAATTTCAACGCAATTTCATCACAGTTCGGTTTGTCACTTATCCGACTACCATGTCCAGAATAGTGAAAGAAAACCACATCTCCCGGTTTAGCCTGTTTAATTAAATGTTCCTCAAAGGCTGTTAGAATACCTTTGCGAGTTGCTTGTGCATTGGTGAGAGTTAAAATATCTTTTGGATTGAAACCAAAACGATGAATTAATAATTCTCTTTGTAAAAAAGTATCATTGACACAACCCTTGAGGGAAGCAACACTCTGAGGATAAGCATTAATCCCCACTAGTAAAGCTAATTTGCGTGGTGTATTTTGCGCTAAAACTTGAGCAGAATATTCTCCCTGTGACATTATATCCAAGTAGTTCATACTCATTGTTGCTAGGATAGAGCTAGCAGCATATTGGATAAACTGACGACGTTTTGTGTAAGAGATGGTTTTCATTTGAAATAAGTCAGGCTTAAAAATCAAGGTTGGTTATTCCTAGCAAAACGTTTCCCATTCACCCGCAGGTGCAGCAACACCCTTCAGATTTTCTACTACAATCAACCAAGTAGTTATGATTTGTTTAAATCAAAAAGCTGATTGTTCCATTATCCTCTCATATTTATATACTTCTGAGTGTGAAGGGGATATGCAATAAAAAGCAAGTATTATTACTATTAGGACTTACGCAACTGGCACATTTTTGTTGCAACGGGTGTGTAGTTTAGAATAATTTTGAACGGGTAGGATAGGCTTCTTCTGTGTCACGCACCATCCGAGTCTTGTGACACGCAGCCTTAGTCCTGACTATATAAAATTATTCTGATTAACAGGTTAATTTTGCTAAGTCCTAAAATTTATTTTTGATGTCTACCAAATAAGTACCTGTGCCTTCATTAATTAGATATTTCTTCTAGGCAGGGAATAGGGTTCGGGGGCAATAGGGAATAGGCAATAGACATCTCCGGAAATAAAAAAACCTCTCTCCAAACCTCTCTCCTGCAAGGAGAGAGGCTTTAAACCTTCCTTCCCTATTAGGGAAGGGGGGCAGGGGGGTTAGGTCTGCGTATAAAATTAAATTATCTAAATCTTTTCCGGAGATGTCTAATAGGGAACAGTAATATAACTCAATACAGTTCAGTTAAGAAAATTAATTAATATTGCGATCGAACAGACTGACTTTTCTGGACGGGGCTTGGGGGACGCAGCCGTCCCCCAATCGGGGGTTTGGGGGAGAATCCCACCGTTCGCGCAGCGTGTCCGAAGGACTCAGTTTGGGGGAAGAAAATCTTCCCCCCAACTTCTCCCAATTCTTGGTTTTTCTACAAAATGAAATATAGATCGATTGATCAATCAAATGGCAACCTTAACTGAACCGTATTGGTTTAGAGAGAGGTTTTTTTTATTTCCGGAGATGTCTATTACCCTAAGATAAAAAACTATCAAATTACACGACCCATCTATAATTGAATTTGATTTGTTATTGAAAGCACAGGCTGACTATTTATTATGACAGGAAAAGGACAAGGATTTGGCTTTGGTTTAGGAAAAATGAAAGAACTGGCTGAAGCCTTCAAAAAAGCCCAGCAAGTCCAAGAAGGAGCCAAACAACTCCAAGAAGAATTGGAGCAAATGGAAATCCAAGGAGAGTCTGGGGGTGGAATGGTGAAAGTGATTCTCAGTGGAAACCAGGAACCCAAAGGAGTAGTAATTTCACCTGATGCGATGAATGAAGGAGCAGAAGTGCTTTCCGATTTAGTCACAGCAGCAATGAAAGATGCTTATAATAAATCTACTGCCACCATGCGCGATCGCATGGAAGAATTAACCAGCGGATTGGAACTTCCCGGATTTTAATCGAGTACTTGATCAGCAGTCTTATATGCTAGAAATTGCAAAACTTTGGACTAGTCTAAAAGTAGATTATGGCTTATAAGCTGCTGTTTGTCTGCCTGGGTAACATTTGTCGCTCACCAACCGCAGAAAATGTCATGAATCACTTGGTAGAACAAGCTGGTTTGAGCAATTCTATCCACTGTGATTCTGCTGGAACATCAAGTTACCACATCGGTAGTTCTCCTGATTCTCGTATGAGTGCTGCTGCCGATGCTATTTTAGGAATTAAGCTTTGCGGTCAAGCGCGTCAGTTTCAAAGGTCAGATTTTGCAAATTTCGATTTGATTTTGGCTATGGATAGGGAGAATTATCGCAATATTCTTTCTATGGACTCGGATGGGAAATATCACGAAAAAGTACGCTTGATTTGTGATTATTGTCGTACCCACTCTCTTAAAGAAGTCCCAGACCCCTATTATGGTGGTAAGGAAGGCTTTAATCAAGTTGTAAATTTACTTGTTGATGCTTGTGGAGGTCTTTTAGAAGATATTCGCAAAACTCAAGTAAATTTGTAAGAATTGAACATTAGCTAAACCAAGAAATCCGGTTTTGATCAAATTTGTAAGTTACTTACAGATACTCATTCTAAAAACCCGACTTCTGACAATTACAGTTAAGAGTTATCGCTTATAACTCTTAACTTTTTAATTTTTACCTGATTAATAAACTGTTAACATATGAAGCACGTTCAAGCAATGTTTTCCAAGTCAATTGCTGTTGAACCCGCTGCTCGATTTCTCTAAATTCTGGCCACACTCGATCAGATTCTTTGCGAAGAAAAACTCGCCATTCTAATTGTACATCTTTGGCGCGAACAACTCGATCTACGAATTCTTCTATCATAAAATAAGCATCAGTAGATGGTTCGCAAACTATTCGATTCAAAGCTATTTCAGATTTATCTGCTGCTTCTTGATGTAGTTTATGTAATGTATCTAAAATTTGTTCTTCAATACTTAATTGGGCAGTAACTTCTTCTGTAAATTGTTTTGCAGGGGACAAGAAAGCACTGCTATTAGTATCCGGTTTGAGTTTATCAATATTTACCCGAAGCAGACGGATTACTCTTCCTGCATGAGAGACATCGAATTGTTCAAGTTTCTCAAAACCCATTTTGAGATTATTTGCGTTATCGGGAAGCAGGTTATAAATTATTTTGAGAAAGTCGATTTCTTCTGAATATCCAAGTTCTCCTAAATGGGATTTAAGGATTTTGACAACTAAATTTTTGCGGTTTTCTAGAGAAAGCTGCATCGCTTGATCTAAAGATAGGAAATGTCCTAAAAAATTAGTGCGGATTTCATGTAAAAATTCGTTATAAGCAGTATTATACGAGCCAAAAAGATGACGACGTTGTGCAATTTCTTCACAGGTTGACGGAATTCCCGTATTTGATCGACATCGTTGAATCGCATTTTCAACTTGTTCTGCAAATTCACTGTCTAAGTTATCCCGATTTTCTTTTAACTCTGCTAATAAATTTTCTAAGTCATTGGTCAATTTACCCCAAAACTGACCAAAAAGCTGTTCAAATAACAAATCACCATCACCGTATCTAGCTAAAGCGCCACTAGCTTTGTCTAATTCAACACTGATATTGTGATTAAGTGCTTCCAATTGTTTTTGATAAAAACCTCCATATTCTTTTTCAATAGATTCCACATTTGCAGCTAAATAATCAAGAATCGGCTCTAGAATTTGAGTAAAAGCTTCTTGAGAATTAGAACAATCAGCAATAATACACTGTGCTACTCGAATTGGTGTTTCTTTAAGCTCTGACTGTAACTTCTGACAGCGATAACTGTTGTCACCACCTTCTGCACCATGTTTAGTACGATTGAGAATCATAAAAGAACATTTAGCAAGAGGAAAATCACCTAAAGCATCGCGAGCAATTTGATACAGCTTTAAATATGCTTCTCCCCAAACAGCATTAGCTTCCGGTCTGCGAACAAATAAAATCAGATCGGCTTCCTCAGAAAGAATTTTGATTAACCGTTCTGCTTCGATTAAATTTGTATCTCCTAACCCCGGTAAATCTAACAAAGAAATCTGACCAATATCTTGGTGAGGAAAAGAACAAGATATTTCAACTTCTTTAACTGCTAAATAATTAACAATTTTATTGCCGCTTTGATCAATAGAATCTTGAGTAACGTATAATGGAATATTTTCCTCAGCAATCTCCATTGATGGAGATGCCAGTAAATGACGATATTTAGCAATATTAGAATAATAATCCTTACGCAAATGCCCGTATCTGGCTTTGTCAAATTCGCTATTTTTCTTTTCTAAGGGTAAACCGGGGGGAGGAGTACGAGCAAATTCTTCAACAGTTATGGATGTCCCCAAACCCAAGGTTTTGTAATAAGGAGCCAAAACTTGTGTTACAAATTCATTTGATGAATAAAAATGCACTCTAGCTAAAGCTTGTGACAATCCGGGTTGGTGAACAATTTTACTTAATGTACCTGTACAGTATCCTTCACTACCATCGGGAATTACTCGGTGATTAAGTCCGGTTAAACTTTGCAGCAAACGGCTTTTTCCTTGTCGAGCATAACCAACAACTGCGATATTAATTGTGCGACGAGTGCAGCGTGATAGCAATTTGTCTAGTAAATTTAATAGATGATCAATTTGACTGATTACATCAAAATTAATTTCTGCCAAACGTTGAGCAGATGTAGCATCAACTCCACGAGCGAGAAACTCAGATTGATGCTGAATTAAATTAACTAGTGCTAACTTACAAGCTTCCAGATTTGCTTTGTCCTGTTCGATTTGGCTAGCAAATCTTTGTCTTTGTTGAATAATTGCATTAATACGTTCTGTTCTATTATCAATCTGGATAGTTTTCATATTTTAAACGGGGAACAGGGAACAGGGAACAGGGAACAGTGATTAACTGGGAGGAAAATTGAAATCTTTCCTAAAACTTCTTCAAATTTAGGCAAAAGAGAACATTTTTCACTCACCCATTGCCTATTCCCTGTTCCCCTGTGAAGAGTTATCGCTTTTATGAGGTGACGCTCAAGCTTTTGTAATGTTAATCGATTTTTCTCCAGTCATATTATGGTCGAATACACCCTTTTGGCAAAATGGCTGATGGAATTTTGTCAAGAAAAAGTAATTCATAATCATACTCAATTTGGTAACAATAGCTTATTAATTGAAGAAAACAGTGGCCTATCTCAACCGCAAGTTAGAAGCGGCGATCGCAAAAATTAGGTAATGTAATGCTGATACTTCAAAATCGGGAAAAACTGCCGTGGTTCCAATTAGAGACAATAATCCTATTTCCATCACACCTTATGTTACCTATGGACTAATTGCTGTTAATGTCATCGCTTTTCTTTACGAATCGAGTTTACCACCCCAGTATTTAGACGGTTTTCTTCACCTCTTTGCTGTAGTACCACGTGAATTAAGCAGCAGTTTCGCTGGAATTGCAGTAAATCAACCCGTTCCTGAATGGTTAACTTTAATTACTGCTCAATTTTTACACGGCGGTTTATTGCACCTGGGCGGTAATATGTTATTTTTATGGATTTTTGGTAACAATATTGAAGAAAAATTAGGTTATATCAAATACTTGATTTTTTACCTCGCTTGTGGTATTTTAGCTTCCTTAACTCAGTGGTATTTTTCTCAAGGTTCGGCAATTCCCTCTTTAGGTGCTAGCGGTGCGATCGCGGGTGTCATGGGAGCATATATTATCCGCTTTCCCAAAGCAGAAGTTCTTGGTGTCGTACCTTTGGGGATATTCTTCCCTACTTTTCGAGTTCCCGCATACTTCTTTTTAGGGTTTTGGTTTGTTCAACAAGCTTTTTACGGTATTGCCAGTATCGAAATGCCTACTAATATCGGTATGGAAAATGGTGGAATTGCCTATTGGGCTCACGCAGGTGGTTTTGTGTTTGGAGCAATCCTTGGACCTTTATTAGGTTTATTTAGCGACAAAACTCCAGATAAAGCTTGGTAATTGGGGATTGGGAATTGGTAATTGGGAATTGGTAATTGGGGATTGGGAATTGGGAATTGGTAATTGAGACAATTTTCAACCAATAGTCCTTACCCATCACCCATTACCTATCACCCATTACCCATTACCCATCACCCATTACCAATTCCCAAATTCTGATATTTAATTAAATTATTTATAAGGTGAAATGCTCTATACTTCGCAACTACAAGCTCTACAGGTTATAGTTCAGTTGTTACTCACAATATAAAACGCCAGTGTTTCCCCTATACGACGAAAACCCAACGAGAATCACGCCTTTTATTACCTACGGCTTGATTGGCATGAATGTTCTAGTGTTTCTTCACCAACTTTCTTTAGGGAATGCACAATTAGAGCAGTTTTTTCAATTCTATGCAGTGATACCCCAACAGTTAAGTGCTAGTTTTGCTGGTCAAGCCATTGGTCAACCAGTACCGGAATGGGCTACGTTGTTTACATCACAATTCTTGCATGGTGGTTGGTGGCACCTAATTTCTAATATGGTGTTTCTCTGGGTTTTTGGTAATAATATTGAAGACCGTTTGGGTCATTTTAAATATATAATTTTCTATCTTGCTTGCGGTGCCTTAGCTGCCTTATGTCAGTGGTTTATTGGTATGGATTCTGCTATACCTTCATTGGGTGCTTCTGGTGCAATTTCGGGAGTGTTAGGTGCTTACATGATCCGCTTTCCTCAAACTTTAGTTAGAACTCTTATTTTCCTTGGTATTTTTATCACTACTCTCAGAGTTCCAGCATGGGTACTAATAGGGATTTACATTGTTCAAAATGTTATATCTGGTGTTGCTGACCTACAAAGAGCCGCTAATATGACTATGGAAACAGGTGGAGTCGCTTATTGGGCGCACATTGGCGGATTTGCATTTGGATTAGTTTTAGGTCCCTTGCTTGGCTTATTCAACGATGATTAAGGTTAGTTGACAGTTGACAGTGGACAACTGACAAGGGATTTACATTGTCCAAAATGTCATATCTGGTAGTTCTTTGTGAAACACGGTTTTGATTAATCCCAAATTACCGGGAAACGTGGTTTTCTTTATTTTCGCTATGCTCAAATGCGATCAAACCACGCAACTCGACTCACTCGCAATTCATCAGCGAAAATACGGTGTAGCTTTGCAGAGCGCATTATTCGCATCTCAACACCTCCTTATTGGGTAGGTGTGAGCCTTCTTGCTTTTTTAGGTAATTTATAATTGATAATATCTCTCTCCGATATTACGAATTACGAATTACGTTCGCGTAAGCGTCTCCCGAAGGGAGAAATTACGAATTCCGCAGGTCAAGTCGGCATGACAAATTTTTCTTTGCCACCAAGCTCAAATGCTGCATGAATCGCTTTTAATCCTTTGACTCCTTCATTCTCTGCTACTACACAACTGATTTTAATTTCTGAGGTGGTAATCATTTGAATGTTGATTTGCTCTTGGGACAAAGCTGTAAACATTTTCGCTGCAACTCCTGGTTGTCCAACCATTCCCGCACCGACGACGCTGACTTTCGCGATTTCCATGTCAAGGACTACTTCACCCCAACCGCATTCGATTGCTGCGTTTTGTAATAATTCTTGAGCTAGTTTTGCTTCAACTCGTGCTACGGTAAAAGCAATATCCCTTGTGGGAATTCCTTTAATTACATGACAGCGCTGGGATTGAATAATCATATCAACGCTGATTTTATTGTCAGCTAAAGTTCCGAAAATTTTTCCCGCCATTCCCGGTAAATCTGGCACTCGACGAATCCCCAAGCGTGCTTGTTTCATGTCTAGAGCTACTCCCCTTACTGGAGCCTGAGAAGAGGAGGGAGAGAGGGGGGGATAGGAGGATGGGGAGATAGATTCTTCTTCTATATTAAATGTCTCTCGCAATGCAGTTACAGCTTTGTCACAATCTGCGCTGTCAATTACGCAACTAATTTTGACTTCGCTTGTAGAAATCATTTTGATGTTAACTCCCTTCCGCGCTAAAGTCGCGAACATTTCGGCTGCAACACCCGGACGACCAATCATTCCCGCACCGACTATACTTACTTTGGCAATTTGCTCTTGTACCATGACTTCGGCTTCTTCTAATTCTCCATGATTAGAATTGCGGAGTGCAGGTGCAATGGCTGAAGCAACTGCTTCGGCTTTCTTCAGAATAGGTGCCATTACGGTAAAAGCAATGTCGTTTGTATTACCTTCATGAATTGATTGAATGATTAAATCTACGTCAACTTTTTGACGAGCTATTTCACCAAATAATTGTGCAGCAATACCTGGTTTATCCGGTACCCGCAATAAAGATACTTTCGCTTGATTAGTATCAAACTCAACATCATCAACAGGTCGTGCTATTTCTAAATTAATTAGCGATCGCGGTTTTGGTTGGGGAGAGTCAACGATAGTACCGGGGTCATCAGTCCAACTAGAGCGTACCACCAAACGCACACCATAATTACGAGCTATTTCTACAGCACGGGGATGCAAAACTTTTGCTCCCAGACTAGCTAATTCCAACATTTCATCACTGGTAATTTGTTCCATCAACTGTGCTTCTGGAACCAAACGGGGGTCTGTAGTTAATATCCCCGGCACATCTGTATAAATTTCACATTTATCCGCATTCAAAGCAGCGGCGATCGCCACTGCTGAAGTATCAGAACCACCACGTCCTAAAGTTGTGATTTCTAATTCTTCGGTACTACTAATTCCTTGAAAACCAGCAATGACAACAACTTTACCTTCTTCCAGACATTTTTCAATACGTTGTGTCGCAATATGTAAAATCCGAGCGCGGGTATGTTCAGCTTCAGTAACAATTCCGACTTGCGCCCCCGTCAGAGAAATTGCTGGTTGTCCGATTTCCTGCAATGCCATACTAACCAAAGCAATAGATACTTGTTCCCCAGTAGAAAGCAACATATCCATTTCTCGTTTTGAAGGGTAGGGAGAAATTTCCGAAGCTAATTTTACAAGTCCATCAGTAGTTTTCCCCATTGCAGAAACCACTACTACCAGGGAATTTCCAGCTTTAGCCGTTTCATAGACGCGCTTTGCAACCGCTTGAATGCGTTCAACTGAACCGACAGAAGAACCACCATATTTTTGAACTATCAGCGCCATAATAAATTGTATGGAAAAATGGATGGGCAAGTAATGTTACTGTGTAAATACCAGCGCGATTGGGTAAATTTCCCCAAGACATTACCAAGTATACATTTAATTAACTTATCAGAATCCATACCCCATAAGTAAAGGACATTTTTACTATTTGGAAAATAGTTGATAGTTGATAGTGGTTGGTTGATGGTTGTTGGTTGATGGTTGTTGGTTGATAGTGGTTGGTTGATAGTGGTTGGTTGATGGCGGTTGGTGGTTGGTTGTCAACTGTCAACTGTCCACTGTTTTCTATTCATCAAATCTTGATGTTTAAAAAGCAAATGATATTAACTTTAACGATAACCATAGCTAATAAGTC
>JAYKJL010000189.1:0-31082 GCA_035285725.1 Nostocales cyanobacterium 94392 | reverse complement strand
GACTTACGCAACTGGCACATTTTTGTTGCAACGGGTGTGTAGTTTAGAATAATTTTGAACGGGTAGGATAGGCTTCTTCTGTGTCACGCACCATCCGAGTCTTGTGACACGCAGCCTTAGTCCTGATACAAATAGGATTGCTATATAATTACCAAAAAGATAACAGCTACCTGTACAATAGGACAGTTGTATTCGGTGGCGGATGTGATTGAGCGCTATACTCTACCTGAAATGGGCAATATTTGGACTGATAATTACAAGTTCCAAACCTGGCTGCAAGTGGAAATTGCAGTTTGTGAAGCACAAGCCGATTTAGGTTATATCCCAGCCGAAGCTGTACGGGAAATTAAGGCTAAGGCAAATTTTGATGTTAATCGAGTTCTGGAAATTGAAGCTGAAGTTCGTCACGATGTAATTGCTTTTTTAACTAATGTCAATGAATATGTCGGAGATTCTGGACGTTATATCCATTTGGGAATGACAAGTTCTGATGTCTTAGATACCGCTTTAGCACTGCAAATGGTCGTGAGTTTGGATTTAATCATCCAAAAACAAGAAGAATTAATTACAGTGATTCGTGAAAAAGCCCGCGAACATCGTTACACCGTGATGATTGGACGCTCCCACGGAATTCATGCCGAACCAATTACTTTTGGTTTTAAACTCGCTGGATGGTTAGCCGAAGTATTACGCAATCAACAACGTTTACATACCTTGCGTCAAACTATAGCCGTCGGAAAAATATCCGGTGCAGTGGGAACTTATGCCAATATTGAACCGAAAGTAGAAGCACTCGCTTGTGAAAAACTCGGACTCCTACCAGATACCGCATCCACTCAAGTTATTTCTCGCGATCGCCATGCCGATTTTCTTCAACAATTGGCTTTAGTTACAGCTTCCTTGGAACGTTTCGCGGTAGAAATTCGTAATTTACAAAGAACAGATGTCCTTGAAGTTGAAGAATTCTTCTCCAAAGGACAAAAAGGTTCCTCCGCAATGCCCCACAAACGCAACCCCATTCGTTCGGAAAGATTAACGGGAATGGCTAGAATCGTTCGTGGAAATGCCGTTGCAGCCTTAGAAAACGTAGCATTATGGCACGAAAGAGATATTTCTCACAGTTCGGTAGAACGAGTAATTTTACCCGACTCTTGTATTTTGACCCATTTTATGCTAAAGGAAGCAATTAACTTAATTAAAAACTTGTTAGTGTATCCCGAAAACATGGCGCAGAATATGAACTGTTACGGCGGTGTAGTATTCTCCCAGAAAGTGCTATTAGCTCTAATTGACAAAGGAATGAACCGCGAGGAAGCTTACAAAATAGTTCAAGAAAGCGCTCATACAGCATGGAATAAAAAAGACGGCAATTTCCAGGACTTAATTTTTAAAGATAATCGTGTCACAGAAAAATTATCTCCCCAAGAAATCGCAACTTGTTTTGATCCCCAAAATCATTTGCAGCATCTAGACCAAATTTATCAGCGCTTGGGGATTTGAATTGGTAATGGGTAATTGGTAATTGGTAATGGGTAATGGGTAATGGGTAACCGCGAGCAATAAATTTATAACTTACATCTGATGTGAATTAAGCGCTAAAACCATTATCATTACGTTGATAAATTAAAAATATGAGATTTAAGCAAGCTTCAAAACCTCTGTAGAATAGGGGACATTTTTAATTCACATTAGGCGTAACTTATTAATTCTCACTTCGAGAACTATTTCCCAATTACCAATTACCAATTACCAATTACCAATTACCAATTCACAAAAGTCCAACAGCGTGTAATAAACCATGTCCGGTAAGTATTTCAATCATCAAAGCGATAAAACCGAGCATGGCTATCCTTCCATTCCAAACTTCAGCGGAAGTAGTAATACCCCATTCCCATCGTTCTTGAGGATACATTTTAACTTTTTTCTTCATCTGGTTGACTTGGGAAAGTGAAATACTCGGAGAATTCAATGCATTCACAGTCAAATCTGCTAACGCTTTAATAAATACTGGATGTACATTAAGTGCTGGTACTCGTCGAAAGTTCTCAATTCCTGCTTCTTCAGCAACTTCCCGATACTCGATATCGATTTCTTCTAATGTTTCAATATGTTCGGAAACAAAACTTACAGGTACAACTACTAAATTTTTAACGCCTTGATGTGCTAAATCTTTGATAGCTTCTTCAGTATATGGTTGCAACCACTCTACCGGACCGACACGACTTTGATAAGCTAAAGTATGGGCTAATGGTCGATTGAGAGTTTGCATAATTAAATGAGTGCATTCCTCAATTTCCTGCTGATAAGGATCACCAGCTTCTTCTACATAGCTTTTGGGAACTCCATGGGCGCTGAAGAAGATATGAGCTTGTTCTGGATTCGGTAATTGATCTAACTCCTGGGCTATTAATTCTGCCATTGCTTGGAGATAACCAGGTTCTTTGTACCATGAAGCAATTGCAGAATATTCAATCTGTTGTAGTTTAGGATTTTCTTGCCAAAGTTGTTCTAAAAGTCGATAGCTAGAACCACTAGTGCTGATGGAGAATTGGGGATAAAGTGGTAATATGACTAACTTTTCAATTTTATCAGCAACAATCTGGGCAATAGCTTCCTCAGTGTAAGGATGCCAATAACGCATTCCCACATAGATATTTGCTTCCTTTCCGAATTCAGCCAACTGCGCTTTTAAAGCTTCTCCCTGAGCTTCGGTGATTTGTCGTAACGGAGAACCACCACCGATTTTACGGTAATTTTCTTGAGAAGTTTGGGTTCTTCGCGCAGAAATAAACCAAGCTAAAGGTTTTTGCAGCCAACGAAAAGGTAGGCGAATTATTTCTGGGTCGGAAAACAAATTGAAAAGGAAAGGTTGGACATCCTCAAGTTTATCCGGTCCACCAAGATTAAGCAATAAAACGCCTACACGACCCATAGCAGTATTAGTCCCCAATTTTTTTAACTTTTTTACTAATGTTAACAATATATCTTTATTAAAGACATAAGTTAATCCCAGGGAAATATATTATGGCTACAATTCTTCGTGACTTCAGCTATCGTTATCAATGGTTTTACGACGGAATCTCACGTTTAGCAGCTTTAAGCGTCGGTGGTGAATCGCGGTTTCGTCAATTAGCTTTGCAAGGCTTAACAATTCACTCAGATTCTAAAGTTCTAGATTTATGTTGCGGTAGCGGTCAAACAACGCAATTTTTAGTCAAGTTATCACATAACGTTACCGGATTGGATGCTTCTCCTTTGTCGATCAAACGAGCGCAAAAGAATGTACCCCAAGCTCAATATGTAGAAGCTTTCGCCCAAGATATACC
Organism: Nostocales cyanobacterium 94392; assembly: GCA_035285725.1. GTDB lineage: Bacteria > Cyanobacteriota > Cyanobacteriia > Cyanobacteriales > Nostocaceae > Rivularia. The sequence goes on along the minus strand of JAYKJL010000189.1, from coordinate 27,756 downwards.
TTTTACCGATAATAATTTTGATATAGTGCATACCAGCGTTGCTTTACACGAAATGGAATCTCAGCAGTTGCGTCTAATTCTTAAAGAAGTATACCGTGTATTGCAACCAGGAGGAGTATTTACATTAATAGATTTTCATCAACCTACCTTACCGATTTTCATACCCGGATTGTGGATATTCTTTTGGTTATTTGAAACCCAGACAGCATGGGAATTGCTCAAAACTGATTTAGCACAGTTGTTGAGAGAAACGGGATTTCAAGTTGATCAACCGTTATTATATGCCGGAGGAAGTTTACAGGTGATTCAAGGGATTAAAGAATAGGAAATGGCACATGGGTAATCAAGTTTCATCCGTTTGATAAATTTGACGAATTTCTTCTAAAGTATTTTTTGTACGTATACCTTCCCTAATCGCGGTTAAAACTTCTATATCTTTTTCGTCTGGTAAACGAATAGTTAAAGTTGCCATTTTTGTTTAACTCCCAATTATTTCTTCAGGTTTTAAACTACCAATTACCAATTACCAATTACCAATTACCTACGTTGTATACTCCGCATTTATCTTCACGTAATCGTAACTCAAGTCGCATCCCCAAGCTTTACCTTCACCCGCACCATTACCAACACTCACGGCAATTATTACCGGATTATCTATCCTTTGCGTATTTACCGTATTCCTGTCAACAGTTAAATCATTACTATTATTAGTTGCCACAAAATCTTTTGGTAAAGAAGATTCCTCTGCTGTTTGTTTCAAATATGCACTCGCTGCTTTTCGATCAAATTCCAGGGGTTGTCCTTTTTCCATTAATAAAAAATCCCCCATTTTAATTCTTAAATCACCTTGCTCAAAGGGTACCCCCGCACGCCCCGCAGCAGCGGCAATTCTTCCCCAATTTGGATCGCGTCCAAAGATTGCAGACTTAACTAACGATGAACCAGCAATGGTTTTAGCAATTTTCAAAGCTGATTTTTCATCCGATGCACCGCTGACTTGCACTTCTATTAAACAAGTTGCACCTTCACCGTCGCGGGCGATCGCCTTTGCTAAATGCTGACAAACTGCGGTTAACATGGCTTCTAATTTCTCAGCTTCTGTACCCATTTCGGTAATCGCTGGGGTACGAGATTGTCCGTTAGCTAAAGCAATTAAACTATCATTAGTACTAGTATCGCCATCAACGGTAATCGCATTAAAACTTTTATCGGCTGCACGACTCAACATTTCTTGCCATAACCCAGGAGAAACCGCAGCATCGCAAGTCACAAATGCCAACATTGTCGCCATATTCGGATGAATCATTCCCGAGCCCTTGGCAATTCCCCCAACTCGCACGGATCTATCATGTATAGTTGTTTGTAGTGCAATGGATTTTGTGACTAAATCTGTAGTAATTATCGCCTTTGCAGCTGCATCGGAACCAGTTTCCGAAAGCGATTCTACTAACTTCGGTATACCCGTTTTCAAAGCATCCATCTTCATTCTTTGCCCAATCACCCCAGTTGAAGCCAGCAACACCGACTTTGACGAAATATTCAGCGCTTGCCCCAACATCATCGCACTTTCAAGCGCATCCAACCAACCTTGATTACCCGTAGAAGCGTTAGCCTGTCCCGCATTGCAGAGAATCGCACGAGCGCTATGAGCCGATAATAACCGCTGACGACAATAATCAACACAAGCCGCAGTCACCTGGGAAATCGTGAACACACCTGCGGCGATCGCCTCTACATCTGAGACAATTAACGCTAAATCTGGCGCACCCGAAGGTTTCAAACCGGCGGCAATGCCAGCTGCTTTATATCCCTTCGGTGCTGTAACACCACCACTGATTTCCTGCCACTCACTCATTACTCTTCCCCTGCATTTTGATCACCGCAATAAGAGGGGATTATATCAACTATTAGTCAATTCTTAATGGTAACTTATTAGTTATTAATGGTTAACAGTTAGTTGACAGTTGACAGTTGACAGTTGTTTATGACCAATATGCAGACCTTTAACCTTTAACCTGATTCCTTTAACCTTTAACCTGATTCCGTATAAATACTCAAAAAAAAGAGAGAGCCACTTGGTAGCTCTCCGGATCATCAGGGTGCATCTACTTAACATACTATATCATAAATTGCCTAGGGGGTTACACCCCTTAAATTAAATTCTGATTAAATTTTCGTAAATAATTTGTTTGCACTTCACAGTATTATTATCTAGAAGCAGTAAAAAGCCAAAAAAAAAGAGAGCCATTTAGGTAGCTCTCCGGATCATCAGGGTGCATCTACTTAACATACTATATCATAAATTGCCCAGGGGGTTACACCCCTTAATTAAATATTTGTAAAATTTTTACGAAGAAACGCGGATTAAATATGAAAAAATAAAAAAGAGAGCCATCTGTATAGCTCTCTAAACATCAGGGTGCATCTGATTATCACATAATACCATTTATGACATGAGGGATTGTACCCCTTTCAAAAATTGTTTTAGGGAAATATTCTTTTAAAGGATTAAACTTAAGGTAAGTTCGATATTCACTACTTCGATTGCTGGTTAAATTATAAGGAAGCTGTAAAAACTTGATTTTTCGTGGGGTTAAAAGTCGGGTTTTTATAAAGATTGTCTGTTGCCACTGAAATTTATCCGAAAAACCCGACTTCTGTGAAAGTGTCGAACTAACATGAAATTTATTGCTATCACGTAGTACAAGCTCGTCGCGATGGCGCGATTATCCGGATACAGCATAAATTCCCAAAAAAAACGGAGAGCCACTTGGTAGCTCTCCAGATCATCAGGGTGCATCTACTTAACATAATATAGCATTTTAGGGATGGGGGGTGATGCCCCTGATACAACTTTTTAATCAAGTTTTTGTAAATCAAGTTTCCGTATAAATAAGGAATAGAATAATTTGTGGTATTTAATAAGTAAAAATACAGGGGCAGCGATCAAAGAAAGATGTGACTGCTGTTTCCTGTTCGCAGTTTCTTGCTCTCAAAGGAACTGTGTTTCTTGAGAAAAACTACTTATATGGCAAGGTTTTAAAGTTTTTTGGGAGGATTTCCTCCCATTACCCGCTTTAACAATTAACAACTAACCACTACCATGGAACGGAGGTCATTATTCAAGCAAAGCCTGGAGTTTTTTATCTACCAACTCATTGGTTAATTTGGGATCTGCGCGTTTTCCAGTCTTTTTGAGAACTTGTCCAACAAAAAAACCTTTAACGTTGGTTTTACCGCTGCGATATTTTTCCACCTCTTTGGGGTTTGCAGTTATGGCTTCATCGATGAGAGGTTCGAGTAGTGCTGGATCAGTAATTAGTTTTTCATCAGCAAAAATATCTTTAGCAGAACTACCTTCAAGTAATTCTGGTAATTTCTCTTTGGCTTTAGCATTACTAATCTCACCTTGATCAATTAGCTTGACAACATCAGCTAAATTGCTTGGTGTCAACTTGATATCAGAAATATTCAGCTTTTGTTTATTGAGATAAGCAGCAATATCACCCATAATCCAATTTGCGGCAGATTTGGAATTTGCTCCCTTCTCCACAGTAGCTTCAAAATACTCAGCTGTCGCACGTTCTTCAGTTAAAACTCGTGCATCGTATGCAGAAAGTCCCAACTGTGTTTCATAATAATGGCGTTTTTGCGCGGGTAACTCAGGTAATTCGTTTTTCCATTTGTTTAATTGTGCTTCAGTTACCTCGATGGGAGTTAAATCGGGTTCAGGAAAATAACGATAATCGCTAGAACCTTCCTTAATTCTCATACTAATAGTACGTTGAGAACCTTCTTCCCAAAGACGAGTTTCTTGAACGATTTTTTCACCAGATTCAACCGCTTCAATTTGACGTTCAATTTCGTATTCAATGGCTCGTTGAATCGCGTTGAACGAGTTCATATTCTTAATTTCGACTTTTGTGCCAAATTCCTTTTGTCCCACGGGACGCACAGAAATATTCACATCACAACGGAGCGAACCTTCTTGCATATTACCATCGCTAACACCAAGATAGCGCATAATTCGACGTAACTCTTGAGCGTATTCGGCAGCTTCTTGTCCAGAACGGATATCGGGTTCCGAAACGATTTCAATTAAAGGTATACCGGCTCGATTATAGTCTACCAGAGAATAGCTCGATCCAGAAAGGCGATCGCTACCAGCGTGAACTAATTTACCAGCATCTTCTTCCATATGCAGGCGAGTAATCCCGATTTTTTTACGAATCGGGTTGCCATCAGGATCAACTAACTCAATTTCGATAAAACCATGTTCGGCAATAGGTAAATCGTATTGAGAAATTTGGTAATTTTTGGGTAAATCGGGATAAAAATATTGTTTGCGGTCAAATTTGCTATATTTGGCGATTTGACAATTGAGAGCCAAACCTGCTTTGACGGCATATTCTAATACTTTTTCGTTGAGTACGGGTAAAACACCAGGTAAACCCATACAAACCGGGTCAATGTTAGTATTAGGGTCAGCACCAAATTTTGTAGAGCTATCGGAGAAAATCTTAGTTAAGGTGGCAAGTTGACAATGGGTTTCTAAACCAATTATCGCTTCGTAATCAGTTTTTACAGTAGTAGCAGCAGTCATAAAATTTAAAAATTCGGGCTTAAGATTGCAGTCATTAGGTATTGTAGCTGTTTCGAGCCAATAACCGATGGATGTTAACCCTTGTTATGGTGGTGAATATAATTCGTAATATCTCCCTCCGGGAGACGCTACGCGAACGTAATTCGTAATTCGGAATTTTTAATTAGGGTTCCCCATAATAAAATTTAGGGGAACTGAACATTGTCTACAATCCGGACATCCACGGATAAATCCGGGGGCTATGTCCTGACGGACACCATAAGCTAACAAACCAGAAAATTTAGCGGCGTGAGAATTCGCTCAAAATCTGTGATTTTGATTTTTCTATTTTTGTGAGATAAGCATCCCGAACCGTCCAATTGTATTTAAAAATTAACCACTCGATTAGTTGTTAATGGGTTTTCTAAACACTCACAACTTCCTCAAATTATTCATTTATAACAAAAACAGAGGGTTTGGAGGTGATTTAATTTTAGATTTGGGATTGTCGGATATTAGAAAACACCACGGAGGTGGATTATGTTGAGAGCAGCAGACATTATGACTACAGATGTTGCCACTATTCGCAGTTCCGCAACTGTGGCAGAAGCAGTTAAATTAATGCAATCAAGAGGATGGCACACATTAATTGTAGAACGTCGTCATGACCAAGATGCCTATGGCATTATTACTGAAGCAGATATAGTTTACAAAGTAATTGCTTTTGGTAAAGATCCCACCAAAGTGCGGGTGTATGAAATTATGAGTAAACCCTGTATAGTAGTCAATCCTGATTTGGGTGTGGAATATGTAGCGCGGTTGTTTGCCCAGTATCGCTTACTCCGCGCACCCGTGATTCAAGGAGAGCTAATGGGTATAATTTCGCTAGTCGATATCATTAATCAAAGTAAATTTCTGGAGCTACCTAGGGTAGTAATATTAGAACAAGAACTTCAAGATGCAATTAGAAAAGCCCGTGTTGCTTGTAGTGAAACTTCTCCTCGTTCCGAAGAATGTGCCGCAGCTTGGGATATTGTCGATGAACTACAAGCTGAATTAGCCCATCAAGAAGCTAAAAAAATTCCTAAAACTGCCTTTGAAGAATATTGTGAAGAGTTTCCAGAAGCAATGCAAGGACGGATGTACGATGATTGGTGCAGCGGTTAATTAGTGAGGAGTGAGGAGTTAGTAAGTTTAAAGAAACCGGGTTTGTTGGGAATATCTGGTAATCAAAACAGGAATTTTGCATAGGCTTATGCAACTGGCATATTTTCTTGTAGGGTGTGTGACGCTTCGGAAAAAATTTGAACGGTTCTATAAGACTTGTAGCGTCGCGCACCAGCCGTATATTGTAATACTTGCGTAAGTCCTGAAATCAATCAAAATACCCGATTCTTGGATTTGCTCGGCATCATAAATTTTTCTTCCGCAAATTCGCTGCCAATAATCGTATGTTGTTCTCAACATTACAATTAAAACGGACTTTCCCGGTGGAGCTAAGGAAGGATCAAAGCAGTAATGTTTGACACTAATTTTTCTGCACTCCTCACCAGCAATTACTACTGGTTGATTCAATAAATAACTTACCCAGTGGGCTTCTGTTGACAAATCGCGGTTAATACCCAAGGATACTAGTTATTAAATTTACCTGGAATCATCGTAGAAAATAATAAAAAAATAGAAGGAACATTAATCTTATCCGTAAAAGTGGAGAATAAGACAGCACTTTGCTCACGATGTGGTAAGAGTAGTCATCATCTTCATGAAAATAAAATATATTTAGTAAAAGATTTATCAATGAGTAATAAACAAGTCCTGTTTGAGAGTAAATCGACGCAGATTTAAGTCTAACAATTGCAGATGGTGAGAATGATGCTTTTCCTCAAAATTTAGCCCACTAACTACGGAAGAGCCGGTTTAAAACCTCTCTCCTTGCAGGAGAGAGGTTTTTTTATTTCCGGAGATGTCTATTATAATGCCCGAACAGCGGGAATCTCCAAAAAATACACTTTTGTGCATTCATTAGTCAACTCAAGTCGAGTAGAATAAGACTGTATTTAATTTTTCAGCCTTGATTGAGATTAAGTACTGTAAAATTTATGTGTAATTCAAAAGTCTAAAAACATTGGCAGAAACTATAAAGAAAGAAGATTTACAACTTTGTTTTTTGTCGGACTTAGGCAATCTGTGGCTGAAACAGTTATTTTTGCGTAAGTCCTGTTTTAAAATAACAAAATAACAAATTCACAAATTGTATTCAATGTAAAGTGAATTATTGAGATTATATTTGTAGAAAAATTACGATAAAGACCTATGCAAAAAATCCTGATAGTAGATGACCATCATCTAATCATATCTGGAACCCTTAATATGTTGCAGAAGCAATATCCAGATATGGAGATTTTTATAGCTAAAACAGCAGAAGATGCTTTATATGAAATAGAAAAACTAAAAAAATTAAATTCATTATTTGATTTAATTATATTAGATTTATCAATCCCAGAAAAAACTGGAATGATTGCTAATATCGACACGGGTATTCAATTAATCAAAAATTTATTAAATAAATATCCAGACTTAAATTTAATGGTGCAAAGTAGTTATACTAAAGCCCTGGTAAGGATTAAATATGAAATAGACGAACATCAAGGAGGATTTGTTATCGCTGACAAAGGACTTTCTGAACAAGAGATTTTAACTCGCGTGAATTTAGCAATGGAGGGAGCAACTCATACAAAAGATATCAAAACTGGATTGGAATTAAAACCAGAATGGCTTGAAGTTTTGAGTTTAGCATTTGAAGAGGGATTACAAGATAAAGTAATTTCTGAAAAAATGCACCTACACGAGCGCACAGTGCGTACATATTGGACAAAAATTCAAGATGCTTTAAATATTTATCCTGAAGATTGCAAGCAAGGAGGCAAAAATATGCGAATTCAAACTGAAATTAGAGCCAGAGAAGAAGGATTAATTGACTAATAATCAGTTAACAGTTATCAGTAACTATAGAAATCCGGTTTGATTTTTGTATGCCCTTCGGGCACGCTACGCGAACGCGCAGCGTGGCGTAGCCATAATAATTTGTGTAGGGAGGCTTTCTTGCTTTCTTGCTTTCATGATTCTAGAAGATTAAGGTGTACTGAGTTTTTTCAATTGGAAAGTAGGATTCCGATATACTTCGGGTAATGATTATTCAACTATCAACCATCAACTATCAACTATCAACCATCAATCATCAACCATCAACTGAAAACTGATAATCATAGTTCAAATGTTGCGAAAAATTACGAGGATTATTAAAAATGAAATATCTATTTGGCGTAGTGCTGCACTTCCAGGAATAGGACTTATTCTGATTATTATACTTATTCGTTTAAGTGGTTCGCTACAGGATTTAGAATGGATGCTACTTGATACTTTTTTAAAAATGCGTCCCTCAGAACCTGTAGATGAAAAGGTTGTGATTGTTGGTATTAATGAAGATGATATTAAAAAAATAGGAAAATATCCAATACCAGATAGAGAAATTGCATCGCTACTTGAGAAAATACAGAGTTATCAACCCAGTGTAATTGGTCTTGATATTTTTAAAGATATACCAGTGGAACCAGGTAGTAAAGAATTACATCAAGTATTTAAAAAAAGTAAAAATATCATTGGGATTGAAAAAGTTTTGAACCCCGATCCAATTTCTCCACCTGCTAGTTTATCTACAGAAAAAATTGGTTTTGTAGATATTATTCCAGATCAAGATGGTAAATATAGACGTTATTTACTGTGGACTCCTAATCCTGATAATCCTAATGATGAAAAACAAGACAAATTCTCTTTATCTCTACGTCTAGCAACAACTTATTTATCTGCTCAAAATATTCCTATAAAAAGTGGTCTTGATAACCCTGATGCTATAGGATTTGGTTCTACAGAGCTCCCTATTTTCGATTCAAACTCTGGGGGATATGTAGGGACAGATGATGGTGGAATTCAAATATTAATGAATTTTCGTAATGGGAAACAAAGATTTCGGGTTTTATCACTTCACGATATTAAAAATAATCAAGTTAAACGAAATTGGCTGCAAGGTAAAATAATTCTCATTGGGATGACTGCTATAACCGCTGGAGACTTTTTCAATACTTCTGCTATTTCTGGCTTAAAACTGCATGGAGCAATTTATGGAGTTGAATATCATGCTCATGCTACCAGCCAAATTATTAATGCTGTCATCAATGGACGACCGTTTTTAAAAACTTGGTCAGATAATTGGGAATATCTATGGATAGTCCTTTGGGGTTTTGTTCCCATTATTATTGGTCGATTGACACAATCGGTATGGAATAATTTGCTCGCTGTTAGTATTAGTAGTATTTGTTTAATTGCAGCAGCTTATTTATTTTTGACGTGGTGGGGGTGGTGGATTCCTGTAGTACCAAGTTTATTAATTTTAGTGATTAACGGTGTTGGACTAAGTGCTTTTACTTTTTATCAATACGATAGAGCATTAAAATCACAAATTCAAGAACGACAACGTATCATCGAGCATACTTTTACTATTATTCATAACGGTCCTTTACAAACATTAGCTGATGCTTTAAGTCATCTACGCACCCAAGAATTACCACAAGAAAAACTTATCTTACAACTTGAAACACTCAACCATGAAATTCGCGATATTGGTGAGTTTATGAAAAAAGAAGCTCTGAGTAATCAACATATTTTGCGCTTAGGAAGCGGTTTAATTCTTGATTTAAACAATCCCGTTAACGAACTTTTTTATGAAGTATATACCAGTACTCTGCAAAGAACTGATTTGAAATATTTAAGTGGTATTAAAGTAAAAACGCGGTCTTTTGAGCCAATAGACGACAAATATTTAAATATTGAAGAAAAACGAGAACTCTGTCAATTTCTGGAAGAATCTTTATGTAATATTGGAAAACACGCTCAAGGAGCTAAACGCATCCAAGTCATAGGAAAAAATCACGATGGATCGTATACTTTAAGCGTCAAAGATAATGGATATGGTATAAATTCATCTACTGAAAGTAAAGGTACAAAACAATGTAAAGACTTAGCTCAAAGATTATCAGGTACTTTTAAACGAGAGTCTGTATCTCTATCAGGTACTTTATGCGAACTAACTTGGCGTTTGAAAAATAAAAAAAATCGTCTCAAAATCAATTCTGTTTGCAAAGTTGTGTTAAGTAAATTAGGAATGTAGCTTTTTCGGAATGTAACTGTTTTTTGTTTTCTTGCGGAAAATACAGTAATAGGTTGATATTATGATGCATCTAATCTCTCGAATACCAGTTAAATTAACTATTAAATTAACTAATCGTAGATTGTTGAGTGGGTTGTTACTTAGTTCATTAATATTTTTACCCACAGTAGCTTTAGCAAACTATTCACCTTCTAGAAGTAGAAGAAATCCTCCTAAAGAAGATTCTAGAGCTGGAGGTACAAGAGGTTGTCAGGGTGAAGAAAAAACACCTTTAACCGTTCTTCTTGCTCCCCATACATTTGTCGGTAAAACGGCTTCTGTACGTCCTACTTTAGCTTGGTTTGCATCCAAACCTGAAGAAACGGAAATTCACATTTATGAATTCGGCAGTAATAATAAAATGAGAACTGTTGACATCCAAAAAATCAACAAATCTCAAACCAGAGCAGGGATAAATAAATTCAAACTTCCTCAAGATAAAGCATTAACACCAGGCAAGCAATATTTATGGCAAGTATCAATTCAGTGTACTGATGGTAGCTATTTGATGCAAAAAGCGGAATTTGAGGTGGTTCAAAAGCCACAGACATTAGAAGCACAATTGTCTAATGTTATGGATAGTAATCAAAGAGCAAATATATACGCTCAAAATGAGTTATGGTATGAAGCCCTACACGAAGCTTTGAAAATTTCTCCTCAAGGTCAATTAGGAAAAATAGATTCAGAACTTATTAAAGACCTAATTTTAGTTTACAAGGATGAATTACAAAAAGAACAGGTAGAGGCTAAAAAACAGGATATTCAGAAACAAATTGATAATTTACAAGTTATTTTAAATCAGAACATTAGTATCAGAAAATAACAGCACCACCCTGCTAGAATCATAACTAACCCTGCTGTCCGAAACTTTGTTAATAATAGGACTTACGTAACAGGCATATTTTTCTTGTAGGGTGCTTTGTTAGCAAGGATATCGAGGCATACTGAGTACGATTTTAGTCAAGGTAAACGTGGAGCAATTGAGCCTACAGGCGAAGGTAAAACAAGGATTACAATTCGGTTAGATGATGATATTTTGATGTGGTTCCGCGAACAAGTCCATCTTGCTGGTGGTGGAAATTATCAAACTTTGATAAATAATGCGTTGCGTGAATATGTACAACAGCGTCGAGAACCTCTAGAGGAAATTTTACGGCGAGTTGTGCGTGAAGAATTGAGTCAGATAAATATGCCAGTTAATGAGTAAAATAATCGCACTCTCCCCTCAACCAAAAACACGATACGCGAAGCGTCAATAAGTAGTAATTCTGCATTCAGTTCGATTGGTAAAGCTATTGCTTAACATTCACCTTCGTCCAATTGTTGCTCTAACAGAACTGTGATTAAGGAACGGTTTGTTATAGAAATTTTTCAACCTGAATGGGTACTGAGATTTGCATATAAATTTAAGCCTACCGAAATTTGCGAGGCTTTAAAAAAACTGTTTGGCTAACAACCATAATTTTGCATTGTTATTTGGGCATTGGTGAATTTATTCATCAATGACTAAAACAAAGCGATTATCAGGAGAAGTCGCTGTAAACTTAGGAACAGAACCGACCGCTCTCATGTATCTTGCTGGACTTGTCTTTTAATCTAGTCAGGCTATTGTAGCAATTGAGACTGTAACACGTAATTATCGGTTGATATCATCAACGGCTATGCAAACTAAAAGACTTACTATTTTTACGATGCAATATCTGTTAGTGACTTTAGGCGCTTTCTGGTTCAACATTGCAACGCTGTTGCTGATTTCATCACCTGTGTTAGCCCAAATCCAAAACACTCGTCAAAACCCAGGAAACTTGTCTTCGGAGTTTATTGGTACAGGAGAACCTCAAATTCAAGTCTTACAAGGGGTTAAGCGTACCGAAGAGTTGATAAGAATGTTTCAAGGGGCAAAATGGATTTTCCATCCCAATGGCAAATTCATATTTGTACCGTCAGAGACAGCTAATCTCCGTAATGATTTATTCCCGATTACTGGCACTTACAAAAAGATTGGTAATATATGGGAATTTCAAGCAGAAAGACGGTCTTCTAATGGTGCGAGTGCTTCTGTTGATGGTGTGATTCGATTTGAAAAAGATCAGATTGTGCTGGAAGTTACTCAAGCAACGAATGCCAATATTGCGCGTCGGACTGCTCAAATTTCACAGATTTTATCAAAAGCCTCTGATGTTGTCAGTCAACCACCAAAAATAGTGCAGGGAATTTCCGTTCCCTCGTTTTTTGAGATTTCTCTACAGGGAAAGACGGAAGCAGAAGCATTTGGAACACTAAGTGCCACACTCAAAATTTTACCTTCTTATACGGGTGATTCCAATCCCTTCTTTGTCATTCTCAAAACTGAAGCAGACGATCGCAATGGCAGTATTTTATGGTCTTCTTTTACTCCCGTCCAGGCAGGAAGAAATGAGTTATACAGTAAGATTGCTGTTAATGGTAGTAGGGTTCGTCTAGAAGTTAATCCCAGTCAGGAATTTAGAACTGATATTTTTTGGTCAACTTTAATTTCTGGTCAAATTGCTAACATAATTGGTAAGCAACCTGATGGAGTCGGTATTGTTAAACGGGGTACTTTTACTTTTGAAATTCAGGGTAATGCTATGTCTGGAACTTTAGAAGCAGAAGGAATTTCTACATTTGGTAATCCTAGTAAATACCAGGCAACATTTACAGGAAAAGCGAGAACTGAAAATTTATCATTTCCAGAGGAAAAACAGCAACAAGCCGAACAGCTTGTAAAAACAGAGGTATTGCCAACACAAAAGCCTGTTGAAAAGGCTTCAGGTATAAATTCTCCAGCCTTATTTCAGGGAACTTGGGAAGCAGAATCATTTGGGACAATTAAACTACAACAACAGGGAAATTATGTGAGTGGATTTTATACTGGGCGTGATTGGGGTTGGATTGAGGGCAAAACTCAAGGAAGCCGTTTTGATTTTACTTGGCAGGATAATACAGGAAAAGGCTGGGGATTTTTGCAAGTAGATAAAGATGGAACTACTTTAGTTGGGATGTGGGGTAAAGGGGAAGTTCAAACTAACAGGAAGAATCTGGTAGCAAGGCAGATTGTGACTTCCAATGAGATTTCGTCATCGGATATACTGGCACTAAAATTTTTAGGTTACGACTTAGTTTTACAGGGAAAATGTCAGCAAGCAATTAATCCTTTAGAAACTGCCCTGGCTTTTTACAAAAAAGAGGGGCGTAATTTAGAAACATCAGAACCTATTAGAACAAATTATTTAATGGGCGAAGTTGGTGTACGAATACGTCTTTCTAATTGCTACTCTCAATTGGAAGATTATGATAAATTATTAGATAATTTAATTGATTCTGTGGCAACTCAGCGGTTATTAAATCAGCAAGAATACATTGCAAAGGTTAACCGAGAACAAATAAATTTAATTCAAAGTGGTCTGTCTGATTATATCGAAAACTGGCGACAAAAATTGAGTGATGACACAGATAGAATTGCTGCATTAGATAAAGGACAACCTTTACTACAAAAATTGATGCGTTTATTAGTAGAATTAGGCAGCGAAAAAGAAGCATTATTAGTTTCGGAAAAAGCTAGAGCCAGGGCAATTGCCGATTTACTATCAAAAAATTTACTCTCAACAAAAGTCGCCGGTACTCCGCCGTGCAACGGCGGAGCCTGCGGCGACCGGCATTCCCCGGTCAATCCAAATATAACTGGTATCTCTTTAGTCACCCCACCGACTCTCACCCAAATACAGGAAATTGCCAAAACACGAAATGCCACAATCGTTGAGTATGCCTTACTTGATGCTGATAAAACAGAACCATCCCAACTATTAATTTGGGTAGTGCAACCCACAGGTAATATTGAATTTCGCTCAATTGATTTGACAAAATCTTTAAATACCTCAATCAAAGAGCTTGTAATCAATAGCCGTGTGTCTATTGGTGTGGGAAGCCGTGGCTTAGAAATAGTTCCCACAGATAAACCAGTTCAAAAACAAAACCTCCAGAAATTACATCAGATTCTCATCCAACCCATCGCGAATCTTCTCCCAACTAACCCAGATTCCCATGTGATTTTTGTTCCGCAAGGCGAACTATTTTTAGTTCCTTTTCCTGCCCTACAGGATGCCAACAATAAATATTTAATTGAGAAACATACTATTTTAACTTCTCCTGCAATCCAAATTCTGGATTTGACACAACAGCAAAGAAGTAAAGTACAGCAAACCAACTTGCAAAATGTGCTTGTTGTCGGTAATCCGACAATGCCCAAAATCCAAATCGGTAAAAATATAGAGCAATTAGCTGCACTACCAGGCTCAGAAAAGGAAGCAAAGGAAGTTGCCCAATTCTTAAATACCACTGCACTTACAGGCAATCAAGCTAGCAAAACCGCAATTGTACCGCAATTATCCCAAGCCAGAATTATTCATTTAGCAACCCACGGATTACTAGATGAAGTCAAAGAATTAGGGGTACCCGGCGCGATCGCCCTTGCTCCCTCTGGAAACGGTGAAATCAATGATGGCTTGCTCACCACTGACGAAATTCTCACAATGAAGTTGAATGCAGAGTTAGTAGTATTGAGTGCTTGCAACACAGGATTAGGAAACATTACAGGAGATGGTGTAATTGGGTTATCTCGCTCCTTAATAGCGGCAGGTGTACCCAGTATAGTTGTTTCTTTGTGGTCAGTACCGGATGCGCCGACTTCTGATTTGATGACAGAATTTTATCGCAATTGGCGGGAGCGAAAACTAAACAAAGCCCAAGCTTTACGTCAAGCAATATTGATAACTATGAAAAAGCATCCACAACCACAAAATTGGGCGGCATTTACACTTATTGGGGAGGTGGACTGAGTTATCGACAAATCTTTTTCCTACTCCCTATTCCCTCCGATCCTACCCTTACTCCAGCAATTTTGGGTTGTCTAGTAATATTTTAGAGACTTTTTCTCTATGCAATTTTTTATTGTAAATTGTTGACTAATCAAATATTATATCATGTCCGGTTAAACACTCCTGTATATCTGTGAAGGTTGGTAATGGGTAATTGCCAATTGGTAATTAGGATTGAGGATTGGTAATTGGTAAATTACCCATTACCCATTACCAATTACCAGTCAACAGCTAATAATAACTAATCATCCGGACTTGATAGGATTCCTATATTGTTGATTCGATTTACTTAATTCAACTTTTCGAGTTGCTGTAATACCTCAGCGGCTGACTGATATCTTTGTTTAAAGTCAAAATCTGTCATCTGATCCAAAATATCAGCTAATTTTTGGGAAGTTGCTGCTATCTCGCGCCAATGTAAAGCGGGAATATCTGGTGAACTTTTAAACTCGATTTTACTAGTATCAGGATTTCTTTGAAATTCTCTTGGATCTATACCAGTTAAAGCTTGGATGCCGGTAATTCCCAATGCATAAATATCGCTATTTAATTTTGGAAATCCAGCAATTTGTTCGGATGGTGCATAACCAACAGTACCAATGCCGATTGTGAGATTTTCTGGTTGTTGGGGTTGAATTTGTTTAACTGCACCAAAATCAATTAATACAATCCGTCCATCTTGTTCTCGTCTAATTAAATTACCGGGTTTGATATCTCGATGAATAACGCGATGACTGTGAACAAAAACTAGGACTTCCAAAACATCTTTCAGGATTTGGATAACTTCGCTTTCTGAGAAATTCTTACCAGGAATAATTTCTTTATCGAGAGAACACCCTTTGATAAATTCTTGGACAATAAAAAATTGCTGATTCTCTTCAAAGCAAGCAAATAATTGAGGAATGCGATCATGTTTACCCAGAAGTTCTAAAATTTCCCCCTCAGTCTTAAATAATCTGCGAGCAATTTGTAAAAACTGCGTATCTTCACGGCTAGGTCTTAGTTGTTTTACTACATTTATCGGATTACCTGGACGTTGGATATCTTCAGCTAAGTAAGTACCGCCAAATCCTCCTATAGCTAAGTTTTTAATTAATTTATAGCGGTTATTTAATACTGTGTTCAGTGGCATTTCTGCGCCAAGAGGAACTATTATTTCTGTTTTGTTGGTATTATTTCCTGGTTGACGTAACAGAGCTTGCAACTGCGCGATCGCATCTTGTTGTTCTTCAACTTGTTGCAAGATTTTCTCTTGCTCTTGTTGGCTTTGATATGCACAATAAGCTAGTACACTGCCTCCAGTCAACAACAAACCCAAAAGTGGAGACACTACGGGGAACCATCCAGCTTGGGTAAAGATGAAAAAACTAGCTGCTACTAAAGTGACTCCGCTAGCACTACCTGCAATTGCTAAACGAACTGGATGACGAATTTTCCATACCACCAAGCCACCAACTAAACTCCATCCCCACAGCCAAATAACTTCACCCCATTCTGGTAAAAACCAAAATAGCGGTTTTTTGTTGAGAACAGCGCTGAGAATTTGGCTTACACTATTAGCATGAATCACAACCCCCGGTGTGTTTGCAGAGTAATCCAAGGGAGTTTTGAATATATCTTTTAACAAGGGTGCTGTAGTGCCAATTAAAATCACTTTATCTTTGATTAAATCAGGTGATACTTTATCTGTAAGTACATCTGTAATACTCACTTCTGCTGCTATTTTTTGAGAGGGATAATTAAACAGAATTTGATAACCACTTTCTGCATCTATATTCTGATAACCACCAGAATAATTATTTAATCTTTTAAATACAACATCACGTATTTTTAACTGATTATTAGGAGTGACTTCGGGTTGAATACCTCCCACTTCTAAATATTTGAGAGCTAGTTGTAACCCTAAAGATTCAGCAGCTGTACACTTTGATGAAGGAGCTACATCTACTAGCAAGAGATTACGACGAATTGCTCCATCACTATCTTGCTGTAAGTTACTAAATCCCACTTGTTTTGGTTCTACACCTGGAGGTGGTGCAAATTCTTGTGAATTATTTAAATTATTTGATTTGTTTGAATCTCCATCGTTACAAACAGGAACAATAATGTCACTATTTTGTAAATGTTGCAACAGCTTTGCATAGTCCCTTTGACCGATTTCATCATTGCTTGATGCTTGATCGCGAACGAAATCAAAACCAATGGCTCGCGGTTGATATTGTTCTAGTTTCTCGAATACTTTGACAAATAATTCGTTGGGTAAAGGATATCCTAACTTGGTATCTTTTTCTGTAAATCCTACAACTAACAAACGAGGATCTGGTTCTTCATTAGAACGGATTTGCATCATCCGGTCAAAAACTTGTACTTCTTGCTGTTCAAATACCCCTGCGTACTGGACTACGAACAATACGGCTGTCACAATTGCACTGGAAACAATTGCTGGCTGTGTTAACAAACTTCTGATTTTTGTAAGCATAATTTAGGTGTAGTTTAGAATAAATTTGAAGGTAGCGATAAGACTTAACTACGCACCAACCACCGATTGTGACACTTGCGTAATATCAAATCCGTTTGTATCGGAATTATATATTTTTAACGCAAAGTGACGCGGAGGTAAGCGCAGAGGAACGCAGAGTTTTTTTGCACATACTTTTTATCATTCCGATGTAAGCGTAAAGGATATAAGTCCTGATCAAGAATATTTGATTAATTTCAGTAAGTAATTAAGTTCCCAGAACTAGTAAATTTGTGATGTATCTTGTCAGTGATAGTTAAACGCATTGCTGTATTGTAATCTTCTATTGCTTGACGTTGATTCCCTAAATCTTGGTAAGTTTGACTACGCCAAAAATACAAATTAGCATTGTCAGGATTAATCCTAATTGCTTGATTGTAATCTTCTAATGCTCCTTGTTTATCTTTCAATTTATTTTTACGAAAATTAGCACGTTTACTGTAAAGGTTAGCGTCATTTGGATTCATCTTAATCGCCATATTCAAACGAGCAATTGTTGTTTCCATCTTTGTGATTTCAGCAGTAATATCAGTTTTTTTAACAGAAGATGTGGGTTGATTGATGTTTTGACAATGAGGTATCGGTGATGAAGTTTTTTGATTGAGTTTTGATGGTTTCCTATTAAAATTTTTAGGAGTTAATTTATAAAAAATTAACATTATTGTGATTGTTAGACCTGTGCCAATTAATTGTATTAAAATGGCAATAAAGATAGTTTGAGATAAGTCAACATCAATCTGGTTTTTCTGGTCAATTCGAGTGATAGTTAGATTTTTCTTTGCAGAATTATCAATTGAAAAAGCCCAGAGAGGATTAATATTTGCTAATAAGGTTATAATTAGCAGCGGCGCAGTGGTAATTAACAGTTTTGGGTTCATTAACTTTACACAAAATAGAGACCAACGGCTTATTGTAGGGTGTGTGACACTTTGAACAATCTTCAACGTAAAAATCAGGTTTGTAGTGTCACGCACCAACGGCTTATTGTGACTACTAGTCTATTTCATTAAATTTAAATGTTTGTAGTTGAGCTTTAGCCCTTAATTTGAGCGATAAATCGCAACTACAAACCCATCAAAATTAATGCAAATAACTACTACTACTCCACCACATAAGTTGTGAGGGGTTAAATAATAACCGCAGAGGCGCAGAGAGCTCGGAGGAAGAGAAAGAGAGAATAAATTAAGAAGCTAGTTACCCACCAAAATTAATGTGGCGGAGTACTACTATTTCACCACATAAGTTATGAGGGGTGGGTATCCAACTCGCCAGGGACTGCAAGTCCCTGTCTAATAGCGAAAGTCCTATAAACAGGACTGAAATAATACCCATCAAAATTAATGTGGTCAAGTACTACTAGTGGTCTGTCCCATAAATTTTGACGGGTAATTTAACCTGAGTTCTTAGTTGATTGCTTCGATTCTTAGATTATTCCAAGCAAACTCTAAAACCTCGATTATTCATGGGGTTAGAAGTCGGGTTTTTATCAGAAGTTGGGTTGTAACAGACAATCATCATAAAAACCCGACTTCTTTACGAGCTAGGATACAACCCATCAGAATTAATGGGACAGACTACTAGTACTCCACCACATTAATTTTGATGGGTAACACTTCAGTCCTATTTATAGGACTTTTGCTATTAGACGGGGAATTACATTCCCCGACGGGTTGGATAGCCACCCCTTATAATTAATGTGGTCAAGTACTAGTCTATTGCATTAGTTTTGAGGGGTAATTGACCAACTATCATATAATTGATTTTTTAGTCCTATTCATAGGACTTGTGCTATGAGACCGAGAATTTCATTCTCGGTTGGGTCGAAATAAGAACCCATCATATTTAATGAAATAGACTACTACTACTCCACCACATAAGTTATGAGGGGCTAAGATGCCTCTTGGTAGGTTGGGTGTCGCTGCGCGCAACCCAACATCAGCGTTGGGCTTCACTCCGTTTTGCTTCGCAACGCTTGCGCGAACAGCCCAACCTACAATATTACATTAATTACCCATCATATTTAATGAAATAGACTACTACAACCAATTACCTACCAAAACATAAGGAGACCAGTAGTATGGATGAAGTTGAGGATTTTGCTTAAGTAAATGAAGTTGCGCTCGTTTAATAGCTTCCGCTTTAGTAATAGTTGGGCTTTCGCTTAATTGTTTGAAAAACTCAACCATTAATTCCTTTGTTTTTTCATCATCAACATTCCAAAGGGTTGCTAGTGTACTACGCGCCCCTGATTGAACTGCAATTCCGGCAAGTCCTAGTGCTGCACGCTCATCACCAGAAGCTGTTTGACAAGCGCTTAAAACAAGTAAATCAATCGTCTTTTGTTGATTTTCCTGGCTTTTAAGCAGGGAACCCAATTGATTTGCATTGATTTTTTGATCCCACGATAAGATAAATGTATCTTCGGCGCTAGTATTAAATATACCGTGAGTTGCAAACAAGACGATGGATGGAGAAAATGACTGAATCTTTTGTGCAATATTGCTATTGATTAATTTGTTGTCTAACAGTTTTTCCGAACTAGTAATCTGCTGCGAAATTGTCTCTATTTCTTGTCTTACATTTTGCAGTTGCTGAAAATTCTTATGTTCTGGATTTTCTTCGTCTAGTTTGCTCAGTCCACCAGCGAATAATCTCAGGTTGGCTTTTTCTGAACGTTTTGGAGGTAGCAATTTTAATCCTGGTGAAATTGCAAGATTATATTTTTTCTGAATGAGAAATTGCTCACCATCGTGCAGTGCAGCCATTGGAATATTACGCAATCCACCATCTAATACAAATACTAAGTTATCAACTTGATTATTTTCCAATTCTGCTTCAAATGGTCGAATTAACCAGTTATAAACTTCTTGGACTGATTGTAAATAACCACTCTGATTCTGCTCGTCTGCTAATTGTTCTGTTCGCAATAAGGTAATTGTGTTTTTGAAATCTTTTTCGGAACTAATTTCTTTACCAAAGAAATGTTGCTTTAACTTGAGGATTTCTTTTTCCTCTTGTTTGTTTTGCTTCGATTGAGATTGCTGATTTGGTAAAGAAACAATTACTGCCAAACGGTCTGGTAAAATAATTGGGTAAATAACTGATGCTTTTGGATCAATTTCATTGAGGGAAACTGGTTGATCTTCCACATCTAAGCAAGCTCTGCGGAAAAAGCTGTCTAATTCCGCAATTTTTAATGACTCCATTACGTCTCTAGCTTCTTTGAGATTAGCTTGACTGGCTTCACCTGATGCGGTTTGGGGCAATAATAAAGTCACATATTGCCGATAAACTGGTTCTATTTCTTCTCGGAACGAAAATTGCACGTCACCGCTAGTATAAGCTAAGTCGTTACGTAATAATTTAAGATGATTTAATGCTTGCTTGTAAGCACCTTTTGCCTTTTCAGAATCACCATTAGCTTTGTAAATCCGTGCTAATTGCCATCGTACACGATAAGCGATATCAGATGCAGAAATTCCTTCGGCAAGTTTAACCCCTGCTTCACTAAGTTTTTGGGCTTCTGATAATTGGTTATTTTGTTCGTAGATATTACCCAAGGTTCCTAAAGCATAAGCTTCGGCGCGGGTGTCTTGTAATGTTTGAGCTTCCTCAACACCAGCTTTGACTATTTGTTCAACTTGCAACCAAGAAGTGTTCTTATCTTCCGTATTTTTGACTTTAATCAAACTTTGGGCTAAGTTAATACGGGCGTAAACTTTTTGCCGACTGGGGGGAAGTTGATTGAGTTCGGATAATATAGTTGATAGTTCGGGAAGTTGTGAGAACTGTTGTTTATCTATCAATAAACGCAACTGATTCAGTTGTGCTTGTACTTTAATATTAGGAGAAGTAGAAATTTTCGCAACTTCAGTATAAGTATCTAAAGCTTTTTGAAATTTTCCTAATTTATTATCTTCTCCAGTCTCATTACTTGCTCCCGCTTGGTAAGTGTTGCCCAAACTTAGGTTAATTTCTGCGACTATTTCTTTGGAACGTAATTTTTCAGCTAATTGTTTAGCTTCTTCTAGAACTCTCTCTGACTTTTCTAAATTACCAACCGCTCGCCAAGTATTACCGAGACTAAGTAATGCTTTTACTTTCAACAGAGAATCTGATTGTCCTTCTACCTTTGCTTTCAGATTTTCCAGAGTATTTTGAGCGCGACGATAGAAGCCTAATGTTTGTAATGCTTGTGCTTGATTGATTTGACTACCAATTACACCGGATTCATCTCCAATTTGTTGGTAAACTTTGGTTGCTTGTTCCCAAGTTTTCAAGGCTAATTCTGCTTTTCCTTGGGTTAATTGTAATTTACCCTGGGTATTAAGAGCTTGGGCGCGGACAGAAAAATAATCTTTGGAACCTTCTTTTTTTTGCAGGAATGTCAAGCTTTCAGTGATAACTTTCTCTGCATCAGCAAACTTTCCTAATTGTTGGTAAGCCAAGGAGAGATAATTTAATGTTAATGCCTGATTCAATCCGTCGCCATTAGTTTTGAAGGTTTCCGATGCCTGTTGAAGAAACTGAATAGATTCATTGAATCTATGCACTTGATACAATATAATTCCTCGTTCTAGTTGTTCCTTGCCATTGGTAGGTTGATTCCTATCTAGACGAACAATAGCTGGTGGTGTGACTTCGGTAACAGGTTTTGCAGCAATGCCGGGATTAGTAATTTGAGTTAATGTTGCGAAAAGAATAATTGCAGACATGGTTCCTCACTTAGAATGATTGGGTATAAACGATGGAAAAATAAAGTCCGTTTTCTTGCCAAGAATCTTTACTGGAATTGGAATCAATTGATATCAGGGGGATACCCCAGTCCAGACGGGCTGTCAGACGGTCGTTCTGTTGCCACAACAGCCCTAAGCCGGTAGAAGCAAGAGTATTATTTTTCAGGTTTTCACTGGAGCCGGAGTTATTCCAGGCGGTACCAAAGTCAATAAAAGGTGTAACTGATAACAAACCCTTGATTTGGGGTACACGCACCACAGGGTAGCGTAACTCCGCAGAACTGATTAAACCGTTATCCGCTAAGAGTAAGTCTTGACGATAACCGCGAACTGTGCTTTGTCCACCGATCCCAATTTGTTCTGAGGGAAGCAGGGCTCTGTCAGCAAATTGTAGATTTCCCCGGACAAGTAATAAGGTTTCTGGAGCTAAAAGACGTACCCATTGCCCTTGTCCCTTCCAGGAAATAAATTCACCATCGGGACCGTTATCATTAATGGTGGCATCAAAAGCATTAACACCCAAACTGAATTCAGAGCGGGCTGCAATTACTTGTTTGGTATTACGTTGTGTCCAGTCTTGAAAAAACCTAACTGTTGATACTTTTGTTTTACCATCTTTATCTGCACCAGGGGAAGGATAGGGAAGACGTTCTCCAATTAAGCTTTCGAGGAAGCCAATATCACTTTCTCGACGATTGGCTGTGATTCCTAAAGCGAATTCTTTTCTCGGAGTTTGAATCACAGGTTGGCGGAAGGTGATACCATATTCCTTGGAATTGCCCTCGATATCGAGAACATCAAAGGGTTTTTCAATTACCTTGGTTGATGCATCACTATAATTGAGTTGCAAAGTACCATTGCGGGGATTGACTGGTAAAGTATAGCTAGCATTCCAACTATTGCTACCATCGGTATTGGCGTAAGCAATATTTAAACCGTCTCCCAATCCGAGTAGGTTGGCTTCATTCAGTTGCACTTGGCGTTGAAAGCTACCGATACTAGGTGCGCGATTGTTATCAAGTTTAATTTGGGCAGTGCGGGTTTTTGCCTCCGTCACTTTTACCGATAAAATATTGCTACCGGGAGTTATTCCTGCTGCTAACTCCCCAGAGAGATTTTTTATTAAAGGGTCTAGCTGAAGTAATTGTAAAGCTTCGAGGAGTTTTTTCTGATTGAGAGGTTTACCTGTGGCAATAGCTAGACGGCTACGCACATAAGCTGGATTCAGACGCTTTGTACCTTTAACCTCAATACTTTCTAAACTTCCTTCAACTACTTTAATGGTGACGATACTACCTTCTTTATTAAAAGTTTGATTAGCAGGAATGTAAGCTCCAGAGGTAATATATCCTTCATCCACATAGAGTTTGGTAACATCATCCGCAGCTTGGAGAAGTTCGGCAAAGGTAATTTCTCTACCTGTCAAGTCTTTGGTTATATCAGCTAATTTCTCTTGACTAAAGACAGTGCTACCTTCGACCTGAAATTTTTCAACTTTAATTGTTCCTTCAAGTTCACTAGGTAAAACTTCCACATTTCCTGATGTCGAGGGAGTAGCTGGAGATGGAAGTAAATCTTCTACAGGGGGAAGTATTTCTGGAGTTGGGGTGGGGAGAGTTGGTTGTATTCCCCGTTGAATATCTGAAGCAGGTGCATTTGGAGTAATTTGTGCTTTGGCTGACTCTGTGTTTAAGGTATTAGCTAGCACCGAGGTCAGAATTAGTAGGCTGAAATGAAGGCAATAACGAGTGATATTCATGTTAGTTATGCGTAATTTAAGTTTGAATTAGGTTGGTAGTGACTCAATTTTGGATTTTGGATTTTAGATTGACCCCATGCATGAATGCAGGGGCTTCAATTAAAATTTTTTGATGCCCGGATTTTAGATTTATTCCCCGAATAAATTCGGGGGCTTCAGACCAGTTCACATTTTAAATTTTGAATCTTCAATCCAAAATTTAAAATCTAAAATCTAAAATTCGGTGAGGAATTTCCTCAGTCGAGGTAAAGCATCGCATCGATAGATGGGTTCCCAGAGACTGGGAACCAGAAACCATAACGAGGGACGAGGAACGTCTAATTAACGTGTAGGACAGGATTTAGGAGTAAAGCTTAATTTTTCTGGAGTCGCTTTGGGTGTACTGGAAACTAGGGTGACTTCACCTTTTTCGTTGAATACCCAACCAGTAGCAGGTGTAATTTTGTTCGTATCTTCTTGGGATGTTAATGTAGATGTGGTGGTTTCAGATTGTAGCTTCTCAGGATTTTTCGTGATGGGTCGTGTATCTTCCCATACTGCATCGCCGCTCTGGATTTGGTCGGGGCTGGGAGGTAAACCACCCCGTCCGGTAATTGTAAATTCGTTGCTTTGTTCGTTCTTAGAAGCGGCACAACTTTGGTCTATTTTGTTCGATGGGTCAGTTACATCTTCTGGGAGTGAGTTTAACCCGCTATCAGGGTCAGTATCTGGTGTGTTGAGAGTCACCCTTCCTGGGTCTCCAGAATTTGAACTTGCATCGATATTATTAGTTTTGTTTCCTTCTTCCGCTATACCTTTAGCAAAACCAAATCGTCCCAAAGTGTAGATATTAATTTCACCACCCTCCCCTTTATCTGCTTTCGCAATAATATCATTACCACTTGGAGAATCATCCTGTAGAGCAACAACGAAACCTTGGGGAGAATCTTCAGTGTTAATACTTACGTTTCCGCCACTACCTGTTCCCCCTGCGGTAGCATTTATTTGGCTACCATTACGCATGAGAAGTAGCTCTTTAACATTCAAGTCAATGTTACCGCCGTTAACTGCTTTGGATGTCGCGGTAATACTTCCATTGTCGAGGAGAAGACGGTCAGTTGTGATTTTAACATTACCAGCTTGTTCACCATTATTCGCTTCTCCACTAATAGGTTCATCAGCAACAGTATTCGACTCAGTAACGCTGTCACTATTAAGTTGAACTGGATTACCATTTTGAGATTGTGGTTGCTGCGATGGACTTTCGCGCAAATCATTTACCGTAATTTGAGCATCTTGTAATATCACTTGCTTGGGAATGATACTTTCATTACCAATGAAGATACTTCCTGCATTTCCTGTTGCACTCTTCTCCGCAGTACTATAAATCTTGCTTTCTTCTAAATAAATCTTATTGTTTGCATAAATAGAGATATTCCCTGCATTACCATTCCTAAAGGTCGCTGTATCGATGTAAGACTTCTTTTTCAACTCGACGGTGTTGGCATAAATGGAAATATTACCCGAATCAACTGTCTTACCGTTGGGATTATTAACAATACTAGAATTTGTGGCAGTAATATTTGAATTATCGAGACTCAACATTTGAGGTGAAGTATTTTGATTCCCAATGAAAATAAGCCCAAAATTTCCATCACTAGAGATTTTGCTATTTGTGAGAGAAATATTCTCTTTGGCATTTAAGGTAATATCACCTGCAAATGTGTCCGGGTCAGTGTTATTAGTTGTGACAGATGAGTTCACGATATCAATACGATTAGGAACCGGAACTGATGAATCTGGGGGATTTGCACCAATAAAAATAAGTCCGTAGTTTCCATCACTATAGAGACTACTATTTTGGATAAAAATCTGATCCCTCGCGTTCAAAACGATATTACCAGCTCTTCCTTTTCCATTACTATCTGTACTTATTTCCGCACCAAGATTAAGGAAAATCGATCCATTTGTACTGGTAACACTGATATTTCCAGCACCTTTTGCACTTGTAGAATCAAAAGACAATGAACCCAAACCACTTGGAGCAAATCCACCTGATGCACTATTTCCCAAAGTATCAACCGTAAATTGAGTACGCTGAAAAGCTTGTTCTGGTGTCAAACCTCCTGCAATAAATGCATTTTGAATCTTTTGAAACCTATTTCCGTACTCAGTATCAACTCCAGATATATTGATGTCACCACTAGCGGTAATCTTAATGTCACCACCCTTACCACTACCAAAAGCGGGAGTTAAAATTTGTCCACCACCTGTAATATTCAGAGTATCGACATTAATATCAACATTCCCAGCATCACCCTGACTTCGGGAACGCGCACTAATTACACCACCATCCTTGATATTCAAAGTACCCGTATTCACAGTTATATTTCCACCATCACCAGTCGCAGCATCTTCTGTCGAAGCGAATAAACCGCTCGAAAAACCGCCTGTCGGGTTATTATTTTCATCTAGAATAATTTCATTACCTTGCTCATCTTTCCGAAAAGGAGCCACCCCAGAAATAGTGACAGAGGAAGAAGCCTTATCATTTAACGGGTTAATCATGATATCACCCGCATCTCCCGCACCGTAAGTTTGAGATAGCACCTCAGAACCACCAGTAATTGTCAGATTCTGAGTTTTGATATCTACGTTCCCTGAATCTCCTTCTCCATAGGTGTTACTTTCTAATATAGAAATATCACTTAAACTAACTAAATTAGCATAAATATTTATACCTCCGGCATCTCCATCTATCACAATTTCACGGTCTTGACCGTTTAAGTTATCTATTAGTTTGTTTGTAGTGCTTAAGGAGGAGTTTTTGATATCAATGACGGCAGGAAATACAGATTGCTCTTGTTCTAGTGGATTATTTTTGCCAAGAAAAATACGTCCAAAGTTTCCATTACTTGATATTTGACTATTTGTCAGAGAAATCCACTCTTTTGAATTTATAACTATATCACCTGCAAATCTTTGTCCAAAATTAGTAGTGCTGATTTGAACGCTATCGAAAATAACCGACCCTTCGGAAGAGTTAATATTAATAGTACTAAATTCACTATTGCTATCATTGCGACTAGAAGCGTTGATTATGATTGGTGTGCTACTAATAACTTTACCTTCAGCATCTTTGACAACATTATTACTAATATCACCCTTCGCTTGAAGAGTTATATTCCCTGCTATACCATTACCACCAGTGATTTCGGAGCGTAAATCTCCACTAAGATTAATATTACCACCAGCAAGAAGATTGATATTTCCAGCAGTGCCAAAATATGTAGAAGAGTTGATTTCGCGAGTGGAAATATCACCAAAAGCATTTAAACTAATATTGCCGCTCTTACCAAAATCTGAAAGCATCTCAGCACCTTTTACGAAACCTCCAGTGGATTTAATGTATCCTGCTGTTGTATCAATAGCTCCATTTTTGCTTGATATATTTATATTTCCACCATTGCCAATTTGACTAGAAGAATTAACATTTCCAGTTGTAATCTTGCTACTAGAACCTAAAACAATATTTCCTGCGATTCCCAAATCTGTGGAAGAATTGATATCTCCTTGAGTCGTATTGATAATGCCATTTTGGCTGATTAGATTAATATTTCCAGCAGTGCCAAAATTTGTCGAAGATGTAATATTACCAGTGTTGATATTACCGCTAGCATTTAAACTAATATTGCCGCTATTACCGACAATTGATTCGTCCGGATTATCGAGATTGATAAATCCATTTCCTGTTGAATTGATAGACCCTGCGGTTGTATCGATAGCTCCATTTTTACTGGATATATCTATTTTTCCTCCGTATCCAAAGTTGCTTGAAGAACGCAAGTTTCCGGTTGAGATATTATTTTTAGCCTCTAGGTAAATATTTCCAGAAAATCCTCCTTCACTACTCGATTCAATATTTCCTCTGGTAGTATTAATCCCTCCATCTTGACTAATGATGCTGATACTTCCAGCTTGACCTATTCCTCCAGCACTAATGTAAGAACCAACATCTCTGGTT
>JAYKJL010000188.1:0-23858 GCA_035285725.1 Nostocales cyanobacterium 94392 | reverse complement strand
GACTTACGCAACTGGCACATTTTTGTTGCAACGGGTGTGTGACACTTTGAAGAATTTTGAACGGGTAGGATAAGCTTCTTCTGTGTCACGCACCATCCGAGTCTTGTGACACGCAGCCTTAGTCCTGATAAAATCAAATCTCGCAAACGGAAGAATTATTCCAATGTCAGAGGATTCGTGTCCTTCAGGACATGGAGTTAGGAGTAAAAAATACTGTTCCCTATTCCCCCCAACCCTACTCCCTTAAATACTTATTACTGAGTAGCTTTTTGAGCCAGCATTTCTAAAGCATTACTAATTCTTTCTAATGCTTCGTCAGCACAACCTTTTAATTCATGACGAATTGATAGATATTTTGGACTATTGTAACCAAACCAAACTTGTCCTTGTTCGTCTTCCCAAACAAGAGCTTTTTGGGGTAAATCAATTCCCGCAGTTTGATTACACTGCATTAATGGGGTACCAGCAGCAGGATTTCCGAATATAATTACTTGCGTCGGGCGTAATTCTTGATTAACAGATGCTGCTCCTGCTTGATGATTAACTATCGCAACAATATTTAAACCCTGTTCTTTGGCCATAGATTCAAAACGTTGCACAGTTTCTGCTACACTATAAGCGCTCTTAACTCTGACAATACCATCTCTTTTAGCTCCAACAACACGAGCTTTTCTTGACCGAGCTATTTCATTTTTAGCGTTTTCTCTGATTCCTTGAGTTGCATAAGCAGGAAAAACAAATAAACCCAATGCTGCAATAGTCAATAAAACTTTCTTCATTGTAAACCTCCAATAATTAAAAAACAAATTGAACGAAAATCAACCTTTAATTTACTTAAATTGAAATTGCTGTAAATAAACTCATTAATTACATCAAGCCCGGATGATTAGTTGTTATTTCCACATTTGTACTAAAAACTAAAAATTCCCTATTCCCTATTCCCTATTCCCTGTTCCCTTCCATTAGTAAAAAACCTTAATTAAACCTAAACTGATAACAGAAATAAATAACCATGAAGCCGCACCTAGATAAAGAGGTTTAATTCCACTTTGTTGAATTTCCAAAATACTGGTTTTTAACCCCATTGCCGCCATAGAAATTGTTAGTAGAAAATGATTAACCTCAGTAACTAATTTCTTTAAGTTATCAGGAAAAACATTAACACTATTCAACAATATTAAAGCAATAAATCCAAATACAAACCAAGGAATAGGTATTTTTTTAGACTTAGTTGCTGGTGATAAATCTATCGAAGGTGGTGATAAAAAACCCAAAGTTAAAACAACTGGAGCCAGAAAGATAACCCTTGATAACTTAGCAATCGTACCGAATTCACCACTGACTTCTCCACCTTGAAATGCTGCTGCGATGACCTGGGCTGTTTCGTGAATGGAAACACCACACCAAATTCCAAATTGTTGAGATGTGACTTGAAGCACAGTAAATAAAAGAGGATAAACCAACATCGAAATAGTACCAAAAATGGTTACTATTGCCACAGCATAAGCCACATCTTCATCTTTACTTTCTACTACACCATTAGTAGCAACTATCGCAGAAGCACCACAAATAGAAGTACCTGCGGCAATTAATTTTGCCAATTTTTGATTGACTCCAATTTGTTTCCCAAACCAACAAGTAAAAATAAATGTGCTGACTAAAGTAATTAAAACAATTGCTAATCCAAGAGGACCAACTGCAAGTATTTGCGGTAAACTTAATCGCAATCCTAATAGAATAATAGATAATCGAAGAATACGTTTTAAAGAGAAGGTTATTCCTGGTTGGAAGATTTGAGGAACTCCGATAGTATTTTTGATTATTATTCCTAAAATAATCGCAATTATTAATGAACTAAACAGCGAAAGCGATGGTATTTTTTTGAGAGAATCAGCCAGAATAGCAAGCCCAGCAGTTAATAATAGTCCTGGGATTACGGTGCTAAATGGTACGTTATTTGTTATTTCTACCTTGAGCTTTTGAGGTGGATTTTCCATATTAATTATGATTTTTGGATTACTTTTACTTGTCTATCAAAATTAGATGTAATCTAAATCTGGATTTTGAGCCATCATTTCGGAAATTTCGTCTTCTTCGGAAACTGATATTTTGAAAATGTCTTTAATGAAGCGATAATATGCGGTGTAAATCTTGGTAATCCCTTCATCATTTTCAACGATGAAAAAAGGTGCGGATGCTACTTGGTATTTTCTAACTAAATTAAATCCTTCACTATTATAATTATGACGTTCATCTGCGGCAATAATTTCGTCTATTTTATCCAGTAAGTTTAATTCTTCTAAGTTCTTTAAAACTCTTACAGATTTCCGGCAAGGATTTCCATCTAATTTGATTTTTTGAACTAATTTTATATGCATGATTTTGAGAGATTATTAACTATATTTACAAACATAATTTCCTTGTAGAGACGTAATATTGCTACGTCTCCATAAATTAATTGGTGGAAATTTGTGGAAAAAATTAACCGTTGTTTTGATTCAAATTGATTTCGTGGAAACCACACTCTTTATCCGCAGCTTCTTCCCACCACCAACGACCGAGACGTTCATGTTGATTGGGTAAAACAGCTCTAGTACAAGGTTCGCAACCGATGCTAATAAAACCTTGAGCGTGTAGCTTGTTGTAAGGAACTTCATTCGTGCGGATATATTCCCATACTTGAGCAGAAGTCCAGTTCGCTAAGGGATTGAATTTAATTAATGTGCGTTCCTCTGTAGAAAAAGCAGTGTCAATTTGAATTACAGGAACGTTGTTCCTAGTTGCCGGGTTTTGGTCTTTACGTTGTCCGGTAATCCAAGCATCTACAGTTGCTAATTTGCGACGTAATGGCTTAACTTTGCGGATAGCACAGCATTCTTTATGACCATCTTGATAGAAGCTAAATAGCCCTTTTTCTTTGATTAATGTTTCAACTTCAGCTGCATCTGGAAAAATTACGTCTATCTTAATTCGATATTGTTTTCTAATTCTGTCTATAAACTGGTAAGTTTCCGGATGTAAGCGACCTGTATCAATGGAAAAAACTTTGATATCTTTGTTGATTTTTGCTGCCATATCTATCAATACTACATCTTCAGCACCACTGAAGGAAATTGTCATGTTATCGAACTGTTTGAGAGCAAATGCAAGGATATCTTGGGGGCTTTTCTGAGAGTACTCGGATTCTAATTTGGTAATGTCCTCAACTATGGAAATGGTGTTAGCAATAGTCATGATTTCCTCTCTTTTTTGTTATTAGTTGATATATGAACGAATAGGATTAGACTGTGGTGAGCTTCATAGAAGAAACTAAAATGGATGCAACTTCTGGACGAGAAAATTCCGGTGGTGGAGTTTGACCATTTCTCAGCATTTCCCGCACTTTTGTTCCCGACAGATGTATCCTTTCTTCTTTGTGACTAGGACTGGTTTTCGCGGTTGCCATTGACTGGGTGCGAGTACAATAGAATGCGTGTTCAAAATTTAAGGGAGTAATTTGTAACTCGTCTTCTGTAAATTCTTCAAAGATGTATTGTGCGTCGTAAGTACCGTAATAATCTCCGACTCCAGCATGGTCACGTCCGACAATAAAGTGCGTACAACCGTAATTCTGACGAGCAATGGCGTGCATAATTGCTTCCCGTGGTCCTGCGTAGCGCATGGCAGCAGGGAATACGCTCAAACATACGCGATTTTGCGGATAATACTTTTCCATCAGTATTTGATAGCACTGCATCCGTACATTAGCAGGAATGTCATCAGATTTGGTTTGACCTACTAAGGGGTTGATGAAAAGTCCGTCAACAAGTTCTAGAGCAATTTTGGTGATGTATTCATGGGCGCGGTGAATGGGATTACGTGTTTGGAATGCTACAATAGTATTCCATTCACGTCTAGCAAACTCGACTCTAGTGGCTTCTGGAGTCAAACGGTAATCAAGAAAGTCTTGGTAGGGAACGGGGTTAATTAACTTGATCGGACCACCCAAGTAAACTTCTCCTTCCCCAAGCATTGCTTTAACACCAGGGTGTGCTTCATCGGTTGTTCGGTAAACTTGTTCTGCTTCGATATTTTGGTTTGGTTTAAACTTGCTAATGATGGTCATGACTGCAAGTATTTCCCCATTGGGATGAGCTAAAGCAATCTCAGAATCTAATTGATACTGATTTGCTACAGATTCAGAAATTTGCAGAGTCACAGGAATACTCCAAGCAAGACCGTTTGTCAGTCGCATATCTTTGACGATGGAGATATATTCCTGTTCATCGACAAAACCTCCTAACGGACTGTAAACACCTGTTGCAATACATTCTAAATCAGCAATATTACGAATAGAGAGGGTAAGACGAGGTAGATTTAACGCTCTCAACAAGGTTTGTTTACGTTCGTTTTCGGGTAAATAACAGTTAAGAAGTTTTCCACCGTGGGGTTGAATTAAGGTTTTTGTTTGAGACATTGTTTTACTCTTAGTATTGGGTTAAAAAATTCGCACACTTGATTTGCACAGTTAAAAAAGAAGAGGAAGCAATAGAAAAGGAGGAGAACGGTTCATAAAATCTCAAATTTCAAGTTTCAGAGTCCGTAGAAGAAGATAATTAATGGTGGTACGATTATGGTCATTAACAGACTTAATGGCGCACCAACACGGATAAAATCGGTAAATTTATAGCCTCCTGCTCCGTAAACCATTGTGTTTGTCTGATAACCAATCGGTGTGATAAAGCTGTTGGATGCTGCGAAGGTAACGGTAAGCATGAAAGCTATAGGATTTAGTTGAAGATTCTCTGCAACATTCACTGCAACTGGTAACATCAAAACAACTGCGGCATTGTTGGAAATCATCTCTGTAAGTATGGAAGTAATGATGAAGAAAAATGTCAGTATCCAATAACCAGATAGATTTCCTCCAATTCCAACCAAATTATTTGCTAACCATTGGGTTGCACCAGACTTGTCCATTGCTATACCCAGAGGTATTAAACCAGCTAGTAAAAATATAATGTCCCAACGCACCGCATCGTATATTTCTCCGGGTTTGAGACAACCCGTTAAAACCATCAAGACTACACCAATCAGAGAACTGATGAGAATAGGCAACCAATTAAACGCTGCAACTACAACAACTCCTAAACCTATACCAATTGCAAATGAAGCTTTATCACGTCGGAGTGTTTCCAAGTCTCGTTGTGTTAAGACTAATAAGTTGCGATTGATTTGCAAACCTAAAAGACTTTGTTTAGGACCTTGAACTAAGATGACATCACCAAACTTTAATCGGATTTCACTGAGACGTTCTCGTGTAATTTCTTCTCCGCGATGGATTGCTAATACTGTGACGTTATAGCGTTGACGAAAACGTATTTCTTTTACAGTAGAACCAATCAGATTAGAATTAGAAGGAATTAACACTTCTGCAATACCTTCGTCTTCTGTACTCAGTTGGGCTTGTAAAGACTTTTTCTTGCTGATAAATTCGGGTAGAATTTCGATACCTTCTTCATCTTTGATTTTGAGTAAATCTTCTCGACTACTCCTAACTAAAAGTACCGAACAAGCTTGTAATTTTTTATCTTCTAAAGGCTGATGTAAGTGAGTTTCGTTAGTGATTATTTCCAATACATCTACATCAAATTTATGTTGTAGACCGCTAGAATCTAATGTTTTTCCAACTAAATTAGAACCTGGTGGAATCAAAACTTCACTAATATAGTCCTTTAACCCGTAGTCTTGGGTAAGAATATCATCAGTATGTTTTTTACGACTTGATAAGAGCTTGGGTGCTATGAGAGTCAGATAAATTAAACCGATGGCAAATGTAACTAACCCTAGTTTGGTGAATTGGAATAAGCTAAATGTTCCATATCCTAATTGCTCAGATAAACCGCTGGCTAAAATGTTTGTAGAAG
Organism: Nostocales cyanobacterium 94392; assembly: GCA_035285725.1. Taxonomy (GTDB): domain Bacteria; phylum Cyanobacteriota; class Cyanobacteriia; order Cyanobacteriales; family Nostocaceae; genus Rivularia. The sequence continues at coordinate 17,952 of JAYKJL010000188.1, read as the reverse complement.
TACCAATTACCGTAATCATACCGCCCAAAATTGTAGCAAATGATAGCGGAATTAGTAATTTAGAAACTGAAATTTTTTGTCTTCTACACCATTCTTCAACAATAGGTAAAAATACGGCAACAACGGCAGTATTATTTATAAATGCTGTTGTTGGACCAACAATCAGACCTAAAGTAAAAATTTGCTGAGAAGAGCGTTTCCCACCCCATTTAAGCAACAATTCGCTGACAATTTGAATAGCTCCAGTACGAGCAATACCCGCACTCAGGATAAACATTGCCATCACCGTAATAGTTGCGGAGTTACTAAAACCACTGATGCTTTCTTCCGGAGTGACTAAACCCAGAATCGTTAATAGCAGTGTGATAATAATAGCGACTATATCTGAGGGGAACCATTCAGCAACAAATAAAATCAATGCCAAGACAATAATGGCGAATGTAAGGAATATTGTCATGTAGTTGCTGTTTTATACTGTTTTTATTTGTAATCAAATTTTATCCGAGCAATAAGTGAAAAAACAGTATTTTTGTATTGCAATTAAAGTAAACATCAAGTACCCTTTTTGAATTAAATAATTTTGTTCAGAAGTTGAATTGTTCTTAATTTCGCCTACCAACCTGATAAACTATTGATAAATAAATGAGATTTTCCTGAGAAATAGATTAATAAAATCACATATAGGAATCCGATTTGATTTTTGCTCTTCCTAAGCGTTTAGTAGTCATATAAGTTGGGTTCTTTCGTACATAGCGTGCTTAATTTTTAATTAAAGTCGATAATTTTGTTTGAAATCAAGGCTTACAGGCACTTATAATCTAAATCTCAGCTTGAAAAGGTGTTTTGAAATTAATAGTGGCTGTAAGCAAATACCAGCAAAGGTTTCAAGATTATTTTTCAGCCAATTTAGCAAGCTAAGTACGGAAGAGCCATTTATCGATTGGGTTATGATTTTACCAAAAGGGTTACAGGAGTTGTTAGAGTGAATTTTGGCAGGAGATACCCGCAGGATCGCCGCAGGCTCCACCGTGCAACGGTGGAGTACCAGCGACTGAACTCCCCATGAAAGCCTTCTTCAATACAACTATTTAACCGGACATGAGATTATTGCTGACTCTGCATTCTCGGAACCTGTACTCCAAGAGACACCATTAATGTTGCCATGTAGAATGTCAGTGATAACCACAGTAAATGATTGTTGTGTAAGTACCAAGCCATACCGGCTATTGGCATAAATCCCAATCCCAAAGCAATTAAGGCAGAATTACGCAGTCTTGCTCCTTGTTTTAATCCCACAGTATATCCTTCAAACATGAAGGCAATAGCACCACAAGTTAACAACGGTAATAACCAATCCCGATAATTCGTCACCGATTGGCTAATATCGGTGTGACTGGTTAATAAGCCAAAAATCGTCTGAGGAAATAAAATAGTTACTGAGGAAAATATAGATGCAATTAATACTGCTGTAAAAATAGAAACCTGCAATAATGGCATCATTTGCTGGGTTTCTCCTTTACCTTTAAAGTTACCGATCAAAGATTGAGTAGTTAAACCGATGCCGTTGACTGCAAACTGACTTAAAAGTACAATTTGCAACAGCAATCCGTTTTCTGCAATTACCTCATTTCCCATCGCTGCACTGAGGTTAGTAAAAATAGAATAGGCAGTAATCATAGCCAAATAGCGGACGAGAATATTAGTCTTGAGTGCTATACTCGCTTTGAGCGCTTGCCAGTTTAACACATCTTTAATAACTGTCGGTAATACTTTCCAAGAAATAGTCGAGCCGACGACTATTAACCCTACCAGCAGCGCTAAATATTGGCTTAAAGCTGTAGCTAATCCCGCTCCCATGCTTTCCCAACCCCATCGATTAATCATTACATAGTCGAGTACAACATTCGAGCAATTACCGACAACAGAAATCAGCAACACTAGAAAATTCATCTCCCGTCCTAAAAACCAACCAATCAGCACAAAATTGAGTAGAACCGCAGGAGCTCCCCAAATCCGAGCATTAAAATAGTCAATTCCAAAAACTTCGACATCCGGAGAACCAGCTAGAATTGCAAAACCAAATTTTTGAATGGGGTATTGTAAAATCAGGATGACAATGGCGATCGCCAAAGCCACCAAACTACTCCGCAACAGAGCCAGTAAAATTCCCCGTTCATCATTTTCTCCCACAGCTTGAGCAGTGATAGCATTAGTCCCGTTGCGAAAAAACTTTAAAATTCGATACAGGTAGTCGAACAAAATGCTGGCTAAAATTACTCCAGCTAAATGGCGAATATCTGCCAAATGTCCCAGGAATGCAGTATCAACTATTCCAGATAAAGGTACCATCATATTTGAGAGAATACTGACAGATGCCAGTCGCAAGAAGCGGGGTAAAAAGCTACTATAGCGAGATGGAAGCGTAAAGGATAAATGTAATGAACTCATAGAAGAGGTGTTCCCAGTTGATTCCTTAAAAGGATTGTTTGAATGTTAACGGAATACAGTCTTTGTTACTAAATACCTATTTTTTTGTTTGAGATGACTATACTAACTTTTTCACTCACTTAAAGGTAAAAACTATACCTCTTGTATAAATTTGTCAGTTGTAATCAAGGGAATAGGGAATAGGGAATAGGCAATAGAGAATTATCACCTTTGACCTTTTAACCTTTAACCTCTAACCTTTAACCTCTAACCTTTAACCTCTAACCTTTAACCTTTAACCTCTAACCTTTAACCTCTAACCTCTCACTGGTAATTCAATCACAAATTCCGTACCTTGTCCTACCTGAGAAAAACATTTAATTTGACCTTGATGCTTTTCAACTATAATTTGATAGGAAATAAGTAAACCCAACCCAGTACCTTTACCGACTTCTTTTGTAGTGAAGAAAGGGTCAAAAATTTTATTTAATATGTTTTCTGGTATTCCACAACCATTGTCGGCAATTTTAATGATGACTTTATCGTTAATTGCTGTGGTGCTAATTTCAATATTCAAAGCAATTTTACAAGATATGGCAGATGATGTAGAAAACTTTTCTTCTAATGCATCAATACTATTGCTCAAAATATTCATAAATACTTGATTTAGTTGAGCGGGAAAACATTCTACTAATGGCAATTTATCATATTTTTTAATAACTTCAATACCGGGATATTCGCTATTTGATTGTAATCGGTGTTTTAAAATAAGTAAAGTGCTATCCAACCCTTCATGAATGTTTACTATTTTTAAATCGGCTTCATCTTTACGAGAAAAATTTCGTAAAGAAAGCACAATTTGACTAATTCGTTCAGAGCCTATTTGCATAGAATTGAGGGTTTTTGGTAAATCTTCGAGAATAAATTCTAAATCAATTTGCTCAATTTGCTCTTGAATTTCTGGTAATAATGTTGAAGAATTTTGACGATAAAGATTGATAAGTTTGAATAAATCTTCAGTATATTGATTTACATAAGTTAGATTAGCAGAAATAAAATTGACAGGATTATTTATTTCATGAGCAACTCCAGCGATTAACTGTCCCAAACCTGCCATTTTTTCACCTTGAATCAATTGGGCTTGAGTTTGTTTTAATTCTTGTAAAGCTTGAGCAAGTTTTGTCGCTTGAATTTTAGTTTTTTCCAGTAATTCTGCTTGCTGAATTGCAATTCCTAATTGAGTCCCAACTTGTGCAAGTAAGTTGACTTCTTCATCTTTCCAGTAGCGGGGTTGTGAGTGTTGATAAGCAACCAATAGTCCCCACAATTTCTCACCTTGGGAAATCGGCACAAAAGTTTCGTTCCGGGGTAAATTATCGTCATCATCATCATAAAATGCTGGTTGAATAATTGGTTGTATATTAATGACAGGTTCTTGATCGTATTTAAATGAATCTGCAACAAATTTACCTCTCCAATCGGAATTAAAGCGATAAATTGCTACTCGTTCAACTTCCAGTAATTCTCTTACGGCTTGGGTAGTAGTTTTAAAAATAACTTTAATATCCAGTGATTGACGGATTTTATCAACAGTTTCAGCCAGTAGTTTTTGCCGTTCCATGGCTTTTTCTCTTTCGGTTGCTTCTGCTAATTGTGCAGCTTGTATCCGGACTTGTTTTAAATAGGAATCTTGTTTCAAAGCAATACTAAGTTGTTCAGCAATTTGGCTGATAAATTCAACTTCTGAAGATTGCCAATTGCGAGGATTATTACATTGATGAATACAGAATAAACCCCATAATTCACCTTCCTTTAATAAGGGTGCAACAACATTAGCACGAACCTGGAATTTTTCTAAAATTTCTAGGTAGCAATGTTTAAATTCTTCTTGATGAATATCCGCGATCGCATTCACTCTACCTTGTTGATAAAGGGGTGCAAATCGTTCGCTAAAACAATGATCGGAAATTTTTGTAGCGATAGCCGAAGTCCAACCAACAGCAACATCTTCGTAAATAAATTCTCCTTGCCAATCGCTTGTTTTGTCAAAACGAAAAACTCCTACTCGATCGACTTTGAGAAGTTGACGTACTTCTTTAACAGTATTTTTAAAAATTGTTTCTAAATCTAGTGATTCGCGAATTCGGGTAATAATACTAGTTAATGCTTTTTGCTGTTCTGTTTGATATTGAGCTTCTAATAATATTTGATTATGCTGTAGAGCTACTCCTAAATTATCAGCAATTTGACGGGTAAATTCAATTTCTTCTGTTTCCCAATTACGAGAATTATCACATTGATGGACGCATAATAAACCCCATAAATTCTCTCCTTTGAGTAAAGGAACAACCAAATTAGCACGGACTTGGAATTGTCTTAAAATTTTCTGATGACAATCACTCAAACCTGCTGTGTAAATATCTGCAACTGCTTGTACTCTACCTTGTTGATATTCAACTGCAAATTGTTCGCCAAAACAATGGTCATAAACCTTAGCTGCAACTACAGAATTCCAATCAGCAGCGACACTTTCCCAAACAAATTCTCCTTCCCAATTTTGTTGATCGTCAAATTGAAAAACTGCTACTCTGTCCGCTTTTAACATTTGTTGAACTTCAGTAACAGTTGTTTGAAAAATAGTATCTAAATCCAAAGATTCCCGAATCCGGGTAATTACTTTAGTTAATGTTTTTTGTTGTTGCGCTTGATTTTTCGCTTTAGATAATAACTCGTGCTGTCTTAATGCTATTCCAATTTGCGCTCCAGTCTGGGTAATTATTTCCACCTCATCTTGAAGCCAAATTCTCGGTGCGGAGTTTTGATAAGCAGCAATGATTCCCCACAGTTTTTCTCCTTGGAAAATCGGAGCAGTCGCAAAAGATTTTACCTCAAATTGTTCTAAGAAATTTATATGAGACTGGGTTAAACCAGCTTGATAAATATTATTAACACTCGCCGTTACTCCGCCGTGCAACGACGGAGCCTGCGGCGAGCGGCGTTCCCCGGTAAATGTCTCATTACGAACGTATTGCCCTCCTTGAGCGTCTTCTAAATATATATGATTAATTATAGGTTGAACACCAACTAACGGAGTCCATTCTTCTGCAAAAGATTCAGCAACAAAATTACCACTCCAATCTGAATTAAAGCGATAAATAGCAATGCGATTGGCTTGAATTAATTCTCGTAATTGTTGAGTTGTTGTTTGAAAAATAGTCTCAATATCAAATGTTCTACGAATTTTATTAACAATTTGAGTAATTACATTGTCACGTTGAGATTTTTGAGCTACTTTTAAAGCTTGTAACTCTAATTTACGAAAATACTCAGCTTGTTGAATCGCAACAGTAAAGTGTTCGGCTATTAAGCGGATAAATTCAATTTCCGATTCTTGCCAATTACGAGTATTGCTGCATTGATGTACACAAAGCAAACCCCATAAAACATTTTCTTGTAATAATGGAACAACAAGATTAGCACGAACTTGGAATTGACTTAAAATATCAACATGACAATCACTTAATCCTCCTTGATATATATCACCAACTGCTTGCACTCTACCTTGTTGATAATGAGCCGCAAACTGTTCCCCAAAACAATAATCGTGGACTTTTTTGGCAATTACTGAATCCCAATCAGATGCAACATCTTCTGAAACAAATTCTCCTTCCCAATCATTATCAATATCAAATTTAAATACAGCGACTCTATCAGCTTTAAGTAAAGTCCGCACCTCAGTTGCAGTATTTTTAAAAATAGTTTTTAAATCTAATGATTGCCGAATTCTCTTAATTACACCTGCAAGAGTTTTTTGCTGTTCTAGCTGCTTTTCAATTTGAGCATTTGACTGTTTTTCTGATTCGGTTGAGCGAGATGTCATATCTTTTCGGAGTAACAAATATAGAGCTATTAACAATTAAACTTCATCAAATAGAAATTAATATGTTATGTACTATATATAACATATACTCAATATGGGGTTATTACTAATATTACGTAGTTCTCGACAGTTAATTGCTTTAAAGTAGTTGAATTATGCAACATGAATTGATGTTCTAGGATTACAAAGGTACTCACATAGAAAAAAATGAATATTTCCACCGAACAAATTTGGCAAAAACCACCGCAACCGATCAATCAAATTCTCGAAGCACCTCCTCCACCGCAAATTCGTATTTCTCCTGACAGACGCTGGATGCTAGAGTTGGAACAATCACAGTTAGTTCCTCTCGCTTTACTTGTGGAACCAGAAGTTGCTGTAGCTGGTTTTCGTTTGAATCCGCAAACTAATGGTCCGGCTCGTCACAATACTTACTATACTATGAAGATTAAGTCAGTAGATTCTCTTAGCAATGTGAGAATCATAGAATTACCAGAAAATCCTCGCATCAGTTTTATCAAATGGTCTAGAGATAGTCAAAAATTAGCTTTTACTTTGACTCAAACAATAGGTTTAGAACTTTGGATTTTGTACATAGCAGATGGAAGCATCCAACGTTTAACCGAACCTCTGCTCAATGCTGCTTATGGAACACCATACCGTTGGTTTGATGATGAAACATTAATTTGTAAATTTATTTCCCATCATCGCGGTGAATTACCAACCGAATCTAACATTCCTCCTGGTCCTTTAATTCAGGAAAACTTAGGCAGTAAAAAACCAACTCGCACCTATACAAATTTACTTAAAAATGCTCATGATCAGGCATTATTTGAATATTATCTAACTTCAAGTTTAGAAAAAATTACCCTTGAAGGAAACCGTAAGCAATTAATTTCACCTTGTCTAATTCACGAAATTGTTCCTTCCCCCGACAGTAATTTTATTTTAATTTCTACTATACACAAACCGTTTTCTTATCAAGTTCCCGCAGCACGTTTTCCTCAAAATATATATGTAATTGATCATAACGGAAACCAGATTTATCAAGTCGCAGATTTACCTCTTGATGAAGAACGTTCCATTAAATTTGATGCTGTACGTAAAGGTAGAAGACGAATATCCTGGCGTAGTGATGTAAAAGCTACATTAACTTGGGTAGAAGCACTAGATGATGGAGACCCCAGTTTAGAAGTTGGCGATCGCGATGCTTTATTCATTCTAGAAGCACCATTTACGGCAACACCAACCCAATTATGGAAGTCAGAATATCGGTTTAATTCAGTAGTTTGGGGGTCTTCAGATGCAGCTCTAGTGTATGAAAAATGGTATGATACACGTCGTTGCAGAACTTGGCGGATTTACCCAAATAATCCCCAAACACCACCAAAACTACTATTCGACCGCAGCTTTGAAGATAAATATAACGCTCCGGGAACACCGATACTCAAGTTAGGAGACTATGATTACCAAGTTCTCCGTTTTGCACCCGATGGTCAAACTATATACCTCAGCGGACGCGGTGCATCACCCGATGGTGTATATCCCTTTTTAGATATTTTCAATTTAGAAACCCAAGAAACCCAACGGTTGTGGCAATGTCAAGACCCTTATTATGAAGAAATATTTGCTGTACTTGACGACGAAGCGCAAAACCTAATTACCATACGTCAGTCCCAAACCGAACCACCAAACCTAATGCGGTTTTCTCGTAACAATAAGCATAAAAAGATACTCACTAATTACCAAGACCCCGCACCGCAATTAGCAGGAATTCATAAAGAATTAGTCCAATATCAACGAGCCGATGGAGTGCAGCTATCAGCGAAATTATACTTGCCTCCCGGTTATGATCTAGAACGAGACGGGAGCTTACCGACAATATTTTGGGTGTACCCCGAAGAATTCAAAGACAAAGAATTTGCCGGACAAATCACCACAGCGGAGAATACCTTCAGCCGTCCCAGTCGTGCTTCTGTATTATTTCTATTAACTCAAGGATATGCAGTACTTTCCGGTGCAACCTTACCTATAATCGGTGAAGGAGAGAACGAACCCAACGATACTTATGTTGAGCAATTAATAGCCGGAGCGCAAGCCGCAGTTAATTATGTAGTTCAACGTGGAGTCGCAGACCGCGAACACATTGGTATCGGCGGACACTCCTATGGCGCGTTTACCACCGCAAATTTACTAGCCCACACAGAATTATTTTGTATGGGAATTGCTAGAAGTGGAGCTTATAACCGCACCTTAACACCATTTGGTTTTCAAGGAGAACAGCGTAACTTTTGGGAAGCACAACAGACTTATATTAATATGTCACCTTTTACCCATGCATCCCAAATTAAAGCACCATTATTATTAATTCACGGTGAAAACGATAGCAATGCAGGTACATATCCTTTACAAAGCAAACGTTTATATGAAGCACTCAAAGGTAATGGTGCTATTGTCAGATGGGTAGAATTACCTTGCGAAACCCATAGTTATCGTTCCCGTGAAGCAGTCGCTCACGTACTTTGGGAAATGGTTAACTGGTGCGATAAATATTTAAGAGTTAAGAGTTAATAGTTAAGAGTTAGGAGTGAGGAGTTGGGAGTTAAGTACTCAAACAGAATTAATTACATACTAATATTTTCTATTTCCTATTCCCTATTGCCTATTCCCTGTCGTGACAATTAAAACTTTTGCATCTGATTACTAATGGGGTCAAAATTCGGAGTAAAATGAGTGCTGTCATCGTAGCAAGCTCTAGCAAGATTGGCTCCATAAATTTTAATATACTTAAGTTTGGCTCCCCGGAGATTGGCATCTTTGAGATTTGCACCGCTCAAATTGGCTCGAGTCAAATTAGCATTCGCTAAATTAGCACCCCCTAAATTCGCTCCCCACAATTTTGCTTTTGCTAAATTAGCATTTGTTAAATCCGCTGCAAATAAATTGATTCCCACTAAATTCGCTCCAATCAACTTAGCCGAGCGTAAATTAACTGCTGTAAAATCTCTTTCCCCTGCGTCATAACGTCGCTGTAATTCCTCAGCATCCATATTCACTTAATAGATTTCTGAAAGTATTTTAATCTTATAATCTTATTCTGCCGTAAAAATTATTAACTTTCTAAATATAAGATATTATTCCCTCCCCGGCTTGATGATTAATGATTTGAGGGGGCATAAAAAAATAAATTATATCAGTAATCTGTTTAGCGTATTAAAAGCAGTTAAAACAATTTACAATTACTCTAACAAGTCATTTTGTGAACGCAATTAAGTTTTATCATTTTAATAGTTTTTTTCAGTTCATTTTAATTGGTACACCCTCATGAAATGTGAGTAATTCTCCCGGTTGAATTTGCGTCCAAACTTCGTTATCTGTGAGGGGTGTAGTCGCAATCACCGCAACTCTATCGCTAGGATGGGTTAATTCGCTAAAATCCACTGTCACATCTTCATCAATTAAATGAGCCGCAGCAAAAGGCGCTTGCCGTACAATGTAACAAAGTTTAGTTGAACTGTAAGCAAAAAAATGTTCGCCATCAGTTAATAGATAATTAAATGTACCGTGTTTAGCGATTTTATGAGTGATTTTTTTAAGAATCGTCAACAAGGGTTCTAAAGGCGGTTTTACCATGGGAAATTGTTGTCTTAAACTTTCTAAAATCAAACAGAAAGCTTTTTCGCTATCAGTATTACCCACAGGTTCGTAAAAGTCCATAAATGGCAAATTAAAATCTTTTAAATCCCCATTATGAGCAAAAACCCAATATCGTCCCCACAATTCCCTACGGAAAGGGTGAGTATTTTCTAAGATAACTTTACCTTGAGTTGCTTTGCGAATATGCGCGATCGCATGAGTTGAATGAATCGGATAACGTTTTACAAAATCGGCAATTTGAGAATTAACCGAAGATTTAGCATCCATAAAAATCCGACAACCCTTTCCCTCAAAGAAAGCAATACCCCAACCATCTTTATGATCGTCAGTCTTACCTCCCCGGGCTGAAAAGCCTTCAAAAGAAAAGCAAATATCAGTCGGTACGTTACAATTCATTCCCAAAAGTTGACACATTGATCAGTTATTCAGTTATCGGTTATCAATTTTTACCAATTATCAATCATCAGTTAAAAGTTATTAGTTATAGGTTAACAGTTAGGAGTGAGGAGTTAGGAGTGAGGAGTGAGGAGTGAGGAGTGAGGAGTGAGGAGTGAGGAGTTAAGAATTATTTCTTCCCCCCATCCCCCCATCCCCCATCACCCCATCACCCCATCTTCCGTGCTGCTACCATATAGCGAAAAACATACTCTAATATTTCAATATAGTTACGTGCTTGTACGGTAGATTCCGCCCAAACTGTTACACCGTGGTTACGAATTAATAAAGCGGGTATTTTGGGAGGAGTAGTGCTAAAACGTTCTTTGATTTCATCTGCAATGCGATCTACCTTTAGATAATTGTGGAAAACAGACATTAGACAACAAGGATTTTCTTCCCAAATTCCCAATCCTTTGAGCATTTCTAATGATGGTAAAGGTAATTTACCTGTTTCTGCTAAACCCGAAACTAAGTTTGCTTCTACAGAATGGACGTGATAACAAGCTTGTGCTTCTGGAAACAAAGCATATATACATTGATGAATACAAGTTTCTGCTGAAGGCTTTAAATTAGCTGAAGATTCTAGTCTTCCATCAGGATAAACCCGAACGAAATCATCAAGGGTTAGCTCCCCCTTCAAGCATCCACTAGCTGTAATCCAAAAACTACCATCAGGTAAACGAGTTGAAAGGTTTCCCGCAGTTCCTACCATCCAACCTTGCTGGTAAAAGCGAGATGCTGCATTGACTAACTCAATACGGGGGTCTGCTAAAGTTATACTGTGCATAAAGGTCAAAATTACTTCCACAAATCTTCTAAGTAATCGCGTATTTCGATAAAGTCATTCCAGGGAATATACTGTTTTGAATATTCCTCTAAATACTTTACTAAACGGTCGCGAGCAAATACCATTGGTACTTCCAAGGACATATTTAGATCTGTCAGGGAATCACCTATGGCAATTTTCTCATCCCTGGGATACTTTTTCATCACCTTCACTTTCGCTACTAATTCGTCTCCTTGTTCAAACTCGGAATTTACCTGTAAATATTCACCACTAGTATCTAGATCGACAGCGTGAATTGCCCAAACCTGCTCAATCAAATCGCCCAGAACAACTTCTATAATACCCCGCAGACCACCCGAAATTATCACTAGAGGAACGTTGTAAACTTGCAAAAAATCTAGAAATTCTACGAACCCCGCACGTATCGGCTTGTTACGGCTAAATTCCAGGATTTCTGGATAACGCGAACTTGGAATTGATTCTAAAATCTGCTTAACACCCTCCCGTAGCGTTAATTTTTGCGCGTACATTTGAAGAATCAATTGTTGGGAAACCTCTGGAGAAAACTTTTTCAACACCGCGACAAAAGTTTCTTCAGCAGTGATGGTACCGTCAAAGTCGCAAAAGACGATTCGCTTGGACATTTTATACGCTATCAATAGATTATTTTATTATTGTTTAAGTAAGCTGGCACAAAAAAATAACGCGCTTATAAAGAAATGTAAATCAATCTTCAACCCTCTTACCTCTTGCCTTGTCTCAACGATAATTTTTTGTGCTGACCTACTTACTGTATGCCATCAAGAACACCCTTCACTGTTAAAGATATGTAACCTCAAAACCCGAACTCTGACTTTGGTTATAATTGTAGGATTATATATATTGTAAAGTTTTGTATTGTTATCAAACAATTCATTCAAATTATACACTACTCAAACGTTTGCTCAAACATGATTTCTAACAGCAGAATGTCATGCTAATAACTGTTAGAAGATTATACATAGGGTGAAATAAATGGCTGATATTGTAGATACCGCGATTAGTGCAGGTTCTTTTAATACTTTAGTTGCTGCTGTTAAAGCTGCCGGTTTGGTAGATACTCTTAAAGGCGAGGGTCCATTCACCGTTTTTGCACCTACTGATGACGCATTTGCGAAACTTCCTGAAGGTACAGTAGATGGATTACTTAAGGATATTCCCCAACTCACGAAAATCCTAACTTATCACGTTGTTTCCGGTAAAGTAATGGCGGCTGACGTGGTTAAGTTAGATTCAGCTACAACAGTTGAAGGCTCAGAAGTGAAAATTGATGCTAGCAATGGTGTCAAAATTAATGATGCTACAGTTTCACAAGCAGATGTTGAGGCTGATAACGGTGTTATCCACATCATTGATACAGTGTTACTTCCTTCTTAAGCAAGTTCTAATCAAAGTAAAGTATAGTTAGTTAATAATATTAATGAAGTAATATCTTTATATAGTTATCTATCGTTATTACTTCATTAATTTGATTAAAGTAAGTAGCAAACAACCGCAATCAAATTATAGTTATTATTTATTTTATTGATGATAACTATTTGTTTTTTCAATTCATAGTCAATATGCTAAATTATTTGAGGCTAGGTGTAACTGGAAATTAAGTTATACAAATTTATCTACAGTTCTCAACGGAAAAGGGTTTGAAGTATTTTGATCATTCCTTGAGAATATCAATAATTTAATTAACTCAATTTTTTGATATAACTTAGTTGTGAGGAAAACATTACAAGTTACAATAAAAATGTGATTCGTAAATTCTACGATAATATCTCAACAAAAAACTTGGATGAGGTCTTTTTCTTGTGGCAAAACGGTCGCTCCAGGCATCCTCAGCAGGAGTAAAACAAGCCAAAATAGCTTTTACCAATAAAGGCTGGACTCAAGAAAACCTGGCAGGGGAAGTGAATCTAAAGACTCGTCAGCCAGTTTGGAGATTTTTTACAGGTCGTCCGATTGAACGTTATACTTTTATTGAAATTTGTTCTGTATTAGAACTAGATTGGCGGGAAATTGCTGCTAATTTACCAGCCGAGTTTCCTGAATCAGGACACTCATCTATAAAAAATATTGATGCCCTGGTAAAGAAATTGCGATCGCAACGTCGAGAAAAAATTCAACACCAGTGCGGAACCTTGCATTTATTAGATACTAATCGTCATGTTGAAATCGAAAGTATTTACATTGATCTCAATATATTTGAGGATATTGCAAGTCAACAGTGGTTAGACATATCTAATTTACAAAATCCGACAAGCGAAGAATTTAATACTTTTGGGTTAGGTGAGATTTCTGAGAAACAAATACCAGCCATGAGGGCAGTTGAAACCCATTCTAAGCTGAGGATATTAGGTAAACCAGGGTGTGGTAAAACTACTTTTTTGCAATGTCTAGCTATTGAATGTAACGAAGGAAACTTTGCGGCGAATCTAGTTCCGATTTTTATCAGTTTAAAGGATTTTGCTGAGGATTCAAAAGATGCCGGAATGTTCAGCTTATTAAATTATATCAATTCTGAGTTTCTCAACTGTGGGATGGAAGAACAGTCTGGCATCGTAAGTCTACTGCGTGAGGGCAGAATGTTACTGTTGTTGGATGGACTCGATGAAGTGCAGCATCAAGAGAATAAGGGAGTTTTGAAGGAAATTAGCAGATTTTCTGAGAAATATCCCCAGAATTTATTCATCGTCACCTGTCGAACCCCTGCCAAAACATTAAACCTCAGTCACTTCACTGATGTTGAAATTGCCCCCTTTACCCAATCGCAAATTGCTAGCTTTGCTCAAAAGTGGTTCTCTGTATTTACGAAGAAAAATTCTCAGAATGAACTGGATATAGCAGTTGAGTTCATCGAAAAACTGGATTTACCCGAAAACTTGCCATTCCGAAGACTCGCAGCCACACCCTTGTTTTTACATCTGATTTGCTGGGTGTTCCATTGCCAAAAAGAATTTCCCAGTCAAAAAGCCGAGTTCTATAAGCATTGTCTAGAAATACTTTTAGGCAAATGGGATCAAATTAGAGGTATTGAACGCGATGAAGTTTATCAGGGATTTTCACTATCACAAAAGCTCAAACTGATGAGTCAGATTGCGGCTGCGACATTTGAAGATGGTGATTATTTTTTTGAACAACGAGCCGTTGAACATTACATTAGCGATTTGATCACGAATTTACCCAATGCTCCCACCGAGCCAGAAGAATTACAATTAGATAGTGAAGCTGTGCTAAAAGCTATGGAGTTGCAACATGGGCTATTAGTGGAAAGAGTGCGGGGAATTTTTTCTTTTTCTTCCTTAACATTTCAAGAATACTTCACGGCTCGAAACATTGTTGCTAATCACAATTTACACTCATTAGAGCAAGCTTTAGAACGTCTGGTTAGACATATCACAGAACCACGGTGGCGCGAAATCTTTTTGTTGACTGCTGCGATGTTGCGGAGTGCAGACTGCCTGGTAAAATTGATGAAGCAACAAATTGATGCTTTAGTCGCATCCGATTGTAATCTCCAAGAGTTTTTAACCTGGAAAAGTCAGAAATCTCTGGTTATACCCCAAGCGACTTTAACTGCAACTTATGATTTTTATGTTGATCTTACTCAAGCTCCTTTGAATGTCCCTCACTTCACTGTTCCCTGTACCCTAGATCAAGGTATTATCGTCGATACGTTATTGGATAAACTGCTTTTAGAATGTGCTATTGGCTCTAGTCATGATTTTGCTCATGCTCATGCTCTAAGTAATGCTTTAAGCAATGTTCTTAGTATTGTCCTTGATGTTGGGTTACAGCAATCTTTGCAACAACTTCAACTAGAAATTCCCGATCCAAATCGGGAGCAAACAAGATTTCAGTCATGGTGGCAAATCAACCATCTGGCTTGGACAGAACGTTTAAAAACGGCTATTTACTTTCATCGCAATATACACTCTTATTGGAACTTCAGTTCTGAACAGCAGAAAATCTTAGAAAACTACTATAATGCCAATCAGTTATTGATTGATTGCCTTAATAGTAATAGTAAAGTCACAGTAGCAGTGGGTCAAGAGATTAAAGCCGGTTTGTTATTCCCTCAAAAAGAACGATAAGAGAGGGAATGGGATAAGTGATTATTTTAACCGTTACACATAATCCTTGAGGAAATGTAATATAGATTAATAATTTTTGTTCCTAATCGGCTTGAGGTGCTACCATAATATGTATGAAAACTCAAGCATCAAATATTCGGGTTGGCGATCGCATTATTGCCTACTTCAAAAATAAAATGCAGGTCTGCACAGTCAGATGCATTTCTAATCCTGATTTAAGCAATATTACACTATCAGTATTCCTTGGTGAACGTTATCGATATTCAAACTCAGGTGTAATTCGCTTTAAAGCGGAAGCTTTAGTGGATTTAACCAATCGGGGTTTAAAAATATTTGAGGAAGAAACAAGCCTTGAACCAATACAAGGCTAGAAAAATATATATTTTGGCAAACTTTTCCAACCCCATGAATTTATTTGTGGGGTATTTTAACTTATTGTGTGACCAACAATTCCCTTAAAATTCTTGCTACTGCTTTTTGGGAGATTTGAGAAGCAATTTGCTGTCCTAAAATTTGTACATTTGGATTAACAATAATTTTGCTGATTCCCTCAATTGCTTTTGATAAATCAAAATTACCACCTTCTTGAAGAATTTTGATGATATTCCTGATATGCTCTAAGGTTTGCTGTTCCTCGATAGATGCACTAGGAATTTTGGTAATTGCTGTTACACCGACTCTTTCACGTAATACATAAGTAAGATTGTGCAATAAATTTCTTCCTAATGCATCAAGTCCTTTAAATAATTCATCTACTAACTTAGTACGAATAAAAGCACCACGCTCCGATGCTAAAAATTCTAAACCTTGATCCAATGCTTCGCTAGAATTATAATCTTGAGAATTGCGAGCATTTTTTAGCAAGTTTTCTAAGCGATTCCAACGAAAACGACCATCTTTAAATAGTAGGTCTTTTAATGAAGCTCTTAATTCAGGAGATGGATCTGTTAATAATCGTTTGGAAACGTAGGGATATGCTTCACTGAGAACTTTAAAATTCGGATCAATATATATTGCAATCCCTTCTAATGTAACTAAAGAACGAATAATCAAAGCATAATAAGGAGGTACGCGGAAGGGATATTCGTACATTAAAGATGATAAATCATCAGTGATAGTTTTAATATTCAAATCGGCAACCGAAGCACCTTGAGCATCAGCGAACACATTGGCGAATGCTGGAATAATCGGAGTTAAATCAACATCTGGTGTGAGGAAGTCCAATTTAACGTAATCATGGGCTAAAGCATCAAAATCGCGGTTAACGACATGAACAATTGCTTCAATTAAACCATAACGCTGCTGTGGTTGAACTTCGCTCATCATGCCAAAATCAAGATAAGCTAATTTCCCATCATAAGTAGCTAATAAGTTACCGGGGTGAGGATCTGCATGGAAAAATCCATGTTCTAATAATTGACGTAAGGAACATTGAACCCCTACTTCTACCAAATAACGAGCATCTATACCCAAAGCAGCAATTTCTTCTACTTGAGTTAATTTAATGCCGTTAATCCATTCCATCGTCAACACACGACGATTAGTATATTCCCAGTATATTTTCGGAACATATACGTCTTTTAAATGACCGTAAAGTTGAAAGAAGCGCTCGGCATTTTCTCCCTCGTTCACATAATCCATCTCCTCGAATATCCGCTCTCCTAATTCATCGAGGATACCAACTAAATCACTTCGCACTTGCTTCATTGCTTTTTGTGCCCAAGCCGATAATCGACGCAGGATATATAAATCAATGGTTATGCGTTCGCGCAAATCAGGACGCTGGACTTTAACTGCTACTTCTTCTCCTGTAGTTTTTAACTTGGCTTTATAAACTTGCCCTAAAGAAGCTGCGGCGATCGGTTCTGGTGTAAGTTCGGTATAAATATCTTCCGGAGGTAAACCAAGTTCCTCTTGAATAAATTGATAAGCAAGTTCGTTGGAAAAAGGTGGTAATTTATCTTGTAGTTGAGTTAATTCTTCTAAATAAACCGGAGGAACTAAATCCGGTCTTGTAGACAATGCCTGTCCGATTTTAATATATGCCGGCCCCAAATTCGTCAGCAATATTCGCAATTGCACAGCACGACGATGATCAGCTTTGACGTTTTTACCAAGTTTGGTATCCCACCACAAACCCAAGGCAAAGCTAATTACGGGGGCTAAAACCGTGAATATACGTTGCCATACCTGTACAGGTCTTTTTCGGTAGTGCGCTGCGATTCCCAGGGGATTATAGCGCAATCCTAAATGTTCGCTGGTTGCGGCTTCTAATAACCGACTTTTTCGGTCTGCTTGTAAAGCTGGTAATTTAACAATAGTGGAATCTACTTTATCTGCAAGCACTAATTTTCTCTCTTTAAGTGTAGATTTAGGAGGAACTGTCTTGATATTCATTTACTTACCGCCGCATCACAGTTAAAACGTTAAGTATTGTAACAATCACTTTCATCAGTGTAACCTATTAGGTCAAAGGTGGATGGTGGTTAGTGGATAATGGATAGTGGATGGTGGTTAGTGGTTAGTGGATGGTGGAAAATAATAATCGTCAACTCTCAACCTTTGACCTATAACCTTTGACCTATAACCTTTGACCTATAACCTTTGACCTATAACCTTTGACCTATAACCTTTGACCT
>JAYKJL010000187.1:0-15873 GCA_035285725.1 Nostocales cyanobacterium 94392 | reverse complement strand
GCGATCGCAAAAACATCTCCTCCCCACCAAGAGTAGTTTTTCTTCCCCAAAACATATATTATCGATTGGTGCGATATAAAGTTATCGATGGCGGAACCACACCAGTTAGATTTATTTCGAGATAATCCAGTTGAACCGCGCCAACTGGAACTATTCGCATATCCACCACCGCCGCCACCACCAGGACAGGTAGAATTATTTCCCATTAAAGAATATAAATCTAAGCGCCGTTCGGAATTAGTGATGAGTGCTGAGCAATTACAGCGGTGGAAAGCGCAAATACTTAACTACCAGCAGAAGGTACGCACAACGCCACCACCATACCAAGCAGCATTATTTGAACTACCACCAGACCACTGCGACCCCGATAAAATTGAACCATTACAGTTACAGCCCCAATCAATGGCATTTTACCGAATACCAGCAGATTACCCAGGGGAAGCTTGTTTATATTTTGTAATAGATTCAGCTGCTAATTTAATTCTGTATGTAGGAGAAACGCTACGCAGTAACAAGCGCTGGAAGGGCGTACACGATTGCAAGGATTACATCGCTAGCTATCAAGATTTACACTACCGCTACAAGTTAAAAACTGCGGTAAACATTGCTTTTTGGTGGGATACACCAACTGATACCAAAAAACGGCAGCAACTAGAGCAAGCACTGATACAGAAATGGCGATCGCCGTTTAATAAAGAAATGTGGAGGTTGTGGGGGCAACCATTTGGGTAACTAATTGACACTCCCCGCGATAAATCGACTGTACAAATATAATAAAGTTGGAAACTGAATAATAAAGTTGGAAACCGAATAATAAAGTTGGAAACTGATGTACAAATATAATAAAGTTAGAAACTGAATAATAAAGTTAGAAACTGAACAATAGAGTTTCTTAAAGACTGTTTCCAAATTTATTACGATCGCAAATGTTAGATAGAGAACTATTGGGCATCTGGGGAAACCAACTTTATTATAAAAAGCTGTGCAGCATAGAACCACAAATCATGGCTTTCAGCCGTTTCCAGTTTCCAACTTTATTATGTTTGTACAGTATTATATCTTCAGTAATTTCTACTATAAATCTAGTAATTATGCTGCGTTCATATGTTTCGTGGTTGATTCCGGGGATCTTTGCTTTAGTTGGTTTTGGGTCGAGTATAGAAAGCGCAAAGGCACAAACTACTTACTCATTTGATGCCACCTATGACGCATCATCTACCCTACTTAATCCCATAACTGAAGAAATAACATCACAGACTGTATCAGGAGTGAGTAATAATGCACCTTTTGGTTTAACTAAAGCTAGTGGTGTACTTTATATAAAAAGTGATTTAAGTAATAATTCTTACAACTTTAGTAGCAATCCAGAAACATTCGGTTTACAAGGTCTGCCACAAGGTGGAGTGACGTTATTTGGAGAAGGCAACAATAAACTATTTTATGAAGTTGAAAATGGTACGGGAGCTATTGATTTAATAAATTTAACTACTACTGGCACTAATACTAATATCATCACTGGTGGTGAAGGTTTATTTCAAGGTGCAACTGGCACGCTTACTGGTTCTGAAGTTTATCAAATTGACAATCTTTTAGTAGACCCAACCAGTTCTAGTACAGGTACCGTAAGAATAACTGGCACAATTGAAGTACCTTTAACTCGAAAAGTTCCAGAATCAAACAATGCTGCTGCATTAATTGGGGCAGGTATAATTGGAGCTATTTTATTGCACCGACGATGTAAAACTGCTGTCGATTTAAAATCTTTCACCTAGACTAGTAATGCGATACGCTTTAGCGTCAAGCCTCCGGCTTATCGCAGTTAAGGCAAAGCGGAGTCTATTGTCCTTCAACAAAGAGAACTGGACGCGGTGGGGGGCAACCGTTTGGGAAAGGTGAAATATTAAGGTGATACCATCTTTTGTACAAATTTTATTGATTTATCTACGTGCTATTGTTGAGTAAACTTAGTAACAATTTATATTTTTATTAATATGATGAAATTTTTTCTGGCAACAACAATATGCTTATGTTCGACTTTATTACCATCTGCTAAAGCTAAGGCTGCTGATTTTAGCTTAAATCCGAACATTACATTTGAAGTTGGAGATGGATTTTTTGGCGGTTCGTTTGATGGTCAAGGGGATACAGACGCAATTTTTTCTGATAATTTCGATACTGTAGTACTTGGTAATTTTGGCGAGAACAGCGAGAATGCTGAATTTGATATAAGTGGATTGGATGTTCCAAGCGAAGAATCAATTACTAAAGCAATTTTTCAAATAACAGTCCTACCAAATGAAACATTTGGGTTAGGAGCTACTGGTCAAAGACCTTCTAGTTTGGCAGTGCGTGGATATATAGGTAATGGACAACCTGATGCAACTGATTTTCAAGCTGGAACTATTTTAGATACTGCTAGTGTTTCGCCAGAATATATAGAAGAATTTATCAGCTTTGATGTAACTTCATTTATTCAAAATATAGTTAGCAACCAAAATAATTTTGCAGGGTTTGGCGTTCGCGCCCAAACTATTGGAGGTATAACCTTAGACCGTGGCACATTCTCTGACAAAGGACCAAGGTTAACAATTACTACTGCTCGTGCAAACACTACCATTCCTGAGCCAAACTTAGCATTAGGAATTTTAACGTCGGTTCTTTTAGGTGGAATAGTATTTAAGAAAAAGTAGCTATTTTTCACAAGCAACATCATCTTTATTACCATCAAAATTATATGGGTCACTTAGAAATGCTTTACACTCGATGCTGGTAGGTACTGCACGGAGCAAATCAAATTAGTATACAAAGCTTTCGCTACTATTGGTGTGCGAATTTGGATACAACAGATAAGATTGGCAGCAATCTACCACTGAGCCAAAAGAAGAGGTAATCGTTCAACAGCCAACGGTGAAGGATAGTGAAGCGATCGCCCTATAGAAAGTAATGCGATATCTTTGGTAACGTTACCGATTATTTTTTTGCCTGCACAGAGCGCGATCGCCCTATAGAAAGTAATGCGATATCTTTGGTAATGGCTGAAGCCGTATCGCTTTTTGGCTTTGTTTGAGGACTTACTCAGATCGCTCGATTAATTTTGACGCTTCAATATTTCGGTAATCGAGAGCATTGCTCGTTCGGCAATAAACCGATGGGCTTGGAGATGCAATTCTGCGGCTTCCACATTACCTGATAAATATAAAAATGCAGCATACATATTTCTTGCCCCGAACTTCGCCATAGCCTCGCGGGTAATTGAGCGTAAGCATTCGTCATCAGTACCAAATAATTCCTCACTATCGCTATCCAAGGCATCACATAAGTCTTTACAGGCAGCCAAACAGCGTTCTAGTCCGTACTTTTGAGCAAGACGCTCGCAATCGGGGAGAGCTTGAACAAAATTGTAGAAGTATGTATCCATAATTCTTATGCTTCGTTAGTTACTCGCTCGTACCATTCTTCAACTAATCCCAACTCCTCGATCATCCGTACCGCCTCGTCTATCGCCCTACTACGATTGCCAGTGCGATCGCATAAATCAAGCGTGTGAAAATGAAGGGTCACATTAACCCTATCTTTGGTCTTCTCTCTGTTAGAAGCTGCTTCTTTCAGTGCCTTGATTGTATTGGGGTGATATCCCCGACCGCTCTTTTTTTCTTCCATATTAGTAACATTTTTTAGTATAATGTGTATGCAACTAAAAACGCCTCGCAGGAGTGCAAGTCCCCAGGCGCTCTATGACTATTTGAAAGTCACAGCAATATCAAAATTCGTTCACCTCCACATTAAGATATTCTGCAATTTCCTCTAAAACCGAAACTTTCCAACGCAGATGCTGAACGGTCTTGTCGTTTCCGGCTTTATCCAAGATGAATATGCTGTAGTTATTCCCTTTCTCCGTTGGTGAGTAGGATTTAGTGCGCTTAAGTTTACCAGTCTTGGTGCTAATTCGCTCTGAATAATAACTCACTTGTAATCCCACTTCTTCTAATGCATTGTTAATTTGATAAGGTTTAACGTTTGTTCCGTAGCGACTATTCCAGGTCTGCGCGAGTTTGGTTGGAGATACATATTCTTCATCAGACTTTTGTTGAACTCCTGGGAGTATTTTTTGAACCGATGGAGATATTTCTGGAAATTGAGCTTCAATAGCTCGCAAAAGATAAGTTGCTTTTAGTTCATCAGGTAAGGATGTAGGAGCAAGTATCGAGCCATATATTCTTATCAGTTCTTCTGGAGATATTTGGCTTACGGGAACTGCTTGAGTTTCGATTACTTTTCTCAAAGTGCGATTTGCCCAGATACGGAACTCGACACTTACCCACTGTGCTAGGTCGATCGCAATTTCTGGATGCACCCAAGTTCCTTGGGGTATTTTGTCTGCACGTCCTCTTATAGAAAATACTAAATTGGAAACGGGGATTCCCGTTTCCTTCTGAAGTCCCTCCCAGTAAGCTTTTGTAGATTCAAGGCGAGCGTAATCATTAAATTGTTTGTTGCAAGAAAAGCACATTTGAGTTGCATTTACGTAACCAGCAGGCACATCGTATTTTGAAATTTTCGTATCTTCTTTTAGCTGAGAAATATCGCTTCCGTTCCAGGTATGCTTTGTTAATTTCATGGCTTTCATGTTTGAGATTCATAAGTAAGAAAGAGGCGAACAAGTCGCCTCATAAAGTGGAGATTAGATCAAACAATTATTCAAGTAGTTTTCAACAATCCACTGTTGAGCTTCTTTTGCGCTGCCGCAAGATACAAGATTTATTGAATCAGCAGCTTGTGCTTTCCAACTATTACTAGTAAATGATTCATAGAAAGTACCAAGCAATCTATCGCTCTTCCAAACTCGGTACAAATCGCCAAAATCGCCATCTGGAACAGAATCTACTTCTATTTCTAGTTCTACTCCCAAGTCAGTTACTGTAAAATGGTCAACCAGGGCTTCAATATTTTGAAGTCCAACAGAAGATAAAGTCATAATGTCTTCTCCAATTTGTTTTGGTTAGAGAACGCGCCCTTGTTTTCCAGGCAGAGAGCGCGTTCTTTAATGTCAATGTACCAGTTAAATAGTTTTACCGTCAATATTTTAACGCAAAGACTTTTACGCTAAAATACTGATATAAGTTTTTTTATGGGAGAGATACTAGTGTCACGAGTAGCTGAATTAAGAAAAAACCAAGACCTCACGCAGCGGCAACTAGCTGACTTGGTGGGAGTCACAGAGTCAACTATTCGGAATTGGGAAAACAATCGTAGTGGAGTTGAATGGTTTGAAAGAATTGCAAAATTGTGCAAGGCGTTAGGCTGCACTCCTAATGAATTATTTGGATACGAAAAAATTGGAGAAGAATAAGAGCGATCGCTTAACATCCAGCAAAAGCTCATCGCCTCCACTACGCTATAGAGAACGATCAGCCGATGAACGCTTTACGCGCTATGCCCATTGAGTCGCCATAAAGAGCAAGTTGCTTGCGTGCCGTGCGGTGCGATCGCCCTTCACGGGGATGCTCAATATTTGATAACCTCACTGTCATCAATGATTCCATTAAATATCGCTACACAGAAATAGTATAAAAAACCGAGTATTCGTTAAAGAAACTTTACCAAATTACTTGTATTAGTAAATACATTTAATTAAGTATATTGTTAGAAAAAAATGGGCGCAGCCAGCTATTTATTATCTACGGTTTTGATTGCTTCTGTACCGCAATCAGGAATAGAATCGGCATTAAAGTATCGTAACTATCCGGAGTCTAAAGTTAGCGGACAAAGCTTTGTTTGTTATGCCCAAACTAGCACTCCAAAGACATTTGACTTGTCCCGTCTTTGTGGATTTAAACCTAGCGCTTCATCATCAGAAACGGGTGGAGGTAGCAGCAGCACTAGCAGTAGCTCTGGAAATGGAAGATGTAATGTTGCCAGTGATAGAGCCAGTGATGGCAGCCTTTGCGGTGGTCGGGCTGCTAGTGAAAGAAAAGGTGGAAGGTAATTGTTGTGTTGCGATCACAAAGACGGTTAGTAGTGCGATCGCGTTTAATGCTTACAAACATGATATAAGGTCAAGCTCAAACTTCATTTTTACTAGTTATCAACCAGAAATCGCACCTTTAGCAAACTTTTGAAGAATTCCAGAGCTAGGATGGTCAGCTAGTGAAACAAGCTTGTTTGCTAAAGCAACGGGAATCAAAGCGCTATCATACATATCACACTTAAGTTTTTCAATATTAGTTAGAATTGCATCGAGGTTTCGGAAATCAGCTTTCTTAGGATTTAAGAAATTTTCGGAAGTTGGCAGGGAAACTACATACATTCCACCACTATTTGTTTTAAAGATTAACTTGTTACTGTAATAGGTTGTAGCACCATAAGGTCTTGTTGGGTCTGGCTTTCCAGGAAGAATATACTTGTAAATATAATTGTTATTTAAAATAAGTACATTTCCATCATTTAATTTTTCAGATATTTCATCTGCGTGTTCTACAAAAGAACCGCTCTTTTCTAAGCCTGCTAAGTATAGATTATAGTTTTTAAAGAGATAATTAACGAGCGATCGCATGGGCTTATACATATTTGCGGTTTGTCCAAAAAAGGCAAGCGGACCGTCCTTGATAAATAACATTTCATTTAGCAAGTCTGGTTTTATCTTTAAAATGACTCGAATAAGGTGAACGAGAATAATCTGCTCTAAAGTGTTAATCAAATAACCTAAAATACCGCCAGCGCCCAATTCTTCATCAATAGCTTCATGCAACCGAAACACATCTGTTAAAAATAGTTCAGCACCACAATGATTACAACCAAAAGTATACTTCTTGGTCATATCCTTTCGATGCAGAGGAATATTTGAATTTCCACAAATTGGACAACTTGCTAAATTGTATGTTGAAATACTTGTATCGTATTGCTGAAAAATAAACCAACATAACGTAGTAATCAGTTCATCATTATCAATTTTCTGTCGAAAAAAATCATAAATAGTTCGGCGAACTGAATTTACTAGCGTTCCTTCAGTTTTAACTTGCACATTACGAACAGGCAAAGTAAATTTTAAACGCTGAATCTGTTTTAACTTTGCCATATCTTCTGGGTCAATAAAAGGCTGTTTATCTAGTCCCTCCAAGTCATCAATGCTAAAAATTAATGCTCCAATTTGGAAAAAGCAGACAATTGAAGAAGGAAAACCAGTTTGTACGGCAACTTCAGTATAACCCCCATCAATAGCAACAACATTACGTATTGGGTTTGTTATTACAGGCTTGTGAGTTAGGCGATCGCAATCTTCTAATTCAACATCCGCAGCTCGTTTAGGAAGATTGCACTCTTGAAGAAATTGCTGTAAAGACTTATCATTAATTATATGACTATGCGAAGACTTACTAGCATACTCTGCTGGTCGCCGTCCATGTTTACTTGTGTATCCCATTAATTTAATTTCCTCCTTTAGAAAAGACATCAATTTGAGTTGGTACTATGAAAGCGTTTGAGTAAGTTTTCATTCGTACAAAACCTTTATCGCTCTCTGCACTAAATCGAACTAAAGAGTCAGTAAAATCGCCAAAGTCATAATACTTTTTAATTTCTTTTGTCTCATCTTCGTTATTAAGGTGAGCAATAAACCAGTTTTGAGTGTTTTTCAAAATATTAGAGCTGATTGAACTTACTTCTTGGGTAGCGTAAATCATACCAAGATTTAGTTTTGCACCTTCTTTAGCAATCCGGTTATAAACTTGGCTTAAATCCTTATCATCCTTTTTTGGAAAAAGATTATGAGCTTCTTCAAAATAAAACTGGATGAAATTATTGGACTTATTTTGAATAAATTTATTCATTGCATCTGCAAATATCTGACGACAAATACGTTCAGAATATAAACGCTGAATTTCCGGGTCTCCTTGGGATAAATCCACAATAATAATTCTCCCATTACGGAGTTCTTCGATAATTTCTTTTTCAAAAGGCTTTCCAGATGTTTCTGTATGTAAAACAGCAATATCTCGCAATTTAAGATAGCCGTTAATTGTAGCGTTACCACCTGGTTTAGACTTACGAGTTAGAAAAATCATTAGAGCTTTTAAATCTTCATCAGCCCACTCACGTCCTTTATCTGCTTTATATTTATTAAAAAAGTCATTATTATAATTTTCCCAGATAGTTGTAAACCAGTTACTGGCTTTTTCAACGGAAATACCTTTACTTGGATCTATACTGCCATCACTTGTTACTAATTCATTTAGTTCTTTTTTGCCTGAAAATTTAACTGTTAAGTTATTGGGTGATTTCAACCCTGCCTTATACAAACAACATAGATACGCGGCTTTTTTCCTTTCATATCGGGTTACAGCAGCAAAATCGGTTTTATCTGTTGGCTCTTCTAAATCAATAGACAAAAAGCTTTTTACATAATCTGCCGTTTCCAACTCTAGATGGCTTCGTATTAATTCAAACCCTGATAATATGTCTTGGTAAAAATTAACTTTCATCACTTTAAAGCCATCTTTAGCAATAGTGCTATATCTAGTAGTTATATTTTTAAATATCTCAAAAATAGCTGTACCTTCATCCTGCATATTAGCGTTCGCGTACTCACCATTAATGTCAAATATAATTTGACCAACCGGATGCTTTGGCAGCCCATCATTATTTAATGGTTCTAAATTTTCTGTATCAGTGCCATTTAACTTATCATCAGAATTATAATCAGCCTTTTCACTCATAGAAACGGTAGCTTGAATAACTTTTTTAACAGTATTTGATTTACCAGTTCTAGTCATTCCAAAAAGAGCAGTACGCTTACCAAGAAAATCTTTTGGACTTACGTATACGGGTACATCTTTTTCTTGCGCTTGAAAACGAAGACTTGAGCTATAACGTACTTTACCAATTTTTATATCAGTTGGTTTACCCGTAATACCTTCTTCTCGAAAATTTACAAGTAACTCTAGTACGTCAGGATTGGGCTTAATAACTTTGTAATTATGAGCGCTGTAGAAGTTTTCAACATCAGCACCAAATTTCATACGATTATTATCATCTTTGTAAAAAGTTCCTAATACTCTACATTCAATACCAGAAAAACTAAATTCATACCGTGTATAGCTATCTAATTGACTATCTTTACCGCTGGTTTTCAGATTGTCTTTATAATATTCAATCATCGAACTGATAACATTATTATCGGTAGGTAATTTTGCAGGTTTTAGAACCCTTAGCAGTAAAGCCTCATGAACAGTATCTTCATTTTCATAATAAGCAAGTAAAAAAGAACCTTGAGGAATACCTTTAGCTTTTAGTTTCCAAGCATCAGCAATTAAAATATATGCTCTTTCATAATCAAGATGGAAAGGACGACCAATAAAAAGACCTGTCTCTAAATTACCCGTTTTAGTATCCCGTTTAAATAAATCAACAGATGCCATTTTAGATATTGCATTAGTAAAACTTAAAACCATAACAAACACTCCTTTATTTTTATTATTAGATTTTCAAATACCTAGAAAATATTAATTAGCTAAGTACTTGCTCAATAGTTCTTTACCGTGATCGCCTATTTGATGTAATTCCACTTCAATTTTTTCCAATGCCAAAGGCGATGGCTTAGAACGTCCAGTTTCCCAACGATTAATTGTAGGATATGTAACACCTAAACGAGCTGCGAACTGCTCTTGCGTTAGTCCAATTAAAAGTCTTAATTCGCGGATAAGTTTTCCAGTTTCTGGCTGATTAGTTACGCGCATATTTGCCAATAGCCATTCAGAACACACAATGTATCATACAATATATTAAGTGATACATCACCCACCAAATCCTAGCTACGTATAGATTTTATAACTATCCGGGAAAATACATACAATTATTTGGCTTTGTGACAACAATCACTACAGTTTAAGTCTGCGATCACTTTTTGGAATTACCTACGGTAGCGATCGCCTGATCCCGACATTGCCACGAAGTATCGCTATTCAAAACCTTTCTAACTCATCATCCGAGAAGTATTTATCCTTTGGTAATTCAGGAAAGTCGCTTATAGGCTCATCAGGACAGAATTCTAATATTAATTTGGCTCTTAATCTTCCTTTTTGCAGACCTGTAGCACCAGATTTAAAAACTTCACAGCTTATACCTTCTTTAAATAGCGTTTGTCCTTTGGCATCCTGTATATTCAATCTTCGCTTGATTAATTTCATAAACTGTTCTGACTTAATTTGTACGTCAGTAAAACCATTTGAAGGTAAACTTAAATGACGACCAATCTCTTTATGATTAAGAGATATAATTTCTCCGTCGTTTACTGGTTTAAATTCGTTATTCATGTTAATATTTTACAATAATAAAGCAGTAAATTACAATATTAATCGCGATGAAAGGGCGGAAATTACACAGCGCAACTTAATTTATTCAAATAATTGCCAAAAAGCGTGAATTCTTTTATCTCTATTCTCTCCATGCGTTCCTGCACGTAATATAGGAAGTAGCCCATCTGGTAATTCTAAATTTTTCCTATGAAAATCATCAAACATTTTTTCATAAGAATTTCGGTACAACCCAAAACCATATTCTTCGTACCATCCAACAGATTGTTTAAAATCATCAAAATATTTTTGCTTAAAAATTTTCTCATTTACTTTTTCATCTAATTGTGAATTTATTTTTTCTACAATTGATTTGTAAATAGACAATTGAACAGTAAAACCAAATTTATTATTACTATGCAAAACCCATAATTCATTAATATTTTTTAAAGAGTCATTAGCACTTAAATCATAATAATAATCATGAAAATCGATTTTATTTATATGTCCTACATCTTGTAATCCATATACTTCTAATATCAAGTAAGAAGTTTCTTTATCAGCTTTTTCCCATTCTTGATTTCTTAGAAATTCATCAAGCTGTGAAGTATCTATATACTTACCACTTTCTAATGAAATTTTTGGATAGCGTGCTTTAAGCCTAGATTGTAGTTCTTCATCATGAGATTTTAGTTTCCCATGCCGAGATTCTAATTCCTCATACCGGGATTCTAATTCTCTATATCGAGACTCTAATTCTCCGTGCCAAGATTTTAATTCCTTATACTGAGATTCTAACCGTTTATTTTCTATACGTATATCATGAAGTTCAAGCCATGTATCCCTTGCCCATTGCAGCTTATTTCTTCGTTCTGTTCTAAAACCATATGAGCTTAAATTGTATTTGCTTAATTCCCAATTACATTGTAAGCAGATAACTTTATCATGACTATTTAGAGTTTCACACACCCGACATTTAACCATAAATGCTGATATCCTTTGATGTTTGATAAATTTATAAATTAAAAAGTTTTCAATGCTAATTTGCTCTTCAAGCTTCTTAGCATAGCTACAAACATATCGTTTCTCCCCACTTCAATTTAGAGGATGTAGTAAGTTCCGACGGGTCGTAACATTTAAAATGCCTTATGTTACCATCGTGCATCAAACCAATGATAGTAGACCAGTCAGTTGCATATTCTCCAAAACTTACTTGTGCAACGTTAGGGCAACTTCTAATTATTCTAGTAGTAGCAATTGTTAAAAATTGAGGAGAATTCATAATATCTGCTGTAGCCCAACCCTCAAAAGAAAAATGAAAAGCTAATGGACGATTAACAGGATAATCTTCCTCATATTCAGATAAATTTATTACATCAAGCCTCAATTTAATATTTCTATTTTCTACAAGTTTTTGTGCTACTGCTTTTGTTTCAGAGATACATTTTTCTTGTTCTGATACTTCTGTGGCTGTTACAGGAAAGTTTGGAATGCAAGATAAGCTTAAAGCGAACAATCCGATAATAACTTTATGAATGTGCATATTAATATGTTTTTTTTAAATAATTAAACTTTAAATCTAAGGTGTTATTGTTTGAGAGAAGTTAATTTAACTCGCTTTTCAATTCTCAACCGCTACCCGTTTTTCTTAAAGCTGCACCTGATAGCATAATTTTTATGATGTATTAATTAATAATTTTAAATATTTATTCAGGTTTTTGTCCAATATTTGCAATGTAGCTCATTGCTCTTTCATAATTCCCTTCAGTTTTTAGCCAGTTAGTTAATTGTTTAGAATCATCCTTTTTCAAATGCTCTATAAATTGTTTTTTAACGTTTTTAGTTCGTTTTAGATTTCTTTTTATAAGATAGTTTTTAAATTTGTGACAGATTATTTCTTTTGCCTGCTTATTACTAATAAGAATATCTTCTGAACTAACAACACTGACTTTATCAACAGGTGTGCCAAAATTAACCGCGCTTCGAGGAAGTTCGTTTAAACTATTATTTTCACATTGATAATTATCTCGTTCTTTTCTTTGCGCCATCTGTATAGCTTCAGCTTCCGTCCACTGCCGCTGCTGCTGTAAATCTGGAATATCAGTAAACTGATTAAGAATTGAATTATCTTTACTTATTTGGGCAATTATTTGAGCTATAGTTTTGCAGCAATTGTGGTGATAACAAATAACTTGCCGTTCGCTAAATCGAATTACAATCCAACCTTTATCATTGAAAAAATTGTTGCGTTTAGTATCTTTCCAGGCTTCTGTATAGTGAGTAGGTTGCTCAGTGTTGTAAACATAAGGTTCATCTATTTCAATATCAATGTAGAGATTTATCGTTCGGTCAATGTAAGCAAAGTCTGGAGAATAGGGATATTCGTAGTTAGGAATATCAAGTGTTAATCTAACGTGAATTTTATCAGGGAAATATTTTTGAAGATAAGTTCTAAATCTTCCTTCAGCATTACCCTCCGGTGCCGTACTGCGATCGCCATCATGTGAAATAGTAAATGCAAGTATTTTTAATATTTGATTGTGCTGCCATTGTGCAATTCGTTCTGGAGTTCGGGCTATTCTTTGTTCTTCTTCATGTCTATGTTTTCTTTCTTCGTATTTTAAAAATCTTCTATCGTAATCTTTAATTTGATGTCTGTGTTCCTCTAAACGTTTGGGATAACTATTAAATTGTAGCCATGCCTGAATAGCGATCGCACCAATAGCAATCGGTAACAGTAACAACCCCGATATAGAAGTTGCTTGAGAAATAATAGGAACAGTAATAGCAGCTATGGCAGCTTCTACAGCAATAAGCGTAAAATTCCACCGTTGCGGTTCATCTCCAGGTTGCGATGGCGGTTTTTCTGAAAAGATAACTACAGGTGGTAGTGCTGACTGCACTTGCTCAATGTTTTGAGGAATGCGAATAATGGGGAAATAACTCATGGAATGGTTTTTAGGTAGATGGCATCATAATCTGTAGAGATGTTAGTTACATTTAGTTGTTGTAAGATACGTCCTCATATAGCGCAGAACGTATCGCATTGCTTTATTTAACAGTTTCAATCTTCGCTTTCATCTTCAGTAATTCGTTTTAGCGAATTCTTATTAAAAGCAGGAAAGGTAAATTCTGGGTATTGATTAATAGCTTGCTTTAATTCATCAAAAATTGGGCTATCTATGCCTGTAACTACACACCAAATACGAGCGCGAGTTAATGCCACAAATGCTTCATTACGCTTGTGCAGTTCCGTTTCTCCCTTCCACTCATTAAAATATGTAGCGTATTGGAATCTACAACCATATACTTTCCAAGCTTCGTTACCTTTGGCTCTAAAGATATTAGATATAGTTACACAACCCCTTTTACGGAAAATACTGGGACTTCCATCTACGCCAGCAATATAGCTATCAATTCCACATTTATTTAAAGCTTCTTGGAGTGCATATAAATAGTCCTTCTCATAATCTCCGCCAAGTGCAGTAATCATGATATCCCAAGGGTCAAATCCTTGACTGATATCGTTAGCTACTTGTTGAGCAATCCAATCTCGTTCTTCGCGTTCGGTATTGAATGGTTGAATTATTAATGGAGAACCAATAGCATCTTTTAACTCAAAATTATTTTGGTCAATTGGGTGGGGACTTTTATCATTAGGACGTGTAATTGTTACAGTTTTTTTATTGCTTACACTGCTTTGAGTAAAGTCACCTTTTACAATCTCATACCCTAAATTTTTCCAATCTTCTTGTTTA
The DNA here is from genome assembly GCA_035285725.1 of Nostocales cyanobacterium 94392. GTDB lineage: Bacteria > Cyanobacteriota > Cyanobacteriia > Cyanobacteriales > Nostocaceae > Rivularia. The sequence goes on along the minus strand of JAYKJL010000187.1, from coordinate 1,829 downwards.
GTAACTCCCTGTAATACTCCTCCTTCTCGAAACAGCCCCATATTAACTGCATGAGCGGTCATTAACAAAAGTCGAGGAGTGCGATAGCATTTATTCATTTTGTGGCTTTTTTTAATACCACCTTCATAAAGACCGCTAACATTTACTATTGAAGTTCCATTATCATTTTTACCAAAAGTATTTTCTGCGGACGGAACAATTAAAGAACCAATTCCTTGCGCTTCATCATAAGCCCAGTAAAGCCGATGTGGATCGGAAAGTGTTTTATGGGCTAATTGATAAAATATCGGTGGTAAATCTTGACCTTCATCAATTAAGATTGCATCATAAATAACTGGTATATTTGAACATTCTTCTGATAAACAGTTGCAGATATATTCAAATGCATCCCCAGGTGAAGCATCACCTATTTCATGTTTAACATCATTAAGATTTTTAGGTCTTTTTCCACAATTTAGCGATAGACTCCTATAAAATCCATCTTGGTCTTTTGCACCCCAAGCGTGTAAAACTTTTAACTTAGTCCAATCTGGGCGATCGCCACCTGTCATCTCGCGATAAGAAAAATCGATTAGCTCTAATATTTGGTCGTACAAAGAACGAGTAAAAAATACAAAAGCTATTTTCCAATCTGGATGAGCGGCGTGAATTTTAGCTGCTCGTTTGGCTAAAAGCACAGTTTTACCTGTCCCCGCTAACCCGCGCAGGCGTTGCGGTCCGTTAGGAACTTCAAAAGCTACTTTCTGTTGGTCAGTATCTAAGATTTTAAGTTTAGATTCGATAGCTTGAATAACTCTGACGGGATTGTTAGGAGGCGTACCAGTGGGAATATCGCGAGGTTCTTTCGGTGGTAGAGTTCCTCCCAATACACCCTTTACTAATTCCCATTGTTGATCGGTTAGTTTTTGCTGGCGATTATAACCATCTTCCGTTAATTTTTTCTTTAAAGCTGCTGGAGTCAAATTTTCATAAACTAATACAACTCCTTGAGTAGATGGAAAATTATGATATCCTTTTGACTCCCATTCTTTTTGTTTAACAAAAGGAAGCGCTACTCGAAAATTAAAGGAAAGCAAACCCCTTGTTTCTCGGCGTTCAGTAAGTCTATTCTGGATTGCAAACATTTGGTCTTCTGCTTGCGCTACTGGCGTTTGAATTTCCGAGTACCAGTTATTCATCTTCCATTCGTGACCTTGAATGCTAGCAATATTATTGATATAACAACCTTTGCATTCAATTACCCACAATCCGTACTCTCGATGCAAAATGAGAACATCGGGTTCCCTGTGAAGCTTACCGTTTTTATAAAAAATTGGGTAACGATAATAAGCAACACCAGGCTCATCTTTAAATGCCTCTTTTAACCATTCCCAAACTTTGTTTTGAGCTTGATTTTTATCAAAAGGTTCATAAGGAAAGAAGTCCATAAAATTGTTCTTTTTAAAGTAAAAGTTATTATCTCAGTTTGAAAAAATTGTGTATGTTAAATATTGCAAGTATTATTAAAACACTTGCAGTATGCAGAAATTAACTCGTTTTAATTAACCCGCGTACTTTGACAGCAAATCTTCTGCGCGATAGCGAAGCGCTGCTGCAAGCAGATCGCGAAGTGACTCCGAAAGAGTATCGCCCATTTTCTCCAACATTACCTCAACCCTTTCCATAGCCAAAGATGAAGTGTTAGGTTTAAAACGTCCATTTCTCTAGTAATTAATCGCTACGTAGATCAAGTAGGTGGGGTAATTCAAATCGTATCGTTTGATTTTAATTATCCAAGAGATAAAACAAGCTCCCACTTTTTCTTATTTATCTCTTCATAGGAGTAATTT
>JAYKJL010000186.1:0-24845 GCA_035285725.1 Nostocales cyanobacterium 94392 | reverse complement strand
ATTCTTAAAACCGATTAATAAAGCTAATTTCGGTTCATCACAGTCAGAGTTTCAAGTTTTTAATTTTTATTTTTAGCATACTATGTACTGAAGAACCAAAAATTTTCCAATCAACTAACTTTTGCGGATATGTCTCTACGACCATAATAGATAGTTAGAAAACCAGTAATATACATAAATAAACTATAAATTGCCGCAGGAATTGCCATATCAGGATTATTTAATAATCCCGCAGTTATAGTGATTGCTAAAGTTCCGTTTTGAAATCCTACTTCTATCGCAATGCAAATTTGTTGAGGAATACTTAAGTTAAAGAACTTACTAATATAAAACCCTACCATCATCGCCGAGATATTTAACAAGACAACTGCAATCCCTACTTGAGCGATAAACCCCGGTAAACGAGACCATTCACGAATAATTAAACCAGAAATTATCAAAATTAAAAACGCGATCGCAATTTTACTGGTAACTTTTTCCAACCTGAATGCAAATTCGGGAAATCGTTGTTTGATTGACATTCCCAAACCGATTGGTAATAAAGTTATCGCAAAAATTTGTAACATAGTCGTACCAATTGGTAGTGCGATTGCGGCTGTTGTGCCGATAAAATATTGCAGGGCTAAATTTGATGCAACCGGGATTGTAAACACTGTAATGGTGCTGCTCAGAGCCGTGAGAGTCACAGAAAGCGCTACATCCCCTTGAGCGAAATAAGTAATTAAATTCGATGTAGCTCCTCCCGGGCAAAGCGCCAAAATTAATAATCCAACTGCGATATAATCTGGCATGGGGACAACTTTGGCAATTACAAACGCGATCGCAGGTAAAATTATTAATTGACTAATCAAAGCTACCGCTACAGCTTTGGGGTATTTTGCAACCCGCAGGAAGTCATCGGGGACTAAAGATAAACCCATCCCTAGCATAATTACCGCTAAAGCGACGGGTAAAAAAACAGCGGTGAAAAAAGAAGCTTCCATCGTAATTAATTATGACAACTTAAATAATATAGATTGATTACAACAGAGGTTATGCAGTCATTGTGAAGGTGTTTTTATAAATTGCGTGCTTGGCGATAATTCCGCACATAATCGGGAATTTCAATTCCTTCAATCAAACGCTCATCATTAATAGCTTTACCTGCAACCATCTGTAACGGTAAAATACCAGCCCACACAGATAAATTGTAATCTGCTTCATCATCTATAGGATTACCTGTTCGTATCTTTGCTGATGCTTCTGTTAAAGGTAGAGAAAGTACTAAAGTTCCCTGTAATTCTTGTTTATTTGGTTGACGTATTTCGTTCCATCTTTGAGGTATTACGTGTTCAGTAAAAGCTCGTAGTGCTGCATTTTTTTCTTCCATATCATTAACTAAATTTGCCGTACCAAATATTACTACAGAACGATAATTCATTGAATGGTGAAAAGCTGAACGTGCTAATACTAATCCATCTAATAAAGTCACCGTCACGCATACTTCAATACCTTGAGTTAAATTACGCAACATCCGACTAGCTGGTGAACCATGAATATAAAGTTTGTCTCCAACTCTTCCGTAAGCAGTGGGAATTACAAACGGTTGATTATCTACCGTAAATCCCACATGACAAATTAAAGCTTCATCTAAAATATTATAAATAACTTGAGTTTCATAATTACCGCGTTTTGGTAATCTTTTAATTTGAGTTCGTTGAGTTGGTACGAGTTGTTGATTGATTGGATTATTTGAAGTAGTCATAATTAATTAGCTAGATTTGTTAATGAACTTAGAGAAATAATTTAAATTAAATCTAATTCCATAGCATTAGTTAGAGAAAAACCTAAACTTTCATAAACAGATTTACCTGCTGGTGAAGCATTTAAAATAGCTTTTGTACAACCAATAGTTTTTAAATACTCAACGGGAGCATTAGTCAATTGTTTAGCTATTCCTTTTCGACGGTAAGAAGGTTCGACATAAACACCCCAAATATATCCATATTTGCGATAACCCTCTTTCAATACATTTGGATATAAACCCGTAAAAAGCTGACAACTTGCAGAACCGACAACTAGATTATCAACTTCCACAACAAAACCTTTATAAAATAAATTTTGACGAGCTTCTTTGATAAACTCAAGAGTTAAATTCCGGTAGTTAGATTGAATAAAATTTTCCGGAACACCTATATCTAACCACAACTTACAAAAATGCTCTGCAATGATTAAATCTTCCTTAGAAATAGTTTCCCTAATATTCAAATTCATCTTTCTTTTCTTCCTCAGCGTACTCTGCGTCTAGTAAGGTTATTATTTACAATAAATTAACTTCATCCCCAACTTGAATAACTTGATTATCAACACCAACTAACCGAGTATTCACCGTCAACTTATAAAAATGATTAAAACGAGATTTATCAACCCATTCCGGTAAAGTTTCTCTACGTTTATGAATAAATTTTTTCTGAAAATCTGAATTAACTTTTCCCGTAACAGCATTTCTAGTAGGAACAACACAACGTTGACAGGGATTTATCCCTACAAATTGTAAATTCCCAATTTTAATAGTTCCATTATCACTTTCAGAAAACAACTTATCTTCCCAAAAAGCCGGTACTCCATCTATTTCTAAAGTAGTCCGCATTCGACGACGGATATCATCTTCATTTAAATCTGAATACCAACAAGCAACTTCTTTTAAAGTAGCAGTACTAACAATAGTTGGTCCCGGTGAAACCGTATCATCAGGAAAACCAGTAACCAAATTTTTTTGTAATTTTATATTAAACCCAAAAAAGTCGCTCAACCAACCTTCTAACTGTGGTATTTCCGTTTCCAAATTAAAACTTGCTTCTGTATTACTACCTTCAATTTGTAGCGAAACAATTTGAGTTTCTAAATCAAACTTTGACCTTAAAAAATGTATTTTTGCATAACGTTTAGCATTGACAAACTTACCTTGTCCATCAATAATAGCGTATTGACGGTCATACTGTAACGCACCACTAGGCAACACAAGAGCTTGTGTAACTTCCACCCCATCAAGTGACTTAATCGGATAGATGCAAATTTTGCTTAGATAAGGCATATTTAGCCTTCCACAGAACCATTTAACTTGAACTTAAGAACAGCATAATTGAGATAGTGGTTGATTACAATAGCCAATTTGTTGATTTAGTACCAGTCCACTTTTTGATAATTTGATAGTTGCCCATAAACCAAATTAAGTCTTCTGTCTGCTGCTTGGTAAGCTCGATAAATAGCCAAGCAGTGGCTTGGCTACTCAAACCGGCACCCGCCGTAGCAGGGGGTTTTAAATTGACTAGTCCACCTTACGGTGGACTAAGTAAGGTGTAGTCGCGATTTAAACCGCCGGATACTTTTAAAACATCCTCTATGCAATCCGCTTATTACTGTTACGCAAAATGGGGAGCAAAAACCAAAATCCACGACTTAGAAAAACGCTATCCCCAACTACTTACACCAATTTTACAAGCACAAAAATATAGCTTTCAAGTTAATGAAACCCGCATTCAAGCTGTTGATCAATCTTTTTTGATAAATCAAACTGTCCAAACAACTCGCTCTAGTAGCAGCGTTTCCGAAGCGTTAGATTTTAAAAGTATTCTCAAAGCAACCCAGGCTTTATCCAAGGAAATTCAATTAGAAGAGTTAATTTCGACTTTACTACAAATAGTCATCGAAAATGCTGGAGCGCAAAAAGCTGCTTTGATTTTTCTCAAGGACGATATTTTAACTTTAGAAGCAGTAGCTACTCAAGAATTGGGTGTAACTCACTTATCAATCCCATATGAAACCAGTAATCACCTTCCTAATACAGTTATCAATTATGTCAAACGCAGCTTAAAAACTATTGTGTTAGATAATGCGACAGTTCAAAATGACTTGCTCACCGACGAGTATTTAATACGAGAGCAACCCTATAGTTTATTATGTACACCAATTTTGGATCGAGGTAAATTAATTGGGTTGTTGTACTTAGAAAATAAATTAATCAAAGGTGCATTTACACGAGAAAGATTGGAAGTTACTAATCTTTTATGTACCCAAGCTGCTATTTCATTACAAAATGCTCAACTATACGCTCAACAGCAACAGAAAATATACGAAATTGCTCAAAAAGAGGAAGAGTATCGCAGTATCTTTGAAAGCGTCAATGATGGATTAAATATTTGTGATTTAGAAACAGGAAAAATCGTCGCTGTTAATCCTACTATCTGCCAGATGTATGGTTATTCTCAAGAAGAATGGTTAAATCTCACACCACTAGATTTCCTACATCAAGATTCGGTATCTGATTTTAGTAATTACTTAGAGGTTATGAGAGCGGGCAAAGAATTTTATATTAAGACTATTAGTAAACGAAAAGGTAGTACTTATTTTGATTCAGAAATCAAAGCAGTACCTTTTATTTACAAAGGAAAGTTACATGGATTAACGATTGTCCGAGATATTAGCGAACAACAAGCAGCACTCAGAGAAAATGAAAAAGCACAAGCAGCGGTAACTCAGAAATCCCAACAGTTAGAAAAAGCTCTACTAGAGTTAAACCAAGCTCAATTACAAATGGTACAAAATGAAAAAATGGCAACTTTGGGTAATTTAGTTGCAGGAGTAGCACACGAAGTTAACAATCCCATCGGATTTCTCAAAGGTAGTATCAATAATGCCAAAGACTATATTCAAGATTTATTTGCTCACATAGAATGTTATCAACAACATTATCCTCATCCTACAGATGCAGTCGTACAACACGCTGAAGAAATTGATTTAGAATTCCTTATAGAGGATTTACCAAAGTTAATAGATTCGATGAAAGTAGCAACAGAACGTATTAAAGATATTAGTACAAGTCTTCGTACTTTCTCTAGAGCCGATACAGATGAAAAAGTTGCTTGCAATCTTCATGAAGGGATTGATAGTACAATTTTAATTCTCAAATATCGTCTCAAAGCTAATGATAAACGTCCAGCAATTGATGTTTTTAAAGATTACGGAAAATTACCACCTGTCAAGTGCTTTTTAGGACAGTTAAATCAAGTATTTATGAACATCATTGCTAATGCTATTGATGCTATAGATACAGTTTGTGAAGGAAAAACATTTGCCGAATTACAAGCTAATCCTTACAAAATAACTATTAAAACTGAATTATTGACTGAGAACAATACAGCATTAATTCGTATCAAAGATAACGGTATAGGAATGCCCGAATCAGTTCGAGAGCGTATATTTGACAATCTTTTTACTACAAAAGAAGTAGGTAAAGGTACGGGATTAGGACTTGCTATTGCTCTCTCAATTATTGAAGAAACTCACAGTGGTAAAATTAGTTGTAATTCAAAGTTAGGTGAAGGAACAGAATTTATCATCCAATTACCTATAGATTAATTAGATTTAAACTAATAATCATTATCAGCTACACAAATTCCTTTGCATTTGATGCCATTGGTAGCTGTGCGTTTACAGTGAGGACATAAAATCTTTTCGTTCTCTGCTATATTAGCATTAACTTCTGATTGATCTTTTCCGTTTTGGGGTTTATTAGTCATAATAGGAATTTGTGTGAGTTAATTTAATAATTTTAGGACTTAGCAAAAAAGGCACTGACATTCACCCCTGAAGGGTGTGCGGTTCCGTGAGCAGCCATTTCTGAATTTAAGAAGAATGTAAGCTCGATGGTTTTTAGGGATAATTTTCTGTTCGGTTTCCCCATTTACAGATACATTCAGGAATAGCCGCAATTGTCTTTTTTGCTAAGTCCTAAGTAGGTTGGCGTTGAAAATTGTAATTAGGGCATAAAGTCGGCAGTGGGAATAAGGGTTTAAGGGTAGTTTACCTAACCGTTATATAGTTCTGTTTTTTTCTGCCGACTTACTTAACATTAATATTGCTTATCTTAACTGTTAAGAGTTTCCACTTATAACTTATACGGTAGAATTAATATACGAACTACATACTTACTTCACGCTAGTATAACTCTTCTGTTTACGAATAAAATTCAGAGCAAAATTCCAGTTTTGAAAATATTGTGACAATAAATACATTAATCGGTGCATCAGTCCTGAAATTGTCAATTTGCGAAGAAAAACGAAAAGCAGTTGTAAACATTCAAGGGGATTGGACATTATGCGAGTTTTATTAATTTATCCTTTATTTCCTAAAACTTTTTGGTCTTATGAAAAAATTTTAGAATTAGTAGATAAAAAAGTTTTATTACCACCATTAGGTTTAGTTACTGTAGCCGCAATTTTGCCTCAAGAGTGGGAATTTAAATTAGTAGATCGGAATATTCGCTCGGTGACAGAAGCCGAATGGGAATGGGCAGATATGGTAATTTTATCTGCGATGATAGTCCAAAAACAAGACTTATTCGACCAAATAAAAGCTGCAAAACAACGGGGTAAATTAGTTGCTGTGGGTGGTCCTTATCCAACTTCGGTACCCGCAGAATCTCAGAAAGCAGGAGCAGATTTTCTCATCCTTGATGAAGGAGAAATCACTTTACCAATGTTTGTAGAAGCGGTAAAAGCTGGTGAAACCAGCGGTGTCTTTCGCACTACAGAAAAACCAGATGTGACTACAACACCCATACCTCGCTTTGACTTGTTAGAAAGAAATGCTTACGACATGATGTCGGTGCAATTTTCTCGTGGTTGTCCATTTCAATGCGAATTTTGCGATATTATCGTACTGTACGGTCGTAAACCTCGTACCAAAACACCAGCGCAACTTTTAGCTGAATTGGATTGTTTGTATGAATTGGGTTGGCGCGGCGGTGTGTTTATGGTGGATGATAACTTTATCGGCAATAAACGTAATGTTAAGTTGTTGCTTAAAGAGTTAAAAGTGTGGATGAAAGAACATGAGTATCCATTCCGCTTTGATACAGAAGCCTCAATTGATTTAGCACAAGATGCAGAATTGATGGAATTGATGGTTGAGTCTGGTTTCGCTGCGGTATTTTTGGGTATTGAGACACCAGACGAAGACAGTTTACAACTGACAAAGAAATTTCAAAATACCCGCAATTCCCTTGTAGAATCAGTGCAAGGGATTATTAAAGCCGGTTTACGTCCCATGGCTGGTTTTATTATTGGTTTTGATGGTGAAAAATCCGGTGCTGGATCTCGCATTGTCCGTTTTGCAGAACTTGCTGCAATTCCCTCTACAACTTTTGCGATGTTACAAGCATTACCCAATACTGCATTATGGCATCGTTTGGAAAAAGAAGGAAGATTGCGTGACTCTCAAGACGGGAATATTAATCAAACGACATTAATGAATTTTATTCCCACTCGTCCGCTACAAGAAATTGGCCGGGAATATATTGAAGCGTTTTGTGCTTTATATGACCCGATTGCTTATTTAGACCGTACCTACCGTTGTTTTTTAATGATGGGTAAACCGAGTTGGAAAGCACCTGCTAAAATGCCAGAATGGAAGATTGTTAAAGCATTTTTAACTATTATTTGGCGACAAGGTATTAAACGAGAAACTCGTTGGAAATTCTGGCATCATTTATTCAGTATTCTTAAGCGTAACCCCGCAGTATTAGAACATTATTTATCTTCTTGCGCTCACAACGAACATTTTCTAGAATACCGTCAAATTGTCCGTGAACAAATAGAATCTCAACTTCAAGACTATTTAGCACAAGGTGCAGAAAAGCCTTATGTACCAGTGAAAAAAGCTGAAGCTGTCAAAGTGTAAGACTTGATAAGTAGGTTGGCGTTGAAAATTGTAATTAGGGCATAAAGTCGGCAGTCGGCAGTCGGCAATGGGAATAAGGGTTTAAGGGTAGTTTACCTAACCGTTATATAGTTCTGTTTTTTTCTGCGGACTTACTTATCTGTCTGCACCGATTCATAGTAAACTACCCATGCGAGAGCCTGCGGTTGCTAACCACTTGGGTTTTTACGCAGATAAATTGTGATTTAAAAAACTTATTAATAGTAAAATGCCATGCTTGGGATTTTGAATTCATTAAATGATTATTACAAACCACTGTCAACAGCTGCGATGATTTATAACTAATAGTTACACTAGTCGATATTAAACTAATTACAAATCAAGGAGTAATTGAATGGTTAATGAGCGGGACTATACATTAATAATTGATAAAAGCGGTAGTATGTCCACCCCAGATCAAGCAGGTGGCAGAAGTCGATGGGAGATAATGCAGGAATCAACCCTTGCTTTAGCGAGAAAATGCGAGCAGTTAGATCCCGATGGAATAACAGTTTATCTATTTTCGGGTAAATTCAAGCGTTATGAGGATGTGACATCAGATAAAATCGCGAAGATATTCATGGAAAATGACCCTGCTGGGACTACAAATTTAGCAGCAGTACTCAAAGACGCAACTGATAATTATTTTAAGCGTAAAGCAGCAGGTCAAACCAAACCCAACGGAGAAACAATTTTAGTTGTAACTGATGGTGAACCGGACGATAGAAAAGCTGTATTTGAAGTAATTATCAATGCTTCTCGTCAGATGGAAAAAGATGAGGAATTAGCAATATCTATCGTTCAAGTTGGTTCCGATGCTCAAGCTACAAAATTTCTCAAAGCTTTAGATGACCAAATGGAATCAATTGGTGCAAAATTTGATATTTGCGATACCGTGACTTTGGATGATATGGAAGATATGACTCTTGCAGAAATATTAACGAATGCAATTACTGATTAAGTTAATAAAGAGTTAAGGAATGATTAAAAAGTAATCCTAGGAGAATTAACTGATGCTAGAAAATCGTGATTACACCTTAATTATTGATAAAAGCGGTAGTATGGCAACTCCCGACCAAAAAGGTGGTAGAACCAGATGGGTAGCAGCAGAAGAATCAACTTTTGCTTTAGCAACTAAATGTGAGGAATTCGATCCGGATGGTATTACTGTGTATACATTTTCCGGTAGATTTAAAAGATATGAGAATGTCACATCTGCGAAAGTGATGCAAATTTTTAAAGAAAATGACCCTTCAGGAACAACTGATTTAGCTGCGGTATTAAAACATTCTACAGATAATTATTTTCAACGCAAAGCAGCGGGTGAAACCAAGCCGAATGGTGAGACAATTTTAGTGATTACCGATGGTGAACCTGATGACCGTAAAGCGGTAATGAAGACGATTATCGAGGCTTCTCGTCGGATGGATCGGGATGAAGAATTAGCCATTTCGTTTATTCAAGTTGGTACAGATGCACAAGCTACCCGCTTTCTCAAAGTATTGGATGATGAATTGCAAAGCGCTGGTGCCAAGTTTGATATTTGTGACACAATTACAATGGAAGATATGGAAGATTATACTCTTTCAGAAGTGTTGCTCAATGCAATTGTTGATTAGTTATTCCAATTAATCGGAATGAAACAGATGGATTCCATTGATAAGTTATTGTCCGAACTCAAGGCTGAATATCAGAAACCAGCTAATTCTCCATTAAAAAGAACTGAGGAAGTTGAGAAAGTCAAACTAGACTCATCTCCTCTAGATTCTTCTTTGTTCACATCTTCATCAGTAAAAAAAGATGCAATCGATAATATTTTATCTCAAGTCAAACAAGATTTTGAACAAAAAGAATTATTAGAAGAACAACAAAAGTATCAACAACTTGAAGAGGAAAGAATTAGACAAGAGCAACTTAAAGCAAAACAATTAGAAGGGTTAAAAAAACAAGCTCAAGAATGGTTAAATAAATTAGAACCATTATCCCCTGAAGGACTGTGGTTTGAAAGTTTTGCTAAAAGTTATAATTCACAATTAGAAGCAGCTATTGAATATTTACAAGCTGAATAATAGATTTATTCCTATTTATCAAATATCAATTATCACACACTATTGATTTTGATTTATTTGATGTAAATGTTTGACTCCCCATTCATGCATTGCCTGAAGAATTGGCTGTAAACTTTCTCCTAAAGGTGTGAGTGAATATTCAACTTTTGGGGGAATTTCTGCATAAACTTGTCGATGTACTATTCCGTGTTCTTCCATTTCCCTTAACTGCTGAGTCAGCATTTTTTGAGTAATTCCGAGTAAAGCACGCTGTAATTCTCCAAAACGTTTTACTCCTGAGAGCAATTCTCTGATAATCAATACTTTCCAGCGTCCCCCGATTACTTGAAGCGTAGTTTCTACCTCACAACTAACCATCTTTTTGTGGTTTTCTGTTTTAGTTTTCATAGTTACTTTCAAGCAATTATCTGAATTTAAACTGCATAATTTTGATCATATTTACAAAACTTGATTACCATTTTTTTCGCTCAATGGATCATATCAACTTTACAACTTTATCCATGCTTTTTTGCTCAACTATTCAATTTCTATACTCATCTTTTTTAAACATGAATAACAATTAATAACAATTAATAAAAACCAATTTTATCCCGAAGTGGCTTTTAAAAACTTATTCACAAGATTATCAAAAGAACGTTTTAACTGATGCTTGCGGTACCATCTTTGAAAAGCTGCTTCATAATCTTCACCTTTAGTTTGAAAAGTATTCCAACCATCGAGACCTACAAGCATACCCCAAAATAATACAATATAAAGCGACCAGTTAATACCACCACCTGTGAGTAAATCTACTGACAATAGAAAGGTATTGATAATCGCATAATTACCCACACGTTTTCTAAATCTTCTTTGACGGTGAGCGTTAAATGCTAGTCTATGCTGTATTTCACCTTGTTTACTTACCCAATCGTCTTCTGCTAATTGTAGAGTTTCCGGCGAGATATTCAACTCAGCAGCAATTTCCAAAAGTACCTCGTAAGAAAACTCTTTTTCATCCCCCGCTTGACGTGCGATCGCTAACTGCAAAATCTGCTGTACGTCTTCTTGGCTATAACAACGATTAATTTTATCTCCCGAATTCGCCATAATACTAGTGTGTTCTATTACTTTTAAGAGACAATTTCTTTCTGGGACACCAACTACTGTCATTATCTCTAGAGTAACAAATCTATCAGGTCAAAGGTTAAAGGTTAAAGGTCTAAGTTTAGAGTTTTTTATTTATAATTTCCTCATCTCTCCATCTCTAAGTATTCGGGACTGAAATTGTAGTATCTACGGATTCTTTGGCAAAAAATCGCTGAGAAATCCAATAAGTGAATATATGAGAAAGTAAACCTAAAGGACCTGCAAATAAACAAAGAGCAAGGGAGTGGAAAGTCCAAACACCCGTTTTGACTCCTGCTAAATAAATATAACGTCCTACGAATAAATCCATGACCAAGAAATGAATCCAACCAGTTGCGGCTGCGCTTTCCGAAGCAAAAAAGCGAGCAATATCAGCTAGTTGAGGGTTAGATAAAGCTTGAGCATTTTCGGGTGTAATGCTGCTGATAAACAAGTATAAATATAGTCCAGCTAATGGTACAAATGGAATATAGGACTGCATGATATTTTGGGTTACTTTCCATTTTGGTAAAAAAATCATCAATATCCAAAAAGGTAAAACGAAAAGATTGGCAATATTAAATAATTCACTAATAGACATCACAAACTCCAATATTAACTACGTAGTTGAATATCAATAAAATCAGTATATATCTATTAATACCTTTGCTAAAATGATCAGCTGTTTTGAGGGGGGAGCTTCAATCGCTACATTCTTTATCAGAGGTAAAAAACGAGGAAAATGGGGTTTGATCCATAATTAGTTCGCCAACAGTATCTGCAAACGGAGAGGAATTGGGATGAAATTCATCGAACTCACATTAAAAGATTACCAATTGCGATCGCCACACCCTAAACAAAAATTCAAGTAAAACTAAAAAATGCAGGAAAAGCGATGGGATAGTAGTTGCATCTCAAAAGGCATTAGTTAGAATGTTCTAATTTTCCCCTTCTGTGATAAAATCAAAAACAAAGTCCTATAGAAAAACCAGTGGACTTTATGTCACCAGAAACCAGCCAATTACCTGTCAACACGGTTAACGAAGCCGAAGAGTGGCAACCCCCAATGCCACCGACAGATTTAATTTTCGATGACGGAGAACCCTTGGAAAGTAATCGTCACCGCGTCGCCATGAATTTACTTATCTGTTCTCTTAAATACCACTGGAGAGAGCGGGATGATTTCTTCGTTGGCGGCAATATGTTTGTATACTACAGTAGTAAACAAGCCCGCAACCGGGATTTTAAAGGACCTGATTTTTTCGTCGTTTTGGATGTGGAAAAAAATCCTCAACGCTTGGGTTGGGTGGTTTGGGAAGAAAATGGCCGTTATCCAGATGTAATTATTGAATTATTATCAGACTCTACAGAAACCCAAGATTTAGGAGAGAAAAAACGGCTTTACGAAAAGGTTTTTAAAACCAAAGATTATTTTGTTTATCACCCTTTCAAACTGAATTCCTTGCAAGGATGGACTTTGGATAGTTACAACGGCTATCAACCAATTGTCGCTAATGAACAGGGGTGGTTATGGTGTCAAAGTTTGGGATTATGGGTGGGAATTTGGCATGGTGTCGTAGAAGATGATGAGAATGACTGGTTAAGATTTTACGATGCTGATAGTAATTTGGTCTTACTAGAACAGGAGGGGGAAAAACAACGAGCTGAAGCTGAAAAACAACGAGCCGAAGCTGAAAAACAAAGGGCTGATAGGTTAGCTGCTAGACTGCGGGAGTTGGGAGAAAACCCAGATATTATATAAGGACAGTGATAGAAATCACAAAAGTCGCTGTTTTTGCGATCGCAGTTGTTGCAGAATTAAAGAATTTTGCTTAAGCCTTTTATACATTATTACTCGCTCATACTATTTTTTCACAAGATAGAAAATAGTCATATTTTGGGAAAATTCTGTTAAAAGTTTTCTAGTCCTTACAATTTATTTAAAAATCAAACAGTATTCCTGTATAACCTTTAACTAAAAAAGGAGCAATATCTGTTGACGACTATTAAATGTAGAGATAAAGCTTTTTCTAATATACAAGCAATTATTTTTGATAAAAATGGTACTTTAGAAAATTCCGAAAAAAAAATCCGTAATTTTGCTCAAAAAGCAGCGCGAATTATAGATGCTCAAATACCTGGTATTGGAGAACCTTTATTAATGGCATTTGGGGTTAATGGAGATATTTTAGATGCTGCGGGTTTAATGGCTGTAGCAAGTCGTCAGGAAACCGAAATTGCGACAGCAGCTTACATTGCAGAAACGGGAAGAGGTTGGATTGAATCCTTAGAAATAGCTCGTAAAAGTTTAGATGAAGCAGATACATATCTGGGTAATTCTGCTGCTTCATTATTTCCAAGTAGTCGGGAAATATTACAAAAGTTTTCACAAGCGGGATTAAAATTGGGTATTCTTTCAGCAGCGACAACCGCAGAAGTAAATAATTTTGTCACAGTTCATCAACTGGGTGAATATATAAACTTAGAAATGGGAGTAGATGGTAATATGTTTAAACCAGAACCGGCTTTATTTTTACAAGCTTGTGAGAAATTGGCAGTAGAAGCAAGCGCAACATTAATGGTAGGAGACTCGATTGGTGATATGCAAATGGCACGCAACGCTCAAGCGGCTGGTTGTATTGGTATTACTTGGATTGGGCGTTCGGATCATGTTCGAGGTGCGGATGTGGTAATTAATAATTTAAATGAAATTCAAGTTGATTAATTCCCTACTACTCAGCACAGAGAAGTCGGGTTTCTTTGAGAAACCCGACTTCTGAGTCTACAAATCTATGAGAAACATCAAAAATAACTTCTTAACGCTGTACAACAACTGTAGTTCCAACTGATGCCCAATTAAATAATCTTTTGGCTTGATTGGGTGCTAAATTCACACAACCACGACTAACTGGTGTACCAAAATTATTATGCCAGTACGCACCATGAATTCCATAACCACCTTGATAATACATCGTGTAGGGAACATTAGGAATGTCGTAACCATCACCCTTCATCCGAGTTTTGTTTAATTTTGTATAGATATTAAATATTCCAATTGGGGTAGGAGTTGATCTTTTTCCTGTAGAAACAGTAACTCCAAAAACAGCTTTATTCCCTTCCCAAGCAATTAATCTTTGTTCCGACAAATCTACTTGAATCCAACGTTTATTCGATTTTTTCAATTGACTAACTTTTTGACTAACCTGCCGCATATTACTTCCTAAAGCTTTATTTGTCGGAAAACTTACAACAGTAGCCGACAATGCTATAACAGCAACAAAACTTTTCAAATAGCGAATATACTGAGGTGAATTTAGTTTTTTCATGGTAAATATTCTCCAATTTTACCGTTTTTTGTTTATTCTCTTTTCTAGCTGTATTTAATAGCTTATTTCTGTTATGAGGTATGAACATCTGTATTTTTATCTTACTTTATGTTTTGAAGTAGAATTTCTGTCTGTTGAGTTATTAAATCCCAATCTTCAGATATAACTAGATGTTTTGGGAATAAATCACTACTTAATCCAATTGCGATCGCGCCTGCTTTGATAAATTCCCCTGCGTTTTCTAAATTTACTCCCCCAGTAGGAATCAAGGGAATTTGTTTTAAGGGAGCTTGTAAACTTTTGATATATTCAACACCACCTACTGCTTGTATCGGAAATATTTTGACGCAGGTTGCTCCTAAAGTCCAAGCTGTAACAATTTCTGTTGGAGTTAGCGCTCCGGGTATAATTGGTACATTTAAATTTACAGCCGCTGAAATTATTTCTGAGTCTGTATGGGGAGTAAACAAGAATTGTGAACCTGCTTGTACTGCTTGCTGCATTTGTTGTAAGTTTAACAGCGTACCTGCACCAATAATACAGTGAGGTAATTCTCTACGTAATTCTGCGATTAATTCCGCTGGATTGGGAGTGTTCCAAGTTACCTCAATTAACTCTATTCCCCCAGATGCAACGGCTAAAGCCATTTGTCGAGCTAAATCTGTTTTATTCGCACGAATTACGGCAATAACGCGATGTTGTTTTAAAAGTGTTAACCAAGAATTTGGGCATAAAAAATTGGGCATTGAGCATTGGATATTGGACATTGGGAATTAAAGATTTAAAATGTTTTATTTCAAGCTATTTTTTATTTCTTTAGATTACATAAATTATTTTGAATGTAGCAATTTATTTTTTAACATAATTCACTATCAAATCAAAATTAATTCTTTTTTGATTAAATAAAAAGCCTGAAATTATTAATATTAACTCCTATTTTATTTTCTGCTATTACGCAAAAGTCAAGGGGAAATTTTATGTTTTTTTTGGATTGAGTATATATATATGTATCGCTAATATGATAAAAGCTAAGTAAATAAAGGTAATTAGTCAAGATGAATTACAAACAATTTTTGCAAAAAGGCTTTATAACATCGGTTGTCGTAGCAACCGTTATTATGGGTGGAAGTAATTTAATCCAAACTTCTGCTCAAACCCCAACCATATCAAAATCCTCACAAATTAAACCTACCTTTACCTTAAAAGGACATATATGGGATATAGAAGCTTTGGCTTTTAGCCCCGACGGACAAACCTTAATTAGCGGTAGTTTCGACCACACCGTAAAAATGTGGAACCTGACAAATGGTAGACTTATTACTACCCTTGACGGACACAAAGATGGGGTAAACGACGTTGTGATCAGTCCCGACGGACAGCTATTTTTTACTGGGGGAGGAACAGCACAAGCGAATACCGACAAAGTAATTAAAGTATGGAGCATGAAAACCAGAAAACTGCTTCGTACCCTTAAAGGACATTCTCAAGGAGTGACTTCCTTAGCAATAACCAGCGATGGTAAAACTCTTGTTAGCGGTAGTTATGACAACACAATTAAACTGTGGAATCCGCAAACAGGTGCATTAATTCGGACTTTAACTGGACATAATAGTCCGGTGCGTTCAGTAGCAATTAGTCCAGATGGCAAAACTCTCGCTAGCGGTGGAGGTTCCCTCAAAGGTGATTCCGACAAAACACTTAGATTATGGAACCTCGAAACAGGAAAACTAATTAGTACTATCGAAGGTAACACCAACCTGATTAGTTTTATCGGCTTTACTCCCGACGGAAAATATTTAGTGAACGCTACAGACCCAAAAATCAACGTTTGGGATTTGAACACTGGAAAACTAGCTAATAGTTTTAGTGTATCAGATATTGAAGGCATTACCTCTGTAACTTTAGGAAACGATAGCAAAACCGTTGTCACTACTACATTAGATGGTGCAGTCACAATGTGGGATTTAAGTACCGGAAAAGCCATTAATACTTTGCTGGAAGCAGCGAACAACCCTCAAAACTTCGATCAACTTTATCCTACCAGTACCGCATTTAGTCCCGACGGTAAAATCATTGCCATTGGAAAAGGAGGTGGAGCTTACAATTCAAGCTTCCCAATCAGCATTCAAAAAATGCCTTGAGCAGGTTAAAGGTTAAAGGTTAGAGGTTAGAGGTTAAAGGTTAAAGGTTAAAGGTTAGAGGTTAGAGGTTAGAGGTTAGAGGTTAGAGGTTAGAGGTTAAAGGTTAGAGGTTAAAGGTTAACTGTCAACTGTCTACTGTCAACTGTTTACTTTTCATACTGTTCGTAAGCAGCGACAATCCGTTGTACTAAAGGATGACGGACGACATCTTTTTGAGAAAATTCACAAAATGCGATGCCTTCTACGTGCTTTAAAATTTGAAAGGCTGTTAATAATCCCGATTGTTGTTGTGATGGTAAATCGCTCTGAGTCATATCACCCGTTACTACCATACGGGAACGAAAACCCAAACGAGTTAAAAGCATTTTCATTTGTGCTGGTGTCGTATTTTGAGCTTCGTCCACAATTACAAAAGCATTATTTAAAGTTCTTCCCCGCATATAAGCTAAAGGCGCAACTTCAATTACCCCTTTTTCGATTAGTGATGGTACTTTGTCTGGATCAATAAATTCGTTGATAGCATCATAAAGCGGACGCAAATAAGGATTAACTTTCTGCTGTAAATCTCCGGGTAAAAAGCCGAGTTTTTCACCTGCTTCTACAGCCGGACGAGTTAAAATAAGTTTCTCATACTGATTATCGAGCAGTGCTTGTACGGCAACCACAACCGCTAAAAATGTTTTACCAGTACCAGCCGGACCAATACAAAATGTTAAGTCACGCTTGCGTATTGCTTCAATATACTGTCGCTGACGAAAAGTTTTAGCGCGAATTTGTTCGCCACGACGAGTTTTAGCAAGTACATCCTTTTGTAATGTTTGCAGTTCATCTTCTCGATGAGTATCAAGGGCTTGACGCGCAGTTAAGATATCGGCAAGGGATAATATATTACCCTTCGTCCAAATATCTTCTAGGGATTTTACCAACCGACGAACCAAATCGATTTGTTTTTCAGTGCCACTAACGTATAATTCTTGTCCCCGCAGTACTATTGTGGCTCCAGTTTGTCGCGATAGGGTTTTGAGGTTTTCTTCCTCATTTCCCGCTAAGGCTATAGCACTTGGAATATCCGGTAATTCTATTGTTATGGCATCTGCCATCGTGTTTATTATTAGTAAGCAGTAGATTTTAACAAAATTAACAAAAATGCTCCAGTGGGGAGACAAATTTTATTTGCTGTTTACTATCAGCCGTAGGGCTGATAGCGAATCAAACAAGAAACAATAAATAAACAATAAATATTGTTTCAATCAAATACGAGTGCGGGGTTGGGTGAAATTTCGGCTTCCGTCACCACGTCTTGTTTTAGGTTTGGGCATAGGTAATTGTCTATTCTGTTCTTCGCTATTAGCATTAGTAGTGGATACAGGTGCATCTTCCCGACTTTCATTACTACCGTAAATATCTAGGTATGCCGATTGTCCGGCGGCTTGAGCAGCAGCAGAAATCACCGTGCGAATAGCCTGAATATTGCGTCCTCCACGACCAAATACCTTACCTTTATCTGCACTATCAAAGGCAATGCGAATCCAAACTCGTTTGCTGCTACCAGAAATTTCGCAATCAACGCTTAAAGATTCTGGAGACTCCAAAAACGGCTGAATCAAGAATTTTACTAGACCAATGTAATCGGGAGTTGTACGGGGGTTCGTTTCTCCTGCGTTATGAGGATACAGCTTCTGCACGGACTTGTTCAAAAACATTATTTTTTGCTAAAATGCGACGCACGGTGTCAGTTGGTTGAGCGCCCTGTTGTAACTGCTTAACAATGCCGGGAACGTCTAATTTTACTTCATTGGTTCTAGGATTATAAAAACCCAATTCTTCAAGGGGAAGACCATCACGGCGAGAAAGGTTATTGATGGCAATTATCCGGTAACTAGCTTCTCGTTTTTTGCCAAATCGCTTGAGGCGGAGTTTAATCATGATTAAGAAGTTATGCTCCTAATTTTAATGGTGTTGGTTGACAACTACTAGTTGGCGATAAATCTATTTAACATTATGGAAGCATTTGACCTAAAAGGGTAATGCTCTTTATCGCAGGAAGATAAAAATTTCCCACAAGTAGCAAATGCTAATTTTAGCACTCGCACGGCAGGAAGCGCTATCTATGAGGTCAAAGGTCAAAGGTTAAAGGTTGGAGGTTAAAGGTTTTTGATTTTTCTTTTTAGTTAAAGGGTACCGAAACCTTTTTTCTTCTTTTCTTTTTTCGGTTTCTTTTTACCGCCAGCACCACCGGGATAACCGCGCCATCCTGGTGCAGCCTGATTACCGGCAGCCATTGGATTACCGCCCATACCCCCTAACATCCCTCCCATGCCGGGAAAGTTGCCTTGACCCATTTGCTGCATCATGGTACGCATTCTCTGGAAGTCACTGACTAACTTGCTGATATCTTTCTCTTTATAACCGCTTCCAGTTGCAATCCGTCGCCGACGACTGGGAGAACTTGCCAATAAATCGGGATTTTTACGTTCTTCCTGAGTCATGGACTTAATCATCGCTTCGCAGCGCTTCAACTGAGATTGTCCTTGTTCTAGTTGCTCGTTAGAAATTTTACCCATCCCCGGAATCATCTTCATGATACCTCCGAGGGAACCCATATTTTTCAACAAACGCAATTGTTTGAGAAAGTCGGTAAAATCAAACTTCGCCGACAGCATTTTCTCTGTCATTTTTTCGGCATCGGCAAGGTCGAATTCTTCCTGGGCTTTTTCGACAAGGGTTAATACATCTCCCATTCCCAGAATTCGTGATGCCATTCTTTCGGGATAAAAGGGCTGTAGCGCTTCTACTTTTTCACCCACACCAACAAATTTAATCGGCGCACCGGAAATTCTTCTTACCGACAGCGCTGCACCACCACGACTATCACCGTCTAACTTAGTTAGAATTGCTCCACTAATACCAATTTGTTCGTGAAAGGTACGAGTCAAATTGGCTGCTTCTTGACCAGTCATCGCGTCCACTACCAGCAGTGTTTCATGGGGTTGGACGGTTTGTTTTACCTGGGCTAATTCCGCCATCATATCTTCGTCAATTTGCAGACGACCAGCGGTATCAATAATTACGGTATCAATTCCTTCTGCCCTAGCGTGTTCTACTCCCAGACGGGCAATCTCAACTGGATTTGCATCGCTTCCCAGTTCAAATACCGGCACGTCAATTTGTTGACCCAAAGTGATCAATTGATCGATCGCAGCCGGACGGTAAACGTCTGTAGCAACCATCAAACAACTGCGTTCTAATTTTCTCAGGTGTAAGGCTAATTTTGCTGTGGCGGTGGTTTTACCAGTACCCTGTAAACCAGCCATCAAAACAACTGTAGGTGCTACTTCGGCTTGTACGAGGGGAACATTGGTTTCCCCCATCACCCTGATCAATTCGTCATTAACTATTTTGATAAACTGTTGATCGGGACGCACCCCAGTTAAAACTTCAGCCCCTTGTGCCTTAGCTTCAACTTCGCTAATAAATTCTTTGACTACTTGGAGGTTGACATCCGCTTCTAATAAGGCACGGCGTACTTCTCGTAGAGCTTCCTGAATATTCGATTGAGATATCTTATCTTGTCCCCGGAGCTTTTTCCAAGTAGATTCTAAACGGTCGGCTAGTGCATCAAACATAATTCAATTTCTATTAGTCAGCAAGCATATTAACGCGCTATATAACAGCTTAATAGTTTTTAATTGATAAACGCACTTGCCATCCCATAACAATACCGCGAAAATTGGGGAATTGGTAACGGGTAATGGGTAATTGGTCATTGAATCCGTGTAATCAGTAATGGGTAATAGGTAATTAAATCCCTGTAATCAGTGTAATCCCTCTTAATCCGTGTTCAAAGTTGCTACACAATCATATTTTTATATATAACATATAATACAATTACGTATGTAATATCAACTATTTTAACATTTTAAGTAACAATTAAACTATAATTAATTTTTATTTAAATTCTTGAAAGCTAATTATCAAATATGAATAGTACTAACTCGAAAACAAATAATTTATCCGAATCTTCTAAAGTTAGATTATATTTCCCATTAAAGCTAATAGCTTTGCTTCTCACAAGTTATATCTTTTTATCTCTGATAATCAAGAATGAAACACCAATTTTGTTAATTGGTATAAGTTTAGTTATTGGCTTTATTTTTACCACTGTCAATATGTTTTTTAATCAACAAAAGCATTTAAAAAATCAAATTAATTATACAACAGTTGAAAATGAGTCAACTCAAGAACAAAATAATATGGGAGATAATATCCGAGAAAAAATCCTCAATCAAATTACCCAAGATAACAATCTTCACAGCTTAAATTTAATTTTCGCTGACTTAAAAGAGGTTAACTTAATTGGTATTAATCTCAATAATTTGTATTTAAGCAGTGTTGAATTAAGTGATGCTAATTTAACAGATGCTCAGTTGATAGGAGTTGATTTTAGTGAAGCCAATTTACGCAATACTAAATTAGTAAATGCTCAGTTATTAGGTGCGAACCTCAACAGCATCAAGTTAACAGGTGCTAATTTAAATAATGCTAATCTAAGAGACGCTAACCTTAGTACAGCCGAGCTTAATAATGCTTGCTTAATCGGTGCCATATTAGTAAGTGCAAACTTAAGTGATGCGAAATTACTAAATGCTAATTTGACTAATGCCCAACTTCATAAAGCTTATCTGTGGAATGCCAATCTGAATAATGCTCAGTTAGTCAATGCCGATTTAACTTGTGCCTATATGAATAGTGTCAAACTTAATCATGCTAACTTAACTGGCGCTAATCTCAAAGATGCTCAACTATCTACAGCTAAGCTAAAAGATGCCAACTTAGAATCAGTTAATTTGAAAAATGCTCAGTTAGATAATGCCAATTTAAGTGAAGCTTGTCTAGTATCAGCTAATTTAGAAAATAGCAACCTTGAAAATACTAATCTACATAATACTGATTTAACAAAAGCAAATTTAACCAATACTAATTTGATTAATGCAAAAGTTGAAAATGCTCGCTTTGGAGATAATATAGGCATTAGCGAAGATGTCAAACTATATTTAAAGCGACAAGGTGCAATTTTTGAAGATGAATAGTTAGGTGATTTTCACGAAACTAAAGTAATTAGGTTAGAAAAAGCTTCAGTTGCATCGGCTATCACTTTGCTTTGAAAAACAAATTCGCTATAGTCTGCCAAGTCATCCAAGCCGACTAGATTTAACATGACTTCAGTAGTTACCCATGCAGAAGTTTCAATTAGTAGTTTCCGCCATTTTAGTTTCATAATTTTTTACAAGATTTGATTAATTGTTAACAAATGTAAAATATCTTAACAATTAATTTCAATACCTTAATTGTAGAAATTAGGTAGTAATTTTACGCATTGATCTGATTACAGTTAACTGCTAACTGTTAACTGTTCCACAGCATCAGCTTCTGTGGGTAAAGCTGCGGTTAAAACTTC
Organism: Nostocales cyanobacterium 94392; assembly: GCA_035285725.1. GTDB lineage: Bacteria > Cyanobacteriota > Cyanobacteriia > Cyanobacteriales > Nostocaceae > Rivularia. The sequence goes on along the minus strand of JAYKJL010000186.1, from coordinate 3,010 downwards.
ACTTCCATTATCAGTAACTAAAACATCGTCTTCGATGCGGATTCCTCGGACATCTGAAAAATCAGATAAACGTTCCCAATTAACATATTTCGAGAAGTTTTGGCGATTTTGAGGATTATTGATAATTGCCGGTACTTGATAAAAACCTGGTTCAATTGTTACCAACATTCCTGTACGTAAAGGTCGATTGAGACGCAAATAACCCAAACCAAAACGACTGCTTCTTTCTCTTCCGGTTTCGTATCCTGCTAAATCTCGCAAATCTTCCATATCATGCACATCTAAACCCAGTAAATGACCAATTCCGTGGGGGAAAAACAATGCATGAGCATCAATATTTACTAACTCTTGGGGATTTCCTTGTAAAATACCTAAATTTACTAAACCTTCAGCGATAATCCTACAAGCACAAAGATGAATTTCTTCATATTCGACACCGGGACGTATTATATCAACACAGGCATCATGTGCGGCTAAAACTACGTCATAAATATCTCTTTGGGTAGGTGACATTTTCCCACTAACAGCCCAGGTTCGAGTTACATCAGCAGCCCAACCCGTAGAAGTTTCCGCACCCACATCAGCAAGTAATAAGTCATTTGGTTGTAGGGTATTTCCATAATGTTCGTTATGCAATACTTCCCCACGTACAGTAACGATACTGTTATAAGATGTAGTCATATCATGAGCGATGATAACTGCCTCCATCGCTGCTCTGACTTGTGCTTCGGTTTTAGCTGTGGATGTCGCTGCCATACCGGCTTTGTGCGCTTCTACGGTAACGCTTACGGCTTTGCGTATTTCAGTTAAAGCTGCTTCATCATGGGTAAGACGCAATTCAACAATCGCTTTAGCTAGTTCTAAGTCGATATTTTCCGGCGCACGTTGCGGTAAAATCCATCTATCTAATAATTGGGATTGTTGCGTCCATGAAGCTGCATCTTGTACAGCAATTGTTGCCACACCTTGCAAATGAGATTCCAATTCTATCATTGGGTAAGCTTCGTCCGCGCCAATTTTTTCTGCAATGCGATCGCGATTTGGCATTTCTCCATGCCACAAAGCGCTACTTGCTGCGGGATCATCCATGAATAGTTGCATCTTACCAGCTTCTAAGCGAATCGCCGCATTTTGCAAAGATAATCCGGCAAAATAGAGAAAATGACTACTAGAACGATGTGGAAAAATATTTGCAGCAAAGTTACGCGCACTAGGACTTCCAGACCATAAAACTGCCGGAAAGTCAATTAATTTGGCTAATTTTTCTCGTCTTTGACGTAGAATATCTGGTAGAGATTTTGTAATCATGACAATTGGGACAAGGGGATGGGGGGATGGGGGGATAATTAATTATTAACTCCTAACTCCGGTGGTACTAACTCCTAACTCCGGTGGTACTAACTCCTAACTCATAACTCCTAACTCATAACTCCGGTGGTAGTAACTTTTTATTTATAGTTAATCACTGATAATGGATAAATTGAAATGGCTTTTAAACCGAAAGTTAAAAATAGTGGTGTTAAAGAGAGTAATTTTCTGATTGAGGAATTGCCAGGGTTAAGCCAAGATGAAATTAATAATTTAAAACATTGTGGTGTTACGAATACTTTAGCCTTGATAAAACAAGGGAAAACTGTACAAGAAAAGTTGATATTGGCAACTAAATTACAAGTTCACATTCAGTATGTAAATAAATGGGTTGCACTGGCTGATTTAGCTCGGATTCCCAGTGTGGGAACCCAATATTGTGGATTGTTGCTTCATGCCGGGATTGCTTCGGTAATGCAGTTGACGACTACTCCTCCTCATCGATTACACAAACAAATTTTGCGTTTACAAGTAGCAACTTTACAGCGACGTGATTTATGTCCTCCTGTCGAACAAGTGCAACAATGGGTTGAGCAAGCTAAATTAATTCATAATGATGGTTGTTAGTTGATGGTTGATGGTTGATGGTTGTTGGTTGATGGTTGATGGTTGATGGTTGTTGGTTGATGGTTGATGGTTGTTGGTTGTTCTATTATTTACCGGGCGACTAGAAGTCGCGGCTACACAAACCGGCACCCGCCTGCGCGGGTTTCAAATTAAATAGTCCACGCAGGTGGACTTTGTTTCTGTAGTAGCGGTTTAAACCGCCGGATACTTTTAAAACATCCTCTAACCACTAACCACCATCCACTATCCACCATCCACCATCCACCATCCACTAACCACTATCCACTATCCACTATCCACCATCCACTAACCACTATCCACTATCCACCATCCACTAACTCCTCATTCCTTTTCCAATACCCCATTCAGAAATATATCAGCTAATCCTTCTGCCATTTTTTGTTTTTCTTGGGGGGAAGCGTTGGGTTCCATAAGAGTTTCGTGGGAAAAACCTGCTACGGCAAACATTCCTAAGAATACCTGAGCTACGAGTTTCGCATCTGTCTTGCGATAGATTCCTCTATCCATTGCGGTTTGAAAGAAAGCTTCGGCGACATGAGTCATTTTATCGATGACTTCTTTTTGAATGCGATCGCGCAAGTCGGGATGAAATTGGGCTTCCATGAAACAGACTTTCATCATATCGGCGTTTTTTTGTAAATTCCACATCCGACGACGCATGACTTGGGCAACGGCTTTGTAGCTACCCATTTCGCTTAATTCGGTGAGTAAATCGGTAAGAATGTCTACCCACCCAGCGGTTGCGACTTCAATTAAAATTGCTTTTTTATTAGAAAAATGACGGAATAAAGTTCCTTCTGCAACACCTGCGGCTTGTGCTAAGTCACGAGTAGTAGTACCGTCGAACCCTTGGGAAGCAAACAATTTTTGTGCTGCGATCAATATGCGATCGCGTGTTTGTGTTTCAGGAGGAGGAGATTTAAAAACTCGCATAAATAATAATATCAGGTATAGTGAGTTCGCCGGAACTGCATTTGTAGCATTATTGTCTAACGTTTAGTACAAAAAGTACCAAATCCTTAATATAAGATTAATGACTGGAGGGAAAAGGGAA
>JAYKJL010000185.1:0-2764 GCA_035285725.1 Nostocales cyanobacterium 94392 | reverse complement strand
TTGGACGCGATCGCATGGATTTGTGTCTCAAATATGGCAAGATTACTCTAGGAATCGAGTTAAAAGCTTGGCGGGATAAAAGGGGAGACCCAATGGAATCGGGTATTGAGCAGTTAGATTCCTATTTGGCAAGGTTGGGGGTAAATTTTGGTTGGTTGATTATTTTTGATTTACGTGCCAAGGCTTTGCCCATTGACGAACGATTAACAACTGAAGTCACAACTACAAAAAATGGGCGTTCTGTGACTATTGTTAGGGCTTAGGTAAAAGTGGAGTTTTGTCATTGCGACGTAAGGAAGCAATCTCACAATCTGGAGTTACAAACTACGGTTCTCAAAATAGATGAGGTTTAAAATCAACATTCTTTACCAAGCACCAGTTTCCCATTTGGTAGTTCGTATACTCCAGATGGCTCAATAACGGGGTCGCCAATTTGCCAGGGTCGTGCTTGTGTTGGTAAATTTGTAGATTCTGCTGGGACTGGTTGCACATCTCCAGTGGAATAAGAAGGAAGAGAAGCATCACCGGGACGTGCAGGTAAACCACCGGAACCTGTGATGAAGAAAGAACCGTTTTGTTGTTGATTTCTGCGAGCTATGCAACTATTGGCGATGAGAGCATTGGTATCAATAGCGTCTTGGGGAAGTTTGCCAAGGTTGTTTTGGATCGAGCTGTTATCGGGAGAAATGACGTTAACGGTTCCCGATAATCCCACTTGGGAACTTGCGGTAATGTCATTGCTTGTATCGGATGCTTGAGAACGCACTTCGATGCCAAAAATTCCTCGACTTTGAATGTTGATATTACCACCTTTGCCGCTATACGCATTAGCTGTGGTGTCGCTATTTCGATCGGGTGTAGCGACAATAAATTTTGAGTTGATATTAATGTTTCCGCCATCTCCACCTTTTTCTTCTGTGCCTGCTGTAGCAGAAATCGTACCTTGACGACGCATTAGTAAAAGGTCTCTGATGCTTAAGGTGATATTGCCACCATCTACACTACTTGATTCAGCATTGATCGTACCATTTTCTTGCAGGGTAAGGCTAGGAGTTGTCAAAAAAATGCTTCCAGATGCTCCTGTCCCACCCGAAAAAACCGAAATACTACTTTTTTCTGAGGTCGAACTAAGACGACCAATACCAAATTGTTCTGCTTTACTAAAGTAGTTTGGATCGGTTCCAGCAATTGTAACAGCTTCACTAGCATCGACTGTAATTTTACCAGCAGAACCACTTCTGACAGTGGTAGTGAAAACTTGCCCGCCGTTCAGAAGTTGTAGCGTGTTAACTTGGAGGTTAATATCGCCACCTCTTTTGTCGTTAAATGTTCGGGCATCGATAACCCCACCAGCGTTAACTGTCAACAATGGTGTCTCAATATTTATATTTCCACCACTCCCTGTACCAATAATGTTTGTGTCTCCAGTTGTTGAGAAAATAGCGCTAGCATATCCTTATTGAAGCATATTCATCTTCAAATTCTGACCAAGGTATTAATGAAGCCATAATTACCCAACGATTATCTTCCGACAACTTTCCTTCAAAAGGGAGTTCAAAATTTTCTGATGATATTTGAGGTTGCTCCTCTCTATGGTACATAAGCACTAAAGCACACGCAGCGTGCTACTCACGATAATGCAAGGGTTTCGAGTTATTTTAGACTTTTTTCTTGGATCTGAATATATTCCTTGGGGCTGATAATGTATGCTGCATCACATTTTCATATTTATTCAGCAAGCCCTAATTATGTCGGCGATCGCCCTTCAAACGGGGGCTTCCCAATCTTGCTGCGCTGTACTTCCTTACTTTTTCTCACAACCTATTCCGTTACCATCGCCGTCAAAGCGGTGGGGGTCTGGTGGTAGGCGCGTAAAGTACTTTACATAAAAATGGTACAGATAGTAATTATGTATATCAAATCTGTACCATTACTATTTTTTCTTGCACTACTTCTTCTCGTTGTTGTTTAGACTAACAAAAGCCAAGAGAAGTGTTAACAGAAAATTGTGTTAATCTTACTAATCTCAAACCAAGTGCGATCGCCAACTATTCCGTCAACTGGTAAACCAGTGTTTTGTTGTAGATTTCTGATGACTGTTTCTGTTTGCAAACCAAAAATGCCATCAATTGCACCAACGTAGTAACCACCAATAGCTATACGTTCTTGCATTTGCTTAACTAATGCTCCGGTGCTACCTCTTTTTAATACAGGCATATCAACAGGTGCGCCTTTAAAAAGCGATCGCCAGGTTTTGTTGCCAACAATTCCATCTTGTACTAAAAACATTTTGCCTTGAAACAGTTTTACAGCGTTTTCTGTTTTGAGACCAAATACACCGTCAATTACTTCCATGCCGGGATATTCGCAAGCACCATGACTGTTAAGGTATACATACATCCCGTAATCTAAAAGTAGCTGTTGTAATTCTTTTACTGCTTCACCTGTAGAACCAATTTTAAGTACTGGCTTGTTGAGTTGATTGCTTGTAGTAACTGTCATAATCTTTACCTTTAATTTGTTTACTAAGTAATTCATCAAATTAAATTAATTAGATTACGAAAAGTTTATGGTACCCAAAAGGGTAATATTATTCCTCAATCAGCGCTTCAATTTGAGTTAACAGTTTTTCTAACGCTTTCTGCTTTTTGGGATTGTCCCACACCTTAGATTTTTGCAAGAGTGGTAGTGCAGTTTTGTAGCGTTCTTTTAGCGTATGTACTGTTGCTGTTACATTGCCGATTGCTTTAATGCGTTCGTTGAT
>JAYKJL010000184.1:0-31672 GCA_035285725.1 Nostocales cyanobacterium 94392 | reverse complement strand
GTAACTATATAAATAGCATTCAAAAGTTGATCTGTTGCTATATCCCCACCTTCTCGCAATGTTCTAAATTTTTCAATTAATTCATTAATTTTTTCCTCGTCTTTGGTTACTACATCACTTCCTAAATGTGCCTTCACAATCTCCTTCAAAGCACTTGCATCAGGTTCGTAAGGCATATTTAACCTTAAACATCTTCTTAAAAAAGCTGGAGGGAAATCTCGCTCGCCGTTATTGGTTAATAAAATGAAAGGAAAATTATGACAGCGTACTCGACCTGCTTTAATTGGAACATCCATACCATCATAAGTACGGACTTCTACCCGCTCCACTTCTTTGGAAATACGCGCTAATTCTGGAATTTCAAATTCCCCTTCTTCAAATAAATTGAGTAAATCATTGGGTAAATTGATATCGCTTTTGTCTATTTCATCAATTAGCAGTACACGAGGACGACGGGAAGGAAGAAGGGCTGTACCTAGCGGTCCAAGTTGAATGTAGCGACCAATATCCTTATTATTCTTATCCATCTGCACATCTTGCAAACGGGCGATCGCATCATAACGATATAATCCTTCTTGTAAAGTAGAACGAGCAGTAATATACCAAGGTAAAACCGTACCCAGTTTTAATTCATGAGCTACAGCATAAGCCAAAGACGTTTTGCCCGTACCTGGTTTTCCTGTTACTAACAAAGGTCGTCTTAAATATAATCCTGCATTAACCATGTTAATAACAGTATTTTTGTCATCGTTTTTATCGCTATGAATACGGAAACTTTTTCCCCGCTCCTCATTCCTTGTGTTTGGCTTTAAACCCTCACAAAATTTCTGCCAGCGTTGTTCAATTTCTTCTACTAATTCATCATCTTCACCCATGAATGTACGCCAACTTGGAGGAGGAGGAAGATTATCAATATTATCGTGCGGTTGATTGTTACCTTGAAAAATTTTCCAACTAGTCATATTTTTGGTTCAATTTATTATCACTGTCCGACAGTTGTTAATTCAAGCATAATATCAGGAGTCAGACGATAAGGATTTTCCCAAAGCAAGGCTAAATGAAAACCCAGATGTTCCTCCGTTTGAGCATCTGCTTGTTCTCTAGTTTCTCTAACTGATTCACACAAATGACACAATGGTTTAAAAGTTAATATTTCATCGATTGCACTCACCTGATCCAAATTGGGAATATCGTATCTTGTCCAAATAGCAATTGGTGTTGTTGTCGTTAAAATAGCTCTGAATAAATCTTTAGTTTTGGCTTTAGGTGGGGCGCAAGTTAGCTTCAGTCCGATTTTTTCCTTTAAACTATTTCTTAACAACTTCCAATTAAAACTTTCCATTTCTTCAAGATGTTCAAATAATTCTTGAATCGGTTCATTATGTAAAACAGTTTTAACCTTATCCCAATACTTATACCAGTCAGATAAATAAGAATCTAAATATTCCAAGTTCAAACGTTCTAACGAACGCAGCCTAATAGGATATTTAATTCCCAAACTTGTTTCTTCTATAATTGGGTCAGATATTTTCCAACGGTCAATCTCTACACCAATTAAATCACTGGGTAAAAAGATTTCAACAATTAGCTTATACTGTTTACCTCTCAGATATCTCAGACCTGTTTTTATAAACTTATTTAGTTTCTTTGGAATATCACTAAATTTACATAACGTTCCTACTTGTTGTTCATTTTTATCAAGTAATGATGTAAATCGAGATAAATCATTTATTGGTACTGAATCATCAATAATTAACCAAGCATTAAGTAAAAACTGTTCATTATCATCATCACAATGCTCGATGGTAGCAATTAAATATGATTCAAGTTCTCTTTCTTTATTATAAAAAAAATCTTTTGTGTCTATATTTTTATTATTTTCAGGATATTTTTTTGATGCTATTTGGTTCGCCAAGTCACTCAACTGATTGCGAATTTCTTCAGAAATATTTTTATCTTGACTTAACTGGGTTAAAAAATCAAATCTTTTAAATTCATTCAAAGATTGTAATATTTGCGTAATATTGTTTTCCTCTAAATCCCAAAGTCTAGCATCAGGAGGTAAAACATCTTGATAAGCCTTTTGAATAATTTCATGAGGAATATTAGAAAAATCTAAATTATTTAATGAGTCTTGAGGAAAATTTTCAAAATTTTTATCTTTAGTTAGAACTTGAATAAATGTACAATTTTCATAAATATTGCGTTTATCAATATCTCTTGCAGCTGCATCCCCACTTTGGGTTGTTTGATGAATACCGTTTGTTTCTTGAATCGCTTTAACCAAGGCTTTCATCGCTTCTTCATCCCACTGGTTGTAAATGCGATCGCCGATGTGAATTTCTTTCCCTTCTGTAATATTTACGTTATACTTGCCGAGTTGTAGTTCGATTTGATTATTGCCAGAAGAAAGTATCCCCTGTAAAGCTGCAAGGTCTGCATCAGTAAATTCACCAGTTGCTACACGGTTAATAACGCTACTTATATCTTCATAATTCGTCATTTATCAGAAGTTTTTGTTTTATTTTAGACAATTTAATACTAGTGAAATTTCCGTGGGGTGTTTTCTTTTGTCCCCAGACGAACTTTTTACGCGAGGGAAAATTGAAATTCAGGTAATTAGATTGCTAAAACAACGCAATTTAAAACAATCCGCCACATTTCCACACACTATCTCAAACCAATTTTTTACAAACAATATAAAGTGGCGACCAATTTTCTTCAAAATTAAAACATTGCTTTTCTATCATTTTTAAATTTGTAACTATCTAAAATTTGCTCGATCTAGAAATCATTAAAAAAATCTCCCGACCAGTAACCTTCGCCTTGCTCTGCACTAGTAACAATAGTACAGTTTGACTGTGGTGTAGCAATACAGGTCAAAACCTTACTGTTTGCAGAAAATTGCTCATCCACGAAACCCTCAGTTTGATCTACTTCACCACTTATAATTCTTCCTTCACAAACAAAGCAACATCCAGACTGACAGCTACTAGTTAGGTGAATTCCATGTTTGTAGGCAGAACCCATTATAAATTCATTTTCCTCACAATCGATTACCGTATCTAAACCTTGCATCTTATTGATTAAACGAACTCTATGTATTCCTTGCTTGCTTGTATGAATACTTTCCACTAATTCTTCATCAGATTCGTCTGCCTTATCAACTTTTATTAAGGCAGTAGTTAATATTTTTAAATTTTTTTCTGGGTCAATTAATGTGCCCTTGCTATTCCATAACTTGTAAAACAAAGGATAAGGTACTCTTTTTGCTGTGTTCCAAAGAACTTCATAAATAGCTTGGAATCTTTCAGAGTTTTCTCTTTTACACAAATCTATAAACTGATCCTTCAATCCTAAAATAATAATTGATAATTGATTATCTTTAGCGACTCTTTTTAAAGACCAAGCTATGTTTGCTAAATTTCTGTTTTTGTTTCTCTCTTGAAAAAGATACACTAAAGCTTTCACTGTATAATCATTACCAATGCCTATTCTTGCCAGATTATCAATGGCAAGAGGATAAGCATACTTATTGTCATAAATTGCTGATTTAAAAACAGCTTGAATAGCAGAATAGTTTTCAGCAGCAATTTGACCAAGACTAGATATGGCTTCCAATCTAGTAAATAGGTATTTGGCAGTCGTTAATTTTATTAATGTATCGATGGCAGCTAGATTATTAACTCCGATTTGACCTAAACTTCTTGCAATTGTACATTGAAGACCTTGACTGCAACGATTTTTGACTAAGTTAATTAGAACTTCAACAACATTTGTATTTCCAGAAGAAAGAGGAGTTAATTCTCTAATAAAACTGACTTTTTCTCTATCATTTTGAGCATTTATTAATGAGTTTAATAAAGAATCAACCTTCTTCGATTTTTCGTTAGTACTTAAGGATTCATTCTCATCAGGCATCCTTACCCACCCTCTCGCCCGCATTATAGAGCCTCCTAATACTCTTGCGTAGTAATCTACTGACTGGGCTATCAACATATCACCCCAGTTATCATCCTCTTGCTTTGATTCCTCAAAAAGCTCGGTTAGTATTTTAAATACTTGATCGTCTCCTATATTTGGAGTTTTTTCAAGAGCATGATAACTCGTTAGCTGCGGATCTCTGAAAACTAATAACTGCTTAAATGTAGAAATTGCCAGAGCATTTCCAGGAGATATTCTTAATAGACTTTCAGCTAATTGCCAACGCTTTTCTTTGTTCTGACTATTAACTAAAGATTCTTCCAGAGTTTTTATAATTTCATGATTTCTACTGTTTATTCGCTCTAAGCAACTAAGAACACTCTCACGAGAAGACAGACTATTTATAGAATTAATTAATTGCGAAAGTTCATCTGCTGCTTTTCTATAGTCAGTTTCTTGAAGTATTAATCGTGAATCTTTGGCAATTGAATCTTGGAAAATACGCCACTCTTTTGTTTGTTCGTCAAAGTAACCCATACCCCACTTAACAAGTTGTGTTATCAGATAATCCGAGTGCGAAGATTCAGGAAATTCGGCTATGCCAGACGCTGCCAAGAAAAAAGTATGAAATTCATAAAAACATCCGCAGTTATCTTTAAAATATACTAAAGATTTAATTAGTTTATCTTTGTCCTTGAAACTTATATCTTTTCGACCTAGCCAAAATAGAAATACTTCTTTCCACTGGCTAGCAAATACTCTATAACTTGCATCAACGTGGCTTGGATCTTCAGGTACATGGTCTAGAAAATATCTACCATCATTAATTTCTAGAGCAGCAAAGTACTCCTGAAAAGTAGGATGAAAGAAGGCATAAACCCCCTTTCCATAGTTTTCAGTATCTACTTCAATATTATTTAACCAGCCCAACTGCAAAGCTAATTTGAACAAAGAATCCTGCTCTTGTGCTTCACCCAAGAATTCGCGAATAAAATCATAACGTAGTCGAAATCTATTATCTTCTAAATTCATGGCTGCTAAAGCCATTTTCGCCAAGGCACAGTTGAGTTGAGTGCGCTCTTTATATGTTGTTTGGTACAAATCATTTTTCCACTCGTAAATTTGTGTCACAAAACGCTCGTAGAGAGTGGTTTTGGTATCTGGTAAAGAGTAATCTCCGAAATGCCAATTAAAACAAAGAAGCAACAGTCTTAATGGATTCTTTACTAAATTTTGAATCCTCTCTTTTCCTGGCTGTTTTAACTCATAACATAGTCGCTCTACTTGTTGTTCTTTAATATCTTCCAGTCCAGAAGACCATTTTTTTATAAATTGTTCTACCTGCTCAGGATAAGAAAAATCGAGAATGCGATAAGTATCGAATGTATCAAGTATATGACGATTCTCATCCCACATATTTAGCCTACAGCTTAGAACAATTTTTGATTGTGCAATTAGTCCGCCTAATCGTAGCTGACGCTCAATTTCTCTTAGAGGGTTATCATCTGCGTTATGAAATTCGTCTACCCCATCTAGTATGAGCCATATTCGATTCTGTTTAAATTGCTGTACTAGTTGATTTCTAAAATTTTGGGAAATATCTGCAATTCCAGATCTTTGAACAACTACTTTAAGCCATTCTTCTAGCAAGTAAGTTTCTATATTTTGTGTTTTCAAATCAGCCAAAGATATCCACACAACAAATACTTCATTTATATCATCAGATATTTTCTTAGCTATCTGTTGTAGAAGAGTCGTTTTACCCGCACCTGGCTCTCCGATAATAGCAATTCGATGTCCGCTACTACGGGGAGTATTACCTTGAACAAGAACTTCTTCTAAAAACTCCTTGTATTCAAATTGCCGAGCAATTTCAGTTTCTTCATAAAGTAAAGAACCTTGCTTGGGATCGTCAAATTCCCATCCTCGCCGTCTTGACCTTCTCTTTCGTTCTACAAGCCCTACAGATACTAGTATTTCTTCAGTTCTATAAATAACTCCCTCTATACTTGTTAATGGATTAGATGTTAATCGTAATTGCTCAGCTAATAACTCTCTAGAAATAATTTGCCAATCTATTTCAAACGTTTCAACTTGAGAAATCTGTGGTTGAAGAATTTCTTGAAGTGCTACTTTTATAGTTTTTAAGTCAAAGCCATTTTGAATAATTCGAGTTCCTATTTGAATATCTTTTCCCTCTCCAATGTTGACAATATGCTCCCCTAGCTGAATTGAAATCTTTTCTTTGTTTTCGAGGGCTTTTTGTATAATCTCTATATCCTTAGAGGTTTCATTACCAATAGCAATTTTTTCAAGAATTGATTTTATAATATTTTGATTTATTGTCATGAATTAGTCTACTGATTTTACAAAATGACTTGGTAGCGAATGTCATCGCCAATATAAATATCCTTCCCTTCCCCAATATTGACAATATGCTTGCCAATCTGTAGCTTTCCTTAGCTCGAGCTTGTACTGAAACTTGTACTAATTGCCTGACATAATACAGCCAAATCATCATCACTATGCTGTTGATGACTAATAAGTAGGTCGGCGGGAAAAATTATAACTATGTAACGAAAAATTAAGTACGAGAGTGAGAGTTAAATTTCACACGTTCTGTACTATGTTTTCCTCTTTCTCCCCTAGCTTTAACTCCATCCATTACGGCGTAAGCAAGGTCTAATTTAACAAGGATTTATCTTGCTCACGAGTCAGAAACACCCTTAAACGAACACCCATATTTAAACAACCTCTGTAGATGCATTTTCCGTATTTACTTATCTTTACATAGTTTGGTTTTTTCACGCCGACTTACTTAATGCGATTAATGATAGCTAACAAATCGTCAGAGTCAATCATTTCTATTACTCCTCAGTAATTTTACCAAATATCTAAGATATTTCAGTTTGATGATTATCTGTTCCGGAAAAATACGACCATAGGTCATTTATGATAAACATCACCAATATGAATACCGCGAGCCTCATTAATATTAGTAATAAACTTTCCATGCTGATTAATAACATCGGCAATTTTATTAATCTTCTGGGTAGCTTCCGATTTTACTTCATCCCATCCCTTACTTGGTAAACCCTTACCACCCCGTAATTTAGCAATGATAAAATCTCCTCCAGTCATATCAAACTGAGGAACTTGCTCAACATTACATAACTGACGCGCAGTTTCAGATACAGCCTTACCCAGATGATTCATAATATTAGAAACTCGTACATCTGTATCGCCCGGTTTATTTCCTGCACCTTGCAGCGCTTCGAGAAAATGATAAGTGTAAATACTGCATGAATTATCTTTGATATATGATTTTTGTTCACCTTCGGAGGAAGTAAAAACGATTCTCCCTTTACCTTTTTTCAACTCATCAATAAAACCTTTTGATGGAGCTTCTCGAATAAAATCATCAAATTCTTCTTCTAATTCTAAATCCGCTTCTTTAGATGTTGCCATTCCCGCAGCATGACAACTATCAATTACAACTAATAACTGTTCTGCTTCAATTTGTCGTAATTCCGATGTGAAAGTTTCTGCTGATAATGCAGACTTTGCAAGTTTAGTCGGCTTAATATCATGTTGTAGTAAATAATATTTTTGTGTATCCTTATCTACCCAACCGTGACCGGAATAGTAAATAAAAATAGTGGCTTTGGGGTCGGATTGAGCCTTTTCTTTTAACCAATTCAAACCATCCAAAATAGCTGTTTGGGTTGCTTCTTTATTGTTTAAAACCCGAATATGCTCCTTATCATCCGGATAAGCACATAATTCTGGGTCAATTAATGCTGCATAAATTGCTTGGGTATCTTTAACAGTTACAGGTAGAGACAACTTGCTATAAGCTGATTCTCCAACACCAACTAATAGTGCATAACCATTATTGAATTTACTTGAATTATCGCTCATTTTTATTTAACTCCATTTACAAATATCTGTGAATTAGAAACAAGATAAATTAGAAACAGATCCTGTTTGAAAATTAATTATTCTTGATAACGACTGACGCGGAAAATGACATAGTTATAAGGTAGGGTTTCATAATCATCAGCTATATGTACAATTGCACCAATACCAGGTTTGTAAACCCACCGTTCCCAATCAATTACGACTTCATCAGGAACCTGGATTGCGATGTAATTACCTTCTGCTAAACGACACCCCATTGCCATATTTTCAAAATCCAATCCCAGAGAAAACTTTTGCACGGCAACATTTTCATGACGTTGTGAGAGCATTTTAACTACACCTACAGTTATTTCCGTAAAAGGTGCAATCGCAGGTTGTGCTGTTGTTAATAATTTAAGTCCACTTTGAAATGGTGACGATTCTAATGCGCTTAATATTGCTTTGTCTTCGTTATTTTTGACGTTCACCGTTGAGCATTCAAAAGCTACCCCTTGGGAACCAACATTTAAACCAATAAACACGGGATAACCAGCAATACCAGCAGATTGTCCTTCCTGTACCCGATAAGTTTGACTAAAGCTGACAGTCTCCTGTGTACCTGCTACCTGATTCCTAGCTGCAAAAGTCACCATCACATTATGGGTTCAACCACCGGGATACTTGGCAATATGTAGGCGGTCTAAGCGAATATTAATACTGTTGTTTTTAAGACTTGTATCAGCAGTAATTGCACTAGCATTTTTGATTGCTTGAGGTTCCAAGGAGCCTGGTTTACTAGGAGAAATGTATCCAAATTTATGAGTCGCACACATCCAAGGCTGGTCTTGAACTAAGTTTAAAAGTTCTAAAATTCCTTTACTACCTCTAGTTGGATTCCCATCTTCGGACGCATCATCCTGAAACTCTGGGTCCTCCATATTTTGCAGTTTAGCAATAATCAATTCCGGGTCTTCGCACTCACCAATAACTTTGATATCAGTAAAAACACTACTCATAATTCTTGCCCTCCTCTGCTCAACTACATTTTTACGACTGCAATTTCCGATGTCAGTGAGATTATGGAATCAAGGAACATCAAAATCATACTATTTGTCATAATAAATACTAATTATCAGCAGTATTTTTTCATTTTTTCTGCTTTTTTGTTGCTTTAGTCACAATTCCGAACAATATCAATGAGTGACCGTGAAGACCTAGAGCTTATTTTTGAACGCATTATCAACCATCAGGAAACTGAGGGCGATCGCCAAATTCTACGAAGTTTACTTTGTGGGGGTAATGGTGACAAAGAAGTCCAGATTGGTAAACATATCGTCAATATTGCTGAAGGTAGAGATATTCATATTGGCGATAAGATTTACCAAAATACAGACGCAGAAGCGATTAAAAAAGTAGTACGGGAATTCATAAATGAGGGAATCGTAAAATCAGAAACCCAACAAGACATTTTGAAAGATATTTTTGCAGGACGGGATTTAAGCACTGGGGATATCCAACAAGAGAATATTCAAAACCAAATAAATCTCATCTTGAATATTTCCGATTTTGCAGCAATTAGTAAAGCTTTCTGTGCAATTAATTTTCCCAATGGTTGGTGGGATTGGCGAGAAAAACCAAAACAAATTGATAAGATGATTGCCCAATTAGTGGAGATTGCCCACACAAACCCCAATAATTCGCCGTTATTAAATTTTATACATTTACTTACTCAAGATAAAAGTATTCCGCAAGTTAAACGTGAAAAACTAGGACAATTACTAACTGATTATTCTGTTGAAACTAATAGCGAAATCATATCTAACCAAACGCGACATTCTTACCTACTAATCCAACTTCGTCCAGAAATAAACAATCAATTGTTTCTCAAAGCTTGGTTTATTCCCGATGATACGATTCAAGACCCTTGGGAGCGTTTCAAACCTTTAACAGTTGACGAACAGCAACCGGAAATTCCTTTTATCCCAGAAGAATTACCCCAATTACTCGGTAGTTTGATTCAGCAATGTTTTGAAGAATACCTGCAAGGGCAACCAACAGAACTGACTATTGAAGTATTTCTCCCACGCGATCGCCTACATGATGAAGTAGAAAAATGGTCTTATCCTGACGAAGAAGGCTTTGATATTAATATTGGTGAGGAGTATCGGGTTGTGGTGCGCTCTTACGAGCGGCTGAAGAAATTACGTACACAACAAGGCTCCTATTGGCGAGAAAATTGGCAAAAAGTAAAGTTAATTTGGAAAGATACTCCTTGTGAAGAAAACATTACAACAGTTTCCCAAGCTTGTTTTAACCCCAGTAAGCTAAGAAAATTGTTGGTTAAAAAAACTGTTCTCAAGGTATGCTGTACATTGTCAAATTCGGAAAGGGATGGTTTACTCAAAGCTATTCACAGCGCAGGAACAGCAATTGTACTTTGGTCGCGTTGTGAAGTAAAAAGTCTACATAATGCTGTTGACTTTGATACCCTACTAGCAAGACCATTACAAGAATTATCTGCTCGTGTAAAAGAACAACGTTTTGTAGCCGATAATGATAAACACTTGGGTAATCATTTAGTTTTACTATGGGATGACCCCAACCGAGTACCACCAAATCCTGCATTGGAATTCTCTGTATCGTAAATGAGGAATAAAGAATGAGCGACTGGCTGATTTTTCGAGGTACAGAAAAGCCCCATGATGGAGTTAAAAATCTTCCTGACCCCCCAAAATGGCGTGATTTTGGAGAAAATAAACAAAAACAACGGGGTGAAACCTTTCAAGTCCGTCGCAATGAAATTGAACTTGTGAATGCAGCACTTTACCTGCGTCGTCCTCTGCTGGTGACGGGTAAACCGGGAACTGGTAAAACATCCCTTGCTTATAAAGTCGCTTACGAGCTACAACTGGGTTCCGTGTTGCAATGGGCAATTACTACCCGCTCAACACTGCAAGAAGGACTTTATCGCTACGATGCAATTGGACGCTTACAAGATGCTCAAGGTAAGGATAATACTGGGGATATTGGCAAGTATATCCAACTCGGTCCCTTGGGAACAGCCCTGCTACCATCTCCTCATCCCCGCGTTTTGCTGATTGACGAAATTGATAAAAGTGACATTGATTTACCTAACGATTTACTAAATATATTTGAAGAAGGGGAATTTGAAATTCCCGAATTAGCTCGCTTACCCAAAGAATACGAGTCTGTGGAGGTACGGACTTATGATGGCAGTGTCGCTACTATAAAAAAAGGACGGGTGCGCTGTACTCAATTTCCTTTTGTACTGCTAACTAGCAACGGTGAACGGGAATTTCCTCCAGCATTTTTACGACGTTGTTTGCGATTAACAATGGAAAATCCCGATGTAACAGCTTTGAAAAAAATTGTTCAAGCCCACCTGGGTGATACTGTAATGACAGAAGCGGAAGCTGTAATCACCGAATTTATCCAACGTCGAGACAGAAGCGATGCTGGAGATTTAGCAACAGACCAGTTACTCAATGCTATTTATTTAGTAACCCGTGAAAGGAGTCCGGTTGGTGAAGATAAACAACGACTCCTTAACGCATTAATGACATATCTTACAAGCACAGAGGACATATGATTGAGCGGGTAATTGGTGCTTTTAAGGACTTGGGATTTGATTTGGATGACACAGAGATTGCTGACATCCTTTGGCTGATCGTGCAAATGCGGCGCTCCCAGTCTTCACCCTTGCCACAATCACAACAGCAAACACCAGCATCTACCCCACAAATAACTCCAACTCCGCCTCAATCACCATTAAATCAAAATAAAAAATCGCCGCAATCTTCAAGCAAAAAAGAAGGTAGCGCTAACGTTTATCCCCAACCTTCACAGGATAGCAACCAAACTTCAAGCGGTTTACCAATCAAAGTTTCAACAGCTCAAGCATTACGAAATCAGTTAGTTATATCTCGCTCCTTAAAACCTTTAAAACGTCGAGTTCCTTCCAAAAACGAATTTATTCTTGATGAAACTGCTACCGCAGAGCGGATTGCCGAAGAAAAACTTTTGTTACCCGTAATGCGTCCCGCACCCGAACGTTGGCTAGAACTGGCTTTGGTAATAGACGAAGAAGCATCGATGATGCTTTGGAAGCAAACTATCAAAGAATTTAAACAACTACTTGAAAGACACGGTGCTTTCCGCGACGTGCGAACTTGGGGATTATTTATTTCCGAAGATAGTAAAGTATGGCTGCGTTCTAGAACTGGTTCGGTATCTCGCCAAAAAAAGTTACATAATCCCAGAGAACTAATCGACCCCAATGGTCGGCGTTTGTTTGTAATAATAAGTGATTGTGTTTCTCCAGCTTGGCGTAACGGTACGATAACAAAAGCTTTAGCAACTTGGGCTAGCACCAGTCCAATGACAATCATTCAAGTACTACCAGAATGGCTTTGGGAAAGAAGCGCTTTGGGTGTTGCTGATTCAATTTTGCTCCGGAGTCTAGCTCCTGGAGTACCCAACCAACAGTTAATCATGACAGCATTGGATTTGCTTGATGAAAGCGATGTTGTTAACAAGCTAAAAGTACCTGTAGTAGCTTTAGAACCAGAATCGCTGAAAAATTGGGCTTGGATGGTAGCAGGTGCGGGAGATATACAAACCAAGGGATTTTTACTTGCACTGGATGCAGAAATATTTGATATTGATGACGAATCAACAGAAAATATTAGCGTTGAACTTTCAGCAAAACAACGTTTGCAACGCTTTCGTCTCACAGCTTCACCAATGGCAAGGAAATTAGCAGGACTTTTGGCAGCTGCACCTGTCAGTTTACCAGTGGTGCGGTTGGTAAGGCAGACGATGTTACCGCAATCAAGTCAAGTTCATGTGGCTGAGGTGTTTTTGGGTGGAATTTTGAAGCCGTTGTCGCCAATTAATGAAGGTGTAGACGGGGATAAAATTCAATATGACTTTGTGGATGGGGTACGGGATTTGCTGCTTGATGCGGTTCCGTTAACGGAGTCAACTGAGGTACTGCGAAAGGTTTCGGAGTATGTAGCACAAAGAGTTGGGTTATCGGTTGATGAATTTACGGCGATGTTGGTTAATCCGGGTTTGGCTGTAGATGATTCGATTGGTGTTTTGGTTCGTCCCTTTGCTCAAGTTACAGCGAAGGTTTTGAGAAGGTTGGGTGGGAAGTATACTAAAGTTATTGAAGAACTAGAACAATCATTTCAATTCTTGTCTCAGATTGATGAGAAAGCGAATATTTACTCTCTGGGTGGAACAGTCCAAGCTAGTAAAGGGATTTACATTCCTCGGCAGGCTGATGAGAAGTTGTTAGAGTTGTGCAAGCAAGGACAGTTCTCTTATGTGCTAACTTCTAGATGGATGGGTAAGTCTAGCTTAATGATTAATACTGCATCTGAATTAAAGAAAGCAGATATCAAGTCTGTAATTATTGACCTGACTAAAATTGGTACCCAGGTGACAATAGAACAGTGGTATTTGGGTTTACTGGTTGAGATTGAAGAACAATTATTGCTGGAAACAGATATTGTTCAATGGTGGCAAGCAAATGATAGTCTGAGCGTTATTCAAAGACTGAGTAAGTTTTTTGAACATATTTTGCTAGAGGAAGTAAAAACTCCTATAGTTATATTTGTAGATGAAATTGATACTACACTACGTTTAGATTTTACAGATGATTTTTTCGCTTCAATTAGACGTTTTTATAATTTACGTGTTCTCAATCCACAATACCAACGCCTTACATTTTGCTTACTAGGTGTAGCAACCCCTTCTGATTTAATTAGCGATAGAAAGCGTACACCTTTTAACATTGGTCGTGAAATAGAATTAAAGGGATTTGAACTCCATGAAGCTGAACCTTTGGCAAGAGGTTTAGCTGAGGTAGGAAATCCTCATAAGCTAATGCAGGCAATTTTCCATTGGACAGGAGGACAGCCATTTTTGACTCAAAAAATTTGTTCGTTAGCAGTCAAATCGAACGTCATTCGTCCTAATGATGGCTACGAAGCCAAGTGGATAGAAGATTTAGTACGTTCAGAAATTATTGAGGACTGGGAAGAAAACAAACCATACTATTTGAACCATTTGAGGACAATTAGAGACCAAATCTTGAGATATTCTGGAGAACAGTCCATAAAATTATTAGTTTTGTACCAAAAAATATTACAGCAAGGAGAAATAATTGCTGATGCTAGTCCAGAAGAGATATGTTTGCTTTTATCCGGTTTGGTTGTAAAACAAGGAGAAAAATTAAAAGTTTATAACCGCATTTACAAAGAAGTTTTTAATGAAAATTGGGTTAACAGGCAATTACGGCAATCTGCATTGAAGAAGAAAATCTTAATTTTATCTGCCAGCCCTAAGAATATATCTCGTCTGCGTTTAGATGAAGAAGTGCGAGAGATTCGGTATAGTTTGCAACGTAGCAAAAACAGGGAGCAGTTTGAGATTATCTCTAAATTAACTGTGCGTCAGGAAGATTTACGACGTGCTTTACTAGATTATGGAGCAGGAATAGTACATTTTTCCGGACATGGAAATCGCGATCACGGTTTGGTATTGGAAAATAACTCTGGGGAATCACAGTTGGTGAGTACTAAATCCCTGGAAGGATTATTTAAGTTATTTAACAATAGCATTGAGTGTGTTGTTTTAAATGGTTGCTACTCAGAAATTCAAGCTCAGGTAATATCTCAACATATCAACTATGTGGTAGGTATTAGTCATGAAATGAGCGATAAAGCGGCTATTAAATTTGCTGTTGCTTTTTATGATGCTTTAGGTGCAGGTCAAAGTTATGAATTTGCCTATAAAATTGGTTGCGCTACGATTAGCATGGAAAGTATTCCAGAACATTTGATACCTGTTCTAAAAATTTCAAAAAATATATCCTAACTGCCAAATACCGCACATTTTTCAAACTACTGATAGAAAATCACCTTACTTTATTCGGTGGAAGCATTACAACTCATGTGACACGAAAAATAGCAGTTTAACTTTGTTCGCTACCAACAGATTCATCATCTTGCTCAAAAAGACCTGGTGGTGTGTTTTCTTCAACCCACTTTTCAATTAATTCATGAGCTATATCGCTCATATTTATTCCTTTCCAGGTACATAGCGTATTAAAACGTCGCTTTAATTTTTCTTCCATAGAAAGAGTCAGCCTCTCTGTTCTGGTTTTTCTTGCCATAACTAATAGTAAAGATAGGTAATACAAATAATCATGTGATTAGTTGATTATCTGAGTGTGTGATTGTGTGATAAAATTTAAATATAGAAATAAAAATCCTTCCAGCATTGCACTTGAACATTGCTCGAAGACTTTTTGCAACTTGTTTTTAAGCACCAAATTCCCCGAGTGACTGCCAATCAAGACGGAGGACTTGGCTTTTTTGGCGGAGATATTTCTCCACTTTCTTTCGCTTGTCTTATAGAAGTTTCTATTAAGAAAGCGGCAAGGTTAGCAGTTGGTCTTCCTTGGGAATCAGCCCACTGCTCCAAGTCTTCAAATACTGAATCTGGCAAAGTAACAAAAACCCTTTTACTCACAGTGTTTCAAATCATGTCTTGTTTCTTCTCTTATAGTACAGTCTGGCTTCACTGACTAAGCTGTTTACTACTTTAAAGTAGCTAATAGCTGTAAATTAGTTACTAATAGTTAGCGTTATTTGCTATAATCAGATAATAATACTAAAAACAAGCACCACCATTTATTTCTCAGGAGTGCTTGATAGGACAAAAATAATTTAAAAGCCAAAACCCCCCGCTTCGACTACCAATCAAGCTCGGAGGGTTTGGTTTCCCAATCAAATCAAAGGGATACTTTTATTATGCATACCATAGCCTTAGACGACAATACCCAAAACGTCTACCCCCCATTTGTATTCGCTACAAACTTTGATTATTCTCAATTCGAGAACCCCGAACTGCAAAGCCAAGCCAAAACCACGCTCAATCATTTCATCGGCTTCGTCCGTCAAACCTTCGACGGCTTACTAACAAACGGACAAGCATTAAACTCAATTTATAAAGACTGCATTTCCCATTGCCCAAAAGGTAAAAAAGTATTCGATAATTGGCTAGCATCCGATGATTTCGGAGCATCCCGCTATATAGCGTATAGCGCAATAGAAATTTACAATTGGTTTTCAAAACTACCTCTTCGGTTGCAGCGTCTAGTACGCGCTAACGTCCAAAAATGGAGCGTATCAGCGTTACGTCAGCTAACGAAAGTTAGCCATGATTTGATAAAGGAACTTGTGCGATCGCGAAGCGGATGCCCGAAGGGCTTATCGCCAAAGATAACAGCTGCACAAGTCAAGAAGGTAAGGGAGCAGAAAGTAAAAAGTACAGAAGAAAATTCTTCTTTAAACGAACAACCTACACCTCCTCTTGAACTCAACCCCGGAATGAGAATCGTAGTAAAAAGTGACGACAGGGGTTGGACTGGTTACGCTGGTATTATTATGTCCGAGTGGAACAATGATTTCTGGGTGTTGCTTGACCACACAGTTTCTCAGGGTATGGAAGTAAAACACCTGTTCAAACCACATCAAATTCAGCCAGAAGCTCTTCATACAGTTATAAAACCAGCTTCTCCAAAGCATATGTTTACACCAGCCGAAGTTGAGCAAAAAATAGCTGAAGCTTTAACACAACGAGAGAAAGAAAAAGCAGAAGAAGAATTGGGAAAATTTGTAGAAATCCGCGATGCAGCGTTAAAAGCAGCAAAAGAGGAAATAATTGCGGCGCAAAAACACGCGACTCAGATGGAACAAGCTAAACATGAACTAATCGAGCAATTAATAGCGAAGGAAAACAAATTGCAGTCTGTGAGAGGTTTAATCGATAAAAATCAACAACTCCAGCAACGAGTAAAAGACTTGGAAAAAGCTCTTGAAGATTCCAATAGAGATAGCTGGGGAAATACGCTTAACAAACAAGCTGCAAAGGTCGTTAATAAAGAGTTAGAGAAAACCATCGAGCCATTAATGTTGGAAGTCGAGCGCTTAAATAAGGTGCTTTCACAAAGAGAGCAGCAATTAACTCAACTTCAAGCAATGAGTATAAAACAGCAGGAAGAATTGCAGCAAAAATCGAAGTCAAATTCAGTTATTGCTGAGTTTGGCTCTATTGGAGAATATTTTGGCTGGAATGGTTGGAGTGAAGCAGGATACCGAACACAAAGTGGAACGCTATATACAGGGATTCATGCTCTAACTGCTTTTATTTCGGATTTGAAAATATCTCATCCGAGCTATCAAGAGCAAGAAATTCCTTTTTAAACTGAAATTTACCTTTGTCAAAAGTAACTTGCCTTTAATCAATAATTAATGGCGCTAAAAAAGCATGACTAAATAGCACAACTATTCATAAAAAAGTAATATGCAATGTCGTCAACATCTGCAAATAAGCACGAAGAAAATACCTCGTTGGTTAGCCAAATTTATATTGCAACGAACGCAAAATAACCCACTGAGCCAACAGATATTGTTCAGAATTCTAGAACCAATGACACCACAAGAATGGTGTTATTTCTGGATACCAATTATTCATCCTGGGGTCGAACTTCCCTGTGATGGAGAACGAAATCCTCACGGCTACATGAAAGCTTGTACGTTAACTTTATCAACTTTGACGGGGTATAACGAAAGAACTATTGAAGGATGGTTTTATGGCAAGTCCTATCATTATTCGGTGGGTATATTATTGCGCTGTTTTCATTTAATTTTTAAACCTTAGTATATATAAACACTTTTTAATAATTCCAGTAGAAGATGCAGGTGTGTAAACAACTGTCGTTCAACTTTATTGTTTAATATTGTAATGGACTAAGTGAGGCATTTACTTATCAGTAATACAGACGCTATATTGCAAGTTGGTAAAAATTAAACTACATTTTGGTCAAAAGGTGTAATTTAAACAAGTATGAGCATTGCAGGAAAAAAGTCTAGTCTTGGAGATGAATATCAGCTGCGTATAGCGTTGCATTGGTTAATTCGTATGCTTGAGGAGGATACTATCGAAAGTATCCAAGTTAACTCAACAGGACTACCGGGTGAAAATTCCTCAGTGACTGTAGATGATATTGTTATTCTCTACAAAAATGGTCATGCTTGTTTTATCCAAGCGAAGAAAAATCAAACTAGTCATAAGGCTTGGTCATTTTCAGACTCAGTATTAAAAGAGGAGCTATGCAAAGCTCGTGACCAGCTTGAATCGAGAGATAATTCCCAAGTAAAGTTTTATTCTCGCTCCCCATTTGGAGCTTTCGCAAGTTTAGTTGAAAACTGCGGATATTTTTCTGAATACTCAGCTTTCCATCGTGAAGCAGACAAAAATCAACAAGAGTCATTGAATAGTGTTTCAACAATTTTAGAACGGACTAAGGAAATTAGCTATGATTTAGTTAAAAAAATTAGCTTTGGTTCGCCACAAGGGTTCGATGAATGGGACCGTCAAAATAATTTAGATTTAGCTCGAATATTACCAAAAGTTAATATAGTAATGTCTTTACTGGAGCGTTATTTAGTAAGTCATGAAACCAATTTAAGGGATTCAAAATGCGTTCTCACACGCTCAGACGTATTGGCAGAATTAGCCAAGCATGGATTAAGTCCAACACCCAAACGCAGTGAAGCGGAAATCCTCGCAACGTTCAAACAAGCTTCAAGTATTGGACGAAATTGGTTACGAACTATAGATGGTAAAACGATTCCTCGTTCGGAGTTATCTAAAATAATCGAATTAATTGAGCAAGAAAGCGAAAGTATTCTATTAATAGACCGTCCTGGTAGTGGTAAAACCTGTATTTTACTAGACCTTGCTGATTTCATTGAGCGTGAGAAAGCCGAACTTTGGGGATTTTTATTTATCAAAGGAGACAAGTTTACAAATGCAGCAACAGAGCAGGATTTAGTTGCTCAAGGTTTACCCGAAGATATTGTAGGTCAATGCGCTCGTCTAGCTGATTCCCGCAAAGTTGTTGTCGTAATTGATTCTCTTGATGTTTTGTCACTGAATCGTCAGCATGATTCCCTTAAGGTCTTTTTGGGCATTATTGACCGCTTAGAAAAATTAGATGGAGCCACTATTATTACAGCTTGCCGCAGTTTTGATTTAAAGTATGACCCCTTGCTTCGAGGTCGTTCTTGGCAACATAGAATAGACTTACAACCACTTGATTTTAATAAAGAAGTTAAGCCTTTCTTAATTAACTGGAATGTTGATATTTCCAAAATAAACTTAGAACTCAAAGCATTACTACAAATACCTCAATACTTAAGAATTTATGGAGAACTAGCAAAACGCGGTATTCAATTGCAGTCTGCATCCGCCTACGAACTTTACAACAGTTTTCTTGAGGAAATTATAGTTAAAAATCAAACGCTTGGTAACGAAGCTATTGCTGCATTGCAGAATATGGCTGAAGAATTAATGCGGGGGCGATCGCAGTCATGCAGTAAAGTATCTTTTGGAACAAGTGAAGAAATTGTTAGGCAGTTAATTAGTCAAGAAGTACTCTCAGAAAATTCTCATGGTTCTTTGGAATTTAGTCATCAAACATTAAGGGAATGTATTACCGTCCGAGCAGCGCTGGCTAAAAAGCAAACCTTAGCACAATTTATTTTAGAACATCCTCAACTACCTTTCATCCGCCCAGCAGTACGAGCATTTTTCTTTTACTTACGAGCATATCAACCAGATATTTTTAGACGACAGGTGTGGGAGGTTTTATCTCATAATGAAATTGCTTACCATGTGAAACGGCTAGTTTGTGAATCACTTTCAGAAATATCTCCTGTGGATGATGATTGGCGATCGCTGCGCCGAATTTTTCAAAACTACCCACATTTATTTCGACGGTTGCTGTCGCGAGTATACAGTCGAGCTTGGTTTGATATTCTCAGAAATTCTTGGTTCCCCGATATTTCATCAGCATCAGAAAGAGAAACTTGGTTGCTTCAATTTGTTCATCACCTAAATGTGTGGATGAATACTTACCCCGTGGAAGTTGTAGCACTTTGGAAGCAAGCTATTGAAACAGAATGGGCAAATAAGCAAAACATTCTGGGAAAAATTAGCTCGGTGTTAAGAGATTTTAAGGCTTGGAATACTGAAGGTATCCGCGAAATACTAGAAGCCATAATTGAGAATACTAATACTGAGTATGACTTTGTTGGTAAATCTCTTAGTAAGTGGGTACAAGCAACTAATTCCGGAGATGATTTACTGTGGAAGTATATCACCAAAAATGTTTCAACCGAAGAAGCATATAGTTTGGATATCGCTAGAAAATTACGTTGTACTCCTCATCATTTTTGTGAAGATAATTTTTTGGAGGCTCGCGTTGAAAAATCCGATATTTTGCTGAATCTAGTATTAGATGAATTAGAATCTTGGAATGCTGCTATCAGTGTTAAATACAGAATACAAGGATTACAGAATCATTTTTTAGAAAGTACATCATGGAGATTAAAGCATAGCAAACGTGATATGCATTTTCCCGATGATATTAGTATATTACTTGATGCTGTAGAGAAAGCAATCAAATATCGCGTTCGTCAAAATAGTGATTGGTGGTTAGAAAATGAGCCACGACTGCAAAACTCTAAAGAATTAGCGATCCGTTACTTTCTGATTCAGGCTTATAAAGAAAATATTCCTTATGTTTACGGGCTTGAAAGTCTGCTAAAGGATGAGGAAGTTTTTCGCGGAAGCAAACTTTGCTATGAGCTAGGTGAACTCATGCAAATCTCTTACCATAAAATTTCAGAATCGGCACAAATAGCTAATCAAGCAATGATTTTATTACTATGTAATAAAAAAAGAGAATACGAAGAAAAATATTCCCTTGGAGTATACAAGTCTTTATACGATTTATGCATTTCAATTCCATCCATTTTCCGAAGTATAGAAATACAGAACCGAGTAGAAGATTGGCAAAGTTATTTTGGTTATATTACTTCTGAAGCAAATATTTATAGCTGGGGTGGATGCGTACTACCACCTTTGTCTCCCCAGGATTTACTCAAGCTATCAAATAAAGGTCTTTTTCAATTACTCCACTATTACGAAACACATCAAGATCGAGATAGTTTCGATATGGATATGATTGGTGGATTTAGCAATGTTAAAAGTGTATTACGGGATGCTTGTGCCTTAAATCCTAAACGCTTCATTATTTTATTTCCTCGCTTTATTGAAGAAGAATTGCACAAAGAATATGTATGTGCTTTGGTAGAAGGAGTCGCATCCCACCTGCGTTATCGCTTTGGAAATCTTACATCACTACAGGAATGGAAACCAGTACAACCCCTTCCTGAAGGAGAATCAATTGCTGCAACTTTACTCAATTGGCTCGAACGCAACTTTCTTATTTGGGAAGATGGTAGAACTGTAGCCACAGCTTTAGAAGCTTGCTGTGATGTATTAATTGATTGCGAATCAGCAGAACGACTATCATTATTGTTTTTCTGGCTTTACAATCAGTTTTCAGATGATAGGGAATTTAGGAAAAATAATAATGACCTCCTTAGTACGGCAATTAATTCAGTACACGGTGTAGCAGTAGAAAGTGCTATTAAGCTTTGTAATAAATTGTTAGAAAAAGAACAGCCTGTACCGGAAATGCTGTTGTTACTGCTGCGTCATGCTGCAAGCGATACAGCAATTTATGTAAGGATTCCTGTTCTCCGAAACCTTCCCTTTTTAATGTATAAACAACCCAATTTGGGATGGCAGCTATTAGCAGATATTTTTAAAGAGTCCCAAACGCATTTATGGAAATATACAGAACGATGTTTCTATTACCAGTATGAAAATAATTTTGAACAAGTTTCTCCTTATTTAAACCGTCTTTTGGATGAGGGTATGGAGGAATCGGGTGATATTTGGGGAGTAATTTCAACTTTATCAACTTTGGCTAGACATATTACTCAGGAAGAACTATTTGCAATTTTGAAAAAAACTAATAATCAGGAAGCATGGAAAGGAGTTACCCAGGTTTTTGTAGCTAATTTAGCTTTACCAGAACATACAGAAAAATGTATTTCTGGGCTAATTATCATTTTGCATCAGCAAGATTTATCTCAAGAAATTATTAGAGAAATTGGTAGATGCTTTAAAGGAGAAGATAAAAGAAATTATATTACACGAGAATTAGCATTTACCTTTCTTGAAAAACTTCCAGCCTCTACAAGTAATAATGATTTGGATGGTTTCCTTGAATGGCTGGGCTACGAGTCGCGACGTAACCCTTTGTCTGCGATGGAATTAACTGAAGTATTGGTAAAAAAATTTGAAACGACGATAAATGCAGAAATATTTTGGCACACGGAGCCATTAATTGCAGCATTGAACGAAATTTTACGAGAAGCTGATGAAAGGGATGAACCGCAGCTAATTCAACGTGCAATTAGCTTGCAAGACCGGTTCTTAATTTTGGGAATACATGGAATGGAAGAACTACTTAACAAGGCTGGACAGGAATAATTCCTTTTGTGTTCATTTTCCAACATGAAGATGGATAAGTAGGATGGGTGACTATCCGGCTTAGTGAGTTACGCATAAATATAATCAAAAGTTATATTTCATACTCACGTTTAATAATTTTCAAATTATCTAAAAAAAAATACCGAAGTCTTTCCCTTTAGTGCTTTTATTTTGCTGATTAACTACCGAATATTTACGAGAATATTAGTGTCAAATTTAACTATTTAATCTTTAATAAAAGTAATCAAATATTTTAACTAAATACAACTGTTAATTTAGTTAAACACCAGAATAACTGTAGATAAACTTACAGCTTGATTCATGAAATATGTACACAAACTTTACACTCAGTCATCCTTAGCGCAAGAATTAAACGTCAGCACTACAACCGTTAGAAACTGGTGTAAGCTAGCTGATATAAAAATCCCCAAGAGAAGAAGCTTCTTCAGTTGCTTGGATTTAGAGCTATTAGCTTGTTTTCACGTAGCTAATAGATTTCTGAGAATCGGTCAGTTCGATTATGTGCAAGAAGTAGTCAACAGAGGTGGGTTGAAATTGTATGTTCAAGAAGTGCGACGTACTGACTTATATAGTTTCTTGACTGAATTTTTAACACCTCAAGAGCAAAACTCTTTTTTCGTAAAAATTTTGATTGAAAAATTAATCGAGGAGAAAAGCAATGAATCTGTCAACAGCGGTGCAGCAGCTTGAAATACCTGTTTCTGATTTCAAGGCTATTTGTCAAGTTTTAGATATTGTAATCGTCAATAATTCAATTAATGATAAAAGTTTCACTGAGGTCAAAGCATTTGTTAACGCTTGCAAAGAAAAAAATGTGAGCATTCTTGAAGGTATTCAAGAAATAGTGCTATTGAAGCAGGATGCACAAACTCAAAAAAAAACTTTAGGTGAAAGATTTAATTTAGAGGACTTCTTTAAACAACGTATTGGAACCTCCCCAGAAGAATTAAATCCTGGCAGCTACCATTATGACCTTTATCAGTTGTTATTAAAATCTCAATCAATTTCTCAGGTTGGCTATGCATTGTTTAGAGAGGCGTTTCTACGTCAAACTCAGGATTTAATTATGAACGGTCTGGAAGCGTCATCTATCAATCAAAATCAAACAGTTGCTGGTTTTGATAAAGCTTTTGACACTATCGAAACTCAATTTGAGCAAAATTTTTTGGGGACATCGGTAAATTGGGGGGAGGAGGAACATCCGATGTTAGCAGCATCTCAACAAACAGCCCTACCTTCAACACAGGAAACGAGTACATCAACATCCCCGTCGTCGAAGAAGTAATTGAAACTGTACCTAAATTAGCAACCGCAACTGTACAAGCAATCGCGCCGACAATCAATAAAGCCGTAGTTAATGATCGACAAATTATTACCGACTTCATGATTGAAGGGGGATTTCTTGCAACGACTGCGGCAATAACAACAACTTGTACTGTTGCAACAATTACTGTATGTTTTACCTCTCCACCAAAACCAGTTTTCTTCAAAATTATGCTTGGTGGGATTGGCGGGACTATTTTGGGAGGATTTATTGCAGCACTAATTCTGAAGCACTATAGAAAGGAGGTTTTGAGCAACCATGCAAATTCAAGATCAACATCCGAATTATCAAAACAATCAACTTTCAGAAGATGACTTTGATGAAATATGGGTGCCAAATCCTCACGGACAAGTAGCTCAACGTGCTGCAACGCATGGGTTAATCAACAGCATTAAATCTGGGAATTTAGATTCATTATTAACTAATCCTTGGTTGATGTCGATTTTTGTTGCAACAGTAATTTTGGTTGTGATTGCTGCGATCGCAACAGTTCTTTCTGGTCAGCGTTCGTCAGAAATGAACCCATCCCAAGAAGCTTATTCCGAACTTTTGCAAAAGTCCCAAAATTTAGATGCAGCTGACAGCAATTTCCGGGAATATTTGACTCGCAATGATTATAGTTCAGGCTTAGTAAGCAATCCTGGTTTATTACAAGCTGTGGTGTTGGAAGCAAGCGCGAGATATAGTAATCGCATGATTGCCAGCCAAAACAATCCCCAAAATCCGGCTTACAACCAACACGAGGAAGTAATTAATCACGGTTCTGAAATTGAAGCATTAAAACGGATTAATCTTGGAGCATCCGGTAAAGAAGCAGAACTAAAATATGTCGATCCAAGTAGCGGTTCCTGGGTAACAATTCCAATAGATTCTGCGGAGTTAGCAGCCAGCGGTTTAGTTAAACTCAATATTATCTCTAATAGCAGAAGGGAAACAACACAGCGGTTCAATTTGGTTACAATTGCCCAAAATACGCGACTTCGCTTAGAAGAAGTAAAAGCCGCTATGTTAGAAGCCTTGCGTATCAAAGGCTTAAGTCCGGTTGCATCAGAACTTGAGAAGACTGATTGGTTTGGAAATAAAGCCAGCCCATCCGATGCACAGATATCTGATTATCAGCAAGATAAACCAGAAACAACCCCCACTACTCGATCAATTGAGCAAGAGCCATTAGAAGATAAACCCTCACCAAAACTGAAAGGGGGTAAAAATGCCCAGTAAATTAATATTTGCACCTATACCTCTGCTATTAGGAAGTTGGATGTTCACTAGCAGCTTTAGCAGTAGCACCATTCAACAATCAGCAACACCATATTCTACTCAACAGCAAACGGTAGAAATAGAAATGCCAGAACCAGCAAAATCTTTTCTACGATTTGGTGGTGCTGTCATTGCGTCCGCCGGGACATCAAGTTTAGTGTTTTGGGAGTTAGCTGATAAAAAGCAGAGTACCAAACAGAGACTTTTATTAGCTGCGGGTCAAAACGTTGTCCCGAATGCAGTTCAATTGGTTAATAATGCTCAAGCAATACCACCATTACAAAACAATCAAGAACCACCAGCAAGTACCCAAATATCCAACCAAATCCAACAGCAGAGTGTTTCTGCAAAAGCTAAAAAATCCCCACTACAGGAAGTTGCAAATTTCTACCAAACAAGTGATATTGGTGCTTCAATATCTAATGATTATAATGCTGCAAATGGATTGAACCCGCATAGTAGCTCAGAAGAGAAATATGCCGAAGTTAAATCATTAATTTACGAAAACACGGTAGGTATTGTTGGTAAAGAAAAAGGTAGTGGAAAAACCTCAAAACTAGGTTATTTAATTGCCGAACATATCAAACTTGGTCATTTGGTTTGGATGGTTAATCCTTTTGCCAAAGGTCAACAGTGGAAAGGTATTAAGGTTTTCGGACGCGGTTACAAGTTTGTCGAAGCTACTAATGCCATACGTGAATTTACACGCATTGCGTTTTGGAGAATCGCAGAAGCTGGAGATGAAACCAAAGAGTACGAACCGTTCGACGATTATCACCTGCATCTATCGCTTGACGAAATGTCCAACTATTCCAGCGAAATCGATGCAATTGATTCTACGGTGATGCCAAAATTCTGGGAAGCAGTAGTGCAATTTTTGCGACAGGCTAATATGTCCGTGTCTTTCGCCAGTCATGGCGATACTCAGGCTATGTTGGGTGGCGCAAAAGCTCTCGCTGGTAAATCGCAAACAATCAAAGATGCCATAGTGTGGCTCTATGCTCAAGCTATTACTGACACTAAGGTAGAAGGTAATAAACGATGTGCTGGTTGGGCTTATTTGATTCGCCCAGATGGGGGAGAAAGAGAAAGAACAAGAATAGAAATTCCGACTTGGATGCAAGGCGCACCCGCAACTCGACTTGACGGAAAGGATAAATACAACTACGTCCAACTAGTTCAAAAATATTGTCCTCAGTATTTATATCTTCCGGTGAGTGCGAAAAAACCTTTGGCAGAAGAAGGTTCATCTATACCAACGGATACTGAACAGTTTCGCCAAAAACTAATTGAGCAAGAAGATATATGGGGTTCTGATGGAGATAAAACATGAACCGTTAACGAGAGAGCTAATAATACAATTCCGATACTTTAATTGATTAATTAGGAGTAAAAATGACTAGAAAACAAGTGTATCGAAGAGATTTACCACAATTGGCTTCAAGCCATCAATTAGATACCAACGTGGTAGATACAAATTATGAAGAATTTGATGACGGCTATGACGACCGATATTCTCGTAACAATCAGTGGCATAATCGCGCCTATAATGCCGGACGCTACGCTAGGGGTGCTTACAATTGGGGTCAAAAATACAGCCGTGGCGTAACCCCAGCAATGGAAAATGGAGCAGGTGCTGCGATTGGTACTTTGGGTACTGTCGCCAATCATACTAATCCTTTTAAACCTTGGCGTTCATTTGCCTTTTGGAGCATGAGTATCGGTACTTTAGTTGTTGGCTCCTGGATTACTCAATTCTTTTTAGGAGGATTGATTGCAACTCGTAATCCTCGACAATTACCGCAAAATACATCAACAGCAGTCCGATTCGGTCATGGCGTTGTTAATGCTGGTAAACCTGTCGCTAACGGTGTTTGGAATGGATTTGGTCAAGTTGCCACAGGTGCGGGAGATAGTTTAGATAAGGCTGTACGACTACAAACTGTTGAATCTAATAATTGGCAGCAATCACCTGTCGATGTGAAACAGCAACAACCCACTGCCACTTTACCGTTGACTACTTGGACTGGTGATGGTGGATATCAATCTGTAAGGAGGAAGTAGAACATGAGTTGGGTGAGGGTTCCTGCGTCAAGTTTTCTTATTACTAGTAGCGTGTTTGTTGTATTTATTCTAGATATGACGAGTCCTGGGTATGGTTCGTTTGCTTTAATCTCAAACTTGCAACCTTACATTGCAACACTTGCTACCGATATCCGTTCGGATATAGAAAATTTGACACACTCTGAATCCTCAATCCCACTCCCCTATAAAATTCAAGCAAACTCCGAACCATTAAACTGCCGAACACTATTAGATGCTTACAAAAAGAGTGCCAAATGTCATTTCGAGCGCCCGAATTATTAAAACACCTCCCAGTAGAAATTCAATACCAAGAAATTAAGGCATCCGAAGAAGCATATTGCCAATTTAGATTATCTCAGGTAAGAGGACGTATCTGTTGTTTTGGATTGTCTTTAGTTATGGCGATCGCAATCCTTCATCCTGAAACCAACCAGTGGGTTGAAGGTAAACTTCAATTAAACCGAATTGCTGGTATTAGTTTTTCGACAAACCTAAATCAACCAAAAGAAGCGGATAAAATTGCCGCTGTACTTGTAGATTATGCACGTAAAAACAAGTGGGAAATACGAACTGGAGAACGCCGATACAACATTTTTTACGTCCAAGGTATGTTTCCTTCGGGGATACAAAATGAAAATACACCCAACCAATTTAATGATTCTAGGTTTTTAGTTGAAGTAAATCCGACTCCCAAACTGATTGGAGCTTGGGAGGCATCTATCGAACCGGGGAATCATTATACTAAGCAGCCCATGAATAGTGATGGTGCAGCACAGATACAAGTTCCTGGACAGTATAAAGCTTGGCGCATTGGAAAACATAAAGGTCGTGAGATTGCATTAGTCCAAGTTGCACCAGTAAATATAGTTCGTGATTATAACCGTAATTCCAAAGTTGATAAAGGAGATAAAAAGGAATATTCAATAATTGGAGCAAATCAACACAGTGGAAGCGACCAAAAGTTTGTTGAGAACACAAGCGCTGGATGTCCGGTAGGACGTACATCGAAAGGAAATCAAGAGTTTATGAATTATTTACAACAAGACATAGATTATCAAGCGGATAACAATTTCATATTTTCAACTACATTTATTTCAGCGAAAAAATTGAAATTCTAACTTTTATGCCCAGCAGGAAATTGAGAATGAAAACAAAAAAATATCTTAGAGCAAGTGATTATTATTCGTACATTAAATCCGATGCTTGGAGAAGTAAGCATTATTACTGGCTAAAACAATCTGGCAATAGATGTTCGATGTTTCCTTGGATAAGAATAGGCAAATATGCTACTAGAAAATATGGTAAATACAATATGCATCATACAGGGGTCGGCTATCGGCATTTAGGACATGAGGAATTAGGTAAAGATGTACTCCCACTTTGCCTCTTTGCTCACTGGCTAATTCACGGTGGAAATATGAAAGCTAAAGCCCCTTGGCAGCCGAATATTATTCAAAAAGCTTTGCATTTATGGTGCAGTTTCCCACTGATTATAAAACAGCTATTTTTATTGTTTATTAGCTTGTTAATATTATTAATATTTTTCTACATAAATATCATCCTGTAAATTGTATTTTCAGTATTCGTACTTGTTATGAACGATTCAATTAAATTAGGATATAAATGGGATTTACTTAATATCCTATTACTGTTGTTAATCACAAGCTTTGCACTAAGTAAACCAGCAATTAAGTTTGTTTCTGATGGTGTAGAAAATCTCTCAGGAATTAACACTTCATATCCTGGTAAGTTAAACGATTTATTTGCTAATAATTATTCTATAGGTGTATTAGCAATTTGTGCGGCTGAAGGAAACTGTGAAATTGATGGTAGTAGAACAAAGCTTTATTCAGGTCATGTTGATCCAGGAAATGGGGTTGTTAATAGAGGATGGTGTAGTGACCAAGGTAGAGGAGGTAATAATTTAGAAAATGCAGATGCTTTATGTTTAAAAAGAACCAAAAGCCGTATTCATAGATTAGCAAACAAACTTCAAATCGCTGGTATAAATCCCGAACAAAATATTGAAGCATTTATCAATAATTTAGACCAGTGGAATCAAGCATCGCCTCGCGTATCTGATGCTTTTCCTAAAAGATACGCTGACGCTTTGAAGAAAGGGTTAAAGAGTAAAGAAGCTATTTTATGGGCAAGAGTTGAGGCTTTTCGTAAAAGTAATGGAGAACTTGAAGCAGGTAATTCACGAGTCGGTTTATTTTCAATTTGTGCTAACTCTCAAAATACTTACTACACTGCAAAATTACAACAATATTCAATGTGGTCGGAACGATGGAGATGGAATTGTATTGCTTTAGATCAACGGCGAAGACAAAAAGCTATTAATCAAGTTTTAATCAGAAATGGGAATATTATTAATAATAAAAATAACTAATGAGATTAATATAATCATGAAGTTATTATATAATATACTCATAAGAACTAAATTTATCTTTTTTCATTAAAATGTTATCAAAAAGCAAGAAGTTGGTAGTAAGTTTATTTTGTGGAGTTGGCGGTTTGGACTTGGGTTTTCAGTCTGCTGGGTTTGAAGTCGCAGTTGCCATAGATAATAATCCCAAAGTATTAGAACTATATCAAATTAATTTCCCTGATACGTTAATTTTATGTCGAGATATTAGCGATATTACATCTGTAGAAATTAAAGAAATTGTTCGAGATAAATATCCAGATTGGGATGGAGAGATTGCCGCAGTTATAGGTGGTCCTCCCTGTCAAGGATTTTCGGTTGCTGGTAAACAAGATGTTAATGATGCTCGCAGTCAGTTAGTAATCAAATTTATCAATTTAGTGGTAGAACTAAATCCATTAATGTTTGTGATGGAAAATGTTCCTGCTATCGAATCGAAGAAGTTTGAGAGTATTACAGGTAATGCTTGGTCGTTGACTTCAGAACATTATAATTTATCAAAATGGTTGTTAACGGCTTCTGATTATGGTGTTCCTCAAAAGCGAAAAAGATGTATCTGGGTAGGTTATTTATTAGCTATAGACGCATTAAGTGACACTGATAAAAAGGTTATAGCGCCACCGACTCAAAGCGATAAAAAATTTCGTGTTGGAGATGCACTTTCTGACCTAAATCATATTCCTAATTTATCTCATACTGATAAGAGGGAGTGCAGTCAAAAAGGAGAATATGCTCAATATTTAGAAAGTATGTTTCCCTCGAAATCCAGAATCTCGACAAACATTATTAGCGGTTGTCGAGCAACAGCACATAACACTGCGACTGTGCAAAAATACGCCGATACCCTACCAGGAAAGAAAGAACCAACAACTTGGGCTTACAGATTATCAAAAAATGGTTTTTCCCCGACATTACGTGCTGGAAGTGGAAACAGAACTTCCTCTCGTCCGATACATTATGAACAAGCGAGAGTTATAACAGTTCGCGAAGCAGCCCGTTTGCATAGTTTTCCAGACTGGTTTGAGTTTGGAACGAGTAAGCTTGCGGCACATAAAGCTATAGGTAATAGCGTTCCACCATTGCTGGCTTATGCAATTGCACAAACGTTGAGTGTTGAGTTAGAGCAAAAATTGCCGCGTAGAAAATCTGCTCTCAAGACACTTTCAGCAAGCTCATTTTTCAGATTAATTCATGCGCCAAGTTTTGCTTACACAAAGACTGTGAGCTTTTTAATGCGTTCCGTTCGAGTTGAGGAACCGATCAAAAAATGTTCGGGTAAGAAATATTCGCTACGGGAAATTATTTTTGTTGATGATTCATAGGACCACACCACCAGACGGAGCGCTTTTATTTTCTATAATTTTTTAGGCGATAGGCGTTCACCGCAGGTGCGGCTTAGCCGATACCGTTGCGGTGTATCGCCAACACAGGATCTGATCAAGAACGAAGACGCTCATTGGCAGCACAGTTGGTGTTAAGTCTTGTAATTGCCATGAGCTTTTGGTCTAAAGATTCGATGCATGATGTACTCAAAAATTTAGTAGACAGACGGCTGGTTATTAGGACATTGGTCAGTAAAATTATTAATCTTTCAAACTGCAAGCAGTGCTGGGATTGCTCCATTACGCTGACCGTTTCGCTGGAACTTTACGAGTTATCCGTCGTGCTATGCCTAAATTCCAACGTATTGACTCCAAAGACTTGCTTTTTTTTCGATTATGAACGGTGAACACGGGCTCTGGCGAGCAAATATTTTTATTTCAATTTATCCATCAACCCGTATGGAATTTCTACTTGCATACTTTCAAGTTGCGTTGAATATCCAAATTGTTTGGCTAATCGTTTTAAATCGGAATCAAGCGGTTTCCATAAATCGTGACAAATTACCCAATATTGTAGATGGCTATCTTGGTTGTAACCAGCCCATTCTCCACCAGGGTTAATGTAGTGCAGAATTGCCGTTTGCGGTATGCTGTCGTCTTTAAATGCTACAAATGGTGCTGAAGCGGAGCATTGCACTAAATCCGTTCTTCTTTTAATACCGCTGTAACTATTATTAATTTCTAAATCGACTAAATACAATCGTCTCGTTTCACCACCAAGCTTGATTTCTTGAGCTAATTTTTTATTGAGTAAATATACTTTCCAAGAAGTGCCTTGTCGAAATCCCTCATACATTAACCTTTTATTTTGAGCGTAAGCGCTTGTGTTTCCTAAGAATA
>JAYKJL010000183.1:0-46804 GCA_035285725.1 Nostocales cyanobacterium 94392 | reverse complement strand
ATCGACCCCCTGCCCTGTTAATCCTGCGGATTAATTTGGTTGTGGGTCAATTCGTCATCGCCCAAAAATTCATCTCATCACTCGTCCTTTGGACTGAGTGAGAGGCTTCTTTTTGTTTTAGCTAAACGGCAATGGTTCAAATCTAAAGTTGGTTTGGAAGCGACAGAAGCTTATTCAAATAAATTATCAAGTATTCTAACTATATTTTCTGTTCTTTTTTCGCTTCCACATAAGCAGTGTAAACACCTTGAACGTTATACCAATTCAAGAAAATTCGAGCTAATTCTAAAGCTAATTGGGAATTGCCGGATTTAATTAACTGTCGCAATAATGGAGCCATTGTCCGCTCGTTTAGTGTCCCATTCAATGAAAGCACACCCCAAAGTAAACGATGCAACCAGGTCATCTGAATCATCATCCTAACATCCCAAGTGGGATGCTTTTGATAAAATAAAACTCCCATGCGTCCGCGTTGAATTTCTTTATCAATCAAATTAGGTATTTGCTCTAAATTAAAAGCTGGATGCCAATGATAACCCACAGCTTCCGGACATTTAATTAACTTTAAACCCAAATTTTTCAGCCGTACACCTAATTCTAAATCTTCCCAACCATAAAGTTGAAAACCAGTGTCGAAAAGTCCAGCTTTCTCTAACCAATGTTTAGGAATAGCAACGTTTCCCGTAGCAAAAAAAGCAGCAGAATAATCAGTTAATTTATATGGTTCGGAAGTTGGATTCTCGAAATTAGCAGTATTAATTACCGCACCATAAGTAAAGAACCGATCATTTCCTAACTTCTTGTATCCCTCACTTAGGGCATCTGCATGAGCTTGAAGAAAAACTTCTGTAACAACTAAATCACTATCAATAAAAATAATTGTATCACCTTTCGCTTTTTCTACCCCTAAATTCCTCGCTGCAGCCGGACCCATGTGTTCTTGCTCGAAGGTTCTGACATGGGGAAATTCTTCTTTGTGTGTTGCCAACCACTCCAAGGTACCATCAGTAGAACCATCATCAACCAACACAATTTCGTAATCTGTTACCGTGCTAGACGGACTCAAACTTTGTAGCTCTAAAGCTCTGAGGCACTTTTCTAAAATCGGTTTGCGATTGTAAGTCGGAATCACAACACTAAAAAACACAGTTTCACCCCCAACACTATTCCCTTCAGCATAGGACAGCTACAACTATACTGCTGTTCCTTAGCTGACTGCGATTACCTAATTTGTTATTTGAGAATGATACACATAGGGAGTAGGGAGTAGGGAATTATTGACTGATAAGTAGGTAATTACTCCCTTCGCACTCTAAAATTATCTGCGAGATTCCCTGTTTAACTTGTTTATTGCTTGAATCTAGCTTGAGGATGATTTTGACGCACAATTAAACTGGTTCCAACTATTCCCACAACTAACCCAAAACCATTAGCTGATTCTGGTACTTGTTGAGGAGTTTGTACATGAGATGATTATTTTAATCTTATTAACTCTTGATATGAAAAACTCACAAAATTAAATTTATAATTGTCTCGTTGAGTGAGAAGTCGGGTTTTTACAATGATTGTTTTTTCTTTGTAGATATTTAATCTAAAAAACCCGACTTCTTAAATAATATTGTTTCCTGAGTGAGAAGTCGGGTTTTTACAATGATTGTTTTTTCTCTGTAGATATTTAATCTAAAAAACCCGACTTCTTAATAGTTTCAAGTAACTGTTCCTTGTTCTCTAGCCCCTATAACTGATTTAAAAATCAAACCAGATTCCTATATATACCCTGTAGAAATACTTAACTAGTAGAAATACGGAGGAGAATATACCTAAATTAATTAGATAATAAACCATCGTCGTTTTGCAGCATCGAGAAGTAATCAATGGGTCGCGCCAAAAAGGTTGTGT
Source organism: Nostocales cyanobacterium 94392 (assembly GCA_035285725.1). Lineage (GTDB taxonomy): Bacteria > Cyanobacteriota > Cyanobacteriia > Cyanobacteriales > Nostocaceae > Rivularia. The sequence goes on along the minus strand of JAYKJL010000183.1, from coordinate 44,905 downwards.
TAGCATATTCCGGTGGAGTCGATACATCTGTATGTATCCCCTACCTGAAACAAGAATGGGGAGTAGAAGAAGTTATTACCCTAGCAGCAGACTTAGGTCAAGGTGAAGAATTAGAACCAATTCGCGAAAAAGCGTTCAAATCAGGTGCAAGTGAATCGCTAATAGCCGATGTCCGGGAAACCTTTATCAAAGATTATGCATTTAAAGCCATTCAAGCTAATGCTATTTACGAAAATCGTTATCCTCTAGCAACTGCTCTTGCACGTCCATTAATTGCTAAAGCATTGGTAGAAACAGCTCATAAATATGAAGCCGATGCGATCGCCCACGGTTGTACTGGCAAAGGTAACGACCAAGTTCGTTTCGATGTAGCGGTTGCAGCGATGAATCCCCGTTTAAAAATACTCGCACCAGCACGGGAATGGGGAATGAGTCGGGAAGAAACTATTGCCTATGGAGAACGGTTTGGTATTCCCTCACCAGTGAAAAAATCTTCCCCTTACAGTATTGACAAAAATATGCTCGGTAGGAGTATTGAAGCTGGTTTGTTAGAAGATCCATCATACGAACCACCAGAAGAAATCTACGAGATGACAAAGGCGATCGCCGATACTCCTGATGAACCAGAATACATCGAAATCGGTTTTGTTAAAGGTATTCCTACAACTTTCAACGGTGAATCTAAAACCCCAATCGAGATGATTTCTCAACTCAATCAATCGGTTGGAAATCATGGTGTCGGACGCATTGACATGATCGAAAATCGTTTAGTGGGTATCAAATCGCGGGAAATTTACGAATCTCCAGCAATGGTAGCGTTAATTCAAGCCCATCGCGATTTAGAAAGTTTAACTTTGACAGCAGATGTCAGCCACTATAAGCGGGGTATTGAAGAAACTTACAGCCAATTAATTTACAACGGTTTGTGGTTTAGTCCGCTAAAGGCTGCACTTGATGCTTTTATTGAGAAGACACAGGAGCGAGTTTCCGGAACAGTGCGGATGAAACTTTTTAAAGGTAACGCGATCGTTGTTGGTCGTCGTTCCGATAATTCCCTTTACAATCCTGAATTAGCAACCTACGGAGCCGAAGACCAATTCGATCATAAAGCTGCTGAAGGATTTATTTACATTTGGGGATTACCTACTCGTATTTGGTCTCAACAGAAATAACAGAAGTCGGGTTTTTAGGATAATTATCTGTAACATCAGACAACCCTTATAAAAACCCGACTTCTCACTCAACACTTTGACCTTTGACCTTAAACCTTTAACCTTAGAAGTCGGGTTTTTAGGATAATTATCTGTAACATCAGACAACCCTTATAAAAACCCGACTTCTCGCCCAACCTTTAACCTGTAAATCTATTCCTCACTAGTTATCTCCTCAACCTGACGGGATTCTAGCCACAAAGGTACCGCTATCAAAGCAACTAGAATCAGCAATGCCAAAATAGCAAACTGACCTACCCACTTTACCAACTGTTCTAAAGAAACTACCTTGCCAGCGAAGAAAGCCAAGGAAACCATCGTACCAGCCCAAGCACCAGCACCTAAAAAGTTGTACAACAGGAATTTAGTAAAAGGCATTTCGGCAATACCGGCTAATGGTGAGGCAAAAATTCGTAATAAAGCGAAGAATCTGCCAAAAAATACTGTTTTAACGGCATTTTCGCTAAATTTTTCTTTAATACCCAAAACCCGAACTTCAGAAATTCGCAGTAGATTTGCGAGTCTCATCAGCAATGACCAACCACCAATTCGACCAATCCAATAGCCACAAATACCACCAATTGCAGCACCCGATGCTGCATCTGCCAAAACTAACCAGTAATTAAGTTCATCATTACCAGCTAAAAAACCACCCACCAAGGTTACAGTTTCACCAGGAAGCGGAATACCTAAGTTTTCTAATAAAATCCCTAGAAAAATCGCCCAATAACCGTATTGATGAGCAATTTCCTGAATATTCTCTAATGATATGAAATCGAGAGACATCCAGCCTTACCACATTTATATAAGTTTACATTTCTACATCTTGACTCTTTTTAATCTAAGGTGTCAATGAAGTTACAGTTTATTTGATGAATCAGGATAGTTTTTCAACTGATTTATGTTTGAGAAAGTATTTATAAGTAATGATAAAAAATGATACTTTAAAATCAGTGTATATACAACTCAAGAACAAAGATAAATTATTTGACAATGCTTAATTAAATAAGTTTTTTTAGTTTTTGGATTTTCGTATGGCTAAAACAACGTATTAAATAATACTTTAAATTAACGATGATTTACCACAAGCTTACATTTCCTCACATTTATAATAATAATTTCACAAAAAATTCATAAAACTCTGAGAAGATTATAAAAATTCTGTAAAAGAAGCGATTGTTACGGAAAAACCAAATCCCTTATGCCTATACTGAGAATTGTTTGGGAAAATTATACGACATAAATACTGATTTTAGTTGTCTCAATTGCATTGCCCAAAACCCGGACTAATATGTAGGTAAACACGGCAAGCTTCTAGTTGAGAAACAAGTAGTATTTGTGTCTGTTTTTGTTTTTTTCTCATTACTTCAACTACTTAGTTAAATTTATGACTTTCACAGTAGAACGTCAAATTATTCTATTCCAGCCCGAAGGACCAATGGATTTGCAAGGTGGAAATACCTTGAGTGAAAAGATAAATCAAGTTGTACCCCAGCCAGGGCAATTTTGGGTTATAGACTTAAGTAAGGTAGATTTTATGGATAGTTCTGGCTTAGTTGGCTTGGTGAAAGGAGTTAAAATTGCGCGTCAATCAAATTGTCGTCTTGTTCTTTGTCATGTTACTGCACCAGTTCGCTTAGTTTTGGAACTTACTCATCTAGATTCTGTGTTTGAAATTTTCAATACTTACGAAGAAGTTTTGAACATCTTGTAACAACAAAAAATTGGTTGTAGCGAGCTAATTTTTGTTAACTTGAAATCAAAATGCTGAGGTCTAATTTTATTTTAGTCCCGGTAAGTATTAAACAAATCAGCAATCAAACTCAGGCTTTGAGGCTGTTCTTAGCGAGTATATTATATCAACCGTCGTGCTAATTCACTTTCCATACAGACAAATTGCACTCAGCAATTGGCTTGAAGTGCCGTTAAGTTGATGGAATTTTTGCCACTTTCAATATTAAATCAATAGAAGAATTTATCAGTGGGTAAAATTGGTAATTATTTATTTTTATCATTTTACCCAAGTAATTCTTCGCTCTCTTATGCCAAGTTTACTGTTTTTGTGATTTTAGGGTGGAATAAATTTAATTTATAGCCCCTTTTTTTACTAAAATAAATTTCAAATAAATTTCAAATAAATTACCGAAAATAAACCACTTAATTATCTTGCAGCTTTTAATATTGACGTAACAAGTTACACAGCATAAATAGAAACAAAAATTAATTTAATTGCTTTTATTAAACATTTGGTACAGTAGAAATACCACCGGGGGGATTAGAGCGAGGAAATGAAGGTAAATCAATACCGCTATGAGAAGCAGTGCGAGATTTAAGCGCTAAACGATAGCTTACGCTTTGCAATTCTGCTTGCAATTGACGGTTTTCTTGCTGTAGAACAGCCAATTTTTCTCTAACCGGAGCCATCCGTTCTTCAAACTTCTGACGATAAATTTGGGGTAGTTCTTGCACTACTTGCTCTAACATCCTACTACGGTCAGTTAACTCTTGAACCGACTGACGTAATTGATAAATTTCGCTGTCACGAGTGCTAATCTGATCTTGGTAAAAATTTACCTGTTCTTCCACTGCTTGTAGTTGTTCTCGTAAAGCATTTAGCTCGTTCTGATGACGCTCAGAAACTGCTGGCTGGGGCATAAAATCGGTATTACCCTTTACCAGTCGGAATAGCTCTTGAGACAACTGTTGCACTAATTGGTCTCGAAGCTGTAATTCTTGACGCAACTTTGATACTTCAGTCGAGAGAGCTTGGATAGTGGAGTTATCTGTTTGGCTCACAGTGTCTTACAGTTTACTTAATAAATCTTATTCCACGCTTAGAGCAATAAATATATAGATAGATCGCTTAAAGGTAAGTATCTGTTAATTTAACATCCCTAGCGGTAATGGCAAGGGTAAAAGAGAGATATTTAGGAAATTTTTTGACTTTTTTTAAGATTAAATTTTGGATGTGGTTAATTGAGATAATTTTACCCAAAATATCTATGACCAAAATTTAATCTTCTGTAAAATTCGAAGTGAGAAGATAATTATCTTTCTTGAGCGATCGCGGCAATCGAGACTTCTTCTGTGGGTATTTCCTGTTCTACTGTTTGCTGTTTTTGCTTGATAGTCAAATAACGAATTACTTCTTCGCTTAAGCGCATTGCACGCTCCATAGGAGCAATCGCATTACCATTAGCGGTATAGTTCATCTGGACGTAGACACCATCCCGATGTTTGTTAATCTCATAAGCCAAACGACGCTTACCGCGATTTTGAATTTGGAGATTTTCCGCACCATTCTCTTTGAGTAAGTTTTCATACTTAGAAATATTTTGCTCTACTTGCTCGTCGATCAAGTCTGGTCGCAAAATATACATTGTCTCGTAATATGTAGCCATTTGTTTTTATCTCCTTTTGGACATTTGGCTGCTAATTTCAAAGCAATCTGCTGAGTAGAATAAATTACAATACTCAACAAACATTTGAAGCAGCAAGGAATTATAATCTTACCAGTTTTTGATTTGGATTGACAAACCTTTAAAAATCTGAGTTGTCTCTGTAGTTTTAAAATTATTCTTGTAGTATCAAGCGAACCCACAAAAATCCGATGAAACCGATGTTTATTGAGGTATTTGTCAAAAGTCAATTTTTCAAGAAGAATAATCTAAAAGTGAGTTACTGCCGATCGCTTTCATGGTAAAGAAAATAGGACATGGCGGATTAATTGGGTTAGGAGTTAAGGTTAGGAGCATTAGCTCAACTGTAAAGTATAAACCTAAACCAATTGAAGAATGTGCAAATAACCTGACAAAAAATATTGAAAAGGAAGTAATTAAGCTTATGGCACAGCGCTATGTGCGGATTCAAAGTACTGACGGTATAATCTACTATGGTTTGCTACAGATCGACCTTAACGTCCAAGTACTCGATGCTCCACCTTGGTTACAGGGTCAGCCAACTGATTTAAAATTAGCACCAGATAGCTACCAAATTTTAGCTCCTTGCTCTCCTTCTAAAATTATCGCGGTGGGCAAGAATTATGCAGACCATGCGGCGGAAATGGGTACAAGCGTACCAAAAGAACCCTTGATTTTTTTAAAACCTCCGACTTGTGTTATTGCTTCAGAAGCTGAAATTGAGTATCCCATCGCTAGTCAACGGGTGGATTATGAAGGAGAATTAGCGCTAATTATTGGCGAATTAGCGACTAAATGCACCCCTCAGACTGCTCAAACCAAAATTTGGGGTTATACAATTGCCAATGATGTCACAGCAAGAGATTTACAAAAATCTGATGGACAATGGACTCGTGCTAAAGGTTTCGATACTTTTTGCCCTTTAGGTCCGTGGATTGTCAGAGAATTAAGCCCTGGTGCGAGATTGCAAACTTTTTTGAATGATGATCCAACTCCCGTTCAATCTGCTTGTATCGACCAAATGGTATTCTCTCCAGAGAATATAGTTGCTTACATAACTCAGGTAATGACCCTACTACCGGGAGACATCATACTTACGGGTACACCTTTGGGAGTTGGTCCATTGCATTTCGGCGATCGCGTGCGGGTGGAAATCGAAGGTATTGGTCGTTTGGAAAATACCGTAGCAGCTAGTAAATAAAAACTTAGTCAAATATATTGAATATATTTGGATTCAAATTTAGTTGTTTAACGTACCTGCATATGAACTGCATCACTAATTGCGGGAATTTCTGCGTAACGACCCATGAGAGTTTGGGCAACGGAATATACAACAGCTACTACTAAGCCAATAAAAATAGTGTTGGCTAGAGTTTCTATTGCAAAGTTAGCACCTGGAACTGGACTTAAAATACGTATGAGAAGACCGCATAAAGATAAAACAATGCTTAAAAGAATAGCCTGCATTGTATTGAAGCGGATAAAACGGTTGATTTTTTCATTTCGCACTACCAAGAGGAATAAAGCGAAGAAGATAATTAGTCCAGCAAAAGGAAAACTATTATAAATTGTTACCACAGGTAAAATTGGGATGAGAATCACACCCAAAGCCGGAAATTGCCTTAGTAAGAAGCCACCAAAACTTAGTCCTTCAACTAAAGGAAGCAAGTAAGGTAAGCTACCAAAAATTTTATCTTTAACAGTTATAGACCCGCTCCAACTCATACTGCGTTCTCCTATGGTTAATTGAATTGACTGCATGAACCTAGAATAACGCAGTCGCGCAGGTTTTTCGTTTGGTTTTTATTTAAATTACACTATTCTATATTGGCAATGTGAAAGCCCATCATGCATTCGTACCGTCCTGGCTGTTCCTCAGTAATATTGCTTGGGGGCTGTCCACAGCAGAGTTTACCTTTATACCAGCGAGGCTGACCGTTTTTGTCCGCAAGTACGCAAGACTGGCAAACTTTTTTTGGGGCAATAACTTGCTCTTTGATTAAAATTACTAACATTTTACCACCCGTTTAAATGAGTTTTAATTGTCACCTTCATTTATCTGAAGAGGATTGAACAAGCAGAGAAAGGAAAAACCTTGCCCGAACTAGATTTTGATATATCCGGGATTTCAGATAAATGCGAATACAGCTTATTCCTTATTTATCGATATTAAGTAAATTTGATTTTATTCTATTTGATTTTATACGTTGAGGATGAAAACATTACAGTTTCGTAGTAAAAAGTAATACATTATTTTTTGATGAAGTTGACCATCAACCTTTAACCTCTAACTGCTCACACTCAACAGAAAAAGAGATAAAATCTTCTTCTGTGCGATAGCACATATTTTCACAGGAAAAATAACTCAAGTGACTAAAACTAATTCAGATTTGCTTGCTTCTTCCGACCCCACAGTGGCAGAGTTAATTAATGGCGAACTAAAACGTCAACAAGACCACTTGGAATTGATTGCTTCAGAAAACTTTACCTCTGCTGCCGTACTGGCTGCTCAAGGTTCAGTACTGACGAATAAATACGCTGAGGGGTTACCAGGTAAGCGTTACTATGGCGGTTGTGAAGTCATCGATAAAATTGAACAAATAGCCATTGACCGCGCTAAACAGCTATTTGGTGCTGCTCATGCAAACGTCCAACCTCATTCTGGAGCGCAAGCTAATTTTGCGGTATTCTTAACTTTATTAGAACCGGGTGATAAAATCATGGGAATGGATTTGTCCCACGGTGGGCATCTAACTCACGGTTCGCCGGTAAATGTTTCTGGTAAGTGGTTCGAGGTTTGTCATTACGGCGTTAATCAAGAAACAGAACAGCTAGATTACGAACAAATTCGCGAGCTGGCGCTAAGGGAGCGTCCAAAGCTCTTGATTTGTGGGTATTCAGCTTATCCCCGGATTATTGATTTTGAAAAATTTCGCAGTATTGCCTCGGAAATTGGTGCTTACTTGTTGGCGGATATTGCTCATATCGCCGGTTTAGTCGCTTCCGGACTTCATCCCAACCCAATTCCTTATTGCGATGTGGTAACTACAACGACCCACAAAACCTTACGTGGTCCCAGGGGTGGTTTAATTTTAACTCGCGACGCTGACATGGGTAAAAAGCTTGATAAGTCCGTTTTCCCCGGTACCCAAGGTGGACCTTTAGAACACGTGATTGCAGGGAAAGCAGTAGCTTTTGGGGAAGCTCTCAAGCCAGAATTTAAGGATTATTCGGCTGCTGTGATTGCAAATGCCCGTGCTTTAGCCGATCAGTTACAAAGTAGAGACTTGAAGATTGTTTCCAACGGTACAGAAAACCATCTCATGCTCGTAGATTTACGTTGTATTGGTATGACGGGTAAAAAAGCAGACCAATTAGTTAGCGATGTGAATATCACCGCGAACAAAAATACAGTTCCCTTTGACCCAGAATCACCCTTTGTTACCAGTGGTTTGAGATTAGGTACGCCTGCCATGACAACCCGAGGAATGGGAGTAGCAGAATTTACCGAGATAGGTAATATTATTGCCGACCGTTTGTTAAATCCTGATTCGGAAGCAGTTGCTCAAGATTGTCTGCAACGGGTTGCTTGTTTATGCAAGGGTTTTCCTTTATATGAACATCTGACGGTTCCAGTACCAGCTTTGGCATAGAAATTTGTCATTTAGGAAACCTCTCCAGTTGAGAAGTCGGGTTTTGAGCAAAATTTGTTTATCTTTACAAATACTTTGCTAAAAACCCGGCTTCTGTAATTTAATTTGTCAACTATCAATAGTGTATTTTTTTGTAAAAAATGCAATATAAATATGAATTTTTAGTTCAAATATGATGAATTTTCATAAAACATAAAAAACAGTATTAAAAGTTACGTAACCTCGATAAATATTTTTAAAGAGTAATTTAAAGTAAAAGATTAAAAATGAGTAAATTACTGTATTTTCATGTGATTTTGTGCGAGATTAAATTTAAATAGATATTCTGATACTCAAAAGAAAAATTTCATGGATTCTTTATTTATTAACTCGTTACTTGAAGACTTGAAAAATCCGGATGAGGTAGTGCGCGAAGAAGCGACTCGGAAATTGTGGCGTTTATGGTTTCAGCAGAAGGGAGTTTACGGGTTAGAAAAAATAGAAACTAGCCAAAAACTATTGGATGCAGGCAAAATCGCCGAAGCCGAAGAAATGCTAACGCAGTTGATTGACAAGCAACCTGATTTTGCTGAGGCTTGGAATCGCCGTGCTTTTCTTTACTATACTAATCATCAGTACGAAAAATCTTTAGCTGATACTCAAGTCGCAGTGGAACTGAATCCACTACATTTTGGCGCACTTCACGGTATGGGTTTATGTTATGCAGCTTTAGGAGAGTATGCTAGAGCGATAAGTTGTTTCCAACGTGCTTTGGAGATTCAGCCTTATTCCTTAGTTAACCAAAAATTGATTTTGGAATGTACTTTGCGAATCAGTTAAAAACGAATATTTGCTGTTTGTAGAGGGGAGAATTATTTCAACAGCAGATAGGCAGGTCTGCTGGTAAAATTATTTGATAATTTTGAGTAGAAGAAAGTCTAGAATTGAGGAATTTTTAAATCGGCACAAATTTTATGAAGTAAAATATCAACTCAGTATGTCTATAAATTGCTGATGTTCTATGATTATTCCTGATTATATAAATAGACTTTCAATTCCTCAAAGGGATTAAAACTTTAATCTAATTTTATCTTCTAATTACAAATTAGTAATTAACTGATCACACCTTCTAACTGTTCATCCGTCAACTCATACAACTCCCGCAACTTCTGTAATTTCTCGTCAGTAGCATCCCAAAAACCTCTTCCGTGGGCTTCCAACATTCTTCCGACAATATTTTTAAACGCTTCGGGATTGGCTTTTCTCAATTTATCCGCCATTTCAGCATCTAAAGCATAAGTGTCCGCTGCTTGGTTATATACCCACTTATCCGTAAAATCCGCAGTTCCACCCCAACCAATCAAAGCTGTCATTCGTTGCGAAACTTCAAATGCACCACCACTACCTTGATTTACCATCGCTTCAGCCCATTTGGGATTGAGTAACTTGGTACGATACTCCATTCTTAGTAAATCATCCAAGTCACGAGGAGTAGTATCCTGAGAAAAACTTTCCACAAAGCTAGCTATAACTTTCTTCCCACTTTGTTTTTCCGCAGCTTTTTTTAAACCACCAGTATTACCGTAATATTCTTGAATATCAGTTAAACCGTACTCCACCGAGTCAATTTCTTGAACAATCCGACTGGTACTTGCCAAAAGCTGATTTAACACTTCCGGGCGTGCTTGTCCCTTATCTTCTTTACCGTAACTAAACACATTGCGACTTTCCCAAGTATTTCCTAACTCCTCTCCAGATTCCCAACTACCATCAACTACTTGGTCATTCACTAACGAACCAAAATCACCCGCAGGATTAGAAAATAACCTAGCACAACTGTTCTCCACACCTTTTCCCTTCAATTCCAAAGCGTGCTTGCGAACAAAATTTTGATCTAAAGGTTCATCGAGTTCCGCAGCACGTTGAAATAAATCATCCAACAACTCAATAATATTCACAAAACTATCGCGAAAAATCCCCGAAAGATTACCTAAAACATCAATGCGGGGATGTCCAACTTCCGCTAAGGGTTTCAACTGATAACGAACAATCCTACCCGTGCCTTCCTTTAAAGGTTCAGCACCAAGCAATTCCAACAAAATACCTAAAGACTCACCTTTAGTCTTAATTGCATCCAAACCCCATAACATTACCGCTACAGTCTCCGGATAACTGCCATTTTCTTGTAAATGCTGCTGAATAATCTTCCTGGCAATCTCCCTTCCCCGTTCATAAGCAGCAGGAGAAGGCATTCTATAGGGATCTAAAGCATGAATATTCCTTCCCGTCGGTAACACACCAGCACCATCCCGTAACAAATCTCCTCCTGGTGCAGGTAAAATATACTCACCATTCAAACCTCGTAACAAATTACTCAACTCATCCGTACTTCTTCCCAACAAACCCCTAATTTCCTCTTCCTCTCTTTCTCTGTGTTCTCCGCGTCTCTGCGGTTGATTTTCTTCCTCCTCCTTACCAAAATAAGCATCCAAATAACACCTCATCTCCTCCTCATTCGGAGCTTCCCCTAAAATATGTAGCCCCGAAGAAAACAAGCGATTCTCCAAAACCTGTAAATACTCATACAACTTCACCAAATAACCATGAAAAGCGCGATCGCTAAACATTCCGATATTCTCAACCGTAAACTCAATTCCCAACTTCCTCGCTTCCACAAACGGACAATCGGCATCCAAACCAGCATCAACAATCTTTTTACAAATTGCTTCCTTGAGTAAATAATTCTTCTGTGGATCTTCCCGATACTCCGCAATTAAATCCCGTAAAGCCATCAACTCCTTATACAAACCTGCACGACCGTAAGGTGGTACATTATGGGAAATCAACACCCCATAACCGCGACGCTTTGCTAAAATCGACTCCGAAGGATTATTCGCTGCATATATATAGAGATTTGGCAAATCTCCCAGTAAAATATCAGACCAAGAATAACCAGTATTACCCAACGGAGAACCAGGCAACCATTCCACAGTACCGTGCATTCCAAAGTGAACCAGCGCATCGGCAGCAAACTCATGCTGCAACCACTTGTAATAAGCTGCATACTGGGGATGAGGCGTTAAATCTCTTTCAAACATTAACCGCATCGGGTCGCCTTGAATGCCCAAAGGTGGCTGAACCCCTATCCAAACATTACCTAATTGAATACCGCCAAGATGAAAATCATCGCCGTATGTTTTAATACCAGAACCTGTCAGGGATTTCCACTGCTTTACAACGCGGGTTGTTTGGAGATATCCCAACCATTTTTCTAACGTATTAACATTTACAGAGTTTGTGGATTTAGAAAAATAATCATCGGGATCTCCTTGTCCCCTTGTCTCCTTGTCTTCCCATCCCGATTCATCGGCTTCTTTGACCAAACGAATCAACTCTTCACCATCTGCGGGTAATTCTCCCACGCTGTAACCTTTTTCCTGCAAAGCGTGGAGAAATTTCAATAAACTACGGGGAACATTCAATAAAGCAGCAGTCCCCGTTGCACCGTATCCCGGTGGAAAACCGTAGAGAATAACTGCAATTTTGCGCTCGGATACAGGTTTTTTCCGTAAATTTACCCAGCTTTTGACTCTACCAATTAATCGCTGTACCCTTTCGGGAACCAAGTAAATATCTTCCCCTACCAAACCACCGAGAGGAATCGTATCGATCGCCCCATCAAGTTCCGGCAATGCGTATAAAACAACACTTTGCAATCCGCCAATACCTTGACGAGTCCAGGAATGAATATCTTGAATTAACAGCGGTGCAGCGACAATATAAGGTACATTTTTAGCAGCGAGAATGCTTTTTGCAACATCAACTTGTCTTCCTGCTTCCATGGAACCCGCAGGTCCTCCTACCAAAGGAAATCCAATGGTAGAAACAATCGCATCAACTGTCACTGCTTCTGGAGAAAGAGAAACAGTTTGCAAATTACCTTGTTGACGTTGTTGGGTTTCGTAATCTGTAGTCATCCAATCGCGGACAGCGACGTGTCCTTCTACACCATTAATAAATATGGGTAAGGGAATTAAACCAGCCGACTCGAAATGTTTAATTAATTGAGGAATGTATGATTGTTTGGTAATTACGTGTTTCCTATACAAAAGAATTCCAATTACTGGACTATAAATATTTTCAATTCTTTTTTTGTACCAATCTAAATAAGCCTTGGGTGATTCAAAATAACCATTGTAATCAGGATGAAGCAATCCCATATTCGGGGTTTCGATCGGTGAAGGAATATCCCCGACTTTTAAATCTAAATATTTTTCTGCTAAAGTCCAAAATAATGCAGCGACATTTTCGCAACCACCAGCATTCCAATAACCGTAAATAATCAACCAGTTGCGTAAATCTTGAACCTTTTGTACTGGTATATATTTTAATAATTTAGGACCAACTTTTAAAAAGCTAATATAACCTGCCAATTTATCTTCTTCCCGTCCGTTACTGAATTTATCTAAGATAAATTTTACAGATTTTGGCATTCCTTTGGGTTTGTCACCAATGGTAAATGCACCAATTTGATTACAACTCATCAATTCCAAAGCTGACTCGAACACCAAACGAATCGGAATATTGCTGACTCGTTCCTTTAACCATACAACTTGGTCGTAGTCGAATAGTAAGCTACCAAAAAACACATCAGCATCTTCAAGTGCTGTTTCCACTATACTTGGGTTGCTGTTGATATCGCGATCGCTAAACACCCTTAGATCCAAATCAGAACAGCGAGATACAGCAATATCCGCAGCTTTGCGGTATAACCCAGCATTGAAAGACTCAAATCCTGCAATCAAGACGATGCGTTTCATTTCCCAAAACCATAAAACTTTTGATTATATATACAACTTTAGCGAAGTCAAACACTCAAGGAACGCGCTATTCATAACTGTTCTCAGAAGTCAGGTTTTTATGTCAACAGGAATTACGCAAAATGAAGATGTTCCGTAAGGGTAATTCATGAATTATCCCTACCCATAGTAAAAATAATTGTTTCAACCACATTAGGATTTAGCAAAAAAGCATATTTTTCTTGTCGGGGAGGCAAAAAGGGGTGTAGATAATATCCCCCTTTTATTGCCGTTGCTTGTACACTTCAGCAATTCTTAACGCAATCATATGAAAGTGAGAGTACGGCACGATGCGAGTTTTGTGACACTTGCGGCTATTCCTACACATATTGTGTAATTCCTAGTTAAGTATCTATCAAACAAGATAATTATTGTAAAAACCCGACTTATCACATCAGGAATCAAAGAATTAAATGCTTATCTATATCTCATAATTTGTATACTAATCAAATTGAATTAGATAATTATTTTTGAGAAAATGGTTTTTAACAATCAAAATAAAATTGAGATTAATCCGATATTAATAATTAAATAAAAATGCAAACAATGTTATCTAATTATCTTGACAATGATGATATTGAATGTTTTAAAAGTAATATTTAATGCTTGAGGTAAGTCAATGAGATTTGGAATTGATATTGGACATAATTGTCCTCCAGACACTGGAGCAAATGGAATCAAATTTGAAGATAATTTGACTTTGGATGTCGGAAATAGAGTTATGGGTAAACTTAAAGATTTGGGACACCAAGTTATAGATTGTAAGCCAGTAAAATCTAATAGTGTCGGAAATTCCTTACAACAAAGATGTTCCAGAGCCAATGCAAGTAAAGTTGATATTTTTGTCTCGATACATTTTAATGCTTTTAATGGATTTGCTAACGGTACAGAAATATTTGCTATCAGCGATACGGGTAGAAAAATTGCTAAATCAGTATTAGATGAAATTCTTCAAATGGGTTTCTTTAATCGGGGAATTAAAAATGGTTCTCATCTATACGTTTTGAAAAATACAAATATGCCTGGAATTTTAGTTGAATGTTGCTTTCTTGATTCAGCAAAAGATATGAAATTGTTTGATTCGGAAGCCATGGCAAATGCTATTGTGAAAGGATTAACGGGTAAATTACCTACTACTCCAGTAATTCCCGTACCCGATGAATCATTAAATCCTGATGTATCTTTATTGAGATTGCAAAAAGTTTTAAATCGTCTTAGAATCACCGACTCAAAGGGTAATCCTTTGGATGAAGATAATATAATTGGTCCTAATACTGTATTTGCAATCAAAAAATTTCAAGAAATAGTTGGGATTCAACAAACAGGAATTGCTGGTGATACTACATGGGGTGCGATTAATCAAATTTTAGCAAAACCAGTAATTAGGAAAAACCATGCAGCCGGTATCATAATGAAATATTTACAATACCGTTTAGGTGCTGAACCTGATGGTATATATGGTTCTGCCACAGAAGCTGCAATTAAGCAATTTCAACGAGCAAATGGTTTACCTGCTGATGGAATTATCGGAAATATTACTTGGCAGAAATTGATTGGATAAATTTAAATAGTTAGAAGGAGAAGAGTTAAAAGTTAGGAGTTAAAGTTTTATGTTTTGTCAATTCAGCTAAATACTGTTGACAGGAATAATATGCCTTTTACTGCATTTATAAATTAAATTATATAATTTTCAAACTTTATTTATAATTGTTTTTATAATTATAAATAATTCTAACTGCTAACTGCTAACTCTTAACTCCTAACTGCTAACTCCCTTCCTCCTAACTCCTAAATTTATTCTGCTCATGTACATGGTAATTATGTCCAGCTAAAGCAATACCCAAGAAACCCCACAATACCATACCCGCAACACCTAACATCCCACTGTTACCGGCTAAAGTTGATATCATTCCAATACCAATACCCCGTGATGCAGCCATAAAAGAATCAAAACGACATTCAGGAAATTGAAATATTTGATAAACCAACAGCAGCATTCCACCTAAATAAAATACTGCTCCAAACCAACCTAAAGTGAAAAATGTATCGAGAAATCCACTGTCAATTACAATTGGTTCTAAGATACCTTTTTCATTTACAACAAAAGTATTTCCGACTCCATTACCTAAACCGTTGGTAAGAGCTTTATTCAAACCTTCCTCGTAAATTTTTTGCCGAACTTGAGCGCTATCGTCTTTTTCCAAATTAGAAAAAGTTTCAAAACGTTGTGAAATTGTTTCCGAAAATGGCTCAATTGTTGTTAAAGGTACAACAAAGAGTACCATCAACAAAATAACCAGAACCAAGCGCATTTGAGAGCGTGCTTTGAGGGAGCCAAATAAAGTTACTAATCCTACTAACCAAGCACCCCATAAAGTCCGTACCGATGTCAGCAAAAATGCTAAATAACCGGCAGCCGTAGCAGGAATATTCAGATAGTGACTGTGAGTTAATAATAGTAACAAACCAGCCATCATTACACCCCCAAAAGGTGCGGGAGAAGCCATTGTACTCCATACTCGCAATCCTAAAGGCTCCGGATCTCCCATGCTTTTCAAATCGGTTTCTATCAGCCAAAATACGTCCCATTCTGGTGCTACTATAAACTGCCAAACACCATAAGCACCCATCACCAATACACCCCAGATGAAGGTGCGCTGAATTACTTGACGATACTGAGGATATTCCCGCCATTTAATAAACAAAAAGAAAGCAAAAACAATCGGGGGTAGCCAGTCGAAAACTCCCCGAACCGCAGTCATTGGGTTAGTTTTAATTAGTCCGATTAAAGAACCGTAAAACACACCTAAAAATGCTAAAACAAAAGGTAAACCACCTTGACTTAAGGACTTGGGAAGATATTTTAAAAAGGTGTGTAAAGTAAATAAAGTGATTAAATATGGTGATATCAGCATGAGACGACTGGGATCGAAACCGCTTTTTAAATCAACTAAGCGAGTCACAAATGGTGTAACGAACCACATCCACCATGTAAACCCGATATAGAGGATAGGATATCGCAGATACAAAAAAAGACCTACTGCAAGGGAAAGAGCTATATAGCTATTGCGAAGAACTGCTGTAGCACCTGAAAAAATACATAGTGCAGTGAACAATACTAATGCAAGTATTGCCGTCCAACCCAAAGGTGGTTCTAAACCAAAGGAAAATCCTTTTTTAGGAGTATTATTTTGCGTTTGTATATAATTCACTGTTAAAAAGTTAGGAGTTTTGAGTTAGCTGGATGACACCATTCTCGTTAAGCCCGAAATCCCGCCTTGAAATCAATTTCAAGGAACCGATTACAAAGTACGTTGAAAACGTACTAAAATGCTTGCCTAGTCTGATTTATCAGACTTTGCTTTTAAGAAAGGGCAATTTATTCCAAGGCGGTTGTTGATAATGGTGCAAGATGTGAGTTAGGAGTTTTGAGTTAGGAATTAGTACCACCGGAGTTAAGAGTTATAACTTACTAATGCTTTATTAATAACTGTTAATTGATAATAGACTTAGACGCTTGCCAAGTTTGTAAACCTTGCCAGCGACCGCGTAAAGATGCAAATAGCTTTTTACCTGCTAACAAACCTTGAGAAGGTAGAAATCGTAACCACTGCATAAAACCCACCGCTTCTCTGGTTCCGACTGTTATAGCCCAGAATAAAAATGCTAGTTTTTGTAATGGTGAGAAGTATTCTAACAAAGCTAGAGTTTCATTGTGTACGGCATTGGCAAAGGCAGTTTGATTGAAACTTTGACGTTGATCTTCGTCAAATCGTTTCGCAGGATAATGATTAACTGCTATTTTAGGGTCGTAAATTAATTTCCAACCAGCCCGTTTTAATTTTAAGGAAAAAGCTAATTCAAAGTGAACTTGAGCGCCGGTTCCTCGCATTCTTTCGTCAAAATGCCATCCCTCAATCGCAGCGCGTCGAAAGCTCATGTTTACTCCTTTGAGTACATCAACTTCCCGCGCTTCACCAATACCTATATGATGATTACCAATAACTTTACCAAACCAACGTACTTGCCCAACTGTTACTGAATTTCCATCTTCTAAGTCGGTGCCATGATATACCCAATCGCGTCCACCTACACCACCCACCCGTTCATCTGCCAGATAGTGACTTTCAATACGTAACAACCAATCAGTATGGGGGGCTGCATCATCATCCGTAAAAGCCACAATGTCAGTTGTTGCTGTATCAAGACCAGTATTCATCGCTGCAACTACTCCGGTAACGCTGACCTTTGCCGTGCGTAATAGTAAATTTTGAGGGTCAAAGGCTGCAAGAAATGACCAAGTTTCAGCATCCGTATCACGGACTACCACTATCACCTGATCGGCTGGTCGAGTTTGATTTTGCAGTGCTTGCAAGCAGCGAGCCAAGTCTTGGCTACGTCGGTAAGTTGGTACAATGACCGCGATCGACATGATTAATTCATCTCCTCAAATAAATCTACATATTGTTGTGCCATATTTTTCCAGGTATGTTGGATGGCGATCGCTCTTGCGGCTTGACCCATTTTAATTCTTAAATCCGGATTGGTGCTTAATTTTTGCATCGCTTCTGCTAAAGCTTTGCTATCATCTGGGTCTGGCAAAACGATTCCGGCTTCGGGAGTTATCAAGAAAGCGGCTCCTGTACAACTTACGGTAATTACTGGTATTCCTGTAGCCATTGCTTCGGTGACAACTAAACCAAAAGGTTCGTATCGTGAAGGAAATACAAAGAAATCCACAACCTTCATAATCGAGGAAATATCACGTCGGAATCCTAAAAAATTTACTCGGTCACTTATTCCCAAAGATGCTGCTAGCTGTGGATAAGGGCTACCATCGATAACACCGACTACTGCTAAATTTAAATCGGGAACTTGCACCAAAGCCCGTAGCACTGTGTCTAAATTTTTCCGGGGTAGTCTGATATCCCCAGCAAACATTGCTAAAGGAACGCCGGTGGGTAAGTTCCATGTTTCACGAGTACCACCGTTACCGGGCGAAAATTCTTCGACATCTACCCCATTACTAATGACTCGAATTGCATCTTGAGGTACGCCAATTTCTCGTAAATCTTCAGCAACTGTATCAGAAACTGCAACTACTACTTTTGCATTATCGAACGCTGATTTTTCCCAACGGGCGTTAAGTGTTGTATACAACCGCTGATAAAAATTATATAAAAAAAGGCGTGGATTGAGGATATTGTTTTTTGCAGCAGGTGTAGCTTGTAAGGAAGAAAACTTCAGCCAGGAATTATGTACGAAATGTACTGCATTCACATCTGAATTTGCCCAGGTAATAGCACCATTTGTTTTAATTAAATCAAGTTGATTGCGATGTTTTTTCAGCCAATTATTGCTTGTAAAAGCAAACATTAAGTTGCGGATTAATTCAGTGGGTAAACCTTTAACTGAAATTGGAACCCAATCAACTTGATCATGTTGCTCTAATTCTGGAGCAATTTTACTTGACAATACAGTCAAATGATGACCGCGCTTAATTGCTTCCCAAGCAACTTCATAATTTACTCTTCCTTGACCATCACCTTTAATTAAACTGTGAGTAATAATGCAAAGCTTCACGATATCAGCCTGCTGTAAAAATCAGGTACGAATTTCAAGAAACAATCAGCGAAGAAGCAGCTTTTGATTGAGAAATATTTTCTTGCTGCCATAATAGTTGAATCCGAGAACGACGAATAATTTCTGGCCAAGCTTGGATTGCTCTTTTTTTAAGTAAATATCCGGTCATATGAATAAAATATATACTTAAAAAGGCGAGTAACTTAATAGGATTTGGGAATAAATTTTTATAGCGTTTAATGCCTACATAAAGTCTAGCAGCTTCTATGTGCAATTCATAATTACTAATACCACTAATACCCGGTGCGTCAAGCACACTTTGAGTACTTTTAACATTTACTTGTAACTCTGGACAAGAGATTATTTTGTAACCGTACTTAATAGCTCGCAGGCAAAGTTCTGCATCTTCATAACCAAAATATATATCTTCATCCCACTGTTCTTGAATAAAAAACTGTCTGGGGAATAATGCTGCGTGAATTACCACTGTTTCGGGAGTCTCTTCGGTGGCAGAAAAGTAGCCTCGAAAAGTTAGCTTTGATGGTAGTAATTTTTCTCCTTTAATACCTGTACTAACACCTGTAATAATAGTATATTTTCGTTGCTCATTTGACATTTGAGAATATTTATCTATCGCATTAGCAATAAAGTCTGGTTCTACACAAATATCATCATCAACAAAAGCAACAAAATCCGTTTCTAATACAGAAGTTGCGTTGACTGCGTTATTACGGTTAGCACAAACACCGCGCTTTGGACCTGTAATATAAGTTGTTCCTGGATATTTTTGCACAACTTCTAAATTTGTTTGCTGTATTTGAATATCTTGGGAGTCATCAGAAACAATCACCGCATGGGGTTTAACTGTAGAATTCCATAAAGCTTTCAAACATTCATCGAGTTGTACAGAACGATTTCTAGTTGTAATACAAGCTGCTATTCGCATTTGTGTCAAACCTTCCTTGATTTTTAAATAATATTGATTAGGAAATATATGTGCTGTCAGTTACAATTAAAATCTAGCCGCTATTTTCGGGGGAATAAAACTTAGTATTAGTGCGGCTATTGTCCGTAAACTAAAGTTTCGACGTAAAGAATGCCAAAAACTAATACGTGCTTCTCTTAACTGTTCCCCCCGCATCAAGCCAATTCCTAAATTCGTACTAATATATCCCCATTTTTTCTGAAAATAAGGATGTAATTCTTTTAATCGCTCATCTTTGAGAAACTGCTCATAACAAAAAAGGTCAGCTTTGGCTTTGCGGATTTTAGCCTGAAAATTACGTCTTCCACTTAGCATTGTGTCTGTTTGTTCATGTTCGCGATATCTGGTCAATTTAGCAGGACAATAGTAAGCACCATTCCCAGAACGACAGCACAGATAATTCAGATAAATATCCCACGAACCACCTACTTCTTCTGGAATGCTATCCCAATCAATGATTTCTCGACGAATTACAGCCGCAGTTGCGCTGGAAACGGATCTATCAATTAAGCTCAATTTATAAAAAGGTTTGTAAATACTTTCTTTTAAATCTACACGTTTATAGAAGTGTGAACACTTTTGTGTTGCAGGCATATCAATTGTACCGTCTGCTTTGATCACGTAGTGATCGCAAAAAGCCAAAGCTAAGTCATCATTGGCTTCTAATGCGGGTACAAGCTTAGCTAAAAAGTCTTTTTCCCACATATCATCGTCTAACAAACTTGCAACATATTTACCTCGTGCTTTTTTAAAAGCGTTAATGGTATTCGCAAACATTCCTAGATTGCTTTCGTTACGAAAAAAGCGAATTCTCGAATCTGCAAAAGACTCAACTATCGATTGAGGATTTTGAGGACTACAATTATCAGAAACAATAATTTCGATATCCTGATATGTTTGTTGAACGGCACTTGTCAGAGCTAATTTTAAATAATCCGGACGATTATAAGTAGGAATAATAACGCTAACTAAAGGTTGTTTTTGATAATTTTCGGTCATCTCGTTAAATCTCAATACTTGTATTATATCCATCCGATTTTACCACTTTTTGTAGTATACTAATCGTTCTATTCCATAATAATATACGAGTTGCCGAACGAATTACTTTGTAAGATTTACTATATTTTATTGCTGTTTTTAGTTGCAGCATAGCTCCAGGGATATCGCCCTTTTTGATTAAAAAATCTGCTGACTCTAAAGCTAAAAAAGCACAATTTTGTTTTGCAGTTCGAGCAAGCTTATGATTATTTTCTTGAGAAAAATAAGAATTCAAGATAGTTTCTACAGTATTATAATTTTCCTGAATGAAAATATTACTTTTGGCGTTAACATTGTTTGCAGAGTTTAAATGTACTCGCCACATAGCTAAAGGTTCTGCTTCAAACCACATTGGATAATGACTAAAAATTCTCACCCACATCTCCCAGTCTCCACTTATGCCACAGCGCCGGTCAAATCCTCCCAAATTTTCATAAACTTCACGTCGTACCACGGCAAGGGAAGGTACCGAAATACAACAAAGTTCGGCAATTCTATGCAGCCAACTTTGAGGTAAGATACCACTAGTCGGCATCTCAAAATCTGATAAACCTTGCCATTGATTGTGTTGATCGATGACAATACTCCGGCAAAAAGCAGCACCTAGTTCTGGATGTTTTTCAAAAGGTTCTGCCATCTTTTGATAAAATCCCTCTCTGACACCATCGTCACTACACATTAAATGAATCAACTTACCTCGAGATAATTCAAAGCAGGTTTGAAAATTATTCATCATACCGACATTACTGCTTTGGCGGTAAAATTCTATACGCCCTGCGCCTAATTCTTTGACAACTGTTTCTGGATCATCTTCCGTAGAGTGATTATCAACAACCACGATTTGCATCTGATCCATCCCAGGGTCTTGTGCCAAAATAGTCTTCAGTGTATACCGTAAATATTCGGCACAATTGTAGGTCGGAATCATTACAGACCACAATGGGCGTTTTATTTCCGGCGCAACTGGCAAAATGCTTGGACGATAAGGATTTAACTGATTCATAGCTTATTTTTCAGGGATTTTGCGTTAGCTTAAAAGCCTCATATATTACTTAAAATAATTGCTACTAAGCATAAGCGCATAGTTTTTATTGATTTAAGTAATATATGTAGTGTCACAGTCATTGATAAGTTACGGCTATCTCGTAAGTAAGTTGTTTACAGATAGCTACTATGTGTATCTTTTGAATAGGTTATACCAAAATATATGTATATCAGGCGAGAGTTTTTGCGTTATTTTTTGGAATCAAAATGTTAGAGATAATCTTCTTTATAAAAACTTTAAATTAAGCTTCGGTAATTACAAACAACACCTCTAAAAAGTACTTTAAGTATTCAACATATTAAGTAAGTTACCAGCCTGAAGTTATTTATAATCTATTATTAGACTATAATTATTATTTATCAAACGTCTTCAATCCGATGAAAACTATAGGACTTAGCAAAAAAGGCACATTTTTCTTGTCGGGGAGCCAAAAAGGGGTGTAGATTTTCTTCTCCCTTTATTGCCGTTGCTTATACACAGCAGCAATTCTTAACGCAATCAGATGAAAGTGAGAGTACGGCACCATCCGAGTTCTGTGACAATTGCGGCTATTGCTGAAGTATAATTTTTGATTTCAAAAAGAAAGCTTGCCAATGGCAAGCCTTATATTAAATCTTTTGACTATCTATTAACTATAATTTTTGTAAATTGCCCAGCTATTCCTACTCTTTAATTGGTTTGACCTACTTCATTTTGCATTTGATGATATTTCCATAACTTGCCACGTTGTTGTAGTAAGTCTTGATATTTTCCTTGCTCAACAATATTTCCAGCCTCTAATACAACTACCTTATCGGCTTTAGCAATTGTAGAAAGTCTATGAGCGATCGCAATCACTGTTCTACCAACAGAAAGCTTTTCCAAAGATTCTTGAATCAACCGTTCTGATACAGAATCCAAAGCGCTAGTGGCTTCATCCAAAATCAAAATTTGGGGATCGCGAAGTAATGCACGTGCGATGGCGATTCGCTGTCTTTGTCCCCCGGATAATCGCACACCGCGATCGCCAAGTTGGGTATCGAAACCTTCAGGCATATCTTCGATAAATTCTAGTGCATTGGCAAGTTTAGCGGCTTCTTTGATTTCAGCTTCGGTAGCGTTGAGTGTACCGTAAGCAATATTATTCCAAACTGAAGTATTGAAAATAAATGTATCTTGACTCACAACAGCCATGTTTTTCCGCAGGGAGTAGATGTCAAAATCTTTTAAATCGATTCCATCAACAAAAATATGCCCTTCAGTTGGATCGTAAAATCGAGGAATCAAATCTGCAAGGGTGGTTTTTCCAGCACCAGATGCTCCTACCAAAGCGGTGGTTTTTCCCTTTTCAATGGTCAAGGTAATATTTTGTAGCACTAAATTGCTGGGTTCGTAACCAAAATCAACAGATACTATGTCAATAGAACGATTCAACTGTTTAAATTCAGTATCGCCATTTTGAAAGTACTCTTGATGATCACTTTCGAGTAGTTTTGTGACATTATCTAAGGAACCATTTAAGGTACTCATGAATGCTACAGTTCCATTGATATCCTGAATACTAGGTACAAGACGAGTCATCACAAAGAAAAATGTTAATAACGACTCAACTGGTAAAGTAAATTTCGCAAAGGAAAGAATAATTAAACCAATCAGCGCGGTAGTTGCAATTGCTTCAGCTATGGGTTTTACCAAAGTCCAAGCTCTTGCAACTTTTATTGAAGCATTAAGTAATTTGCCGCTAACGCTATAAAAACGCTCCCGTTCAAAATCTTGGGTACCTGATGCTTGAACTGTGCGGATGCCATTAATAAACTCTGTGGCTGTTGAATGAAAAAGACCATTAGCATTAGAAATTCCAAAGCTTGATTCTCGAACACGAGCATTAAGAGTTGAAAGTCCTACCCCTAAAAGGGTAAACAGCAACACTGAAACTATCGAGAGTTCCCATGATATCAAAAACATTGAGATAAAATAAACAGAAACTGCCATTCCCCTAGTAATTAGGAAAGCAGCACCACCAAAACCTTGTTTCAATCTCTCAATTTCAGTGGTTATGGTGTTGATCAATTCACCGGAACGAGTTTTAACAAAATAACTTAACGGTAATGCTTGTAAATGTTCAAACATTCGTTTACGCAAACGGTCTGCTAAATGCAACTGTGCTGATTCGGTGTAGATTGCACCAAAATAATTAAATGCAGAACGCAGCCAAGTACTTAATAAAATTAATATTGATATTCTATATAAACGACTTGTTGCCGAAGTTTTGACTCCTAATATCCAGATATCAAACCAAGCAATACCTGTGTGAATCGGTTCTGCATTGCTCCCAGCTGTCAGACTTTGTAAAAAAGTTAACAAAAAACCAATGCTAAAACCTTCAAAAGCCGCTGCTAGTATAGAAAAAACTAAAGCAAAAATAGTAACTCTGCGAAAATGTTTAAATTCTCGCAGTATTAAATAGTTATCTTTCCAGAAGTTAGTTGCTTTAAGTAAATTGCTTAATGGCTGGTATATTTTTTTCTGCATATATATTTTTTTAGTGTTAGAGTCGGGGCTAATCAAGGATTGATTCTTTGCTAAAAGGGTAATAGGGTGAGATAAACAGTTAAGCAGAAGTATTTAGGTATTTTTGATGACAAATCAAATCACTATATTTTATGACTTTTCTTTACTGTTAAGGATTCGTCCTGGGGTTTGCACTGCTGTTCCCTCTCCTAACTAAATAATTTATTTTGCACGACTACTTACCAGCATTTTAAGAATTATTCTTGATTCTCCAAGGATACAATGCCAACATTAAAAGTAATATATATTTTTTACAGGTGTTGGCACTGATAATGAAACCAGAATTGGGAAGGTCAAGTATGAATAATTATCTATGTAAGATTAACATTTATAGGCAACATATCAATTATGATATTTGGCTATCTAGATGTAATATACTCGATTCAGTCTCTACTTCCCACGAACTCATGATTCCTGGTAGATGATTCAGTTGTTTTTGTGCTTCTGGAGTTAACTTGATCGCATCTTCCAAAGTCCAACAACAAGAACCAAATAAACCAATTTCACCTCGGAGCACGTTTAACAACTGTGGTAAGTTTTCTAAACCCGATTTACGCATCCACTTGCCTAGTTGTGTGGTGCTTTCGTTTATTGCTTCTCTATCGGCAGATTTTGTCCGGTATTTGATGATTTTGAATAATTTACCTCTTTCACCAACGTGCCAAGAACGTTCAAATATTGGTGCTTGAGCCTCTAGTTTCACGAATAAAGCTAATAGTAATATCAGCGGACTTAATACTAGTAGGAAAATGCTGGCGATCATCCACTCAATTAAACGCTTGAAACCCCACAAAAATAAACTATTTGGCTTTGGCTGCTTTTTGTCAGCGCTTATAGATAAATATATTGGTTTGGAAATCGACGCACAAGCATCTGCCCAAAGTCTGACTTTTTCTTCACCCAATTTGGGATCTATACGAACTAACTTAGCCGAAGAATGTTTTAAGCATTCCTTCAAAGATTCATGAGTATCTAATGAAGCCATATAAGGCTGCTTAATTGTACCCGAAGATTTAACTAGTAATTGATTGCGTCGCCATTGAAGGGTGCAATAGATCGAACTCTTAGATTCAAATCTACTACGGCTATTGTATAAAGTTGGAGTTATTGAGATTGTCATATGAATTTTAATTTGTGTGGTGGTAGACAGCTTATTTGACAGACAACTCCGGAAAAATACTTTTATTATCCGTAATTGTTGGCTTCACTTCCATGAGAAATAGATGATGCAGGCAAACAAATAATAAATAAAAAAAGAGCTGTTGCGGCAATTACATAATTTTTATCAACTCGATAGAAAAACTATATTAATAAAAGCTCCGAGACTATCGAGAAATCGACTAAATGTTGATATTACCTTTTTGTTTGCAACGGTATTCAATAAACAGGATATAGGAAACTACATGAATAACGCTATCTAAAATAGATTCTTTATTTATTCTTTAAAGAGTAACTGGTTTATTACACTTAATTGTTAAGCTACTATGAATTAAATTTGCGTAACACTTAATAAGTATATTATGGTCAATTTATAAGTGATTGTAACATAAATTTTTTCACAGCTAAATAAACCTGCGTGTATTCCCAGAGGTTTACTTAAAAAAAATAAATCGACAAGATAATTCACGTAAAATTCATATATACGTGATTATCTTAAGTAATGCATATAGCTTCCATCGTGAAGTCGAATTGACAATATAAAAGGCATACGCTTAAATAAATTCGCTGCCTTAAAAAACTCAATTAGATAAATATTGGCATTGCAGAATCCGGGTATGAATTTAGATTTTGAGACGTTACACTGTAACGTCTCTACATAGGTTTGGGTTATGCACAAATTTGATATGACCTTGCAGTCACGCTCCGCTAACATACTTATGAAGCAGCAACGCCCTCACATTAAATATCTACTCTTCCACGGCTCCTTTGAGTGCCAGTTGCTGTTGCTTAACATGGGGAACATAGCTAAAACTAGAATTTGACACTCCATTTGCCACAACCCCAAGTAAATTCAATTTACCGAGCATTGCAGTAGCTTGTGCAACTTGGGTACGAGTTACCCTACCAATACTTGCTACCATGATTACGCCGCGACAAGTTGATGCTGTGAGTAAAGCATCCACCAGACCAAGTACAGATGATCCATCCAAGATGACTAAATCGTAGTTTTCTTCAAATGCACTCATCAATTCTTCCATACGAGGAGAGCTTAATAGATTCGCTGGGTCTTCTGGAATTGGTCCTGCGGTTAAGATATCTATATAAGATGAGCCTGAAGATTGGAGAGTTATCTGGTTAGGTAGAGCGACATCGCTTGTCAACAAAGTAGAAAGACCTTGTTCGTTGGGGAGGTTTAGATGTTTATGTAAACTAGGGTCGCGTAAATTAGCATCAATTAATAATACCTTTTTATGCAACCGAGCCGCACTCATCGCTAAACCTAAAGCTAAAGCTGATTTACCTTCATCCGGTAAGGCGGAGGTTATCATTAAAGACTTGAAGGTAGAAACTGAATTGAGCAATTCTATATTTTTATAAATTAGGTCGAGGGATTCCCAACGTGGTGGTGATTGTAACACCTGAACTGTCCAAGGAGCAAGAACTTCTGGCTTCCCGAACGGTAATCTAAACACGGGCTCTTTGGCTTTTGGAGAAGGTAATTTAGGAGTTGTTCCCAATAAGGGGATCGCAACTTGTTTTTCTAATTCAGCGGTAGTACGAACTGCATCGTCTCCTGCTTCACGAGCAAAAGCTGCTATTCCTCCTAACATCAAACCAACTACTCCACCCAACATCAGGTTTTGTTGCAGATTTGGACCCAAATAGTTTCCTTCTTGGGGTTCTTCCACTACTTCCCAGTTAAATCCACCTTTGTCCAGTTCTTGCTCTAATTCTTGTTCTGCTTTCAAAAGCTGCTGTAAGCGTTGGCGGGTCAATTCTACCTGGGGCTGTAAGCGGTTATACTGAGCTAACAAGAGAGGAAATTTTTTCAGTGCTTCGTTGAGCTGTTGTTCTCTTTGTGCCAAACTTTGGTCACGAGCAGCTAAAGCAAACAGATTTGTTTGGGTTTCTGCTAAATTGCTAGCAAGATTGAGGTCTGTTTGAGAAAGCTGTCCTTGATTGAGTATTTGACTCGAATCGATGGCGCTAGCATCTGCATTGCTTCCTCCTAAAGCCCGCCCAACTTCTTGCTGTAGTAACTGCTTTTGCTCTACAAGCTGTTCTTTAAGCTTTAAAACATCGGGATGATTTTCAGTAAAACGCAAATTCGCTTGCGCGATCGCAAGTTCGGTTTTTTGGATTTCGTTGAGCAAGGATTGGTAGCGAGTTGACTGACTCAACCGAGAAGAAACCAGTGCATTTTGAGGAGTTTGTTTTAATTGTTGCTGTAAAGAGTTCAGGCGAGCTTGAGCTTCTTTATATTGATTACGAGTTGTGGTTCGTTCTTGCTGAATATTATTTAAAGCATCTTCATAAGCTTTAGCTTGTGTAGAAGGGTCTGTTAAATTCTCCGTATTCCGAAATCTTAACAACTGCGCTTCAGCTTGATTTAGCTCGTCTGCTACATTTTTTTTCTGTTCCCTGACAACTCTCAAACCATTTCCTAAACGCTTTCTCTGCTGCTGTTTGTTGTAATCGAGATAAACTTGCCGTATAGCTTCTAATACTCTTTGAGTCTTTAGCGGGTCTTGAGCTGTATACTCGATGCGGAATATTTTAGTTGCTGTATTATCTTCTTTTGACCTTAGTTGTTCTAAGGATAAAGCACTTTTTATATCATTTACGGTTATTTGCGGATATTCAGGTTTGAGTTTCTCAACTGCTTCTTTTATAAGTGAAGAACTACCCATCAAGTTCAATTGGGTAGCCGTATCTATCTTCACATTCGAGTCGGTAAACTGATTTTTTCCTAATTCCGTTCCTTCTGCTTTTGCTTGATAATTTGGCTCTACTAAGAGTTCCATTGAACTCTTATATGTAGGCGGGGTTCTTTTATATATATAATAACCCGCGCCCACAGAAGCCATAAATACGATCAAAAACCAAGGAAATCGCCGGATTAATACCGCAAATAGCTGTCCGTAACCCGGTTCTGTATCAGCCGCTGGATTTACATGGGGACTTAGACTGGTTTCAATCACTTTATTAATTTCCTCAGCTAACAAATCAGAGACTGCGATCGCTGTACTTCACTAGCTTGGTCGATAACTTGTTCGACTTTACTAAAAAATGCCTCTTCCGAAAAATTGGCTACAGCATGATTGCGGATGTTATCGTAATTCCAATAGATTTCCCTGGCTTCTAATAATGCGGTTTGTAGAGAATCAGGTGTTTGCCTTTTAAAAAAGACTCCTGTTTTACCAGGTACCTGAGTATCTAAAACTCCTCCGGCTCCGAAAGCAACTACTGGTGTTCCACTAGCATTTGCTTCTACCGGAACCAATCCGTAATCTTCCAAGGCTGCAACTATTACAGATTTTGCCTTAGAAAATAATTGGGTACGTTCTAAGTCGGATACGTGACCGACAAATTCGATATTTTTCAAAGCTTTTGATTGTAAGCGTTCTTTTTCTGGACCGTCACCTGATATTTTGAGATGCCATCCCAGCCAGTTAAAAGCTTCTACTATTATATCAAGTCGTTTGTAACCGATCATCCTTGCAGATGCAAGAAAATAGTCGTCTTTACAATCTGAATAAACAAATTTGCTCGTATCAATCGGGTAGTTAATAACTATTGCTTTTTTACCGTAAGTACTTTTGATCCGTCGTGCAACAACACTAGAATTTGCTATGTACAAATCTGGTTCTTGTGCATAAGTTAAGTCTACGTTTCTCATCAACTGAAAAACTTTTTCAATTAATGGGGCAAAGTACTGATAATCCGCGTATTCTCTTAAATAAGTTTCTGTATCCCACAGAAAACGAGTCACATTATGACAAAAGCAAATATGGCGTGCTTTGGGGCTTTTTCGTACAGCTTTGGCAAAACTAGTGCTACTACTAATAATTAAATCATATTCTTGTAAATCTAATGCCCGAAAAGCAGGAAAATACAAAGGAGCCATCAGGCGAAAGTATTTTGCTGCACCAGGAATATTTTGTAAGTAAGTAGTGTTGACTATCCGTTCACCTAAATCAATAGTTTTTTGAGCATCATACAAAGATGTAAAAATATCAGCTTGAGGAAAACGTTTACACAGCAATTCAAATACTCGTTCTGCGCCACCTTTTTGGGTTAAATAATCATGGACTAAAGCAACTTTCATGTTGTTTCCTATAAAATTACAGTTCGACCACAGGCAAGAATCAAAGGTTAATGAGCAAAGATTTTTTTGATTTGAATTAATACTGATTTTTTTGATTTTTTTAATTTAGTAAATTCTTTTTGACTACCAATAATAATAGATCAATTCAGTCTTGAAAAAATATTTCGTGACTTGAAAACATTGCTTGCTTCAAGCTAGAAGGTAAATTTGGAGTTTGTGATTTGTAGGCTGCAATTGCTTGGTGTTTTTTTTCTTTAAAGTTACCAATAAATAAGCGATAGGCTTTACTTTTTTTTGGCAAATATTCATGAGAAGATAAGGGATTGCGCCACAACATCCAAATCGGATATTGCATAAGTTCTACGGGCATTTTAGAAGCTTTAATCGCACTACTAACTAAAGAGTAAGTTGCTTCATGGTCTGGATGTCCATCATGATGATGAGGGACGTAAACTTCTTGCGGTGCAAAGCTCTGAATAATTTCAACTAATTTATTAATTAATGAGTTTCGTTGTTCGGGAGATAATTGACCAAGGCTTCCGTCGGCTTCACCCAGGAATTGCGTTTGTGATGGTTCAATTCCCAAAATATTCAAAGCGTTTGAGGCTTCTTGTTGACGATATTGGATAATATTCTCCGGTTTTATCCAATCCGGTCTACCATAACGTCCATCTGTCAGGAACACTACTTTAACTGGTATTCCTTGGGAACGCTTGAGAGCTATTACTCCTCCACAACCGATAGTTTCGTCATCTTGGTGTGGAGAAAAAACGATGGCTGATTTTTTGCTCACTTCAACAGGTTTGCTTTTAAAACGTAAAAGCCAATTGTAAATTAAGTTGTAATTAGTATCTCTAACTGCGGCTCCTAAACTAATCCGCAATTGATTTAAAGACAGTTTAGACATAGGTTAATAACTCTTTTTTTAAGCCTTTTTGTAAAATAATTTTTTCAATAGTTTCTCGATAAACTTGAGCAAATCTTTGTCTAGTATGATTTTGTCTGACAAACTCCCAAGATTTTCTTGCCATTTGTTCAAGTTGTGATGGATTTAAACTAGAAATATTCTGAATACTCTGTTTAATTTCTTCTACAGTATTTTCTTTGAAAATAACTCCATAATCGTCACTTATATCTACACTTGATTCATAACTGACAATCGGAATCAAACCTGTATGCATACAGTTGATTACGCATCCACCACCACCTTCGGAGCATGTTGGATAAACAATTCCCAGACAACTATTAACAATATCGATAAATTTTTGCGACTTAACATCAACCCAACCAATGGTATGAATATTCGGAGTTTGATAAAGTTCTTTATAAAAAGCTGCTGTAAAATCTTCTTCTTTATCAATTGGTCCGCAAATAGTCAGATGGTAATCTGGCATTTGGGAAAAGGCATCTAAAAGTAAGTCTAATCCTTTGTGAACGAAACCACCGCTACCGAACCATAAAAAGTTTTTACGACAAGTTGTAAAATCTTTATCTTCAGGAAAAGGATAAAGTCTGGGAGCAGAAATCGGAACTCGATACAGCGGTTTATTGGCGTATTTAAATGTGTTTATAGTAAACTCGTTACCAAGAACTGTAGCGCAATCGGCGTATTCGATAGCTTTGTTCGGCTGCTCGAATCTTTTGGGACTTAAAGTAATGCCCCGTCGTTGCTGTAATCTTAGTAATCTATTTGCTTCAGCTGCATTATGAAATAAAATATGCGCTGTATCGGAATGAAATATTTTTACACAATCTTTATTTAGGAACGGTACACATCTTTGTAAGTTCCAACGTGTTTCAATAAAAAAGGCATAATCTTTTTTCGGAAGAAATACATCGTTATAGAACCATATAACATCAACGTTATAGCCGAAATCTAAAAAGGTTTTAGCCATTTGTAAACATTCCCAATGTTGGGTATGGGAAGTTGGGATGGGTTCACCTGGTTTCAAAGTGAATGGATTGACGACGTAAGAAATAAGTACATTGCCAACTGCTGGTTTATCTGGTTGAATTGAAACCATACGTCGTCTTTCGAGACGACCTTGGATTTTATCAGCGACTATACTTAGATTACCTGCGACACGCTTAACTAAATTTGTTTGCATAAATACCCCTGGGAAAAGCTCTATTAATTTTTACTCATGTAACTAATTATGATATGTAAAGTGAGGGATATCTAATACTTTAGTTCACAAAAATCCTTCACTATACAAATTATTGATTCTGTAATAAGTAAGCTGGCACAAAAAAATAACGCGCTTATAAAGAAATGTAAATCAACAGTTATCAGTTAGAAACTGTAAATCAATTGGGAGTCAGAGTCCCCCACAACGCCTGGGTGGTGTGTTTCAGTCGGGGTTAAATCCCCAACTGAAACCGTGATAACTGATAACTGTTGACTGTTCACTGATTTAATCTTAAACCCTCTTACCTCTTGCATGAATGCCTCTTGCCTGATCTCAACGATAATTTTTTGTGCTGACCTACTTACTTCGATCAAGTTATGAGATAATACATCATATTTTTCGTTGTTATTTTATCTAGCTACTGCCAAGCTTTTTAAGCTCGCAAATGTTGCATTTTGTTCTTCCCGCAACTTGTCGCAAAGTCTACCTTGTGGTAGTTCTACGTCATCATAGGTAATAACTTGGTCTTTGAGAATATCTTGCTTTAAGCGACATCCTTCTGCTAGACCCATTGGGAGTAGATTTTGTTCACGAACTATTTCAGAATTTTCGCATTGACCGTAGGTCATGTAGTAGCCAATACCATCAAGGGTGTCACCAGCTTTGAGGTCAATTTTAGCGGTAGTTACCACATCGACTAGGGGAGTTCCCAGGGGAGACATCACAGCATCATTAAATAATACAGCTCTGGCTACTGACAAAGGTACTTCAAAGTGGCACAAGTGATAAGGAGTATAAAAGCTGTAAAGCGGACCTTCACCTAACTTATACAGATTCAGATAATGCTGCTGTTTGGGGTCGTCGTGAGTTGCAAAAACGAATACTCCAGGACCGGGTTTCGCACCGACGACATAATCAACAATACCGCCAAGTTGCTTTAATTGTTCCACATCATACATCGAGGTCATTTCGTCAACATGACCTTTAAAGTCGTATCCGAGCATTCCCCGTTGAGCTACTTTCATTCCCGTAGCGTTAGC
This sequence comes from Nostocales cyanobacterium 94392, assembly GCA_035285725.1. Lineage (GTDB taxonomy): Bacteria > Cyanobacteriota > Cyanobacteriia > Cyanobacteriales > Nostocaceae > Rivularia. The sequence continues at coordinate 12,145 of JAYKJL010000183.1, read as the reverse complement.
AACAATCGCTTGCTCAAAGGAAATCTTGGTTCCATCAGCGAAACTAGTCACCATGTGAGGCTTTTGCCCCCAACGTTTAGCAAATGCTTCTTGAGTGGTCGGATTACGATAGGGATCTTGTAGTCCCTTGATGTTTCCGCACAGCAACGGAGTTAAACCAATACTTTTAACAAACCGATAGAGGTTCATTTCCACCCCCGGTTGGTCTCCATCACAAGCTGAGAGGATGACCCCAGCTTTATCGGCATAAATTTTCAAAATAGAACCGATAGTACCGTCAAGCTCGGCATTCATCATAATAATATGCTTGTGATGAGCGATGGCTTCCATCACAACGTGAGCGCCAAATTCGATCGCCCCAGTTACTTCGATAATTGCATCAATACCTTCAGCGCGACACAGCAACATTGCATCTTCAGTTACTGCATATCCACCTTGTCTGATGACATCTTCCAAATCCGTAACATGGGAAATTTCTGTAACAGTTTCAATTCCCGCTTCAGTATAAGCCCGTTTCGCAGCATCCAGATTACGGTTGGCAATTGCCACTAATTCCATTCCAGGAACAGAATTAGCAATTTGATTGGCAATTCCGCGACCCATAAAACCCGCACCAATCATTGCTACTTTTACGGGATTTCCTGCTTCGGCGCGTGCTTGTAAAGCGCGGTCTATAATAATCATTAATTTAGCTCCTGTTAGATATGATGTTTTTTGAATTAAGGGAGTAGGGAGTAGGGAATAATTTATAAATTAAATTAGGAAGCACCACCAACAGTCATCATTCTCATTAAAGGCCACTTAGTATCTTTTTCAGATATTTCAGTTGCTTCGAGAGGCCATTGGATGTTAAAAAATGGGTCATCATAGCGTAAACCCTTTTCGTATCCGGGAGTATAAAATTCGCCTACCATATACATAACTTCACAACCATCAGTTAACGCTTGGTAGCCGTGAGCAAACATTTCTGGTACATATAAAGCACGATGATTATCTGCTGTTAATTCCACTCCGAAATGTTGTAAATAACTAGGAGACTCAGGACGCATATCAATAATTACGTCGTAGATAGAACCTTTTGTGCAACGAATTAACTTTGTTTCTGCTGCTGGAGCTACTTGATAGTGCATTCCCCGTAAAGTACCTTTCTTATGGTTAAAAGATAAATTACATTGAGCAACTGTTGACTTTAAACCATGTGCTTCGAGTTCTTGAGCGCAGAAAGTACGAGCAAAGAAACCACGGTGATCGTGTTTTTCTTCTAAATCGATCATGTAAGCCCCTTGCAGTTCAGTTTCGGTAAAAATCATGGCAACCTTATCAAAGAATAATTGTGTTTTGGGATATTATTTTTAGATATTTGGGTACGGCTATTTATCTTTCCGTACCCGTTTGATTTATGAGATGAAATATAGCTTTGCTATTTCTTAGCCCAGAAGAAATCTTTGTCAATTTGTTGAGTGCGAATCAAATACTCTAACTGTTTTAAACGAGTAAAACCTCTAGAGAAAAATATTTCCTCTGTCAGATCAATTTGACTAAACACATCAAATAATTGTTTGGCTCCCGAACGTGCATCCCAATCGCATTTAAAGCCAGGTAAAATAGTATTAATTTTTTCAAACGAAACTCGATAGCTACGGTTATCTGAACCACTATCACCAAAGCTCAATTTACATCCAGGAAATGCTTCAGCAACAAATTCAGCTATTTCCTTAACTCGATAATTATTATTCGTATCTCCGACGTTAAATATTTGGTTGTGTACAATATCGCGAGGAGCTTCTATTGCACAAATAATCGCTTTTGAAATATCCAAGGCATGAACTAATGGTCTCCAAGGAGTACCATCACTAGTCATTTTGATTTCTTTGGTAGTCCAGGCTAAACCTGCCAAATTATTTAAAACAATATCAAAGCGCATTCTTGGAGAAGCACCAAATGCTGTCGCATTCCGCATGAAGGTAGGGGAAAAATCATCGCTAGCAAGTGGTTTGACATCACGTTCTACAAAGGTTTTACATTCTGCATAAGCAGTTTGGGGGTTAACCGGAGATTCTTCGGTAACATCACCTTCTGTCGCAACTCCATAAACGCTACAGGAAGACATATACACAAAGCGACGGACACCTGCTTGTTTTGCTAGTTTGGCAAGACGAACCGAACCTACATGGTTGATATCGTAGGTAATATTTGGTGATAATTGTCCGGTAGGGTCGTTGGATAGTTCAGCCATGTGGACTATTGCTTCGACACCTTGTAAATCTTCTATACTAATATGACGAATATCTTTATTTAAAGTTTTCGCAGTAGTTTCGGTACCGTTGTACAACCAACCAACTTTATAATAACCAGTGTCTACACCAATAACTTCATGTCCCCGTTCAATTAACAAAGGAGCTAGCAAACAACCAAGATAACCTTCCGTACCAGTAACAAGAATTTTCATTGATTTCAATACCTATTAACTATTAATGTTTAACTTTTAAATCTATTAGCAATTAGCAATTAATTGCTACTGATTTTAGATGTGCTTGTTCGGGAATTTCTGCGACTACAGCTTTACCAATTTCGATGGAAGAAGTTGCCGCTGGAGAAGGAGCATTGCACACATGAACGGAGTTTTGACCTTTAACAATCAAAAAGTCGTCTACGAGTTTTCCGTCGTTCATCAAAGCTTGAGCGCGAACTCCTGCATGGGTAGGAACCACATCTTGCGATCGCACTTCGGGAATCAAGTTTTGCAAGCTTTTGACAAAGGCTGCTTTACTAAATGAACGAATAATTTCTTTGATCCCTTCGTCTGAGTGCTTTGCTGCTAGTTTCCAAAAGCCTGGATAACTCATAACTTCCGCAAAATCACGTAAATCAAAATCTGTTTTTTTATAGCCTTCACGTTTGAGACTAAGGACAGCGTTCGGTCCTGCGTGAACTGTACCGTCTATCATCCGGGTAAAATGAACACCAAGAAAGGGGAAATCTGGATTAGGTACAGGATAAATTAAACCTTTGACTAAATGACGTTTTTCTGGAGTTAATTCGTAATATTCTCCCCGGAAAGGTACAATTTTAGCTTGGGGATCAACCTTACCTAATTTAGCTATACGGTCGGAATATAATCCAGCGCAGTTAATTACAAAACGAGTTTCAAAGCTACCATTATTGGTTTCTAAAACCTGGTTTTCACCGCTATTAAACATTTTCTGAACTTTGGTGTTAAATTTAATTTCACCGCCTTGTTTCAGAATGATTTGGGCGTATTTCTGGCAAACTTGCTTATAATTTACAATCCCAGTTGATGCTACCCAAATTCCTGCGACACTACTTACGTGGGGTTCGATTTCTTTGACTTGTTCACTGGTAATTTTTTTAACTTCTATACCATTTTCTAAAGCTCGCTTGTAGAGGTTGTCCAAACGAGGCAGTTCTTGAGGAGAAGTTGCCACAATCACTTTACCGCATACTTCATGGTCGATACCGTGTTCTTGGCAAAACTGTACCATCGAACGACAACCTTCGCGGGAAAATTTAGCTTTGAAGCTACCAGGTTTATAATAAATACCTGAATGAATAACACCGCTATTGTTACCAGTTTGGTGAAACGCTACTTCCAACTCTTTTTCTAAAACTAAAATTCTTGCCTTTGGATAGCGTTTACCTAAAGCCATACTGGTAGAAAGACCGACTATACCACCACCTACAATGATGAAATCATACATTTGTCAAATCTGCTCCCCTTTAACTAAAGTAATCAAACAATTTACAATCATCAATCTGAGTTTAGAAATTAAAAGTTAAAAAACTGATAAGTTATAGTTATTTACTTAGCCAATTACCAAACCTTCCAAGGAGCTTCATTATTCTTCCAAAGGTTTTCTAAGTAATTTTTATCCCGTAAGGTATCCATCGGCTGCCAAAAGCCATCGTGTTTATAAGCAGATAGCTGCTCCATTTCAGCCAACTTTTCTAATGGCTCTTTTTCCCAAACAGTGGAATCACCTTCGATAAAATCAATGACTTGGGGTTCTAATATAAAGAAGCCACCATTAATCCAAGCGTTGTCTCCATCTGGTTTTTCCCGGAAGCTGGTAATTTTAGTTTGTTCTTGTCCTAGAACAATTGCACCAAAACGTCCTGGTGGCTGTACTGCGCTTAAAGTTGCTAAAGATTGTTGTTCTTGATGAAATTTTATCAGGTTGGTGACATTAACGTTACTAACTCCATCACCGTAGGTAAAGCAAAAAGTTTCGTTACCAATATGCTCTTTGACTCGTTTCAATCGTCCACCCGTTAAGGTATTATCTCCTGTATCTACCAAGGTGACGCGCCAAGGTTCTGCATAGCCAGAATGTACGTTCATCTGATTAAACCGCATATCAAAGGTCACGTCGGACATATGTAAGAAGTAGTTCGCAAAATACTCTTTAATTACGTACCCTTTATAACCACAACAGATAATGAAGTCATTAATACCATGAGCGGAATAGATTTTCATGATATGCCAAAGAATCGGCTTGCCACCAATTTCTACCATTGGCTTGGGTCTAACGCTGGTTTCTTCACTTAGGCGTGTACCAAGACCTCCAGCCAAAATTACTGCTTTCATAAAAACTGCCTCTAATTTTTTTAGGTAGATGAATAGTTTTTTAATGATTATATTGAGAAAATCTATTTTTTTATTTTCTCAGTACATAATCTAACCGTATTTTTACTGTAAATTATAAAGACGAGATAAATATAGTTGTTTTGTCTGTGAAAAAATCAAAAAGCTTAGTTTTATTAAAAAGCAGAATTAAAAATCAATCATTTTACCAGAATAAAGCCAGTGAAATCACATTGTTTAGTTTAATAAACTTCAAGACCAATAAATTTATTTTGATCAAAAAATAATATGACAAAATACAGAAATATGATTGAGTCATTGTTGATAATTGTTACGCAATGGTTATGCGGCTGGTCATTATATCAATCCCTGATAATTCCTGATTATTCTCTGGCAGTAATTAAAAGGTTTAATCCTTTCTTTCTGCTTAAACTTACCTTTAAGGGCGTTTTATCGTTGATTAGGCTTATTTGCTTGGTTCTTACAAAATCAAAGAATAATTGGATCAGCAATGCAAAACCTGTTTTAATTACCGTTTTTATTCCTCGTAATCTTTCTTAGAAATTTTTATATCAGTTACTCTTAACTACTTATACTCTAACTTTGTTTAGTATTCTAAATTTTACAGGATTAATGAGGAACTAGTAGGCAGGGAAAAACCGTAGACAAGACTAGATTTGGAAATAGTTGCGATGCAGTTACAACGAATATAATAAGTAATAAATCATAGGGGATCAAAGAATATAGTAAATCTATCCAATTAAGTAGTATCAGTGACATTACTGAATAAAAACTGCAAAAAAGATGCTCACTCTCAAGTATTTATACTACCATTGTGTAGTAATAAACAAGCAAAATTTTGGGTTGGATATGATGGCGATCGCCATTTTTTAATGACTATAAAGGGTAGACGCTCCGCTCCACGACGTGAATAACAAGGAAGGCGGGACGGAGAATTTAGATCCCCGAATTCTTCAAGAAGTCGGGGATCTGAACACTGTGATTTCGATACATATAAATAGGATTGCTGTATATGAGTAATGAAAGCTTGACTGCTTATGCTTGGGATGCTTAGATTAAATCTTGTTTATTTCTAGTTAATCAGCGCGAATGTGACATTTTCTCACATCCACGCTGATTAATTTAATTGTTTAATTTTAAATTTAAAATACTACTAATTAATCTTAATTAAGCAATAAAAATTATTAGCTTCCACCGTATTTGTAGAAGCTAACAATAGCAAATAAATATTCGATATCTCAACTACTTTTATTGTGCGGTGATACTTGTTTTTTGAAAGAAAGTATCGCATTTGTTATCAACAACAACACAGATACTGCTAAGAGCTTGCTGATAATTTTCCATATCGTCTTGTTCGAGGGAGATTTTAGCAGCTTTTTGTAAATCTTCCATCGCTTGTTGACGATACAAATTAGATTCCCGTCCTCCATACTGTGCAAGTTCGTAACGAACTAAACCTCGTTTAAGATAGACTTTTGGTAAGTTAGAATTAAGCTGTAATGCTTGATTAAAATCTTCCAGAGATTTTTGATATTCTTGCTCGAAGTTACTGCTATATTGAGCTAATTGATAGCGAACTAAACCTCTTTGATAAAAAGCTTCCGGTCTTGAGGATTCAATTTGTAACGCTCGGTTAAAATCGTCAATTGCTCGTAAATAATCTTTCTGAGAATCACCACTAAATTTAGCGATTTGAGAACGGACGATACCTCTTCTGATATAAGCTTCTACCTCGTAACTGTCAATGGAGAGTGCATGATTATAGTCTTCAACTGCCAATTTATATTCTTTGTCAGGGTCGCTACTATATTCAGCAAGCATATAGCGGACATTACCACGATTGACAAAAGCTTTGACTTCGTTTGGATTTAACTTTACCGCATGAGTGTAGTCTGCAAGGGCTGCTTCATATTCTTTTAAGTTGTAATGGGAATTACCACGATTGACGTAAGCTTTAGAATTTTCTGGATTTTTTTGAATTTCTTGGGCAAAACTAGCAATAGCTTCTTCGTATTTCTGTAGTTTATAAGCAGTACGACCCTGCTTGTAATAATCTGTGAAGTTGCTATTATTATCGATTTGTTTAGAGCTAACCAAAGTTTGTCGAGCATATTGATTTTCTTCAACCGGGGAACTTGTAAACCTTGTAACTATATCCAAATAACCTAATGTCAAAAATCCCAGCAAGCACAAAATCACGGGATAAAATCTTGGTTTTTTATTCGGTTGATAGTAAGAAATATTCTGAATAACTTGGGGGCTAGGACGATAAGTAACAGTTGTTGGTTTTGGTGCAGTTGCAGTAGTATTCGTGCGTCTTCTGGGAGTTGTGGCTGTACGTCGCCGTTTCGGCTTGGGACGGGGCTTCAAATGTTGTTTGGCTTCCACAGCTTGAATTGATGGAAAAGGGTCTCTTCCGCCCAATTTTGCACTACGCTCGCACCAAGGACATTTATGTTGGTGGTTGCTGTGGAGATGTTGAGGATTTTTCTGACATCGTACTAGAGAATCTTCGGCTTCAGTTAATGCCAACAACCAAGTTTGAGCATTCGGACGAATGTGGGGGTTATTATGACCATCTTCAAAACAACGGACGAAAAGCTGTTGTAGGGTAGGGTGAAGAATGTTCCAAGATGGTGCAATGGGTGTGGGGGTATAAGGTACCCGACGATTGACGCTGTAGGTAAAATGCCCTTTGGCAATGCGTCCTTCATAGGGTGGTGGTTCACCGACACTTTGAAAAATTCCCGAAAATGGATGGGTACCTTCCATCAACAGTTGAAATATCAATACCCCTAACCCAAATAAATCGTGAGGAATATCGCGATCGCACTCGGAAAATGTTTTATTTTGTAGTTCTGGTGGGGTAAATTCTGGTTTCCCTACGGGAGTGCGATAAACTACATTGGTTTGAGGGTCTCGCACTTGAAAAGAATCAGTATCTACTACCGTTACCAATGCCGTATCGCTGACTAAAATATTCGATTCATTGACATCACCGACGCAATAGCCACTTGCGTGCAAAGCCGCGAATGCCGCAGCCAAATTACGAGCAGTGCGAAGCAGGTACTGATAGTTAAATAAAGGACAATGTTGACGGCGAGTCCTGGGATTGTAAAAATCTATGATCGGACGCATACCCCGAATACGCGGCATGGTAAAACCAATAATTTGGTTGCTACCGTCTGCCGATCTGATCAATTCAGAGGGCCAAGCAATCGAAATATGTCCTAAAGATGCCGTGGGATTTTCTGGGGGATGAAGAACCATCGCTTCTAGCTTACGAGCTTTTTCAAGAGTAGGCTTGTGGTAAACTTTGGCGACAAGTTCGGCATCTGACTCTATTGTGTAGATGCACGCTTCACCACCACGCCCCAAACTGATGTTAAGGTCGATCGGAATATTTTTTTGATTGCCAACAGAGCGTAGTACCTGCATTTTAATTTAAAATTACACTTTATTGTTTAAATTTGACTGCGGTTCAACAGTATTGTTAATCGCTTAATGCTGCTATGATTAAAGTCAAGTCATCATCAGTACGTTGGGTGATTTTTTCGGAACGTAAAAATTTAACTAATTGTTCCTTAGCCCCTTTTAACTCTTCAGCATTAGCTACAAAGTCAAATAAAGGTAAAAAGAACGGCTTATGGGGTAAACCTACAGCCATGTTTATTGCTAGCATTTGCAGCCCATCGGTAAGAATCGCGATATTGGTAATACCCTGTCGCCATATATTCACCTGCACTGAATCCAAAGCAGTGGGTGAGGTCAAAAAGCTGGTTTCGTTGATGTATTCCCCGCTATCTGGAACGGTTAAAGCTGTTAAATTACCCAAACTATCTTTAACAACTGCAACACCATCCCCGACTTGAGCCACCACAGCGACGTTAGGTGTCGCTACCACTATGATTAAAGTTGTTGATAAATCTTTGGGTGGTCTATTGGAAGCTATTGCTTCTTCTTCAACTGCTGTTTTGGCTGCCAAAATTGATTCGCTCAATAAAGCTTTTGCCGAACTATCCGAAGCTAAGATACTTTGGTTAACCTGCTTCACAGTTATATTTTCAATTGCTGCTTCTACAGCCACCATTGCTCCTACTTTCCCAAGACTTGCACTCCCCGCACCATCTGCTGCGGCTGCCACTAAAATATTATCTGGCAACATCTGCCAGTGATGGGCATCCTGACAAAGCAGGGAATTCTTGACGTGGCTAGTGCCACATACTGATGCACCCACTACCCGCCAGTGAAGCTTTTGTCTTGAAGTGTTCATAAACTTACCTTTTTCTAGGGCTGTTTAATTATTGTTGTACTTGAACTATATTAAACAGAACCCCAACCAATTGGCGGTAGAGCTACTTGTTCGTCTACTTTGGAATGAGAGACTGCTGACATACTAGCAGATAACCATACAAACATCTCCACAAAATTTAATCCATTCAGTTTTAAAGGAGTACGCACGGTTAACTGACTCAACCGCGTCATGTTGGCATTTTCCACTCCTACAGAGAAAAAGGCTACACGCTTGTTTGATTCATCGCTTTGTAACCGCTGCGATGCTTGTTCGATCAACTCGTCGGGTTCTCCTTGTGGCTCACCGTCGGTAATCATAAATATCCAAGGACGATAATAAGCAACACCGTTAGAACGATATTGAGCTTTACGTTCTTGAATTAAGTCTAAAGATTTGTGAATCCCAGCACCCATGGTAGTTAACCCTTGTGCTGTTAATATGGGCGGAGTAAATTGGTCGGCAGTCACAAAATCTTGCACTACATTTATATTGCTATCAAAAGTAACTATAGATACTTCAACTCTTCTTGATGCTAATGAATTTTTAGTTAATTCATCCTTAAAACTAAGCAAGCCTTGATTTAAAGCATCTATTGGCGCTCCTTGCATCGACCCGGATGTATCTAACAACAATACGCAAGGACAACGAGGTTCGGGGTTCTCCGCGAAATCAACTACTTCGTCTAGTCTTAAGGTATCGGACATAACTTTCGCTGTTATATGGAAGTTCTAAGATTGGATTTTCTGTTGGTCAAAGTATATAGTTTAAAGCCCGAAATAAATTTTAGCTGTGGCACTTTAGACAATAGATATTTTTTTAATGGATCGCTTTCTTACTAATGCATTATTACCTATATTATCCGACATATCTTTACTGTTATTTGATAAATCATAAGTATTTTTGTGCAACTTCGATCAACGATGGTTTTTAACTGTAAGGGTTTATATTATATACAGAATAAATCTAGAATACAATAAATCCGTCCTATGTATACGCGAAAAATTAAAGATTATATGTAGAAAAAACCTAGATTAGATGAAATGCTGACGGGCTAAAAATTATTTCTTATTAAAAAGAGAGTTATTCGACTGACATCAAGAATAAATACTAATTTTTCTTAAATCTTCCGTTATGTATTGTTGACTAATATATTGTAAAAACAAATGTAGCAATCAAACTGTAATGTAACATTTTTAACTGGTAATATATTTATGTTAAAAAAGAACAAATTAATTCATGTAGAATATTTATTCTTTAATGCTTAACTAGATTCAATTGATGTTTACAAATATTTTGTCTTGTTTACTGTTATTTTCCATGCTATATGAATAATTTTGCAACTTTCACAAAATTGCCTCCCCTAAGTTTATTAAGACACTTATCTAGTTGCTTTGAGAATACTTGTTTGCAAGTTCAAAGTAACTCTGTTAACTGGTGGATTTACTTAGAAGAAGGCAAAATTGCTTATGCGACTCATTCGATAGAACCTTTTGATCGACTTGAGCGTCATTTACGTCGATTATCAGTTCAAATTCCCACGTTAACCAGCGAAATTCGTGTACAGCTACGGATGATGTTTGAACCGGATTCGCAGCGAAATTCAGTTCAAACTACAGAAAATCTGCCTGAATCACTATCTTTTCAACAACCTCCGGATTACCAAGCAATTTGCTGGTTAATAACTCAAAGATATTTGAGTCCAACACAAGCAGCTATCTTAATTCAAGAGTTAGTAAAAGAAGTCGTCGAATCATTTTTACTGATTAAAAAAGGTACATACGAATTTCATCAAAATTTAATTTTATCTCCTAAGATTTGTCGATTGGATGCCGAAAAACTATTAATAGTTTCTCAAGATAGATTGCAATCTTGGGAACATTTTGCACCACGTATTACTTCTCCATTTCAACGTCCTTATTTATGGATTAATACAAAAACTCATATACAGAAAATTTCGGAAATTCAACCGAATTTAGTTAACTGGATGAAGGGATTTAGTCTACGTCATCTTGCTGTAATTATGAATCAAGATGAACTTCAGTTAGCACGGAGTTTATATCCTCATATCCAAAGTGGAGCGATTTTACTCCATGAACCAGATCCACCATTTGACAAACTACCTAAAACTGATATTCAGGTATCTCATACTAATAGTAATATAACGCAATTTATCAACAAAGAAGTAACTGAGGCAATCGGAACAACGTCACAAGTAATTACCAAACCACAGCCGAATAATCCTCCACAAAAGCAAATCATACCTGTCAATAAAGTAACTATCAAGCCTGTTACTCAACTTGCTTCTCCAACCGCAGAAAAAGTTGAACAAGCGGCAAAACCAGATAATATTAAAACTGCTCCTCCTGAGCCAACTGTACCACCAAGAAAAGTTTACAAAATTGTTTCTGTAGATGATAGCCCAGTAATGCTCAAAGAAATTAGTCGTTTTTTGGAAGATGAGAGCTTTTCTGTTGTTACCATCGATAATCCCCTCAAAGCTGTAATGTCAATTATTCGACATCAGCCAGATTTAATTTTATTAGATTTAAATATGGAAGGAATTGATGGTTATGAATTATGTCGGATTATCCGCAATAACTCAAAGTTTAAAAACACTCCCATTGTGATGGTAACGGGAAGTAAAGGATTTGTAGACAAAGTAAAAGCGAGACTAGTTGGAGCTAGTGGATATTTGACTAAACCTTTTACTCGTGCTGATTTACTCAAAATGGTGTTTATGCATTTAACTTGATTAGTTACATCAACATCAGTTATAAAATTCTGACATATAAGTTAAGGATTGTTTTCCTGCTGAGTTAAATCCGAGCAAATTACTAGTAAATGTGGATAGTGAGGATAAAAATGGCTACAATTTTGGTTGTTGAAGATACTCCTTCTCAGTTGGAGTTAATGAACATTTTTTTACAGGAAGGTGGGTATACAGTAATTAGAGCAATTGATGCTAAAGACGGATTAGAAAAAGCACGATTACATCAACCAGATGCAATTATTACAGATGTAGTAATGCCGGGAATGAGCGGATTTGAATTTTGTCGTAAGCTCAAAAAAGATTTAATTACACAAAAAATACCGATTATTTTTTGTAGTTCCAAGAACAAGGATATTGACCGTATTTGGGGAATGAGACAAGGAGCTGATGCCTATGTAACAAAACCTTTTACCAAACAACAATTAATTAGTGCGGTGAAATCGGTTATTGTTTAATT
>JAYKJL010000182.1:0-9606 GCA_035285725.1 Nostocales cyanobacterium 94392 | reverse complement strand
AATGGAATTACCGGGGTGCAATTAGATGCTACCCAGAATTTAATATATAAAAATATTAAGAAAGAAGGTTAGAGGTTAAAGGTTAAAGGTTAAGGGTCAAAGGTCAAAGATTTAATATTTTTTAATTTGTAATAATTAACAACCAACCACTAGCCACTAACCACTAACCACTAACAATCAACCACTAACAAACAACAACCAACAACCAACCACTAACAACTAATTAAAATTATGTCACGATCAAAGGCTTTAGCGTATTACGTTACTACTCGTTTGTTGTTGGCTCCGCTGCAAATTCTAACTATTATTACTATCGTTTTTCTATTACTTAGAGCTACTCCTGGAGACCCGGTTGATGCTATTTTGGGTGGTCGTGCGCCGGAAAGTGCTAAGGAAGAATTACGGACTCAATTAGGTTTAGATTTACCTTTGTGGTTGCAATATTTTCGATATTTGGGTAAATTGCTTGTCTTCGATATGGGGGAATCTACAACTAGTCGTGGACAGTCAGTTTGGCAGATTATTTGGGAATATTTCCCAGCAACAGTGGAATTGGCGGTATTTGCAATTATTATTGCTCTTGTGGTTGGGATTGGAGTCGGGACTATTTCGGCTTCTCGTCCGGGTACTGCTCTTGATTTGGGCGGAAGATTATTCGGTACTATTACTTATGCTCTGCCAATGTTTTGGGCAGGAATGATACTACAGTTAATCTTCGCTGTTTGGTTGGGTTGGTTTCCTTTAGGAACTCGTTTCCCGGCAAGTATGGGTTCTCCAGAAGGTTTGACTGGGTTGTATACAATAGATAGTCTTTTAAGCGGTAATTTCGGTCAATTTTTTACAGCCATTCAATATTTAATTCTACCAAGTTCTACTTTGGGGTTATTACTCAGCGGTATTTTCGAGCGGATTGTGCGGGTGAATTTACAGCGAACCATGCAGTCGGATTATGTGGAAGCAGCAAGGGCGAGAGGAATTCAAGAAAGAAAGATTTTAGTTTCCCACGCTTTGAGAAATGCTTTGATTCCGGTGATTACGGTATTGGGATTAACTTTTGCATCGTTGCTTGGTGGAGCAGTATTAACCGAAGTAACATTTTCATGGCCGGGGTTGGCTAATAGATTGTTTCAAGGAATTAGCGAAAGGGATTATCCTACAGTGCAGGGAATCATGATATTTTTCGGGACAATTGTTGTCGGTGCGAGTATTTTAATTGATATTTTGAATGCTTATGTCGATCCGAGGATTCGGTATTAGGTAATGGGTAATTGGTAATTGGTAATTGGTGTGTTAGCGTAATTGGTAATACACCTTTTTTATATTTTATTAAGGAAAAGTTTATTTTCTTTGTTTGCAAAACAGCAAGATGAACTCCCATTTTTAGTTTTTATGAATTTATATTATTTTGACTTTTCTTGCCACAAACGCATTTATTTTTTTAGATTCTCGTCAAATTCAAAGCGATGAAATTACAAATTATCTGCTTTTTGGGATAAACTTTGGATTTAATAAAAAGATTTACAATTCAAATCCCATAACTATGTTTAATGCAGCGCGAATAGATTCCCAATATTCTTGTTCTAATACACCAACCTTACCTAAAACGCGACGATGATCGACAGCACGAATCTGTGCTACATCAATAAAACGTTCTTTATCTAATCCATTCGCGACGGTTGGTTTAATATTTACCACGTAGGGAGCTTCTTTACTTCCCGCACAAAAGGGCATCACAATAGTTAATAGCCCATATTGGTTCATGATGTCATTTTGAACTATCAGACAAGGACGTGTTTTTTGTACTTCAGCCCCAATTGTTGGATCGAGTTTTATCCAACGAATTTCTCCTCGTTTATAAGTTAAGTTATTCTGGGGCATTAATGCCGTCTCCTACAACAGTGTCCCAAGCTGCAATTTCAGCTTGATATTCTGAGTCTTGGGCATCTTGTTTTAAAGCAGTAATCATTTGCGATTCTAAATTACGACGACGATATTCTGCTAAAAGTGCATTTATATAGGCGCTACGATTACCTTTTGACTGAGAATCGACAAATTGCAGGATATCATCTTCCAAAGTAATTGTAACTTTCTGCATGAGTCTCACTAAAATATATGATTTGGTTATCTTACCATGATTTCTTCATCGGCTTTGTCCCACTGTGAGAAATGCATTGATTCCCGTGATTGGCGATGTGTATTAATCCACCTAACATAAAATACGACCGTGGTATATTCTTAAGTAACTAAACTCAGACTATTGCCCGAATGAATAGTGATATTTCCGTAAAAATATTATTCTTAGCAGCCGATCCAAGTGATGCTTCTCGGCTGTGTTTGGGGCAAGAGTTGCGAGATATTAAGGAAAGGCTGCGAATTGCCAAGGAACCAGGAAAGTATCAGTTAGAACAGCAAGAGTCAGTTAGAGTTGCGGATATCACACAGGCAATATTTGATGTTGATCCGCAGATTATACATTTTTCTGGGCATGGTACGAATCAAGGTGAGCTTTGCTTTGAGAATGAAGTAGGTCAAATTCAACCTGTAGAGCCTGATGCTTTAGCGGCAATGTTTGAATTGTTCCTAGAGCAAGTTAATTGTGTACTGTTAAATGCCTGCTATTCTGAAATTCAAGCTCATGCGATCGCCGAGCATATTCCCTGTGTAGCTGCGGTTTCAACCGCCAGATAAAATAAATCCGCTAAATTCTCAACCCAACTTACAAATTGCTTTCAAAACCTGCAACAACTCAACTGCTCGCTCGGATTCCATCAAGTTTAATGATGGCATCAACTGATATATCGGGGGGTTTCCCTGTTGAATATACACAAATTGATATTCTCTGCCGTTGGTAGTCAAACCCCAAACTGATTTTTGATGTTTTAAACAATCATATGCATAAGAGAGTAATTGCGGTAAACCTTCAAATACATCAATACCGCTATTCTTTGATTCAACTATCAAAACCCAGAAATAGGATTTAGCTGCATTTAATTTTGTTTTATTAATAGCTAAAACATCCAGCCTACCTGTAACTTTTGTATCTTCGTCTTCAATAACTATATCGGCAATATTTTCTTCTAAAGCTATCTTGATGGGAGAGCGATAAAAGCCAGCTAATCGCATTAAGGGAAAAACTGTTAATGCTTTAACTAATCCTTCTAATACTTTACTTTCAATAATATAATTATCAAAATCCGTGCGAATTTGTAAAAGTTCTTGTCGTTCAAATTCGCTTAAAGGCTCTAGCGATAACAATGATGTGAACGAATCATTGTATTGCCTTTGATAGCCAAAAAGACGATGAATATCTCCTATTGATAAGTTTTTACTTTGGAGAATTGCCATAAGGTTAATATTGTGGTTTGTTAAAGTTGATTGACACAACTTTTATCTTTGTGCATCAATGCCATCTCCTACAACATTATCCCGAGCTGCTATTTCAGCTTGAAATTCGCAATCTTGAGCATCCTTTTGTAGAGCCGTAATCATTTGTAATTCTAAACTACAACGACGATATTCTGCTAAAACTTTATTTATGTAACTACTGCGATCGCCTTTTGATTGAAAATTTACAAATTGCAAAATGTTATCTTCTAGACTCTAGCAATTATTAAATTATTAACCCACGCAGGTGGGTTTTGCCTATGTAGCAGCGGTTTCAACCGCCAGATATTTTTCCCCAATATCAAATTCTACCTTTGAAAAACCGCTAGATTAATCCTAATTTAACATTCCCACTCAACTTAAAACAGCTATAACTTGAAGAAGAAACTGTAGAGAGGAAAACAGTTATATGGGATGGACACCATTAAAAGAACGTCTTGATCGATTACCGCTGATTCTCGCTGGACCAATTTTACGACGCACCGAACCCGATGCTGTAACTGTATGGGTAGCTTTAAAAGCAAGTCGTCATGTAACTTTAACAATATTTGATCAAAATCATAATTTCTTATTTGAAAGTACTAGAACTACGGCAAGAATTGGCATTAATTTACACGTTGTTGCGGTGACTGCGAAGGCTTCATCAAATGTACTGATTAATGGTGAAAATTATCTCTACGATTTAGATTTTGGTAATGGAGAATTACTTAATAGTCCGGGTATATTAACTACTGAGGGAACGCTCGAAGATATTACTTATTCTTTATATAAATTACCTTCTTTTGCATTACCACCAAACGATTTAAAAGATTTACGGATTATTCACGGTTCTTGTCGCAAACCTCACGGTGAAAGTTTAGATGCACTTGTTGCTGTGGATAAAATGATTAAAGAAGCCTTAGAAAAAGACTCCCAAAAACGACCGCATCAACTATTTTTAACGGGAGATCAAATTTATGCTGACGATGTTGCTGATGTATTACTTTTCATGTTGATGGATGCAGGAGAAACACTTTTAGGATGGTCGGAAAAGTTACCGAATGTTGAAAATTTAGCAGAATTGCAACCCGGAAAACGCAATAATTTAGCAACAAAAATTGCTGGTTTTACGGCGAGTATTGGTAAATTTAGTAATCTGACAAATCTTGCCAAAAGTCATTTATTTACTTACGGTGAATATTTGGCAATGTATTTATTTGCTTGGAGTGATGTACTGTGGGTTGACGCTGAATTTTTTCCCGATTTTATAGATATTAATTCTGAACATTGGGAAGCTAAAAATGATGAAAAGAAAGCTTACGATCAAGAAGTTGAATATATCAAAAATTTTTGGTCAACCCTCAAAAACATCAGACGTGCTTTAGCAAATGTTCCCACTTATATGATATTCGACGACCATGAAATTACCGACGACTGGTATTTGAATATGGCTTGGTGTTCCCGTATTCTCGATCAACCTTTGGGAAGACGGGTTTTACAAAATGGAATGTTAGCTTATACTATTTGTCAGGCTTGGGGTAATACACCGGAACAATTTGAAAAAGATACCAAAGGTGAAGCATTACTCAAAGCTGCTGTTGCTTGGTCAGTGAGTGGTGGTATGAATACCACTTGTGAATCACAAATTAATCGTGCTGTCGGTTTACCGAGTGTTATTGAGATTCAACAGAATTCAAAAAAATTACCTAATTTTGAGGAAACATTAACTTGGCATTATATAGTTAATGGTCCCGGTTATGAAGTGATATTACTTGATACCCGCACTTGGCGAGAATTTCCTGGTAAAGAATTTGATTTTCCCGCACTTATTAATCAGGAAGGTTACGAAGAACAGATATCAAAATTAGTACGTCGGGATGATGTGAAAGTTACTTTTATTGTATCTCCAAGTCCTTTTATCGGTGTACCTTTTGTAGAAAAAATTCAAAAGATTGCTAAAAGTTTTTACGAAAAAATTGGTAATGCAGCTTGGGGTTTTGATACTGAAGCTTGGTCATTAAATGAAACTGCATTTGAACGAATGCTTGCTCAATTAGTATTACGAGCATTGCCTAATTCAAAAAGTCGTGTAGTGGTTTTATCCGGTGATGTTCACTATAGTTTTGGTGCGCGTTTACAATATTCAGCAATATATCCTTTTGAAAGTCTCGAACCTGTTAATTGTGAATTAGTAGTTGCTCAATTAACTAGCAGTTCATTGAAGAATGAAGTCAGCGGTATGGGTGGTAGTCATTCCGCACACAAAAAAGGTTTTGTTCCCATTGGAGTTAGTAGTGATTTACCAACAGCAGAAGTATTAGGATGGGGAAATCAACAATTAAAAGAAGTAGAAGTTGGTAATATTTGTCTTCTGGTTGAAGATGTATTTCAATGTATTCCTTTGAAAATTAAAGGTAATCCGGGAACAATTGATTTAGTTAAACAAAGGAATAGTTTTCGCAGAGTAGAAATAACTCAGCAACCTGAATGGTGGTATAGAATTGATTTCCTCGCAGCGAAAGATGAAGAGTTAACCAAATTCAAAGCTGAAAAAATTGAAACGACTTCGGCAATTGCTCCATTACCAGGAGAAAGCCGCAAACAAGCTTTAGAAAAATATTTATCAATGGCAAAAAATTATCGGGATTATTTTAGTAAAAAGGGACGCGGTACAGAAATTGTTGGTTTAAATAACCTTGGTGAAATCACTTTTGATCTAGTTGATGATAAAGAAGTTGTAGTTCAAACTCTGTGGTGGAGATTGGAAAGTCAAGAAAATGGCAAAATGTTAGAACCATTTCCATTGACTCGGTGCGAAGTATCCTTAGATTTTGATGATGAACAACATCCGATGAATGATGTAATTAAGGAAGTTGATAGTTGATAGTTGATAGTTGATGGTTGTTGGTTGATAGTTGTTGATTACCAACCTTTAACCTTTAACCTTTAACCTTTAACAGATGTCAAGATTATTATCAAAAAGCCTGCACCCACTCTTTGACAAAATACTCAGTCCAAATCCCGTTTTTCCAATAAGGATCATTTTCTACTAACTGACGTACCGTCTCTTCATCAGGTGCTTGATAAATCCCAAAAACCTGAGTTGTATCCTTTGTTGGACCAATTGTAATTAAAGTACCATCTTCTTTCTGCTTTTTTAATCCATCTAAATGCTCTTGACGATAAGGTGCGCGTTTTTCTAAAACGTTCTCGCAGTAGCTGCCCCACATTATATATTTATTCATGATTGATCACTGATAAAATGGATGACGCTGATGACACGGATAGTTGATAACTAACTCTTAACTCCGGTACAGACGTAGCAATACGCCCCGTCTCTACAATTCCTAACTCATAATCCAAAATCTAAAATCTAAAATCCAAAATTGATCAGCTTCTTAAACTTACCCCAAATTTCTCAACCAAAGTATCTCTAACTTTTTGATGTACTGGTTCAACATCTGCATCGGTAAGAGTGCGATCGCGCAAACGATAAATCAACCGAAATGCTAAACTTCTTTGTCCGGATGGTACTTTTTCTCCGCGATATTCATCAAATAATTCGACGGATTCTAATAAATCTTTACCTGAAGAAGTAATTGCTTTTTCGATTTCGGCAACTGTTAAGTTAATCGGTGCAAAAAATGCTATATCTCGATCGGATGGCGGATAGGTAGAATAAGAGTTGAATTCTGGTCTCTGTATTTCATCACTATCAAGCTCATCTAAAATTACATCTAAACTCAGTTGGAATACATAGACATCATCTGGTAAATCCCTTTCGCTACGAACTTGGGGATGCACTTGTCCAAATACACCCAATCTGTTACCTTTAATCCAAAGTGAAGCGGTACGTCCAGGATGCAAGCGCTCGTTGCGTCGATCTGGTTGATATTCTACCTGCAATCCCATGACTTGAAAGACGCTTTCTAAAATACCTTTGGCTTCAAACCAACTTAGCGATCGCGAACTACCACTGTTCATCCATTTACTGTTGGTAATATCACCTCCGATGATTCCTGCTACAATATCTGTCTCTTGAAAACCGTCTTCTTCTTCCCAAAAAATTCTTCCGATTTCAAAGCCGTTAAGCGCACCGTTTCCTTGTTCGATATTGTATTGAAACGCATCAATCAAACCGGATATTAAATCGGTTCGTAATGCTGAATATTCTGTAAACAAAGGATTACTTAATACTACCTGTCTTTCTTCTCCCGGTTTCACCAAAGAGTAGTGCATTAATTCTGTTAATCCAGCAGCACGAAATGCGGCTCGTAATTTGCGAATTAGTTCTTGATCTGCTGGTAAATAACCAATTTCTGTTTTTTCCGGTAAGGTATCGCAAAGGTTGTTATAACCATACAAACGAGCGATTTCCTCAATCAAATCAATTTCTCTTTCTAAGTCACGATAACGATAAGCTGGTATAGAAACTGTCCAAGTTCCATCACCAGAAACAGTTAACCCACACCCCAATGCAGTTAAAATCCGCTCTACATCTTCGCTTTTAATTTCTCCAGTTTCTTCTCCCAATTCTACAGGACCAAGTATTTGATTAACTCGATCTAAGCGTAATTCAATCGAACGAGTCCAATTAGAAATATCGGGAAGGGTATCGGAAGTTTTTCTGGTTGTTAAAGTTCCACCAGCAATTTCCACAATCAAGGATAAAGCACGACGACAAGCAACTTCCAACTCAGCGTGATTTACTCCTCGTTCGTATCTAGTAGAAGATTCGCTTCTCAAACCAACGCTACGAGATGAACGACGAATTGCTACCGTATCAAACAACGCTGCTTCTAAAACTAAGTTTTCGGTTCCATCATGGACTTCGCTTTCTTCCCCACCCATGACTCCCGCTAAAGTTATGGGTTTGTTGTTAACTGTAATCAATAAATTTTGAGCTGATAATTTACGGGTTTTTCCATCCAGGGTTTTCAAAGATTCCCCGTTACTCGCAAACCTTACCCCAATCTTAATATTTTCACTACCAGCAATTGCTTGGAGTCGATCGCGGTCAAATGCGTGTAGCGGTTGTCCCCATTCCAACATGACATAGTTAGTAATATCAACTATGTTGCTAATCGGTCTGACTCCCGCAGCTAATAACCGTTGCTGCAACCAATCGGGAGATGGAGCGATTTTTACTTGTTCTATTACCGTTCCAATGTATGCAGGACAAGCTTGAGTCTCATCAATTTCTATACTTAAATTTCCTACATCTTGAGGAACGGATACTTCTTGTGGTTGGGGAATTTTTAACTTTCCACCAGTTATGGCTGCAACTTCCCGCGCTATTCCTACCATACACAAAGCATCAGCGCGGTTGGCTGTTGCGGTGACATCCAAAATTACATCATCCAACCCCAACAACGGACGTACATCCGAACCTAATTGCAGGTTGTCTCCAGTAAAAATATGAATTCCGTCTGCATCGGTAGGTAAACCAAGTTCTTCCAAAGAACAAATCATTCCTTGAGAAGGTACTCCCCGTAATTTCGCGGGTTTAATCTTTAAATCTTTATTTGGGAGATAAGTACCGACAGTCGCAACTGGCACATATATATCAGCACGTACATTAGCAGCACCGCAGACAATATTTAAAATTTCGCCTTTACCTACATCAACCTGACAAACGCTGAGTTTATCAGCATTTGGGTGCTGTTCGCGTTCGACAACTTTCCCGATCACAACCCCATCAGCCCAAGTGCGACGGTCTTCAATATCTTCTACTTCAAACCCTGCCAGTGTCAGTGTTTCTGCGAGGTCTTCGGGACTTAATTTTAACTCTACAATTTCTTGTAGCCAATTTAAAGAAATACGCATGGAATATATTTGCTTATGCGATTAAAAATAGCGATTGAATAAACACGCACAAACTATTTTAAATGGGAATGGGTTATTAGCAATGGGAAATTGGATAATGGACATATTGCAACTTAAGAAAGCACTTAATCCATCTTCTGATTTTTATACCATTACCATGATTATATTGCAATATTGAGTATCTGATATTGATTAATATATATAATAACAATCCTATTTGAGGTTTTACTTGTTAACTGAGAATAAAAGCACTCTGATGAAATATTATATTTTAAGTAGACAGATTATAAAATTAAACAATAACCGATTTCACCGCACTAATTAATTGTTGTTTGGTAAAAGGTTTTGTTACATAGGCATCAGCTCCTTGTCTCATTCCCCAAATACGGTCAATATCCTTGTTCTTGGAACTACAAA
>JAYKJL010000181.1:0-5131 GCA_035285725.1 Nostocales cyanobacterium 94392 | reverse complement strand
GAACGTACCGAAGGTTGCCGAAGGCTAGAATCTAGGTTTTGCGGCGTAGTCGAGAGATGCTTCACTACGAAGAAGCTTCGTTCAGCATGACAAATCGCGGTTTTTGCCGAATTTATAAACACCCTCTAAGTAGTAGCAACCTGAAAAATAATTAATTAGAAAATATCATCAAATCATTTCATACACTCCCGACTCAGTATACGTCGTCCATTCTCCAAACGATAAACCCCCGATGGTTCCACAATGGGGTCTCCAATTTTCCAGCGACGACGAGGTGTTGCAGATGTGTTATTTGGTACAGATTGCACTTCAACGGTAGAGTAGACAGAAGGTACTGCATCACCGGGACGATAAGGGAAACCTTGAGCACCAGTAATAAAGAAAGTACCGTTTCTTTCCTTACTTCTGACTACGCAGCTACTCGCAATTAAAGCTTCGCTATCAATTGGGTTTTGTGGTAGTTCTGTAATTCCTTGAGTAGGGTCTATATCGGGTTGATTAATTTCTGTAATACCACTTAAATCAGGAGTTGCACCTGTAGCAGTAATATCGCTTTGTGGAGTAAGTACATCGCGGACTTGAGTACCAAAGATTCCTTCAGTTTCTATTGTCACACTTCCACCACGGAAGTTTTCCGAATTGGCGCTGATATCGCTGTTTTCTAAGGCAACGATCGCATCACTATCAATATTAATATTTCCCCCTTGGACGTTTTCACCTTTTGCGTTAGTAAGAATTTTGCTGTCACGGCGTAGAATTAAATTTCGTGCGTTGATAATATCAATTGTTGCCTGTTCGTTATTGACATCTACACTTTGCGTACTGGCATTAAGTGAAGCATTGTTGTCTAAATTAATAAAACGAGCATTTAATGTTAGAATTCCGGCATTTCCCGTTCCAAGACTCTCCACAGATATTTGAGCTTCGTCTTTAACTTGCAAAGTATTAGTATTAACTGTTAAATTGCCCCCATTACCACTTCCATTTTCTAAAACTCTTGCGAATAAAGCAGTACCAGTGCCAATTAATTTAACATCTTCGGCGGCATTTACAGTTAATTTTCCTCCATCGCCTTGTGAGAATGTACCGGCTGCTATCTGTGCGCCATCTTGAACAAGCATTCGTTTAGTGGTAATAGTCAAGTCTCCGGCTTTCTTTCCTGATGATTCTTTCTCTGCCGAAGTAAACAAACCACTCACATATGGCTGATTATTATTTCCAGGATTATTACCACCCGTACCAATTACTTGTAATTCGTCTTCAGCATTAATAATTAAATTTCCTCCATTCCCCTCACCTTTAGTAGTTGTAGCTACAAATGCTCCATCTTCTACAAGCATTTGTTTAGTAGTGATATTTACATTTCCCGCATCCCCTTTAGAGTTTAACGATGCTGAAGTACTTAAGGAACTGGGAGTATTACCATTATTCCCCGTACCAATTAGTTCTATATTTTTTGCATGAATGGTTAAATTTCCACCCTTGCCTCCACTAGTTGTACCAGCGCTGATTTCCGCTCCATCTTTAATTAAGATGGTATCAGTATTAATACTTAAATCTCCTCCATTACCTGGTGAATCAGTACTTGTACTAATAATTGCTCCATCTTGTACAAGGATTTGTTTAGTATTAATAGTTACTTTACCTGCATTGCTTGTTGAGGTATCTTCTGCTTTAGCAAACAAACCGCTCGCATATGGCTGATTATTATTTCCAGGATTGTTACCACCTTTACCAATCACATACACATATTCTTCAGCATTAATGTTCAAATCTCCTCCAATACCTTTTCCCGATGTACCACTAGATAAAAATGCTCCATCTTCAATTTGTATTCTTTTAGTCTTTATAGTTAAACTTCCGCCATTACTTGTTGAGTTTATCTTTGTTGAAACAATCAAGCTACTAGGAGTATTGCCATTATTTCCCGTACCAATAACTTTTACATCCTGGGCATCAATAATTAAATTCCCGCTTGTACCTGATGTACCAGCTTGCATCGAAGATCCACTTTCAACTAGTAAATTATTGGTTTTAATAGTTAAATTGCCTACATTCTTACCTTCGGTAACTCTACCTACAAAAAAACGTGCATTATTTTTGAGTAACAAATCATGAGTTGTAATTTTCATATCTCCGGCACTACCTTGACTATTATTACTAGCACTAACAAATGCTCCATCTTGTACAAGCATTTGTTTAGTATCAATAATCAAAGAGCCTGAATCTCCAGTTGAAGGTGGTTCGGCTACAACGAATAAACCACTGGGATATTTATTATTTTGACCACCTTGACCAGTAATTTTTACTGATTCAGTGGCATTAATTATCATATCCCCTCCATTACCTTTACCGGATGTACCAGCAGAGATAAATGCTCCACCATCAACGAGTAAATTATTAGTCTTAACCTTTAAATCTCCACCATTTCCTGTTGAATTGTCCTTTACAGAAACACTCAAAGAACTCGGTGAATTCCCATTATTTCCCGTACCAATTACTTCCACCTCTTCGGCATCAATATCAATATCCCCCCCATTGCCAGCACTCCAAGCATTAGTAATGACAGTAGCTCCATTTTGTACTGTCAACTGTTGAGTATTAATCTTTATATTGCCTGTATTTTCTGTTGGATTTCCACTGACATTATTGGCATAGAAACCACTGGGAATAAAAGTATCATTTATACCATTTAATTCTACAGATTCTGTGGAATTAATGACTATACCACCGCTTTTTTCTGTTCCTGTTTGAGTTGAAACAATTACGGAATTATCTGTAAGAGTGACATTTTTACCTGTTACCTGCACATCACCCGCACCATTTCCAGTAGCATCAACTACCGCATTTTTAGATAATTGAATTTCACCAAAATTCTCTAAATTATCAAAACCAAAAGCAAAACCTTTTTCTTGTGGTGTAATACTTACTAGACCTTCTCCGGTAATGCTGGCTAATTCAATTCTTCCACTATCAACTTTTAACGTTGCACCTTCTAATAAAATATCACCACCGAGCATTGCTAATGTGTTAGAATTTGGTACTTGTAATAAACCAGATTTTGGTTCAAATAGTTCGGGCGTTCCTCTTTCTGTATCACCCTTGCCTTTAATCTCAATTTTTCCGGGATTTGTCCCATATTGTAACCCCAGAGGAACGCTTACTGTTAGTAAAGATGTATTTTGTGGATTTTTGGCACTAAATTCAATATTATCCGCAAATTTGATACTATCAGCAGTAGTCCCGACAAAGGAACCGCCAATATCTAACTTTGCATTTTCACCAAAAACAATCCCGTTGGGATTAATTAAAAATAAATTTGCCGTACCATTAGCTTTGATTAATCCATCAATATTAGAAATCGAATCACCCGTTACACGAGTAATAATATTATTGATGTCAACCGCGTTATTAAAGTATGCTTCACTAGCAGTAGGCACGACAAACTCTTTAAAACTGTGAAATAAATTGCTCCCAGCAGTAGTTCCACCTTCAATAAGGTTAGTATTTCCTTCTACTTTGATACTAGAATTATTTGGTAAAGTGTTGTCAGGAGTAAGTTGAGCGTTAACAGAATTTACCCAAAAAGCACCAATACCAGCGCAAGTAATTCTTAAAAAGCAACTCCAAGACAAACTTATCTTAAAAAGGGATTGATTAATATTGCACTTGCGTCCCGAAAACCTGATATAATATTTGTTTATCTTGTTATTGCACTTCATTACACCCCCTTACGCTTCAAAAGTACTTTTTAATTATTTCGAGGTTGCACGGCAAAGTTGGAAAATTTACTCCGAGCTTCTCTCTAAAAGGTTCTCTCCTCGGTAGAAGAGACTTTGAACTGAAAAGAAGATTATGAGTTATGTATCTGATCTCACGTGCAGCATTAGCGGAGCGTCTCTGAAAGAGATAGCTATGGTTAAGGCTTATTGTACAACTACCTAGCATTTTCTCACTAAAATGTTTATTTTCAAAAATAAACTCGCTATAGTCAGCCAAATCATCTATTCCGAGGAAATTAAGCACAATTTCGGATGCTAACCAAAAGGATATTTTGACTAATAATTTTCGCCAACGTACATTCATGGGGACTCTCTAGCACTTATAGGACTTAGCAAAAAGGCATATTTTCTTGTAGGGTGCTGTACCCTAGGAGAAATTCTGAACGTAGTAATAACGCTTGTGGTGTCACGCACCAACCACCAATTGTGACACTTGCGTTCAGATTTAATAAGACAGTAAGCAATTTACCAAGCGAAATAAACTACAATTCATGGTGCTTTGAATGCATTTTTTAGTATAGAGAGTCACTCAAATGTGTTGTGAGGATTACAGAAAACTGTATCTGATATCATGTCCGGTTAAACACTTGTAATAAAGGGAATCGGGAGCAGGGAGCAGGGAATAGTTAAATGTACTGCAAATTTTCAATATTCAATAGGACTTAGCAAAAAAAGGCACATTTTTTTGCAACGGGTGTGTGACACTTTAAACGATTTTGAACGTAAAAATAAACGTGAGTTCGACACTCTCACAGAAGTCGGGTTTTTAGGATCAATTTCAGTGGTAACAGACAATCTTTATAAAAACCCGACTTCTTACCGCAGGAAAAATCAAGTTTTTACAGCTTCCTTATAATTTAATCAGCAATCGAAGTAGTGAATATCAAACTCACGTTAAAAATAAGGTTTGTAGTGTCACGCACCAACGGGTTATTGTGACATTCACGCCCGTAAATTTTATGGTTTGTTAGCTCCGCGTGTCCGTCAGGACATAGCCCCCGGATTTATCCGTGGATGTCCGGATTGTAGGCAATGTTGAGGTTCCCCTAAATTTTATTTATGGGGAACCCTAATTACGAATTACGAATTACGAATTACGAATTATATTCACCTCCCACACTCCCGACTCAGTATACGTCGTCCATTTTCCAAACGATAAACCCCAGATGGTTCCACAATGGGATCTCCAATTTTCCAGCGACGACGAGGTTTTGCAGATGTGTTATTTGGTACAGATTGCACTCCAACGGTAGAGTAGACAGAAGGTACTGCATCACCGGGACGATAGGGGAAACCTTGAGCACCAGTAATAAAGAAAGTACCGTTTCTTTCGCGACTTCTGACTACGC
>JAYKJL010000180.1:0-36586 GCA_035285725.1 Nostocales cyanobacterium 94392 | reverse complement strand
TTTGCCGTAACGCACGCCTGGCGTTGTTGGTGCGTTAGATGTATTAAAATTATATGTTTTCGCAAAACATAGTCGTGCATCTAACACACCCTACAAGAATTTTATTTTTTATTTATAAACACGCTCTTAGAAGTCGGGTTTTTATGAAATTGCTCTGATGTAAGAGATAAGTAGTTAAGTAAAAATTACTTACTAGTAAGTTATATATTCCCTACTCCCTACTCCCTACTCCCTATCCCAAAATGTTAAATTAATTTTGTACAGGTACTTAGTTATAAAAAAACCCGACTTCTTTACCCAACTTGTGTGTTATCCGCTTGAGAATGATGTCCCCAAAATTTAGGAAACAATAATCCAGAATTTTCTTTATATTCGGCAAACTCAGAATAACGGGATAAAGACTTATCTTTTTTCAGCATATTAGGAACGAAAACCATGGTTGTAAATAATCCTAAAATTGCAAATGGTAGCCAATGTTGAACTAATAAAGCAAATCCGAAATAGATACAAATTTCTCCTAAATAATTTGTATTTCGACAGCGAGCAAAAAATCCTTCTGTTATCAAACCAGATTTGTATTTGAGAGTGTAATATTTCTGAGCATCGCTACTGTAGTGGAGAAATATTCCGATTATATTAATAGAAATTGCTGCTGCAATTAAAGGTGAACTAGGAACTGAACTACTACTGATTAAAATGAATGGTGCTATCCAATATAAACTAAT
Organism: Nostocales cyanobacterium 94392; assembly: GCA_035285725.1. Taxonomy (GTDB): domain Bacteria; phylum Cyanobacteriota; class Cyanobacteriia; order Cyanobacteriales; family Nostocaceae; genus Rivularia. The sequence continues at coordinate 35,861 of JAYKJL010000180.1, read as the reverse complement.
GAAGAAAAAAGTAAATATTCCCATTCCTAAAGAAACTTCTTGTTCCCATTGTTTATCTGGATAAATTCGGTCTTTCAACAACCATAATATTCCATAAGTTCCGTGGAGGGCTAAATAAACCCAAGCACCAATAGTAAAGTTTTGATAAATTACCATCAGTGCTAAAACAAATATAAATGTTAAGGCTTTGTGTAAATTAATTGAGTGTTTGACTTTCATAGTTAATTGGGTAAAATTACAGAGAATAAATACAAAAAGATTTGGATTATCAAGTATAACTATATTTCACAGCTTTTTGTCCTACAATCTTGGGAACACCTGCTATTAATTCTAAATTTTGTAAATTAAAAGTACACAGCGGTTTATCTAGATTTAAGGATTTAAAAGGACTTGCTTGAGGGATTTCTAAATTACCCTCAACCAAACTTACTTGTGATTTAAACTGACTTTCAAAAGACAGTAATTCAGAACCCAAACCACTAAAAGCACTACCATTAAATCCTTGCTTCCACCAAGTAGAAAAATTAAATAAACCTTTTTGATAGCGCAAATTGCATAATTCACGGTTATTTTGACTAACTCTCGCACTACTGTTATCCCAAGAAAAATTTGCCATTTCTTTGGGTAAACCCCAAATTTCTCTACCTCCAGCGACTGAATCTTGATTATCAACGTAAATATGGGAAACCCAAACACCAATTTTTCCTTGATAACGGACAAATCCAGGAACTACTATTAATTCGTTGTATGTTAATAACGAGCCACTTTCATAGCAAGATATATAGATACCTCCTAAAGTTTTCCCTGGTAAAACTGAAAGTATTTCTAACTCTGAAGGAATAAAATTACTAGCTTGTTCAACATTAACTAACTGTAAGGTTTGAAATGCATAACCTTTGAGCGTCCAAGGTGCGGGAGGATAAGTCATCAGTGGTAACTAGTCCTGTATATATGTACTTATAATATTGTAAAAGGTTAAGGATTAATTTTCTTCACGGTAAGAGAATCATAAAGATATTCCTAAAAATATTGCATAGGTGCAACTTTATACAAAGACATTAGCGCTTGTTAAGTAATAATAAGTTCACTCACATAATTGATGATGCTTTGTACTTTTATTACTTAAGTTAAAAAATGGCTTGTAAAATTTATTTGCCAACAATTCACTTGTTTGCCTATTCTCGCGCTCCTAAGACAGAAAGTGTAATCGAAAAAGCAGAAAATATAAATCCTGATTGGTTATGGGAACAGTGCGATTACATGATTAGAACAAAATTACCATACGAGTTCAATCTTAAAGCTTTTTTGCAGGAAGAAAATAAGCAAGTATCAGCAGAAATTTTAATTAATCAGAAATTATCCGAGCAAGAGAAACCAGAATTTATTGATATTCCAATAGATAAAAAAATAGATAGTTATGATATTGAAAATTATTTTCCGATTTCCATTCAAGAAGAAGATGATATTATAGCAGAAATTTATCCGTTAAGACTTTATGAAAGTTATGCATTGGGTTTAAGTTTTTATCCAAAACGGGAATTAGAGAATAAAAAATTTACTATTGAAGAAATAAAACAACATAATTTAAACCCCAATAACTGTTTATTTTTACCGCAAGAAAATAATAATCCATTTTTGGGTCAAACAATATTAATTACAGCTAAATTAACAGGAAAAGAACGAAAAAAATCTTTAGAGTGGTTAAAAAATCATATTGCTGATGAATATTTAGATGCTCTATTTATGGAAAATAATAATTTTAGAAAACCCGCTTTTAATAAAGCCGGAAAATTATTTGGTAGACCAGTCTTTGAATATGGAATTTTCAGACAATTAGATAATTATATCCATATTTTAGTTTGGTTAATTGAAGAGAAAGATGAAAAAAATATTGTGGAAAAAATTTATAGCAAGTTGTTAGATTTATTTTTGTTTAGGGCTAATGTTGTTAAAGCTTATAAAGAAACGAGGATACATACAAAAAAAGCAAAAAATAGAAATTTGAAAATAGAAAAAAAGCTAGAAGGAATGATTACGGATTCATCTATAAGTAGAGGTTCAAAGAAATTTAATCTTATTAAAATATCTCAAGATTTAATCGAATTGACTCAAATGTCGGTAAGATATGCAAATATTTTGAGAGATATAGAAGACCATCAAAATACTATAGTTGATAATACTCGAAACTATAATGATAAAATACGAGAGATAAAAAGCTTCTCTCCCACTGAAAATTTGGGATTTTTGATTTTTTTTGGTGAAAGGGCTTGTCGTTCTTTTAAAGACCAACTTACATCAGAATTAGCCTATTTTCAACATGGTATCGATTTAGTTGATAACGTAGTTGACGCACTCCGAGGACAAATCGCAATTGAGCAAGCAAATAGAGAAAGAGAACTGCAAACCGCAATTACAAGTTTGGGTATCGGTATTGCTTTTGCGGGAAATTTTGCATCCAGTTATCAAGCAGGTGCTTTTGACGGAGAAACAAGGAATTTTATGAAAAAATATATTGAACAATATATAAACTTACCTTTTTTTAAGTTAGATTTCGATATTATTCATTTTTTATTGTCTTTTTTCATCAGTATACTTTTTGGTTTGATTGCATGGATGTTAGTATCGTATATATTGACACGACGCTATGAAGAAAAAGGGCTTTTAAAAAAAAATGACTCTAAATTAAACAGATTTCACTTACTACGCAAACAACGTAAATTTAATAAATAATTACTCGTAACTAGTACCATCTTTATGAGTAAAAATTACCGATTTACCATCATCAGATGGTTTGGCAATTAAATCATTATCGGGATAATTTACAATATCATTCGGAGTTCTATCCCCTACTTCTAAATAAACTGCAACTTGATTAGAACGATTGACTAAATGATGTCCATTTGCTTCATTTGCAGGAAATCCAGCAGCCATTCCCGGTGTTAAAATTTCTTCTCCTGCGTCAGTAATTAATGTCAATTCACCTTCTAAAATATAAATAAATTCATCTTGACGTGAATGCCAATGTCTTAATGCAGAAGCGCTTCCAGGCAATAATTTTACTAGATTTACGCCAAAATTATTCAATCCGGCAAAATTTCCCAACCGCTGACGAAATCTTCCCGCTACTATAGATTTGAATTCATCTGGGTAATTTGTACTTTCTTGAATTGGTACATCTTCAGGATTAATAATCATATTTATTTGGTAATGGGTAATTGGTAATTGGTAATTGGTAATTGGAGAGATATAAATTACTAACTCCTAACTTTTTAAATAAAAGTGCCACAAAATCCTTGCAGCGATCGCCCTCCAAGGTCGCCAATTTTCGGCTATAATTTGCATCTCATCAGGTGTGGGACGTGTGGATAATTTTTTCAGCTTTTGATATGCAACAATTACTCCCAAATCACCTTTAGGAAAAGCATCCGGACGTTGTAAACACATCAACAAGTATATATCCACCGTCCAATCACCAATACCTTTAATCCGCTTGAGTTGATTTCTAATAGTTATATCGTCAGCAAAGGCTAATTCTTGCAAATTTAAATCGTGATTGAAAATTGCGATCGCCAATTCTTTGAGATAAATGATTTTCTGACGACTAATTCCACAAGTCTTTAACTGAACATCATCAAACTTCAGTAAATTCTCAGGTGTCAGCGGAACCACCATTTCACACAAACGCTTCATAGTAGCACTAGCAGAACCCACCGAAACCTGCTGTCCTAAAATTGTCCTTACCAACCCGGAAAAACCCGGATTTTCCTGCCATCTCGGTGGATTACCCCATTTTTGTAAAACCCCTGCAAAATCTTCATCCCTCCTAGCAAGCTCTTCTAAACCAACAATAAAGCTTTCTTGAGTAAGTGCTTCTTGCATCATTTGTCACTTCAAAATAGGGAACAGGGATTATTTGTAGGATTTTCCTGTGATTGACTCTCTTCTTTCTTCCTCAGCGTACTCTGCGTACTCTGCGGTTAAATAAATCAAAAATATCGTAGCAAAACTACTAGTAATTTTTAACCTCAGCGAATACCATGAAAATCAACCCGACTTTAACAAAAAACTTCACCATTAATGAAAAAAATCATTAAAATCCTCACAACAACCTTAACCATTTCCCTAGCCCTTAACAATCCAGTACAAGCGAGAATAATTAATAGCATCAGCCCACCATCAGGAATAGGTCAAGGAGAAGTCTTATGTCCCCAGGTGCAAACTTCCGTAGATACCCCATTTCCCAATAATACTGGCAATCAAATCAACAACTTTCCTGGTTTATCCTGTACCCCTAAAACCTTCCTTGAAATCGCTCCCATCGACACTCAATTATTCGTCGAACCTTCTGGAGGAACTACAGAATATTTACTGAGCGAAACAGTTGTAAATAGCACCGAATTTATTTGGGATGGCTTTAATATTGCAATTGGTTTTCCATCTGATGATGGACTAGGTGGAGATAACTTCGTATCCCCTGCGGTAATTTTAGTTCCTGCCGGCTTCGCAATTCCGATTTTTAATAACGCTTCACTGACTTCCTCAAAATTCTCTCAAGTTAACCCCGATGGTTCCTTTAATCTTAACTGGACTGGGGGTACTGTAGCTCCCGGTGAATCTGTGGATTTTACATTTTCGCTGAATATTCCCGATGATTTGGAAGCAAATAACTTCTACGATTCCTTTACAATTCGTCAACTTCCGATTGCTTCTAAATTAAATCAAAATAAAACCGTTCCCGAACCAAGTTTAATATTTGGTCTTGTAAGTTTGCTCGGTTCGGGTTTAGCTATAAAAAAGAAATTGTAACATTTATTTTGATAGGTGCTGATGGGAGTTAAGAGTTATCTCCCTCCGTGTCCCCTATCCCCCATTTCCCATAATTATGTATGTTAGAAAAGCATAAATCTCTTTCTTTTTCGGATATTCTGCTGATTATTGCTGGATTTTTCCTGGTAATTCTATTGTGGCAATTACGGAGTTTATTGTTAACTTTGATGATTGCTGTGGTATTGGCAGCTACTATTACACCTTTTGTTGATGCACTGGAAAAATTTCGTTTTCCCCGGTGGTTAGGGGTAATTCTGTTTTATCTGGGTTTAATTGGAGGATTAACTATAATCGGTTTGTTAATTGGTCCTTCTGTTTCCGAGCAAATTCAGCGCTTAGTCCGTAGATTTCCGGTTTATTTGGACAATTTGGGTTCTTCTGTTGAAGATTTGGCTACACGAGTTGGAATTACCCAGTTAGAAACTGTTGAACAATTCTTCGATCTCCAAGCTATTACTAATTGGTTGTTTCGTTCTAGTCAAAAGTTGGTTATACGTTCTTTTGGAGTAACTTTCGGTATTCTTGGGGCTGCGGTAAATTTGATTTTGGCTGTGGTAATTTCCGGTTATATGGCTGCTGGAAGCAAAAGTTTAATTAATGGTTTGATAAATGTGTTTCCACAACCATGGAATGAACGTCTCAATGCACAGGTGTTACCGATTTCTCGACGGATGGGAGGTTACGTACAAGGAAGGGTTTTGGTTTCAGCGATTTTAGGTATTGCGATCGCGCTTGCTTTACGAGTTTTGGGACTTGCGGAATTTGCTTTAGCACTAGGTACAATTGCGGCATTTACCAATGTTATACCGTTTATTGGTCCGGTTTTGGGAGCGATTCCGGCTTTGATTGTTGCCATCCCCCTAGGAGGGTTAACTTTTCTATGGGTACTGCTACTATTTGTAATTATTCAAAATGTTGAAAGTTATGTCCTAGACCCTTTGTTAGTGGGTTCTTCGGTGCGAGTCCACCCATTTTATCAACTTTTAGCAGTTTTGGGGGGAACCCAGGTGTTAGGAATTATTGGGGCTGTGATTGTCCCCCCTTGGGTAGCTGGTATAACTGTTCTTTTAGAAAATTTATATCTTCGTCCAAAATTATTAGCAGAAGGGAAGCAGGAGTTTGTTGATAGTTGATGGTAGATAGTTGATGGTTGATGGTTGATTGGCACAATTTTCTTGTAGGGGAGGCAAAACGCGGTGTAGATTTTCTTCCCGCGTTATTGCCGTTGTGTAGTTTAGAAAAAATTTGAACCTAGCCAGGACTTAGCAAAAAAGGCATATTTTATTGTAGGGTGCTGTGACGCTTCGCAAAAATTTGAACGCAGCGATAAGACTTGTAGCGTCACGCAGCAACCAGCCTGGCGGTTGAAACCGTGTCTACACAGTCAAAACCCGACGACTAAAAACCCGATTTCTATATTATCTGTCAGGATTTAATTACTAATTCCCAATTCCCAAATTACTTTTTTTGTAAAAAAAGAAAAAACTTAACAAATCATAGCTGCAAAAATTGACGTTTTGTAGTAAATAATATAGTCTCCCCTTCCTCTCACTAAACTTTTACTGTATGTGGTCTGAACTTAAAAAAGCAATAAATAATATTGATGTTTCTGCTGACTGGATTGGTATCAGAGCGGTGACAGAAATCTCATCAAATCGTTTTATCCGGGACGGCTCACCTCAAAGCAATGGTAAGTCTTCTACTCTGGGAGCAATGGTAGAAGTCTTGGTTAATGGCTGTTTGGGCTATGGAGCTACTAATTCGTTAGACTTTGATTCTTTACAAGCTACTGCGGAAGTTGCGTATAAACAAGCACTATCTGCTAGCGAATGGTGGATATATCCATTTCAAAAAGCAAGCGAACGTCCCAAAGTTGTGGGTGAATATATTTCACCGTCGGTTGGTGCTTTGGATGCTTTAAGTCCAGGTGAAATTAATGATTTACTGGTGCGTATCTGCAACACGTTAAAAGTTGATGACAAAATTGTTCAAACTACAGCGAGTGCTAGTACTACTGAAAAGAATACTTGGTTTGTCAGTAGTAACGGTTCGGAAATCTATCAAAAGTTCTTGTTATTTAGCACTCATTTCGGAGCCACGGCACAAGATGGTTTAATTGTCCAGCAGCGAACGAATAATGGTTGGTCAGCCCATTGCTATCAAGGACTTTTAGAATTCAAGGAAGATGATTTGTGGTATCGCGTGCGAGAAGTTGGGGAGCAAGCTGTGGAATTGTTAACGGCTCAAGAATGCCCGAATACTCGCACTAATTTGGTATTAGCACCGGATCAGATGATGCTACAAATTCATGAAAGTGTAGGGCATCCTTTAGAGATTGACCGGATTTTAGGTGATGAGCGAAACTATGCTGGTGGTAGTTTTGTCAAGACGGATGATTTTGGCAGATTGAAATACGGCTCTGATGTAATGAATATTACTTTTGACCCCACCGTAAAAGGTGAATTTGCCAGCTATGGATTTGATGATACAGGCGCGATCGCAACACGAGAATATGTAGTTAAAGAAGGTGTATTGCAGCGGGGTTTGGGAAGTTTAGAAAGTCAAGCTAGAAGCAGAGTTAGCGGTGTTGCTTGCGCTCGCGCTTGTTCTTGGAATAGACCACCAATCGACCGCATGGCAAACTTGAATTTAGAACCAGGTTCAGCCAGCTTTGAAGAAATCATTAGTGGTATAAAAAACGGCGTTTACATGGAATCCAACCGTTCTTGGTCAATAGATGACCGTCGATATAAATTTCAATTTGGTTGCGAATACGGTAAATTAATTGAAGATGGTAAGCTCACAAAAACCCTGCGTAATCCTAATTATCGAGCTACCACCCCAGAATTTTGGCAGAGTTTAATCAAAGTAGGAAATAAATCCACCTGGAAAATGTACGGTACTGCTTATTGCGGTAAAGGAGAACCAAACCAAGCAATTTCGGTAGGACACGGTTCCCCAGTTTGCTTATTTACCAATGTTGAAGTTTTCGGTGGAGGATGAGGTTGTATTACCGGAGGAAGGGAGTTAAAAGTTAGGAGTTAAGAGTTAAGAGTTAAGAGTTGTTTAACCTTTAACCTTTGACCTTTAACCTTTAACCTTTATTTAACCTCTAACCTTTAACCTTTGACCTTTAACCTGATTAATTTATATATATGAAAAAAAAAGATATCTCAGCTTTAGAAGTTAGCTTTAATCGACTTTTTGAATCTCTTTTAGATAAGAAGAAACCGGAGGAAGAATTTACTTTTAAACTAAATAGGGAACGCAGTCAATTTACTCGGTTCAATCGTGCGAAGGTACGGCAAACTGGTATTGTATCGGATGGTTGGATTGAATTGACTTTAATGGAAAATCAACGCAGTAGTTATCGTGTTTTTCCTGTTAGCGGTAATTGGGAATTTGATTGGGAGCAAGCCTATAATTCTTTGCAGGAATTACGAGCAGAATTACCATTATTACCTCTAGATACATATCTGGTTTTACCATCAGGGGATGATGACAATCGAGAAGTTTATTCGGGTAATTTATTAGCTGAGGAAGAAGTTGCTCAAAGTATTTTAGAAGCGGTTGCAGAATTAGATTTTACTGGATTTTATGCAGGAGGTGTGATCAGTCAAGGTTATGCAGATTCCGGTGGTAAAAAATATTGGTTTAGTACCGAGACTTTTACATTAGATTATTCAATTTTTACCGATTCGGGACAAGCTGTTAAAGGCTTTTTTGCTGGAAATAATTGGAATCATCAAACTTATATAGACAAAATTTACCAAGCTAAACAGCAATTAAAATTACTTTCTCATCCGGCGAAAGAATTACCAAGAGGAAATTATAAAACTTATTTTGCGCCTGCTGCGGTTGCGGAATTTTTAACAATGCTTTCTTGGGGAGGTATTAGTGAAGCGGATATTCAACAAGGAAACAGTGCTTTAGCAAAGCTAGCAAGTGGAGAAAAGATGCTTTCTCCAAAATTTAGTTTGCGAGAAAATTTTAAAACTGGTTTAGTACCCCGTTTTAACGAATGGGGTGAAATTGCTCCTTTAGATTTAAAGTTAATCGAAAAAGGTGCTTTGCTAAATACTTTAGTTAACTCTCGTTCCGCTAAAGAGTACAATAAAAGTCCAAATGGTGCGAATAGTTCCGAGTCTCTACGTTCACCACAAATCGATACGGGAAATTTACCATCACATCAGATTTTATCAAGTTTAGATACAGGACTTTATGTATCAAATTTGCACTACCTAAATTGGAGCGATCGCCCTGCGGGTAGAATCACTGGAATGACTCGTTACGCTTGCTTTTGGGTTGCTAACGGTGAAATAGTCGCACCGATAGAAAACTTACGTTTTGATGATAGTTTATACAATTTTTGGGGTGATAATTTAGTAGATTTTACTGATAAACATGAATTTATTCCTGAAGTCGGAACCTATGAAAATCGTCAGCTTGGCGGTAGTATGGTTCCGGGAATGTTAGTAGAAGATTTTACCTATACGCTTTAGGAAAGTATGGATATTCGCAGAAGTCGGGTTTTGAGGATAAATATCGGTAAGATGCTGATAACACTCATAAAAACCCGACTTCTTATCCGAGGAAAAATTCTGAAAATTAATGTAGAGACGGGGCGTATTGCTACGTCTTTACAAGGGTTTCAATCAATGAATAATTAAACAAATAATTAAATTCGGTCGATATCTAATGAATTATCTGTTTCTATTAACCGCATTTACGATAATATCTTTTAAACTCAAGTAAAATACTAAAGCAGATAATATAAATTGCTGAAACTGTAAAACTGGATCTAATCGCCAACCTTGAAAAGTTAAAATGAAACCTGATAATACAAGAGCAATTGGTATAATTAGTAATTGAATAATATAAATAGTTCTAGTTAGATTACTAAGTCTATTACCAACACTTGTTAATTGAACGATTCCGAATATCAAATAAAATATACCGAATATTATCTGAAGTAATCCTAGTAAAGATGCCAAGTTTGCACCAATATTAACTTGAGCTACATAAAACATTTGTAAATCCTATTTATTAGCTTGGATTAATTTAACTAAAATAAATCTAAAATAGATTCACACTTGTTAGGATTACTATCTCCTAGTGAGAGATGTTACGCTAAAGTTTTACTGATAATCACATTGATTAAAAGCATTTTTTTTCTTGGATTGATAAATAAAAATACCTCTACTTCTTTTTTCCGTTTTTCGCAGAATAACCGCGTTGCGGTGGTTGTGATTCTGGGTAAAGTTGCTGTCTACCGTTACGAATAATCTTTAAGGATTCAGTAAGTTCTATTTCGATATTTTCTAAGACATTATCAGCATATTGATCTGCACCTTGAGCAATTTGTTCAGCTTCTTCTATGGCTTGACGACGCATTTCTTCGATTTCTTGTTGACAAGTACGACGTTTACGCTCGATTTCATCAAGAGTTTCTTGCATCATTTGTTCACACTCTTGCTGTACTTGTCTTTTCAATTGTTCGGTTTCTAGTTCGGCTTGTCTGATAATATCGCTTTCATTCAACACTTGCGCTCTTTTCGCTTGTGCTGCTTCTACCATTTGCTGCCCGTATGCTTCCGCTTCTAAAAAAATTTCTTCTCTTTGTTGAATAATTAAAATTGCTTCTTGGAAAGCTTCTGGTAAAGATAAGCGGATAAAATCAAGCTGTTCGAGTAACTTTTCTTCATCTACCAAGGTTTTTCGCGTCAAAGGGATGCGAAAACTGGTGAGAATTATTTCTTCTAAACGGTTTAGTTCCTGCTGAATATCTACATTTCCCGACTGTTGGGGAAACTGTTGGGGGGAACTACTTCCGTTTTGATTGGGTTCGATACCGTTTGGTTGTGGGTGAAGCATTTGTATGTATCCAAAGCAACGTGAGGGGGAACGAGATGATTAATGGAACCACCAAACCTTGCAATCTCTTTTACCACACTACTACTTAAAAAACTATATTCATTTGACGTTGCTAAAAAAACAGTTTCTATTTCGGTGGAAAGAGTTTTGTTGGTGTGTGCCATTTGCAGTTCAACTTCAAAGTCAGAAATTGCCCGTAAACCTCTTAACAAAACTTGTGCTTTTTGCATCTGGGCATATTCGACTGTTAAACCTTCAAAGGCATCTACTTGTACATTATCTAGATGTGTGGTAGCTTGACGTATTTGTTGTAAACGTTGTTGCACAGTAAATAATGGAGTTTTGTTCGGATTACGTAATACAGCAACAATAACCGCAGAAAATAGCCGACTACCACGCTGAATAATATCAAGATGCCCCAAGGTTACAGGGTCAAAACTTCCAGGATAAATAGCAATCATCACACTCCTATGAGTTTCAAGGTTCAGTAATTATATCGAAGTATTTTTATTGGGAGGTTAATGTGTTTAAAGATACATAAGTAATTGTGAACTTCAAAATGCAATTTCTTTATATATTATCGCTAAATTCGCATCCAAATATACTATTTTTATCTATAACAAATGTCAAATAATCGATGTCGGTTTTGGGGTATTTTTATTTTCAATTCTTAATCAATGATTTTTAATGGTGATGAAATTGGCTAATTTGTGGAATAGAATACAAATCCCCAATATCAAACTTGTGCCGGATTGGTATGTAATTTTGGGACGGGTAGATGCTAGCAATTATGATGTTACTTACTGCTGCGAAGACTTTTTTGTAATCAATGCTCAAGCTATAAAAAATCACAATGGGCGTTTTATTATAGTTGGAGATATTTGGTTAAGCAACCGCTCTCAATTGCGGCAAATTTTACATCTTCATAACGAATATACTGATAAAGAATTAATCGCGCATCTTTGGGAAATCAAAGGAGAAGAATCTCTTACTCCATACTCACCAAAATCTAAAGCATATGCTTTCACTTTTACCCCAGCTTCTACCAACAAAGCCGCCACAACTGAAGAATCCAATCCTCCTGAAAGAAATACTCCTACTTCCTCCGAATCGGGTAAATTACTAATTTGACGGTAAATTGAATTTGTCAGTAAAGTTTGCAGTTGCGATATTGCTGTTTTTTCATCCCTAATTAAATTTTCTGTTTCCACCCACTCATAGATATTTTGAATTGCGCTATTTTGATTAATTTGCCAAACAATTTCACATCCTGGGGGTACAGTAAAAATATTCTCGACAGAAGTTAAAGGAGTAGGTACATAAGAAAAACAATTATAACCGTAAAAGCCTGGAATACTAACTTGTGGGGAATCTAAAACAAGTAATAACAACTGCAAACGCGAAGCAAACCAAATTACCTGTTGTTGACAAAACCAATATAAAGGTACACGTCCAAAACAATCTCGACTTAAAATTAAACGGTCATTTTCAAACTTAATTACCGCATCCGGTAGCTCATAAATTCCAGCAGCAGAAAGCGAAACCTGACAAAAATGTTTCTTTTTAAGAATATTTTTGCCATTGATAGAAGGATTATTTGTAAAATTCCATCCAGCGAAAGTAGCAACACAATGATTATTTTGATAGCTAAATTGCTGCAAACCTTTTGTGACAGATGCTTTACTTAACACCTTGCCGAAAAGAGTTTCCAACTCAGATAAATCACCGCAACCCCAACAACCTAAAATCTCTTTCAATTACCAATTATGAATCAAATCACTTAACAACAAAATTCTTACTAATAATCACTTCATCGCCCAAAGTCATCTGTACAATCCAATTACCAGTAGGAACATTTTCGTTAAATAGATAGCGACAATGAGTATTCCAAACTTCTGTACTGATAGTTTTAGTTTTCCAACTGCTTTGATGAGCAATTTGACGACTAGGGTCAAGCCAATTGCAGCCTAACTCTAATTGTTTACCTACCGGAGCATCTTGAAGAGTAACATTATAAAATACTTCCTGAGTATTTTGGCGATTTATTTCCTCTACACTCGCAGCATCATTCTGTCTCAAACCAACCCGACTATCATAAACCGCAATACGTTCAAGGGCAGAATTATGCTGTTGTTGTACAAAAAAAGTCGTTGCGATCGCACTTAAAGCCACCGCTAATACACCCCCAATGATCCAACGATTGCGTTTTTTCTGCTTATCCAAAGCTTGCTTGCGATAAACCTGCATTACAGCTTCATCGAGCAAATCATCAGGTAAATTCAACTCCTGTAAAATCTGCTGTAACTCCTCCACTTCAATTTCAGATTGTCGTCGTTGAGACAAACGTTCAACTTCTGCGACAATTTGAGAAACTTGTTTTTCTGTCAAACGTTTTTCCATAACAATCAGCCAAAGGTTGTTTGTGTAATTGAACTTCTACATTGCACCCTTGGTATCAGTAAACTTAATCCGAACAAGAATTTTAGTTATTTCGCAATTCCGATTAACCTGCCGGTATAATTTCAGAATTATCGCGTAAATCTTGTCCTATTTTTATACTGCCAATATTTTAAATTTTTATCATACCAGACTCGAATTATTAGTAAATAGTAATTAGTTAACAATTCAAAGGTCAAAGGTTAAAGGTTAAAGATTATAATTTCTCTCCCCATCCCCTTGTCCCCCCACCTCCCCATCGCCCCGCAAGTGTGCGAGTATGTCACAGTATTAGTGCAATAGTAAAGTTACGGTATTTCACACATGGCACTGGATATTCTCGCTTCCTTTGTGTTTACTTCACCTGGTCCAATTTTAGTAAAGTTAGGACCAATAACTATCCGCTGGTACGGCTTATTGATTGCTTCAGCGGTACTGATTGGTGTTACCCTTTCCCAATATTTGGCAAAGCGTCGTAATGTTAATCCCGATTTGTTAAGTGATTTATCTATTTGGTTGGTAATTGGCTCGATTCCAGCCGCACGGTTATATTACGTTTTATTTCAATTACAAGAATATGCTCAACGCCCGTGGGATATTTTCGCTATTTGGAAGGGTGGTATTGCTATTCATGGAGCAATTATCGGCGGTCTATTAGTCACTTTAATCTTCGCCAAACTCAAAAAAGTTCCATTTTGGCAATTAGCAGACTTAGTGGCTCCTTCGCTAATTTTAGGGCAGGCAATTGGACGCTGGGGAAACTTCTTCAATTCGGAAGCCTTCGGAAAACCGACTGATTTACCTTGGAAGCTTTATATTCCCCGTGAAATTACTCTTATTGACGGGTCAAAAGTTTACCCTCGTCCACCACAATTCATCGACGAAAGCTTCTTTCATCCCACATTCCTTTACGAATCCTTATGGAATGTCATGGTATTCGCCTTGCTAATGGTATTATTTTTTCGAGGTTTGCAAGGAAAGCTTTCCCTAAAAACAGGTACGATATTCTTGGTTTATTTAGTAGCTTATAGCTTAGGGCGCTTTTGGATTGAAGGTTTACGTTTAGATAGCTTGATGCTTGGTCCGTTAAGAATTGCCCAAATAGTAAGTTTAGTCCAAATAGGTATAGGACTAGCTGGTTTATGGTGGCTTTACATCAGAAAACGTCCTTTACCAGATGTCGTTTCTACCCAAAGTGAAGAGATGGGGTGATGGGGGGACAAGGGGATGGGGGGATGGGGGGACAAGGGGACACGGGGATGGGGGGATGCTAAGTAATAAATAATAAATTCTTACTCCTAACTCCTAACTCTTAACTCCTAACTCTTAACTCCTAACTCCTAACTCCTAACTCCTTAATCCAAAATCTAAAATCTAAAATCTAAAATAAAAAATGCCCCAGAGTTTTCTCTAGGGCTTAACCAGGGTGCATCTACCAATCAATATTTCTATATATGGGGGTTGAATCCGGAAAGATACTGAGAATTTTCTTAAAAAACTTTTCAAGAGGAAGTGTAACCTGTCTTTTTATGCGTGAAAATACTAATGTTTTGTGTGAAGAAAAATCTACTGTTAAGCTAAAACCAGCAGTTTATATTGTGGGTGCTGGTCCCGGAGACCCTGATTTACTCACGATTAGGGCGCAAAAGCTACTTGAGAAAGCCGATGTAGTTTTCTTTGCAGACTCTTTAGTTCCCCCAGAGATATTAGAATTTTGTCGTCACGATGCTCAAATCATTCGTACTGCTTCTCAAACATTAGAAGAAATTGTGCCTCGGATGATAGATATTGTCCGCGATAATCAATCGGTTGTGCGTTTACATTCGGGAGATCCAAGTCTTTACAGCGCTATCCACGAACAAATGCAGTTACTTGCTCAAGCCGAGATTCCTTTTGAAGTAATTCCCGGTATTAGTGCTTTCCAAGCCGCCGCAGCCAAATTAAATGTAGAACTGACAGTACCGGGTTTGGTGCAGACTATTATACTTACTCGTATCAGTGGACGCACGCAAGTACCACCAAAAGAAGAATTAGCTTCATTAGCAGCACATCAAGCTAGTCTTTGTCTGTATTTAAGCGCTCGTCACGTCGAGGATTCCCAAGCAAAACTTTTAGAACATTATCCCCCTCAAACGCCGGTAGCAATATGTTTTAGAGTCGGCTGGCACGACGAAAAAATCTTCGTAGTTCCGCTCAATCAAATTGCAAATTATACACACCAAGAAAAACTGATTCGCACCACACTTTATATTATTAGCCCCGCTCTTGGTGAAGCCACAGCGCGATCGCGATTGTATCACCCAGAGCATTCCCATTTGTTTCGTCCCAAGGCGTGAGAGGGGGATGGGGAGATGGGGGGATGGGGGGACAAGGGGATGGGGAGACAAGGGGATGGGGTGAAATAAATAACAACCATCAACCATCAACTATCCACTATCAACCATCAACTAACTCCTAACTCCCCGCTCTTCGATAAACTGAACAGTAGAGAAGAAATTAGGTAAATAAACTCATGTTGGACGAACAAGCGAAAAAAACGATGTTGCGGAAGATTCCTCACGGTTTGTATATCTGTGGGGTTAAGAATGGTGAGGAAGTTAATGGTTTTACTGCTAGCTGGTTGATGCAGGCTTCGTTTAAGCCGCCTTTGGTTGTAAATTGTGTTAAAGGAGATTCTATATCTCATGAAATGATTGAAAAAAGTGGGGTATTTGCAATCAGTTTCTTGGAAGATGGACAAAAAGAGTTAGCAGAAAAATTCTTTAAACCTATGCGTCGCGTTGGAAATAAGTTTGAAGATGTAGAATTTTATCTTGGTGAACAAACCGGATGTCCGATTATTTCTGACTCTTTGGGATATATAGAATGTCGAGTTGTCGGTAATGTAGATAAGGGTGATCATACAGTTTACGTTGGTGAAGTTATTGCTGCTGGGCTTCACCGTGAAGGAAAACAACTTTTACTCGAAACAACCGGGTGGAATTACGGGGGATAAATGAAGTTAGGAGTGAGGAGTGAGGAGTTAAATCGCGAAGAAGTCGGGTTTTGATGATGATTGTCTGTTACAACCCAGATTTATCTTAAAAACCCCACTTCTAACCCCACCACCTTGCCATATTGGCAACCTGTAAGACTTTTTCTGATTTATTATTCAAATTAATAAGTCTACTTAGCTTAGTTCAGGGTGTTGGAATTACTATCCTAAGTCTGTCAATCGAAAATATATGCTCAAGGTGATATTTGAAGCGGGAAGTAAGAGTCGTTTTACTTATTTCTCGCCTTTTTTTACCACGGATTAAGAATGATTACGCTGATTTCACGGATTTAACTAACCAGTTATCAGTTAACAATTTTTTATCATCATAAATCTTTATGAAGAAAAGGTTTAGCGTTTTCGCCGGTGTAACTACTCGCAATATGACCGTTACCGATCATTTTATATTTATAGGTTACTAAACCTTCTAAACCAACGGGACCCCTGGGTGGTATTTGTTGGGTGCTAATTCCAACTTCTGCACCGAAACCGTAACGGAAACCGTCTGCAAATCGGGTAGAACAATTATGATAAACTCCGGCTGCATTTACTAAGGATAAAAAAGTTTCTGCTGCTTGTATATCTTCTGTAACAATTGCATCGGTATGTTTGGAACCGTATTCGTTGATGTGGGTTATGGCTTCGGGTAAAGAATCAACAATTTTAATTGACAAAATCAAATCGCTATATTCTGTTTCCCAATCTATTTCTGTTGCTGGTACAATATTTGATAATATTGATTGACTTGCTGCATCTCCTCTCAATTCTACGTTTAATTTTTGCAGAGCTTCAGCTACTTGCGGTAAAAATCTTGATGCAATCTTTTGATGTATTAATAAAGTTTCAATGGCATTACAAGCCGCAGGATAATGAGTTTTAGCATCCACTGTAATATTTACCGCTTTCTCAATATCTGCGGCTTGATCAATGTATAAATGGCAAATTCCGTCAGCGTGTCCCAATACTGGAATTGAGGTATTTTGCTGCACAAATTTCACAAAAGAATTAGAACCTCTAGGAATAATTAAATCTACATATTTATCTAACTTCAAAAGTTCTAAAGTTTCTTCTCTGCTAGTTAATAATTGTACCGCATCGGGGTCAACTGTAGTTTGAGATAATCCTTGTTTGATAGCTTTGACTATTGCTTCACAAGAACGAATTGCTTCCTTTCCACCTTTAAGGATTACACCATTACCTGATTTTATCGCTAGAGATGCAATTTGAATCGCCGCTTCTGGACGTGCTTCAAAAATTACCCCCAAAACCCCCAAAGGACAAGTAACACGCTTGAGAGTCAAACCAGTATCTAATTTACGGTGAATTTGAATGCTACCAACAGGGTCAGGAAGTTTACCGACATTTCTTACACCAGCGATATTATCTGTTAATTTATCTTCGTTCAACTGCAAGCGCTTGTAAAGTGGTTTAGCAATTCCCTGTTTTGCAGCAGCTTCACAATCGGTAATGTTTGCTTGAATTATTTCATCTTGTGCCGATAGTAGCGCACTAGCAATCGCTTCAATCGCTTCATTTTTCGCAGCAGTAGATAAAACCGCTAGCTTCATAGCTGCAAGTCGAGTTGAGAAGGCGATCGCAATTAAACCAGAATCATGATTGTCATCTGTCATGGTAGATATTGCCCAAAAACGCAGTCTTATCTTTTATCCTAACTGGGAACGGTAAAGAGTGATGAGATTTAAAAACTTATAATTAAATAATAATAAGTACTTTTAGGTATTTTTCTCTAGCAATAATATTTTAGTCATCATCCGGAATACTCAAATTTGCTTGTGTAGCTTTCTCTATCAAAATGAATACTCTAAATCAAATTTTTTAAGCACTTCTATATCTTTTGAGTTCGAGCAATTCTGACATCAACAAATCAACTACTTCTAACTATCATGAATTCTATTTTCAACTTTCAGACGGATCGGGTTAAACTCAACAAACCTGTATTAACTCCAGGTTCTACAGGTTCTGCTGTTAAAGAGTTACAAGATTTATTAAAGCATTGGCAGTGCTATTTTGGTGAAGTTGATGGTATATTTGGACCCCAAACTACATCTGCTGTTAACTGTTTTGAGTATTGGATGTTTTTAGCAGAAGATGGCATCGTCGATGAAAATACTTGGCTTTGTTTATACAAGGGTGCGCCAGTAGATATGCCTTTATTAAGCAAAGGTAGTAGAGGGGAATTAGTCGAAAAAATCCAGGAAAGACTCTTATGGTCTGGTTTTTTCCAATCTGCAATTACCGGCTATTTTGGTATTGTAACTGAAAACGCTATCAAAGATTTACAACAACGTACCGGATTATTAGCAGACGGAATAGTTGGCGATCGCACTTGGTTTGAGCTAAGTAAAATTCGCGAGTATGGTTGTTAAATAAGTAACTACTAGTTACAAATAATCGGCTTTTCTACTTGTTGCTGAGAATAAGTTAATGGTTCAATTACTATCTCTTTTCCTCTAATAATGACGATATGTTTTTTACATGAAAAGAACCATCCGTCATCCCGTTTTTCATAATTAATAATACCGTTTTTTAATTGCCATTCTCTAACTGCATCTCCTCCAGAATACAGAGTAATTCTGTAATCATCACCGAAGAAGTGAGACATTTTTTGCGTCCAAATATTTCCTTTACTAGGAATACAACCACTGAGTACAATCAGAATTAAGCAACTAATAATTAGAAAAACAAGTTTAAGTTTAGGCATATTCAGCAAATATATTAGAAGTATTCAATTAGTCAGTGGTACATCGCCGTGCAACGGCAGGCAGTAAGCTACCACCAACGCTTACCACTAATCACTTGGGCAATATATCGAGATATTTAAACCCAGATTATTCAACAATTTGATAACTGATAACTGATAACTGGTAACTGATAACTGATAACTGGTAACTGATAACTGATAACTGGTAACTGGTAACTGGTAACTGATAACTGATATAGTATTTTACTTGTTTAATACTCTTCAAAATATCAAATAATAATTCCGAATAATTTGCAATTATAAAATAAACAGATTACAAATCTAAAAGTCGGGTAACTCTTACGAAAGCAAACTTCTTGGTAAAAGAGTTTCAAGCAAACAACCATTAATGATAATATAAAAATAATCGCTTAATAAAGTTTCCTTAATCTATAACTAACTTATAAATAAGAAGAGTTTTAGTTAGCATTTAGAGTATCGAGCGATATCGCAACTCAAACGTTTTTGCAGATGAAATTTAATTCGGGAAGAAAAAGCCGGGGAAAACATCAAAAAAATCCTTGGAGAAGTGAGCTTAATGACATAGTTAGAGGTGGATGTGGTGGTTTTTTATTCGGTATTCCCTTACTTTATACGATGGAAGTATGGTGGATAGGTTCATCTGCAACACCAAAGATGATGTTAGTAGCACTAATATTAACATTTATGGTTATTTACCTACTCATGCGTACTGAAGGTTTTCGTAAACCCAGAGGATTTAACCGTCATCATCAAGCTTTGACGGAAACAGTAGAAGCTATGGGAATCGGTTTAGTTTGTTCGGCTTTTGTACTGTTACTGTTACAGGAATTATCCCCTGGAGTTGCTCTTAAAGAAGCATTGGGTAAGATTATTTATGAAAGCGTACCTTTTAGTTTAGGGGTTGCATTAGCCAATCAATTATTAGGCGAAAACGGTAACAATCCACCGGATAATAGAACTAGCAGACAAGATGATTCAGTTGATGGTAATGCTACCTTTTCCGATTTAAGTGCAACCTTAATTGGTGCAATTGTGATTGGTTTTAATATCGCTCCCACCGATGAAGTTGCCATGCTTGCAGCAGCAACTTCTCAACCTTGGCTGTTAGCAATTATTGGCACATCTTTATTGATATCCTATGCAATAGTATTTGAAGCGGGTTTTTCCGATCAAAACAAACGTAGACAGCATAAAGGTATATTTCAAAAACCATTTAGCGAAACCATGATTTGCTATTTAATATCTTTAATAGCAGCAGCGATAATGCTGTGGTTTTTTCAAAAATTGACTATCCATGATTCTTGGGCAATTTGGTTAAAACACATTTTAATATTAGGATTACCGACAACAATTGGTGGTGCTGCGGGAAGATTAGCGATATGAATCAGCCTCAACAAGAAGAAAAACTTGATCAAAAACGTACAATTGCCGAATGGGTGACATTTAGCATTGCTTCATCAATACTTATCGGGGTTGTGGGTTTAGTCAGCTTCACTTGGATAAAACAATCCCCCGAAAAACCACCTTTGCTTATAGTTACTAAAAATCAACCCTTACGACAAGAAAACGGACAATATTACATCCCCTTCGAGATAGTTAATCAAGGGGGAGAAACAGCAGCTTCCGTACAAGTTATAGCCGAATTAAGCCTCAACGGTAAAGTTGAAGAAACAGGGGAACAGCAAATAGAATTTTTATCAAGAAGCGAGAAAGAAACGGGTGCATTTATATTTACTCAGAATCCCGAAAAAGGAAAGTTGATTTTACGGGTTGCGAGTTATAAATCACCATAAAATTAATCTTAGAGGATGTTTTCCAAGTCTAAATTAATGCCATACCCGGCGAATATAATCGATTATAAACCCACGAAGGTGGGTTTTGTTTGTGTAGCCGCGAATTTGATTCGCCAGCTATTTTTGTTAACTTCTCAATTATCATAACTACAATCAAGCGCCAATTCAGCGTGTTGTAAAAATATATCTTTATCGAGCATTTCAACTGAATATTGGGGTGTTTCGTTCAATAATTTTTCAATCCTGCCATTTGCTGCTTCTACTGTTGATTCTTCAAGACTACCGTTTAACAGCGAATTTTCAAAATCTTGAGCAATAAAATCAATTCGTTCGGTAGATGATGAAGGCAGATTACCGCACATTAGGAATAAATCGCAACCTGCATTCAGTGTATGAGCTACTGTACCTCTTTGATTATACATATCCGCAACGGCTTTCATATCTAAATCATCAGATACCACAACTCCTTGAAAACCAAGTTGTTCTCTAAGTATTCCGTTCAAAATTGATTGAGAAAAAGTAGCGGGTTTATCTCCTCCGATTTCAGGGAAGAGAATGTGAGCAGTCATAATTAAGGGTATTTGCTCAGCAATTAAACTTTTGAATGGGATTAATTCTCGCTGTTGCAATTCTTCTTTAGTTAAATTTAGTACTGGTAACGCTAAGTGAGAGTCAGTATTTGTATCTCCGTGTCCGGGGAAATGTTTAGCACAAGCGATAATTCCCGATTCTCGGAGTCCAAGGAAGTATTCTCTAGCAGCTTGAGCGGCTGTTTCCGGAGTCCTATCGAAAGCACGGGGTCCGATGATGGGATTGTTGGGGTTAGAAAATACATCCGCCACAGGAGACCAAGAAACGTTTATACCCAATGATTTTAATTCCACTGCCATGGCGATCGCAACTTCTCGCGCTCGTTTACGACACACATAGCTATAGGGAAATCGCGTAATTGGTAAAGGTGGACGAATCACTCTTCCTCCTTCATGATCTATGGAGATAAACATCGATTTGCGTTCCGTATATTCGCGGATATCCTGACTCAATTTTTTAAACCTTTGTAACCACACCTGATAAGATTCACCATCACGGAAGTTCTTCGCAAAAAAACAAACTCCCACAGGTTTTAATTTACTCAGTACTCTTTTATCTTCATCAGTTAACGCAGTACCCGAAACTCCAACAATTAAATGGTTTCCAAAAGACATAATCAGTTATCAGTTATCAGTTATCAGTTATCAGGATAATATGATTTCTGATATTCTTAGGTTAAGGAAATTTATTTGTCAAATTCAAACCTTCAACCTTTAACCTATAACCTTCAACCTATAACCTATAACCTTTAACCTTTAACCTTTAACCTTTGCCCTATGTCAAAAGTGATCTTCCACATGGCATTTCCCGTAAATGATATTGCTCAAACAAAAGCATATTATGTCGATGGTTTGGGATGCACTCCCGGTAGAGAAAATCGTCATGCTTTAATTCTCAATCTTTACGGACATCAACTAGTCGCACACGTTACCAAAGAAATCCTAACACCTCAACAAGGAATTTATCCCAGACATTTCGGTTTAGTTTTCACTCAAGAAGCTGAGTGGGAAGATTTATTGACAAAAGCCCAACAACGGAATTTACCATTTCGAGAATCAGCCAAAAACCGCTTTGTAGATTCTCCCTTAGAACATCGGACTTTTTTTCTCGAAGACCCATTTTACAACTTGATGGAATATAAATATTACCGTTATCCACAAGCAATTTTTGGCAATGCGGAATTTACCCAGATTGGCGATAGGATTGAAGAGTGACGAGTTAGTAATCAGTGTCATCAGCGTCATCCGTTTAATCCGTGTTCGGAGTTAATTGTTTAGATAATGCAGTTGCGATCGCGCTCAAACTTTTGCTATCAGTTAGCATCCAAGCATGATTTAAAACTGGCACCACAATATTATCTCCCACAGGCATTCTAGAACTATCCGCCGGGACAATCATCATGTCATAGGGTGTCCAAATCGAGGTAAAATTAATTTGGGATAAAATTTGGACATCGCTGTTTAAATCTCGAAGAAAACCACTATTAGGACGCATTTGTACACAACCAAGTCCTTGATTGAAGTAAGCTGTTCGCGTACCGTGGTTTGGTGCTGAAAGAGCAATAAATCGCTGTACACGGTTAATTCCACCTAGTCTCTGGAGATAATAACGACTCACAATTCCCCCCATACTGAAACCAAGTAAATCAAACGGTTGTTCCGGTGGGAAAGTCGCGTTAATTTTATTCGCTATCTGTTGCGCTAAGTCATCTAAACCCTTAGTACCATTATTAGGCGATAAATCCAGGTCATATACTTTCCAACCACGTTCGTTGAGAAAAGGAATCATTCTCATAAATACTCTAGCAGTATCCCAAATTCCGTGTACCAATAATAGAGGATTTTTTTGCTGACTTTCTTGATTCATTTAACACATAGAGTTTAATTTAGTTCATCTAAAATGTAACTTATTTGGTAATGGGTAATGGGTAATGGAAAAGATAAACAGACAGCTTTCACCTTCAACCTTTCACCTTCAACCTTTCACCTTCAACCTTTAACCTTCAACCTTTAACCTTCAACCTTTAACCTTTAACCTTTAACCTGTTAACCTGTTAACTTTTGTTAAATCCGCTTTCACAGTGTTGCTCTAAGTTACAAGAAAATCTGATAATTGGAATGAAGTATTGATAAGCTGCAATCGCTCGAAATACAAGCAATGGAGCCTTTGTAGTTAATAAAATTATACCGAACCAATACTTCGACCATGTTGAGTTCTAGAATCACTAGAAAGCAGATGGAATCAGATAAACAAGTATTTGTGATAATTGTTCACAAAAATACGTATTTATTAATAAATTTGGTCAAAATTCGGTTATAAAAGACAAAAGAAATAAGCAAATATATTTGTATCAAAACCATAATCTGAGGAAATTATGAAATTTATTTCTGGACTTTTCAGTGGGAATAAAAAAGACGGTAACTTTTTTTTAGAATTAAAAGAAGAACCTGATGAACCAATGCCTTCTTCTAATTCTAAAACAGTTGAAGCATCTAATAATGGAGCAAAACCTAGTGCAAATGGTACAAAACCAGTAGATACAGTCAAAGTAAAAGATGAAAATAATCAAGTAAAAGAAGTCCCATCCGAGCAAGTTAAACAAGTTGATATTGAATTGATTCAAACAGCTAAAGGTTTAGAAGCAGCTGCTGTTCCTGTAGAGAAGAAAAAGGTTGACAAGAAGGTATCTTCTACAGTGATTAAACCTGAAGAGCTAAAAGAAACTACTTTTGCACCGAAGTATTTGATACCTAAGAACGATAATACACGTCGTCGTCCTGGTGCAAATATGAATTCATTTTTAGATATGGCGCGTCAGGTTAAGACTCCCATGAAATAATTTCAATAGATTTCACCACACTCTCTAAAACTTAAAAACCCGACTTTTTCAATAAGCCGGGTTTTTTTTGCAAACAAACCCCTCTCGACATACCTTAAAAAACATCAATATAATAAAAATTAAAAAAAATCCATCTTCAGGTAGATGTTATAAAAAAAAGTCTATATTTCGATGGACTATTACATCAGTTTTGGCTTAATATTTTTTTAATGTTTGTGTTTGCTTATCTAGCTGTTAAAAATTTTTTATTATATGAAATCTAAAGAATTGTTACAAAGTTATGCAGATGGGTTAAGAAACTTTGGTAAAGTTGAACTGATTTCTTTATCATTGAAAGGTGCAAGGCTGTGTCATATTAATTTAGAAGCTGCGACATTAGCTGACGCTAATTTAGTAAAAGTTGATTTTTTCAACGCGAAACTTGCTAAAGTTGGACTTGTGAGAGCCGATTTAAGTGAAGCTGACTTAGGAGAGGCAGACTTAAGACAAGCAAATCTCCAAGGTGCAATTCTCAGAGGTGCGAATTTGAGAGGAGCGAACCTGATTAATGCCGATTTAAGTCAAGCGGATTTAACGGGTGCTTGTTTGAATGGTGCAAAGTTATCGGGTGCTAATTTGACTGAAGCCAAATTAATCGGTGCGAATTTAAGAAGCGCATCTTTGATTGAAGCTAAGTTGATCAGAACAGATTTAACAAATACCGATTTTAATCGAGCGAATCTTTCTCAAGCAATATTTTCCTCAGTTAAGCTGAAAAATACAGTTTTTTACGATGCCAAAATGCCCAACGGTAAAGTTTTTTCTCATCTTAATTTAGATACAGTAAATGATGGTAATATTTTGAGTAAACAAATTGCACTCAAGTTAAAACCTTCTGATTTACTGCAATTAGAAACGTCTATTCAAGAAGCTGTTGCAATTCTTTATTGGAATATTCCTAGAAGTGAAAATGCCAATTTAGAAGTTATAAAAAACATGGTCATACAACAGCTTAACAAATATATTAGTTTAAAAATTGCTCTGTTTAATTCTTTAGAACAGTAATTTAATACTACTCTGCCTGCATCCCTGAGCGTTAAAAGTTTTAAAAATATATAATTCCGATATCAATAGATTTGATATGAGCAGTATCAATTATCAGTTTGAGAGAGATAATCAAACTAAGAGCATCAGTTTACTGATAACTGTTTACTGATTGAGCATTTGTAAATTGTGTAATGTAGCGTATAATCCTCCTTGGTGTAATAGTTGTTCATGACTACCTTGTTCGATCAATTCACCGCGTTTGAGTACAAAAATGCGGTTGACATTACGAATAGTAGATAAACGATGGGCAATAATAATTGCAGTACGTTGTGCTAAAAGTTGATTTAAAGCTTGTTGAATTAAAGCTTCTGTGGTGACATCTAAATTTGCGGTTGCTTCGTCTAATACTAAAATTTGTGGGTTACGAATTGCGGCTCTTGCAAAAGCTAAAAGTTGTTTTTCACCGCTAGAAATGTTTGTACCTCTTTCTCTAAGTTGTGTATTGTAACCTTCGGGTAATTCTTCGATAAAATCTTCGACATTAGTCGATCGCGCTGCTTGTTGAATTTCTGCGAAGGTGTAATTATCACCTAAAGTAATATTGCTTTTGACATCACCAGCAAATAAAAATCCTTCTTGTAAAATCACAGCCATATATCGTCTTAATTCGGCTTGGGGTATTTCTCGAATATCAATCCCATCTACTAATATACGTCCTTTGCTTGGTTCGTAAAGACGGCATAATAAACGAATGATAGTACTTTTCCCTGCTCCTGTGGGACCAACTAAAGCAATTTTTTCCCCTGGATTAATGGTAAAGTCTAAATTTTTAATTACATAATCATCATCTTTATAAGCAAACCAAACTTGTTCAAAACGAATTTCTCCAAGTTTTGATGCGTCGATTTGATTCTCGATGGTTTCTAGAGTTTCGACAATTTCGTCGATATATCCAAATTCAAAGCTGTTTGTCAGAGAATATTTAGGATTTACTTGATCGCGTATTTCTATGGGTTCGTCTAAAATATCGGTAACTCGTTCGATAGCAGTAAAACCTGCTTGAATAATCGTAAATTTTTCTGCAAATTGCCGTAAAGGTTCAAATAATCGCTGAGCGTACAGTACAAAACTCGATAATAGCCCTACTGTTAACTGTTCTTGCAAAATTAACCAGCCACCAGCCCATAATACACCGGCGATCGCAACTAAAGCGATCCATTCTAAGGTTGCTGAAACTGCGGAATCGTGAAAGATGGTTAGATCAACTTCTTTAACGTAACGATTGTTAGTTTGTGCGAATAATTTAGCGTTGAATTGTTCTCGTCGAAACAACTGTACAACATTAATCCCCGTAATATTTTCTTGTAACTGGGAATTAAGTGCGGAAAGTTCTTCTCTAGCTTTATAATTTGCTTTGCGAAACTGCTGTTGAAAATAGATAATTAATGCGGATACGGGGACGAGCAATAGCAACAGCAATAAAGCTAATTGCCATTGAGTATAAAACATGAAGCCGATAATTACTAAAGTCGAGAAGATATCCGATAATATCCCTATGGCTCCTGTAGAAAATACGTCTCCTAATACTTCTACATCGGATGTCAACCTAGTAATTAATTTACCGACTGGTGTTCGATCAAAAAAACGCACTGCTAAGGAAGTGACGTGTTCAAATAAATCGGAACGAATATCGGCTGTAATTTGTTGTCCGACTTTTTGAACTAAAAAGCCTTGAAAGCCATTGAGTGCAAGACGAATTACAACGGTGATTAGTAATATGATTTGCAGGATATATAATCCTTGTGCTGGATTATCGAGGAGAAATCTGTAAGTGCTGGGTTCTTGACGAACTAGGGAAATTACTTGTCCAATTATCAAAGGTTGTATTGCGTTCGCTATTGCTACTGGTATCAACAGTAATATAGAAATTCCCAGCAGTTTTTTATAACTACTAGCGTAGGGAACTAAACGCAAAAATAACCGCCAGTCGTTTTGACGCAGACGGTTTTGTTGACCAGATTTTTTCACAGGTTGGGAGATGCTCATAATAACTGCATTATATTAATTTTTGCTGGCAATTTGAGTAGTTATCAGTTACCAGTTATCAGTTATCAGTTCCGACCAAAAACCGGACAGGAGTTAATTGAGGTGAAACTTATAACTGAATAGACAATTTGAGGCTCATCATGGCAGAAATTGAAACTGCAAGACTGCGGCTCAGACCTTACACTCTGGATGATTTGGATAGATTAGCTGTAATTTTAAGTAATCCAGAAGTGATGAAGTATTCACCTAGAGGACCAATACCCAAAGGTAAGGAAAAACAAGTTACTCGCGAGATTTTAGAATATTTTATTAAACATTGGGATAAGTATGGTTTCGGTGTCTGGGCTGCGATTGAAAAAGCCAGTGGTAAATTAATCGGTCATTGCGGACTCAATTGTTTATCGAATAGTCCCGAAATCGAAGTTCTCTATCGTCTCGACCAGCCTTATTGGAATCAAGGAATTGCTACAGAAGCTACTAAAGCTTCTTTACAGTACGGTTTCGAGTCGCTCAAACTCTACAAAATTATTGCGATCGCATCTCCCAAGCATATTGCTTCTCGAAGAGTCATGGAAAAAGCTGGTTTAAAGTACCAAAAAAATGCTGACTTCTACAAATTAGACGTAGTTTATTATTCAATTACTAAAAATGAATGGCAACCAGATTATTTTTAATCAATCCTAAAAAAATATCGCGATTATATACTTTTAACTGCAATGGATAGTTGATTTTAAGGTTTGTCGCCCAAAGAGAAAACCTAAAAAGCAATTTTTAGAATCACCGCACTTTTAGGGCGGTGAGAACGTCAACAAGGGAATCAATGGTTTGTGATTGATTCCCCGTCAGCATATTATCACTAACTTAATATCTGGTAGTTGTTCCTGTAGTACCAGTTCCACTAATATCGTTAGGGTCACGATAAGCTACTGTGTCATTACGTTTGTTGCGACCTCCTAATCCTGCTAAACCAAGCAAACCTAACAAACCTAGCCATCCCCAATCAAATCCATCATCATTTCTATCTTGACCTTGAACTGTTGTTGTGGTATCGGTATTCGGATTCACAGTTTGTGTTTGAGCAGAAGCAGGAAGGGATAAAGGTAAAGCGGCTAAACTAACAGCAAAAGCACTACTAAAGAGAGTTTTAGATAAATTGCTAAGCTTCATGGTAATTTTCCTCTGAGTTTCCGACAATTAAAACAATGGTTTTGACGAGTATTAACTAGTCCAAGGACTGGGGAATGAAATTAACTCTAAGCCTTTTCAATTGCGTCAGCCACAACCCAAGGAGTACTAGTAAACACAATAGATGTTACCGCTTTGTCTTTACTCTCACTATAGAAATAAACTCATCTCATCCCTTAGCAACAAATATCAAGAAGTTGGGTTTTTACTTTTAACAGAAATAGCCGCAATTGTCACAATAGGCTGCTTGGTACAGTACTCTCACTTTCATCTGATTGCGTTAAGAATTGCAGTGTACAAGCAACGGCAATAAAAGGGGGATATTATCTACACCCCTTTTTGCCTCCCCTACGAGCGAAATATGCCTTTTTTGCTAAGTCCTATTTAAATATTTAATTTTTGTAATACTAGCTCGCTTTCCGGCTCACCACAGGAGTTCGACTACTCCTCAAGGAATATTGGCATCTTAATACAAACGTACTATAATAAATGAGACGACTCAATAGAAGTCTTTGGGAAGATAAATCAAAATTTGTCCTATGGTTAAACACTTTATTCTCAGTATCAACCCTACAGCTAAACACGAATGGGATAGATGTATTTTGCGTGACGTGCTTAGTTCTAAGCGTCCCGATATTGCAAAATTAATTGCTGAAGCAGTTAATGCTGATGGGGGTAATTATTTGATCAGCGTAAATATTGATGTAGAAGTTTTGCAGGAAGAGAAAGTACCACTAACGGAACAGTTACAGTTAACATTTCCCGAAGTATCACAAAAGCCTCAATTGCGAGAAGCAGCGTGAGAGAAGATGGGGGGGGATGGGGAGACAAGGGGATGGGAGGAAAGTTATGAGTTAGAAGTTGATCACTTGTTATAATGCCCCATTGCCTATTTTTAAAAAGGATTACACAGATTTTAATTACCCATTACCAATTACCAATTACCAATTTATAATTTTTGTAGTAATATAGCGATTTGCTGATTAATATTTGCTACATTAAAACGCTGACTGGCGGTATTGCGGGCTGTTTGGGCAATATCGGCAGTCTTTTTCCTGTCTTGGATACAGGTGTTAATCACGTCGGTAAGTTCTTGGTGATTTCCCGGAGTTGTGAGAAAACCATTTATACCCGAATCGACCAACTCAACTGCACCACCGGCTGCTGCTGCAACTACAGGTGTTCCTGAGAGCATGGCTTCTACAATTACTCTCCCAAAAGGTTCGGCAGCGGTGGAGGTATGAGCAACTAGGTCACAAGCAGCCATCAATTGGGGAATATCGTTACGAAAACCTAAGAATTTGACTCGGTTTTGTAGTTGTAATTCATCGATTTGTTGATGCAATTGTTTGACGTAATCTTGTTCACCGAATAAAGCATCTCCTACTAAAATTACGGCGACTTCTGGCGGACATTTTGCTAATGCTTCAATTAATATATGCTGTCCTTTCCAAGGTGAAAGACGGCTGAAATGTCCGACGATAAATTTATCATCGAGTTCTAATGTTTGTCTAAGTTGTTTAATTATATATTCTTGAGTGATGTAATTTTGTGGGTCAAAACCGTTGTAAATTACTTCGACTTTATCGGCTTTTCCTCCGGCTGCGATAAAGGCTTTTTTACTAGCTTGAGAATTAGCAATTATTAAGGATGCACGGTTTGCCGCATTCACTGCAATACGGCGGTTTGTTTGACTAAAGTGTTCTGGTGAAAGAATATCGTGTAGGTGAAATACTAGAGGACGACCACTGAAAAAGCTAGCAATTGCACCAATAACTAATGCTTTTTGAGTATTCGCGTAGATTAAATCATAATTACGAGCAATTTTTACGACTTTATTGATTAGAGGTAAAATTTGGGTAATACTTGCTAATCCTTGAGTTAAAGAACTTTCTTTTTTTATCTGTATTTTTTGATTAGTTAAAACCTCTACTGGAATCTGATTTTTTTCTAATAAATCCTGAAAAGAACCATCCGCGAATAATCCTACCAAACATTTTTTTTGATAGGGTTTAGCAATATCGATTAAACATAATTCAGCACCACCAGGTTTACCGCTTTGATCTAAAAATAATATTTTCATTTTTATAAAGGCAATGGGTAATAGTTGACAGTTGACAGTGGGCAGTCAACTCCTAACTTCTAACTCCTAACTTCTAACTCCTAACTCCTAACTCCTAACTCTTTCCCTCTATTTCACCTAATATGACTTTCCTGACTTCTAGTGCGATTTTATCCCAATCAAAGTTGTTAATTGCATATGCACGACATTCTTCTGGTGAAGGTTTGGTTATTTCCCCGTTTAATACCTGCTCTAATTTGTTTGCGATCGCGCTGATTTCGATTGATTCTGTAATCAATTGGGGTGAAAATGGTTGGAGAATTTCCGGCATTCCACCGACGGGGGTACAGATTACCGGGGTACCACAAGCGAGGGATTCTACGATTGCTAATCCGAAACCTTCAAAGGATTGTGAAGGCATTATTGATAAATCTGCTGCTTGATAAGCTACTGGTAGTAGTTCGTCTGGTAGGAAACCTAAAAAATTTACGTTATCTTCTAGTCCTAATTCTGTAACTTGTTGGTGTAAACTCGTTTGTAAAGGTCCTCGTCCGGCGATCGCCAAATAAATATCGGGAATTTTGGGTTTAATTTGAGCTATAGCCAAGAGCAATTTATCAAGCCCGACACGATGTACTAAACGTCTGGATGTAAACAATGTCGGACGTTCTAATGACCATCCTAGTTTGGTACGTGCTTGTTGAATTGATAAGTCTGGTTTAAAACTATTAATATCAACTCCACCGGAAATTACATGAATTTTCTCCCAGGGTATTTGGTATTGTTGATGCAAAATATTACCGAAGGCTTTACTCAGAACTATGAAGCGATGGCAGCGTTGATATGTTCTTTGTTCTACCAAGGATTTTTTCAACAAAGCTGTAATGCTAGTAACTCCTTCTTCCTGAGATTCTGAAGCCCAGGGACCATGAAAATTAAAGGTTATTGGCACATCTGTAGGTAATAAGTCTAATATTGGCAGACTATACAAGGCAAAATGCAAGTTTATTGCGTCTGGCTTGGTTTTTCTGGTTTTTTTAAAGTTATTCCTCACTAACCACAATCTTTGCAATATACTTATGTCTGGTGCAGCTAAATTTGTCATCGCGATCGGCAGGTTCTCATCTTCGGGTAAACCTACTCCGCATAATTCTACTTGGTCTTTATTCTTGGCTAATCTCAGTGTAAGTTCGTAAACATACCTTTCTAAACCTCCGGGAGTTTTAGGAAACCAGCCCAAGCCCAAGCAAAGTATTGATGCAGGCTTTACTGAGGTATAGTTTTTTTCATTACATATCATTTTTCTGTTCCCGTATAATTAACTAATAAAATATTTCTCATCACTGCAATATATTACTTAGAATTGATTAACTAAAATCAATAATTTATACTTATTTATTGCCAAACTCTTCTCATCTCAAAAAATAACTTAATACGGATATGCGTGTATACATATATGCTTTTGTGTTACATAAATACAATCAATACTATCTATTTTTTTGTCTTTCATAAATAAAAACAATCATTTTTTATTTAAAAATATTGTATTGCTTTGATGAATTTTATGTAAAACAAAACTTGCTTTTGCGATTCGTGATTATTCTTATTGATGAAAGCTGAATTACAAAACTTAGGCTGGGGGTGAAGTCGAGGTGATTTACAAAAGATTCACAAAAATTCAATTTTGACTTTTTTGATTTTTATCTAGTTAGTCCATAATTATTTAGATTTATCTAAAATAAGATGTAAATCAAATTATTCTTGGGAAAAATCTGACAAAACACAGCGAAAAATGTATCATTTAGGGGGTCTCACCCATAGGGCATAAAATTTCTAATCATTAACCATATATTTTAAAAGTTAAATTAGTAAAGTGTTGATAATTTGTATTGATGGTTATGATAGATGATTTTGAGTATATCGCGACAAGTAGAGATTAAATTAGGATGAAATAATAAAAATCAGTTATGAAAAACAATTTCCTCACAAGATTGAGCCGATTATATTTTTATATTAAAAACTTAATTGTTCATGGCAATATTAGATATGGTAAAACAGAGAAATTCCTCTTGCTTTTAAGTGTCGTATTAGCTATTTCGATGGTAATTACAATTCATTTAGATGGAAATGTAACTCCTGCGGCTTCTTCATCAAATTATAGAACTTCTTGGATTGGAAATAGTTTTGCAGGTGGTGATAAGTGGGTGCAAATTCAAATTAGTGGGATGTACGTTGCAGCAGATGGAACTATTTATACGAATAGTTTATGGGATGAGGCAGGTAGGGAAGTCGGGATTTATCGCAATGGGGATGTAGTTGGAAAAGCTGATGATTTACATGGATGGGGAAGAAATGGGGGAGTTGCGATTACCGCAAATAATAAATATATTTATGTAGCGATGAAGCAATCGGGAATTGATCAGAAAAAAGATGGATTTCCGCCCGAAGGAACGAATTGGTATTGTGTTAGACGTTATGATTTGACTGGTAAAACTGCACCTTTCCCCAATGGTAAGGGGTGGGATAAAAGTATGTTAATTGTGAGTAATGATTCGGAAGTTACAGGACTCGCAACTGTAGGTAGTGAGCTATTTGTCAGTGACAGCGCGACGAATAAGGTGCGCGTTTACAATAGTTCAACAATGCAGGAATTACGCAGTTTTAGTTTAGAAAAACCTGGAAATATTGCTGTCGATAAAAAAGGTAATTTATGGATAATTAGCAATCAGAAGATTGTTAATTATTCAAAACAAGGTAAACTATTAACAAAAGTAATTTCAAGATTAGATAAACCCAGTGCAGTTGCTGTTGATAATCGTGGTAGACTTTTGGTTGCAGAGAATGGTATTAACCAGCAAATTTTAATTTACGATATTACTAATCAGCCAAAACTAATTAATACTTTTGGTGTCAAAGGTGGAATTTATGCAGGGATTCCTGGAGAAATTAAAGATTTAAAATTTTACGGTATTTCCGGAGTTGGTAGCGACAGTTGGGGAAATCTTTATATTAGTAATGATGGGTTTGAACGTTCAGGAGTAGATTTACGTAAGTTTTCTGCATCGGGTAAATTAGAATGGAAGTTATTAGGCTTGCAATTTCTTGATAACGCTGATGTAGACCCAACAAAAAACGGCTTGGATGTATATACTAAGAACGAACGTTTTGTAATGGATTACAATAAATCAGCCGGGAAAGAGGCGACTTATAAAGGTTATACTATCAACGCTTTTAAATATCCTCAAGACCCCCGTTTGCATACTGCGCCCGATGCTCCATTTGTTCGTCATATCCAGGGTAAAACTTTTTTGTACCTGACAAATATGTACAATGGAATGCTGCAAATTTACCGTTTCAATCGACAAACCGATGGTGAAATTGCCATACCTTCAGGAATGTTTGTCGGTACTCATCCAAATGGTAAACCAGCTTTAGAAGAGGATTTCCCTCCTTTTCAACCTTTGAAAGGAGAATGGATTTGGCGTGATAAAAACGGTAATGGTGCATTTGACCGGGATGAATACGACAAAAGTGAAGATCATCCTTATATTGGGGGATGGTGGGTAGATAGTAAAGGCGACGTTTGGAAAAGTTTACGTACTCAAGATGGTGTAGGGATTCGTCATTTTCCTTTACAAGGATTAGATAAAAATGGAAATCCCATCTACAGTTACAGCAAGATGGAAAAAATCGGTCATCCGAAAATATTTGGTGACTTACGCAGAATAGAATATTTCCCCGAAACCGACACCATGTATTTATCCGGTTACACTCCAGATAATCCTGCAATTAACGGTGATTATGCCAAATTAATCGGCTCAGAAATCGCTCGTTACGATAACTGGAGTAAGGGAAATCGTACCCCAAAATGGCGGATAGTGCTTCCGGTTGATAAAAGCGCACCTCCAGAAGTGTTGAATCCAGCAGCAATGAGTATAGCGGGAGATTACGTATTTGCAGTTACCGTGAAGAAAGCTGAAGTTTACGTTTATGATGCGAAGACGGGAAGACAGGTGAGGATTTTGAAACCAGGGGCAGAAGTATTTGGGGAAACTGGTTGGGTTGATATACCTTATGGGGTGCGGGCTTTTCAGCGTAAAAACGGCGAGTATTTGGTGTTTGTTGAGGAAGACGCGAAAGCGAAAGTGATCATGTACAGGTTTAATGGCTAGAAAATTGATCGCGGATTGGAATGGATTTCACGGATTTCACGGATTTAATTCCCCATTACCAATTAGCAATTACCAATTAGCAATTACCAATTCCCTAAAGAACTCAAATCTTCTACCAAACTTGCTAATAAAGCAACTTTGTCTACCTGTAAAGCAACCCAAGCATTAGCGTGAGTTTTAGGATTGAGTCTTTGATCAAAAAGAGTTGCTCCTTGAGTATAATGACCTTGAGTTTCAATCTCTACTAGAGCGCGACGAAATAATAAAGTTTCCGGATAAAATAAATAGCCAACAGCTGCACCATCATGAACGAGAAAACCTTTGATTCCTTTAGTTTGACGATATTTCAGAGAAGCTGCTGTCATAAAACCACATAATCGAGATAAAAACTTGGTTAAATAACTTTGAGAATTACGAATTATATCCTCAGCCATTTCTGGAGTAAAAATTAATTCTTGAGTGATGTCTAAAGGTAAAACTACAATATCATTACGGCTAGTAAATACTTTTGCTGCTGCTTCTGAGTTATATGTAATATTAAATTCAGCGTAAGGAGTAACATTTCCCGGAACTTTGAAAGCACCCCCCATAATGATAATTTCTTTTGCTTTTTTTAAAATACCGGGACTTTTGCTTTCAGCAGCAGCTAAATTAGTTAAAGGTGCAACTGCAAGGATAGTAATTTCTCCAGGATAAGCATTTAGTTTCGTTATAATTAAATCATCGGAATAAATTGCATGATCAAAACTATGTTTGGCTGCGGGTAAATCATCAGAAATATTACCCATACCATCGATACCGTGAATATAAGCAGCATCGGCAATTTTGGAGTTTTTTACCGTTACTCCCCGACTTAATTCGACTTGTTCAAATCCTCCTAAACTCAATACTTTACTAGCATTAATAAAAGTTTGTTTTGCATCAACATTACCTTCAGCAGTAGTAACTGCGATTAATTCTGCCTTGCCTTGTTTTACCAAACTTTGCAGCCATAATAAAGCGAATATATCATCACCACCAGGGTCTGTATCTAGGATTATTTTGGTCATAGGTTAGTATTTGCGCTTTAACCGTAAATTATATCAAATCCTTTGTGATTAAAATAATCGTAACTATTCACTCCCCCCCCCTGCTTGGATGGCGCCATTTGAGGACAAAGTTAGGGTGACGTGACACTTATATGGTAGTGTAAAAAATATCGGGTGTAGTTAAACGGCGCATGAATCGACTGAG
>JAYKJL010000179.1:0-37634 GCA_035285725.1 Nostocales cyanobacterium 94392 | reverse complement strand
AGGACTTACGCAAAAGTAACGTATTTTCGTCATTACGAGCGATAGCGAAGTAATCGCCGAAATCTTGCGATTGCTTCCCTACACTGCGTTTCGGTCGCAATGACAAATTTGGCTTGCGTAAGTCCTGATAAATAAAAAATATGAATGGTTATTAATGAATAATTGTTTTGACTAACTCATACGTACTTTTACTGTAAAGAATGTCTGGAATATTGCAATAGAAGAATTTTATTGTTTATATGCGAATAAATCATCAATTTTAGATAAAATGAGTTTATGAAAATAGTTAATAGATTGCGTCAAGGCAAGTTGACGGCTGTTTTATCATACTTTCTTTCTGCTAACTGTATATTTTTATATGTTTATATATATTTATATTTATTTGTTCTAATTGATAGTTTCTAATTAACTTATGAACTAACCTTCTTGTGGTCGATTACGTTTTTTTAATTCAAAACAGAGAATTCAGTACTAAGTTTTAGGTGATAACTCATCAAAAGTAGTAACTTATTTATCTAAAAAAACAATACTGTTCTTAGTAGCGCTTCAATTGTCATCAGTTATCTAAAAGCCATGAAAACTCCAGAATCTAAAACCAAACTTCAAGGAAACAATCCAGAGAAACCTGCGCGATCGCGACGTTTATGGCAGCGTTTGCTTTTAATATTATTACCCGTAACCTTAACAGTTGGTGGAGTCGCGATATTGTGGTATTTGCTGGCTCACAAAAACAATTCATCTTCAACTACCACCGTACAACAACCAGCAGTATCAGTCAAAGTAGCTGAGGTAAAAGCAGGTGAAATTAAAGAAAGTTCGGAATTTATTGCTAGTCTGCAATCCTTACGCTCGGCTAGTATTCAAGCCAATACTCAAGGAACAGTATCTCAAATATTCGTAAAAGTTGGTAGCCAAGTTGCAGCACAAGCACCTTTATTGCAAATTAATTCGAACAATCAACCGATTGAAATTAGTAGTACAAATAATAGTAATCTTGGGACTCTACAAACTAATCAGCAACAATTACAAAAGGCTAATACTCAGCTTCAAGTATTAGAATCTCAACGGTTATCATTACTAAAAAAGGTCAAATTCAATCAAGAAAAATACGAAAAATATTCTAACTTAGCTGCACAAGGAGCTATATCAAGACAAGCGAAAGATGAATACGAACAACAACTCACAGCAGCTAAAACAAACTTGAATAATTTAGATACTCAAATCAAAACACAGCAAGTAACAGTATCTAATTTAGAAAAAATGCTGCAACAACCACAGATAAATTCTCAAAATACAATTGCACAACCAACACCACAGCAGCTTCAAGATTACAAAATTAATGCTCCCTTCGCGGGTACCGTCACAAATATTTCAGTAAAAGTTGGAGATTTGGTAAACCCTGCAACTCGGATTGCTATCGTCACTCAAAATCAACCTTTAGAAGTTGACATCCCGGTTTCCTTTGAAAAGAAAACACAATTACGCAAAGGAATGCCGGTAGAATTAATTAACGCTCAAAGTCAAAATATTGGTACAGGGAAAGTATTTTTTATTGCTCCAGAAGTTAATCAAGATACTCGTACAGTACTAGTTAAAGCTTTATTTGACAATAAAGAAGGCAAGATGCGAGCGGGAGAATTTGCCAGAGCAAGAATTAATTGGAATCAGGATTCTGGCTTGTTAATCCCCACTGAAGCAGTGTTTCGCATCGCTGGGGAAGCCTTTGTATATGTAGCCGAAAAATTGAATTCAACTGCACCATCTCCTCAATTAGTAGCCAAGCAAAAACAGGTAAAATTAGGTAAAACTATAGATAATCAATATCAAGTCATCGAAGGATTGCAGCCAGGAGAAAAGGTTGTTGTCTCCAAATTGCTAAATATTAAAGATGGTGAAATTGTAATGGCTCAAGAGTAAAAATAATTATCAACAACTTTTTTGCCAATTTTTGAATTATTTTAGCATAATTATCATCTAATTTTATTTCCACAATGCCGTACACTGATTGTGATTGAGCAAGTGTTCTCAAGCACTTGACTTGTTCTAACAATCGTGTAATTTCGGTCTAGAGCTAAAGTCATTCAAATGTTTCCACCAAGAGTTTCTGAATCGCCAAAAGCATATATCATACAAATAAATTAATAGAAATTAACGATGGTAGAACGTCCAATTAAAAAATCCGAGCGTCAGGTAAAACCCGACGTTGAAATCAGTCCTGAAATTAGTCCTCAAATCAGTCCTGAAAGCATTCCTGAAAAACGGAATTTTGTTCCTCCGATCAAAAAAGCTCGCGATCGCGATCAAGAGAATCCTAGAGATAGAGAAGAAGGTAGAGGAGAAGGTAGAAGAGAAGGTAGAGGAGAAGGTAGAGGAGAAGGTAGAGGTAAAGGTAAAGGTCGAAAATCATCGGAAAAAGATGAAATCAGATCACCGCTCAATCCGGCTTTAGCACGTCCTCCCAAACCATCTAAACCTCCTGCTAAAGTTGAACCGGAACCCGAAGAAGTCTTAGAGAGTGTTGCAGAAGAATCTCAAGATACAAACGAAGCAGCTTCTGTTGCTGTTGGTGTTGCTGAAGAACCTGAAAATTCTAGTGATGAGCAAAATAATTCGTAGTATTTTGTACTCAAAATAGTCCAAAAACTAGTGCTTCACCACATTAATTTTGAATGGTTAGTTTTTACCAAAATTGTCTAGAGACGTTATGTATAACGTCTCTACAGCACGTCGGTAGACGAACAAACCCCTCAAAACTTATGTGGTGGAATACTAGGATATAGAGGGGATAGAAGGAGTAGAGAAGGAAAATTAATCACTTAAAACTCCGGTGATACTAACTCCTAACTCCTAACTCTTTTTACTTGTACGTTCTCCAAAATGAATTAATCTTTCGATGGTAGCAAGACGATTTTCCCATACTCCAACTTGATAGGAATTATTTAAAGCGTGTTGACGCATTAATATTCTAAATTGAGATTGAAAGCGGGTTAATGATGCTTTTGTGGTTTGTAGGTTCGCTGATGATGGAGAATTTGCAAGTTGCTCTAGAGCGTTTTGCAAGATTTCTGCTTGGGTGTTAAATTCGGAAATGCTACTGCGAGACATTTGTAATTGGTTGTTTTGCAATACAAATTCCCATTCTTTTTGTAGGGAAGCGTAACGTAAAGCAGCAGTTTTAAATGGTTGACGATAGGGAATGGGTTCTGGTGTTTCGGATTTACCTTGAGTACTATTAAAAACTTGCTGTAATTGTTGATTTTGTAAATTTTCGGCAGCAAATAGCGCATAACCACCTACTGGTAAATCCCTAATTAATTGTAATTGGTCGAAGGCTCCTAAAGTTGGTAAATTTAACAAGCGAATTCCGGGGACTAATAAAGCAGAACCCAATTTTCTCGATAGAATCCAAGGCTGTGCTAATCTGCTGAAAGCTGGGGTTTCTAAAGCATAAGTCATCGGCACGATTAAGTCTATGTCACCTCGGTTTGCCCAAACTTCCCAATGCTGTTGTAATTTTTGAATTCTTTCTTGTTCTGGTAATGGAAATACCGCTACAGACATGATTAAATCAGGTTTCTTTTGACGCATTTTTTGCGAAACCTGACTGACAAAACTATCAACTTGTTGGGTACGAAATGCCGTCCATTTTTGCCACATATCCCGTTGATTTGGTGTAATTTGGAGCGGATCTACACCATAACTTTGTTTAAATTGCGATCGCGCTGCTTTACCATACCCATAACTACGGTTGCGCTGATGGTCTTGGAAAGGATAGCGAATATAATCTAAATGTAAGCCGTCTACGTCGTAGTTAGTAACAATTTCTTCGTATTGATTTAATAAATACTGCCGTAATTGGGGATTTGCAGGGTCAAAAAACGGCTTAGTCTGACCTTGAGGAATCATCTTTCCTTGTCTATCATAACCAGCCCAGTCTGGATGAGCAGCAAGCACTGGTCCAGGATAATTCGAGTCAATATTCAAAATTTGATTGTGTCGCTGGTTCCCGGCTGCAAAAACCCACACCCAAGCGTGTAATTCCATTCCTCTATCATGAGCTAATTTCACCGCCGATTTTAAAGGGTCCCAATTACGTGTTAAAGGATTCTGCTGCGGTGCAATTTTGCTCGGATAAACTGTATAACCAGCATTTACTGTTTCAAAAAAGACTGTATTAATACCCGCTTGGGATAATCTATCAAAAACTTGTGCTAGTCCTTGCTCGTTTCTAGCGTTGACAATTGTACCTCGATCAAGCCAAATAGCGCGGATTTCTGGTTGAGCTAACTTGCTGTTGACCGGAAATTGATTCCATAAACCAGTTTTCGCTGTTAACCATTGTTTACGAGCTTCCGCGTATTTTTTCTGTGCTACCAACTGGGGTATTCGCTTGACAATTTCATTTGCTTGTGATATAGCTTGCTGACTATTAACAGTTAATGCACTTGGTTGACTAGATGCAACTTCTACAGTTTGGGCTTTTGCTGATTGAATTCCGGGGTTGATAACCGCCGCTGATAAGTTAGCACTTTCAACTCGACCAATTAATTTTAGTAGTTCTTGTTGTAGGGCAATTGCTTCGTTAGGGGTAATTGGTTTACGAGAATTCGGTTGGATGTCCAGACGTACATTATCCTGTAAATGGTCGATAGCTTCATCAGATAACTGATCAGAACGTCTGAAGTTGACACTGGGAAGGGCATTATTCGGAATAACAGCAGTAATATTGAAAGAAGATGGAGAACTAGTATTTCTTGGGGAAATT
Organism: Nostocales cyanobacterium 94392; assembly: GCA_035285725.1. Taxonomy (GTDB): domain Bacteria; phylum Cyanobacteriota; class Cyanobacteriia; order Cyanobacteriales; family Nostocaceae; genus Rivularia. The sequence goes on along the minus strand of JAYKJL010000179.1, from coordinate 32,869 downwards.
GGAGTTTCTGCTACTGCTGAATTAGCACATTCGGGAGAACCACCAGGAACAGTGTTAACAGCAGTTGGGGTGATGTGTCGTTTCAAAGCAGCTTGCAACCAAGCACTATCCAACTGTGGATTTGCTGCGGTATCCACTCCCCAGCGCCAACCAAAGAAAGTAGAGCGTTGGGTGGCTAAAACTGCTGAAGAATTATTTTTATTATCCCATACGGCAGCTTGATAGGAAATGTCATCAGGAACTACAACAGCACCCCTGACTTCTCCCATTAATTTTGCACCGCTCGCCCATCGCTGTAACTTATTATTAGAAGGTTGAAGTTTATCGGGTGCTTCCAAAGCAAATCCCCAATAACCTCCCAAAATATTTTGAATTAATCGACGTACCCCCGGTGCCGATAAACTTCCCACCGGACCACTAGCAATTACCTTACCACCTCTACTTACCCATTCTTCCAAAGTAATTGCTTGTGACGGTGTTAATTTTTCTATATTCGGTAAAAATAACACCGTGCGGTTTCCCCAATCAGCAGTACTTTTGACGCTATTTAAAGAAATCACACAGTAATTAACTCCTGCGGATTCCAAGCGATTAGTTATACCTTCCCACTGACCAGAATTTTCCCGGCTTTGAACCACGCTAATCGCAGGTTCTGTTGTGGCAACAGCCGGTAAAATATTAAATAAATTAAATAAAATATAAGTTAAAAACTGACAATTAAAGAATAATATTCCAGTTTTAAATGACCTGAGTTTGATTCGTCTGATTCCTTTTATTTGGTATATCACTCTTAGCCCCCAATTCGATTTTGGATTTTAGATTTTGGATTTTGGATTGACGATTCAATATTTAGGTCAAAGGTTACAAAAACTAAACTCATAACAACTATCAACTAACTACTAACCACCCTTAATTAACACAAACTTCAATTAATTGTTCAATATTCTCTATCGGGAATATTTTCACTTTTAAATTACTAGCAACTTCCTCCACAGTTGTATCATCTAAAAATATCAATTCTCCATGTTTTAACATTACACTCGGCAATAAAATTCCATCTCCTAAATCTTCTTTTTGCAATTTTAAAATTAAATCGTGACCCGTTAATAAACCAGTAACGCTAATATCTTGTCCCCAATAATCGCTAGATAAAGCCTGCATATTCACAGATAAACCTTTAACATCATTTAACTGTTTTACAAGAGGTTGAAAAGCTTGCTCAACAGCATTTCCCACAACCCAAGTTAACTTTTTTGGTTCAACTTTCTCTGGCAATAATTTCTGTGCTGTTTCAGTAAATTGCTTGATAAACAAACGAATCGAACCAACACCATTATCAATTTGAGGATAATCCTCATATTCCGCTTCACATGGTAGTTCCTCCCCTGCAATTAAAAACCATTCATCAGCTAACCAAACGCAATTTGAACCACAATTTCCTTTTAATTCTTGTTGCAACTTCCGCACTTGAAAAATCACTTCTCGTGCTTTTTCCCGCGTCACTGGTATTAATTCATCCTCTTGGGGACGAAATCGCGTCAAACCCACTGGTACAACCGCCACTGACGCTACAGCAGGCAAATCACTGGTATGAAAAGACGCTAAATCGCGTAAAGTTTGTTCCAGGTGTGCGCCATCATTAATACCAGGACAAACTACTACTTGTGCGTGAATTTGCAGCCGCCGTTCTTGGAACCACTTGATATGCTTTAAAATTTCCCCTGCACGTTGATTTTTTAACAATTTAATTCTGACTTCGGGTTCTGTGGCATGAACGGACACATACAACGGTGACAACCGCATCTGTTCAATTCTGTCCCATTCTCGTTGGGATAAATTAGTTAAAGTCAAGTATGAACCATACAAAAAACTTAAACGATAATCATCATCTTTGAAATACAAACTAGAGCGTTTATCTGGTGGTTGTTGGTCGATAAAACAGAAAGGACAACGATTATTACACTGAATTAAACCATCAAAAAGTGCCGTTTCAAATTCTAAACCCAAATCATCATCATAATCTTTTTCAATTTCAATTTGATGAGTTTTTCCTTTCTCATCTAAAACTTCTAATTCTAAAAATTCATCAGCACATAAAAATTGATAATCTATCAAATCGCGAGGAGGCATACCATTAATGCTAACTATGGCATCACCGACATCAAATCCGATTTCTGCACCGATAGAACCGGGTAATACTTTTGTAATACGAGCAGGACGAATGTTCATAATTTAAGAGTTAGGAGTTAGGAGTTAAGAGTTAAGAGTTAAGAATGAGGAGTTATGGATAAGGAATAATACAATAATTAGGATAACAATAAGGTAATTGGGTTTAAACCCAATTTATCAATTACTATTTATTAAATTATTAATAAATTTTAATATACTTATGGTTTTAAAATATTATGCTATTAAAATAAGACTTGCACTCCTATATGGATATGAGTACAGTCGAAAATTTTTCATAATTTCAGGATTTAGGCTTCGGAACCGCACTAACCCGGGTAAATATCACAATAACCCGTTGGTGCGTGACACTACAAACCTTATTTTTACGTTCAAAATCCTTCAAAGTGTCACACACCCGTTGCAAAAAAATGTCCTAGTTACGTAACTCCCGAATTTATTGAATGGTACATTTTTTGATTTTTTATATTATTTACTATCAACTCCTCACTTTTAACTCCTAACTCCTCACTCTTAACTCCTCACTCTTAACTCTTAACTCCTACTAATATCACAATTCCGAATATTAACCGATACCAAACAAATATCCAGGTGCTTTGAGTTTTGAGAAAGCGGAGCAAACTCGCGATCGCAATATAAGAAAATATCGTAGATGAAATTATACCTACAACTAAGGAAGTTATCTGACTACCATCAATTCCTGCTGCAAAGAAATCTTGTAGTTGAACTAACCCAGCTAAAGAAATTGCAGGAATACCTAGTAAAAACGAGAATCTGGCTGCGGTTTCCCTTTCTAAATTTAAAAATAATCCTGCTGTCAAAGTAGAACCCGAACGAGATACGCCGGGGATCAAGGCTAATACTTGAGCAATACCCATTAACAACCCATCTGCTAGTACTAGATGCTCAAAATCCCGCTGACGCTTGCTAAATTTTTCCGCTAATCCTAATAATATTGACATGACAATAGAAGCAATGGCGATCGCCGTCATACTCCGGAGCGGTGACTTATCAAAATCAGGAATAAATATTTTGATGATAATTCCGCTTAAGACTATGGGTAATGTGCCAAAAATAATACCCATACACAAGCGGAAATCAAAGTCCATGTAGTCAGAAAGAACCATAGCTCTCATCGCACTTTTAACAATTCTGGACAAGTCTTTCCAGAAAAACCACAACACCGCTGCAATACTTCCTAATTGAATTACAGCACTAAAAGCAACTCCTGGATCTCCCCAACCCAGCGCTACAGAAACAGCTTTTAAATGAGCGGTACTACTAATTGGTAGAAACTCCGTTGCACCTTGTACAAAACCTAAAAAAATCGCTTGCAACATCCCGATTTTTTGCACCGCTTCTGCCGCACTCGGAGATTGAGTTGCAAAAGTTTTTAATGGGTATAACGCAATAGTTAATATGGCAGATGCTACGGTTAAAAGCCAGAATAATTGACGTTTAAAAAAAGTCATTAGTTTTGCTCACGGATTGATTCATGATGGAACGGATTTAATTCCCCATTACCCATTACTAATTCCCCATTCCCCATTCCCCATTCCCAATTACTATATATTTTCAAGCACTCCAAATGATAACCCAGCTAATATAGCAATACCAAATATCAGACGATACCAAACAAACACCCAAGTGCTTCTGGTTTTAAGAAATTTGACTAACCAAGCGATTGCTAAATAAGAAAATATAGCGGATGATATTACACCTGCGATTAGTGTAGGCATTCCGGAATTACCAGTACCTGCTTCTAATAAATCTTTAAGTTCTACTAACCCAGATAAAGTAATTGCGGGAATCCCTAATAAAAAGGAAAACCTTGCTGCTGTTTCCCTTTGCAAGCCCATAAATAGTCCTGCTGTCAAAGTTGAACCGGAACGAGAAACCCCCGGTATTAAAGCCAATGCTTGAGCGCAACCCATCAATATCCCATCACCCATTCTTAATTTTTCAAAGTTGCGTTGTCTTGTACCTTTAATTTCCGCTAAGCCTAACATCAGTGCCATGACAATTGATACAATTGCGATTACCGTCATGCTTCGGACAGTACTTTCGTAAAATTCTTTAAATAAATACTTGACTAAAAGTCCTAAAAATACTATCGGTAATGTTCCGATGGCAATTCCCACAGCGATGCGGAAGTCGGTATTTTGATAATCTTTTCTGGCGGTCGCAATCCATGCACCTGTAAGCACTCTTGTCAAGTCTGCCCAAAAGTACCAAAGTACAGCCGCAATACTACCAAGCTGAATCACCGCAGTAAAAGCAACTCCTGGATCTCCCCAACCAAGTGCTACTGGTACGGCTTTTAAATGTGCTGTGCTGCTGATGGGCAAAAATTCCGTTGCACCTTGCACGAAGCCTAAAACAATTCCTTGCCAGAGGTTCATTTGCGAACCCCCATCCACCACAGGGGTACTCCCTTGACTCAAAACTTTCAACGGAAATGCGGCTACTGATAAAACGCCACTTCCTACCATCAACAAGGGAAACAGTAAACGTTTGGATACAGCCATGAATACACCTATCTACTTGTAGTTACGAGCTATTACACATTCAACCGCTTCTCTACCATTTACAGGAAAAAAATACGGCAGTTAAAAAATTCCTTTCCCGTTCTTTGAGAACCGCAAAGCCTAATTCTCGATACAGCATACCTGTAAATTTGACTTTATTTTTTGTGATTTCTTTAAAGATTTCATGGTTGGCTACAATTGAGTTACCATAAATATGCCCCCCTAGGGGATTGGTAGTATTACTCTGTTCTCAAAATAAATTGTTCTGAATCCTTAAGAAAAGTTAAGTTAAGTAACATATTATGAGAATAGTTGATTAATAATACGTTGTATTCAAATAAATTTTTAACCCCGTGATTCAAACAGTTGAAAGTCTCGAAACCTTAGAAATAAACTTAAAAGCGAAGCAAAAAGTGATAAGCACAGCAATCTCGCCAAGAAGAGAGAAAGATGAGGAAATCACATTTGTTCGATCTTCTTCCTTAAGACATTTCTGGCTAGAAGTAACATCTCGACAAGGTTTACTCATATTCTCAGCAGCGGTACTGTTGGTATCGGTACCAGTATTTATTGAAGCCCCATTAGTAAGAGTGCTGCCGTGGTTAAGTGTAGGTTTGACGGTTGTATGGGTATGGATAAGTAAAATATTGATGTCGCGGAGTAGAACTTATATTTGGGGAGATTTACTTTTAGGTTTTAGTTGGAGTTGGTTAGCAGGCTCGATATACTGGGGCTGGTTGCGGTGGGAACCGTTATGGCATTTACCTGTAGAATCAATCGGCTTACCCTTTGCGGTTTGGTGTTTGTATCGTAATTGGGGGAAAGTAGGAAACTGGTTTTATTTTGGTTCTTTACTAGGTACCGTGTTAACCGATATATATTTTTACATAGTGGACTTGATACCCTACTGGCGGCAAATTATGGTTGTGGAGCCAGAATTTGCTGCACCGATATTGCGATCGGCACTTGCACAAGTCAAAACACCAGCAGGAGTTACTTGGGCAGTTGTTCTAGCTGTAGTTTTATTAACTCTAGGGATTTTACCTTTAAAATACAAGCAATTGCACTGGTATGCCTTTAGTGGGGCGGTTTTGAGTACAATATTAGTAGACAGCTTATTTTTAATCGCTGCTGTTGTGGCTTGAGACTATGCAATAGATAAACCAATATCGTTCATAGTTGGAGATGTCTAATGATTTATTTTTAATAATTTTTTGCAAAAATATTGCTCAAAGCCCTCAATAGTCAATATTAGAGATATTGATAAGCTGTATAGTAGTTTTTGATGACTGCTGTGTTTTGCTAGCAGCTAATGACTACGAACAGATGTTATTTATCCGTAATTAATGGCATCTGAAATAAAGTTAGCTTAAAGCTTTGATGTAAGTTTGATGGAAAGAGGTAGAAAATCGTGAAACGATTGGCGCATTTAGTAACAGTATTTAGTTTGTTAATCGGATTTTGGGGATGTTTGGGCAACCTAAACCTAGCCCAAGCCGCAAATTTGGATGCATTTACCGTTAACAAAACTCATATTTTCGCAATTGATTCATCTCGAATATTGCGAAATCGAGCAGATGATAGACTTGCAGATGTTTATGGTGACAAAATTGACTTGAATAATACCAATATAGGGGCTTTTCAAAAATATCGAGGACTATATCCTACACTCGCGAAGAAGATAGTATTTAATGCTCCTTACGAAAATGTAGAAGATGTCCTCAATATTAAAGATTTAACGGAAAGTCAGAAAAAACGTTTGCAAGCCAACTTAGATAACTTCACTGTTACCAAAAGCGAAGCTGTATTTAATGAAGGTGCTGATCGAATTAACAACGGCATTTACAGATAACTCATGTATCAGCCGTTAATTTTCCCAACATTAACTTAGTGCTTCGGCACAAGTTTAGTTGAATATAGGGGCGTTGCATTGCAACGTCTCTAAATAGTATATTTTTTAGTATTTAATAGAACTTAGACAACTGGCACATTTTTTTGTAGGGGAGGTAAAAAGGGGTGTAGATTTTCTTCCCCCTTTATTGCCGTTGCTGTCACACTTTGATTGATTCTTAACGGAATAATCAGGTTTTTGGTGTCACGCTCCATCCGAGTCTTGTGACATTCACCCCTGAAGGGGGTGCGGTTGCGTGAGCCGCCATTCCTGTTTAAGTAAAAATTGATTAAGGAATAACGAAGTTTGTCCGTAGGACATAATTTATTAAAATCTAAATAAAATCCAAAATTCGATAGTTCCCTATTACCCCATCTACCACCTTGTCGGAAATCACTCTTCACAACCAATTTGATGTCTTAGTAGTGGGTGCTGGTGCAGCTGGACTGTATACCGCCCTTTGTTTGCCTGAAGATTTGCAAGTTGGCTTAATTACTAAGGATACTATTTCTTTATCTGCCAGTGAATGGGCGCAAGGAGGTATTGCAGCGGCAGTTTCACCCGAAGATTCTCCTCAATTACACGTTGAAGATACCATCGCGGCTGGTGCTGGTTTGTGCGATCGCCGTGTAGTCGAATTCCTTGCTCAAGAAGCTTCATTATGCATTAAATCTTTGGTAGATTTAGGTGTGGCTTTTGACCGTAGAGGTAATGAATTGGCTTTAACTTTAGAAGCTGCTCATTCTCGTCACCGAGTTCTTCATGCTGCCGATACCACGGGTTCACAAGTCATTACTACTCTTAGCGCTCAAGTATTAAGACGTTCTAACATCACAGTGATTCAACAAGCTTTAGCTTTAGATTTATGGCTGCATCCGGAAACTAAACGCGCTCAAGGAATCAGTTTATTTTATCAAAGTCAAGTGAGATGGATTCAAGCTGGTGCGGTGATATTAGCAACAGGTGGTGGAGGTCAAGTTTTTGCTCAAACCACAAACCCAGCCATCAGTACTGGTGATGGTGTAGCTATGGCTTGGCGTGCGAAGGCAATTCTCAGAGATTTAGAATTTGTGCAGTTTCACCCTACTGCTCTGACTAAACAAGGTGCTGACCGATTTTTAATCAGCGAAGCGGTGCGCGGTGAAGGAGCGCATTTAATTGACAATCAAGGACGACGCTTTGCTTTTGACTATCATCCATCTGGCGAACTTGCGCCCAGAGACATCGTGAGTCGTGCTATTTTCACCCATCTGCAAAAAACAGAAAAAGACCCCGCAACTGCCAATGTGTGGTTGGATATGCGCCCTATTCCTCCAGAAAAAATTCGTTATCGTTTTCCCAATATTGTTAAAGTTTGTCAGCGCTGGGGAATTGATGTATTCTCCGAACCGATTCCTGTCGCACCCGCAGCCCACTACTGGATGGGTGGTATTCAAACAGACTTGATGAATCAAACTAATATACCGGGTTTATACGCAGTTGGTGAAACAGCTAGTACGGGAGTTCATGGAGCCAATCGTTTAGCAAGCAACTCTCTGTTAGAATGCATAGTTTTTGGCGCTCAAATGTCCAATCTTAAGTTACAGAAAAATATATTTTCAGAAAGTTCACATCTATCTTTGGACAGATATGAGATTGACTCTCAAGAAATAAACGACGAATATGAATATTTAAAAGAATTACGAAGTGAAATACCGCGTTTAGTTTGGCAATCTGCTGGAATTTGTCGTGAGCAATCGAGTTTAAACGAGGCAATTTCTAATATTCAATCTTGGCAACAAGAATTTACCAACCTCAAATTAAGTAAATTTTTATCGTCTTTACAACCACCAAATTCAGCTGATTTTACATCGAATAAGGCTGAAGAATATCTGAAACTGTGGACACAAGTACATAATTTACTTGATATTGCCTATTTAATTCTTAAAAGTGCCGCCTACAGAATTGAAAGCAGAGGAGGACATTATCGTTCAGATTACCCTCACTCAGATATGAACTGGCAAGTTCATACTTTAGTACAGAATAATCATTGGTGGAAACAATCTGTTCGTGATGACTGAGTAAGACAAAAGCAAAGTTAGGTACTTTCTTTCTATCACCGCGTACCACTACCATACACGCTTGTAGGACGACCAAAATCAGGCGGCTCATAACCATTCAATGAATCTTGATGATTGGTTTTTTGTCCAGTGAAGTTGCTTTTTACTGCACGAATCGAATATCTCGGAACTATATGATTCAGAGTCCCTGCTGCATCTGCAATCTTGGGTATGGCTAAAAAAGCTCCAACGACAAGAACTATTGCGCTGCTAATTCTTAAACCTTTTTCTAAAAATATCGGTGTATTAGGCTGACTGCTCATAAAACAATTTTAGTTAAGTGTATTTACTTGTGTTTATATAGAAAATTTTTGTCAAAAGCGAAGAATTACTTAAGAATGAGGTTTTGCAACAAAATTATACTTGACTTTTTTTTCAAAATCAGAAATGCATTTAAATAAGTACTAATCCTAATACATCTTTATTTACATCTATCTTTGGTTAGACACTCGAACAGCAATTGATTCGAGGAACATCTAGTTGATAATTTTCTTCAAATTATCTTAATATTTTAAGTACCATTACGGTGTATATGGGACAACAAAACATAATTAATTATATTTTTTGCAATTTCTACCACTTTATCATTAAATCTTCATCAGAGAAAATAACGAAAAATAAAACCTCAATGTTGCCATTTTGGCATTTCTGTGACAAAACTTAATTTTTTGAAATAATTGAGTTGATAAGTCGGGCTTTGATGAAGGAATTATAAGTATTTGTACTAAAAACCCGAATTCTGTAGAATATACGGACGCACGGGTAATTACATCAAAAAGCATTCGCGGAGCCTTTATATGAAAGCTCCGCGAATGCTTTTTTGAAAACAAAGATTGGAATCAGGAAACTAATCAATTGCAGCTGCGCCGGTATCAGATGCTGAATTCTCATCTTCTTCAGATTTCGGCATTCTTTGCTGGAATCTTCTTTGATAACGTCCTGTAGTAGTCCGTTTACGAAACTTCCGGGCATATGCCTGGTTCCGTAGCGCCTTTTCTTTCTTCAGGTTACGGCGCTTAGCCATATTCACCTCATTAATAAACAACGTTTAGCTTGCCGGTTGGCATTATATAGATAATTGTAACTATCTAATTTATGGTACTGATACAATTTTACCTTAAGCCAGCAACCGGCATTTTTAAATAGCAATATATTATATCGCGTTTATTATATCAAGTCAATTACCTGCATTAAATGTGTGGAGTTTGAGGTTTTATGTTGCGTGTATAGTTGGTAAATTAGCGTTTAAGTCTTGTTAATTATCAATCAACAATGGGAAACACTTATATAAATGAGTAGTAAATATATAAATAATTTATATTGATGTGAAAGCCGATAACAATTTTAAAATTATTAACTTTGAGAATTTATTTTTGGTTTATTTCCTGATAATTAATTATTTTGCTGGACTTCTAATTATTGTAACACCGATTACAAGTGGATTATTTTTTATCAATTACTGCGGAGAAAGTATAGTTATACACAATATATATTAAGTCTTTGGATGGTAAAATTAAGCTGTTGTAGGTTCATCGTTGTATAACACGGTAATCCTATGAAAGTTATATTCAAAATCAAAGCCTGACTCACAAGTAATTTTGGATAAAAGCTACTGCTAAAACAGTATTTTTACAATGATTACAGTGGGTGAGAGTGAGCAAGTAAAACACAAAAAATTGAACATTGAACGTTGCTGCTTTATTTGAGGCGGCTGTACAGTCCACTCGGACTTTATGGCGCTATGGACAAACGATACTGGGTATCATATTTCGTCATCCAATAATCGGAACAAGTGTAATTCCGATACTTCCCGATGGTCGGATTGTACTGATTAGAAGACGAGACAACGGTCTCTGGGCTTTACCTGGTGGAATGGTGGATTGGGGAGAAGATATTCCTACAACAATTAAACGTGAATTAATGGAAGAAACCGGACTGGAGTTGGTAAAAATTCGACGCTTAGTTGGAGTTTATTCAGCACCAGATAGAGACCCCAGAATTCATTCAATTTGTGTTGTTGCGGAAGCGGAAGTAAAGGGGGAAATGGAGATTCAAGACACTTTAGAAGCGATGGAAATTCAAGCTTTTCCTCCCAATTCTTTACCAGAAGAACCTATGTCTCACGACCACTATCGCCAATTACAAGACTACTTAAATAACTTGACAATATTGGCGTAAAATTATGTACTAATATTCAGATTTTAGGATTTGGATTCACTCTAAAATTCCGGACACTTGTGCTGTACGCGGCGATAGTCGTGCAATGCAGTGTCCCTAAAATCTATTAAAGTTAACTACTAAATTAAATTCAATATTCAATATGGATACGATGTTATTTCGGAACTCCCGAAGAAAGCTTTCTCAAGGGTTATTATTTTGGCGTGAAGTAGGTAATGGTATTCCGGTAATTTTGTTGCATGGTAACTGGTGCGACAGTAGTGAATGGGTATCAACAATGGAATTGATATCCCGAAATTTTCATTGTTTTGCGCCGGATTTGTTAGGATTTGGTGAATCTGAATATCCTAATATTCATTATAGTATTGATTTACAAGTTGATTGTTTGTTTGAATTTCTGCAAGCTTTGAAATTAGATAAAGTATATTTAGTTGGACATTCTTTAGGTGGATGGATTGCTGCTAGTTGTGCTTTAAAGTATCCAGAAAAAGTTCAAGGTTTGATATTATTATCACCTGAAGGTGTGGAAATTGAAGGGTTGCAGAAACATTGGCAAAAAATGCAACGTTTAACGAAAAGTCCATCCCTTATATTTAAGCTATTAAAAACATTTCGTTTCTTAGCAAGAATGCTTAAATTGGACGCAAAAATAGAGGAGGATTTAGAGCAAAGAAAAATATTGTTACAGAATCCAACCACAACTAAACTTTTATATCAGCGTCATTTCCCGGAAATTCAAGCCGAATTACTGCAAGATAAGTTAGATTTGATTCAAATTCCGGTATTGATATTGCAAGGTGGAAAAGATGGGGAAAACGCTTTAACAAGAAGTAAAATCTATGCCAGATTAACTCCTCAAGCACAGATGAAAACAATTGCTCATTCAGGAGATAATTTACCTCAAAAATCTGCTTCTCTTGTCGCTGAAGAAATTCGCGATTTTATTAAGGGTCATAATTAAAATAGTTAGGAGTTAGGAGTTAGGAGTTAGGAGTTAGAAATAAAACACTACTTTTAACTCTTTATTTTTAATTATAATATTTTTTATAAATTTTAATTAATTAAAAAAAAACTGAATTTTCTAGGAATTAATGAATTGTTCTAAATAAAAATCAAATAAAACAACAAAAATATTATTGTTTAGATGATTGATATATGGTTATCTAAATAATATTAATTAATTAATTATTAATATTATGTAATACTTTCATGAACATCTTATTTGATGCAAATAAAAGGAGTGTTTTGATTTTTATTGATTTAGATGCATGCAAATTAAACGGTTGATGATAGCTATTGGTGGAGTAGTATCTTTAGGTTTAGGAACTGTTCGTATTACACCAGCACAATTCTAGTATTACCTCTAGAACTACTTCGGTTCCTGAAGCAAATTCTAGTTTAAGTTTGTTTGCTATGGGAATTGTCAGTGCTGGCTTATGATTTAAACGTAAATTATACAAGGCTGCTTGAATAATTTAAATTTATGCTCTGTCTGTATCAAATTTGTGGAAAGAATACATTAATGTTTTTTGTATTCCCCACAAAATTAAATTATCTTCAACAATTATCCGGGTTGCGATTTCAGGAAAATGAGATTTTAAATAAGTTAATAATACATTGCGATCGCCACCTGTAATGACGATCTTACTTTCAGGATAATCTTGTAACCACGCTGCAATAAAATCTTTGATTCCTGCTAATAAGGTGTAAATAATTCCGCTTTGAATTGCTTGAGTCGTATTCAAAGCGTATCTTGGGGGAAGTTGTTGTGGTAATTCGACTTTTGGTAATTGTCCGGTTTTTTGGGTAAGGGTGGAAAGTTGTAAACCCAATCCTGGTAAAATTGCCCCACCAATTAAGTTACGGGAAGAGTCAGCACCTGTAAAAGTCAGTGCAGTGCCGCTATCGATAACTAATATGGGAAAGCCCCAGATTTCTCCAGCCGCAAGTAAAGCTAAAGCGCGATCGATTCCCAATGTGGGATATAAGTTATTTAAGGGTATTTCTTTTAGGGTAATAAAATTAACTTTGGGATAATTCTGCCAAAGTTCTGTTTGTTGGGGAACTACGGAAGCGATGAAGAGTGGAGGGGATGGGGAGATGGGGGGATGGGGAGAGGCAAGGTGGTTGGTATCCCAGGTTTGGGTGAGGGTTTGTTGCTTGAATAAACCCCAGTGTAAGCGAGAGTTGCCGATCGTTAATGCTAACCAGTTTTTTGGAGGATTAGATAACATTTTTTTACGCAAAGGTGCGCGGAGGTTAACGCGGAGGTACGGTGAGAAAATTAAACAATGCTCAACATGATTAAACTTTCTAAACTCAACCTATAGATATATTAATAAAAATTTACAAATAACTCGTGTCACAATAGAAGCAGACGCATAAATACTCAGTTATTAAAAAGCTATTAAGGAGAGGAATTATGGTAGCAGTTACCCAGAAAACTGAGAAGAAATTGACCATGCAGATTGCTGAAATTGCTGCTGATACTACGGCAATTCGTTCTCTGGATTGGGATAGAGATCGGTTTGATATTGAGTTTGGTTTGGAAAATGGCACTACCTATAACTCGTTTATCATCCGTGGTGAGAAAATTGCTTTGGTTGATACTTCTCACGAAAAGTTCCGCAAGTTGTATTTTGATATTTTGAACGGATTGATTAATCCAACGGAAATTGATTATTTAATTATTAGTCATACAGAACCAGACCACAGCGGTTTAGTTAAAGATTTTTTACAGTTGGCACCCGACGTTACTGTTGTTGGTTCTAAAGTTGCGATTCAGTTTTTGGAAAATCTGGTACATCAGCCTTTTAAAAATCAAATAGTTAAAAATAGCGATCGCCTTGATTTAGGTAACGGACACGAGCTTGAATTTGTCATTGCTCCTAATTTACACTGGCCTGACACCATTTTTACTTATGACCACAAAACCCAAGTTCTATTTACCTGTGATGCTTTTGGGATGCATTATTGTTCGGATGCAACTTTTGATGAAGATTTAACAGCGATTAGTGCCGAATTCAAGTATTATTACGAGTGTTTGATGGCTCCGAATGCTCGCTCTGTAATGTCTGCTCTCAAACGTATGGGTGAGTTGGAAACTGTGGTTATGGTGGCAACAGGACATGGACCGCTTTTATACCACAATGTAGATGAATTAATCGGACGCTACCGGGATTGGAGTAAAAACAAAGCCAAGGCTGAGAAAATTGTTGGAATTTTTTACGTTTCTAAATACGGTGACAGTAATAAACTTGCTCAAGCAGTAGCCAGCGGTGTTTCTAAAACTGAAGTTGCTGTAGAAATGGTCGATTTGAGCGAAGATATTGATTTACAGGAATTAAGAGAACAAGCAAGCCGCTTTACTGGAATTGTCATCGGAATGCCCCCAGCTTCTGATCAAAAGATTCAAACTGCTTTGAGTACTATTTTAGGTTCGGTACATGACAAACAAGCAGTAGGATTATTTGAAACTGGTGGTGGTGATGATGAACCAATTGACCCGATATTAACAAAATTCCGGGAATTGGGTTTAAAACCAGCTTTTCGTGCCATCAAAATTAAAGAGACACCCACTGAGAATACTTACAAACAGTGTGAAGAAGCGGGAACCGATTTAGGACAATTATTAACCCGCGAGCAAAGCATCAAACACATGAAGTCTCTTGATGCTGACTTGGATAAAGCTTTGGGAAGATTGAGTGGTGGTTTATATATTATTACTGCTCAACGGGGTGATGTAAAAAGCGCCATGTTAGCATCCTGGGTGAATCAAGCTAGTTTCAAACCCTTAGGATTGTCGATCGCAGTAGCGAAAGATCGAGCCATTGAATCCTTAATGCAAGTAGGGGATAAATTCGTTTTAAATATTCTCGAAGAAGGTAATTATCAAGTTTTGATGAAACACTTTCTCAAGCGATTCCTCCCCGGTGCAAATCGTTTTGAAGGAGTAAAAACCCAACCAGCCGAAAACGGTGCGCCGATACTCAGTGATGCATTAGCCTATGTAGAATGTGAAGTTGCCAGCAGAATGGACGCTGGAGACCATTGGATTGTATACAGTACAGTATATGCAGGTAAAGTCAGTAAACCCGATGCTTTAACTGCTGTACATCACAGAAAAGTTGGAAATCACTATTAGGAACGTGGTTAGTTGTTGGTTGTTAGTTGTTGGTTGTTGGTTGTTAGTTGTTATTTGTTGGTTGTTGGTGATTACTTTAAAAACCATCCACCATCCACCATCCACCATCCACCATCCACTATCAACTATCCACTATCCACCATCCACCATCCACCATGAAACAAACAAAGCCTCGTGACGTTCAAATTCTCCCGATTGCTACAGATACGACTATATTGCGATCGCGTAGCTGGACACGGTTACGATTTGAGATAGAATATGCTCTGAGTAAGGGTACTACTGCGAATTCTTATTTAATTCAAGCCGATAAAATCGCACTGATTGATCCTCCTGGGGAAACTTTTACGCAAAAATACTTAGACGTTTTGCAAGAAAGGTTTGATGTTACTCAGATTGATTATGTAATTATCGGTCACGTTAACCCCAACCGTGCGGCTACTTTGAAGGCTTTACTCGCAATTGCCCCTCAAGTAAAATTTGTCTGTTCTAATCCTGGTGCTATTAACTTACGTAAAGCTTTGGAAAACGAAGATTTACCAATTATGGTAATGCGGGGAGAAGAAAACCTCGATTTAGGCAAAGGACATAATTTACAGTTTGTTCCTACTCCCAACCCCCGTTACCCCGACCATCTTTGCACCTACGATTCCCAAACGGAAATTCTCTACACAGATAAATTATTTGGCGCACATATCTGCGGCGACCAAGTTTTTGATGAAGGTTGGAAAATTTTTGTCGAAGATAGACGTTATTATTATGACTGTTTGATGGCACCCCACGCTCGTCAAGTGGAAACTACTTTAGATAAGATTTCTGATTTATCTTTGAGGATGTATGCGCCAAACCACGGACCTTTGGTGCGTTACGGCTTAATTGATTTAACAGAAGATTATCGTCAGTGGAGCAAACACCAAACTACTCAAGATACAAGTGTGGCATTAATTTATGCTTCTGCCTACGGGAATACCACAACCTTAGCGCAGGCGATCGCCAGAGGAATAACTAAAGCCGGAGTTGCAGTAGAATCGATCAATTGCGAAGTTGTCGAACCAGAGGAAATTAAAACAGCAGTAGAAAAAGCATCCGGTTTCATAATTGGTTCTCCGACTTTGGGAGGTCATGCACCGACACAAATTCAAACTGCTTTAGGTATTATCCTTTCTACAGCGACCAAAAGTAAACTAGCTGGTGTGTTCGGTTCCTTTGGTTGGAGTGGGGAAGCAGTTGATATTTTGGAAGGAAAACTCAAAGATGCTGGATTTCGCTTTGGTTTCGATCCAATTAGGGTAAAATTCAAACCCGATGAAAAAACCCTGCAAATGTGCGAAGAAGCGGGAGTTGATTTCGCTCAAGCATTGAAAAAAACCAAAAAAGTCAGAACACCAACTCAACCTTCCACAACTGTGGAACAAGCTGTAGGAAGAATTATTGGT
Source organism: Nostocales cyanobacterium 94392 (assembly GCA_035285725.1). Lineage (GTDB taxonomy): Bacteria > Cyanobacteriota > Cyanobacteriia > Cyanobacteriales > Nostocaceae > Rivularia. The sequence goes on along the minus strand of JAYKJL010000179.1, from coordinate 16,409 downwards.
TCTTTGTGTGTTGTTACAGCTAAACAAGGAGATGTTTCCAGCGCAATGTTAGCTTCCTGGGTATCCCAAGCTAGCTTTAATCCACCCGGTTTAACTATTGCGGTTGCTAAAGATAGAGCCTTAGAATCCTTGATGTATTCCGGTAGCGGTTTTGTGTTAAATGTCTTAAAAGAAGGCGAACATTTAGGATTGATGAAACATTTTCTTAAACCGTTTAGCCCAGGAGAGGATAGATTTGCAGGAGTAGAAATAGAAGAAGCTGGTAATGGTTCACCGGCTCTTGCTGATGCTTTAGCATACGTGGAATGTTCAGTAAATTCGCGGATGGAATGCGGCGACCATTGGTTAGTTTATGCCACCGTAGATAACGGTAAAGTATTGAATAACGAAGGTGTGACAGCAGTACATTATCGGAAAACGGGAACGCATTATTAAAAAGTTAGGAGTTAGGAGTTAAGAGTTATGAGTTAGTAAGTTGAGTTCAAGAAGCAAACCCTACAGAATTATCATAATCAGAAGTCGGGTTTTTACGATAATTGTATGATGTGACAGATAATTTAAGTTAAAAACCCGACTTCTCACCCCAGGAAGTGGTTCTTTCCTACATAGCGTGCTTAATTTTTAATTAAAGTCGATAATTTTGTTTGAAATCAAGGCTTACAGGCACTTATGATCTAAATCTCAGCTTGAAAAGGTGTTTTGAAATTAATAGTGGCTGTAAGGAAATACCAGCAAAGGTTTCAAGATTATTTTTCAGCAAATTTAGCAAGCTAAGTACGGAAGAGCCGATTAATCCCCAAGCCTCTTCTCCATCAGAAGCAATTTCAATCACTCATTAACTCGCATATTTATTTGACTCAATTCTTCCCGCACAACTCGCCGTAAAATTTCTTCTAAAGGTTCTTCGCGTATCGCCTTTGTGATGTTGGGAAAGTGCTATCGTGCTTTTCAATGCACGGTTGTTTTATGCCAGGCTTGAGGAATTTTTCGTGGTGATTTTGGGTATTAAAGACGCGAAGCGTGCCTGAAAGGCATTGTATCGCGTCTCTACAAGGCTTTTGGTTTGCCAAATTTTCTGATCCGAATTGTATTGACTCCCGTTCGAGTGTCTTCCTAATTTATAACTTTTGTTTTTTCAATTTTTTCTGTTTTTTCGCTTTCTTCAACTTGTGGAACTGTGCGCTTGGAAAATCCCCAGGCTAGGATAATGGCGATCGCGGTAATTACTACCCACTGAGGAGGAACAAAAGCTTCGTTGACGACTCTCAACAATAAGCGTATCCCGACGAATGCGACGGTAATATAACCTGCATCTTCGAGGTAGACAAACTCATCCAACCAACGAATAAATAAACCTGCCATGAATCTCAGGGTAATAATGCCGATTGTGGTTCCGGTGATTACTAACCATTTGGTATCGGAAACGGCGATCGCAGTTGTGACGCTATCCAAGGAAAAGGCTAAATCGGTAAAGGCAATTACTGGTATGACTTGTAACAGCGATTTGTAGCGGGGACCGTGATGGTGATGTTCTTCGTCTTCTTCGGAAGTAAAGTGTTGAAATACCAACCAAAGTAGATAAGCTGCACCGATTAACTCGAATTGCCAGTATTTTTGTACCCAAGTAGCGGTAAGAAGCAAAGTAATTCTTAACACGTAGGCAACGACTAAACCGATATTAAGCGCTTGACGTTGGATTTTTTCGTCGTCAAGTCCTTGGGCGATCGCCGCAAGAGCAATGGCGTTATCCGCAGATAGTACGGCTTCTAAAAAAATTAGAATAAGTAAGACGATAGATGCTTCAATGCTGAAATTATAGTGTAAATAATCAAATATTCGGTCTAGCATTATGGGTTTCTCAAACAGCGCAATAAAAATTTAACAGAAACTGAGGCTTTATTATTAGTAGCCCAATAAAAAGCTACTTTGATCAAGTTTAACCTGATTGAACTATATTCTACATATCAAGTTTAGTCTTTCCTAGGTGTGGTTTTCCGATGGTGAAGTCTGAGAATAATTGAAAATCATAGTTCATTTAAGTGAATCAATATTTTTTTATTTTAACTATTACTACAAATTTTCTAGTCATCAAAATTAATAAATATTAATCCAATATGACATATATTTTTAAAAATAAATACGCAAAAGAATGATATTTAGGTATAAAAGTCAATAGATAAACTATTGAAATTTCCACAAAAAATTAATTATTGAAAGGTAACCATGTCTGAACCTACACGAAATTCTCAGCCAATTATTTTAATTAGAGGTTTTGGTCAGTTGGATGTTTCGGACGAGAAAAAAGATGCATATCAAGGTTTTAATGATGGTAGCGTTTACTTGCACAAGCAAGGCGAAAATTATATCTATGAAGGATTTATTTTAAGGTTTTTGAAGTCGGATTGGAAGTATCAGGATGCAACAAATGTAGTTGGTTACTATAGCAAGGAGATAAATCAAGAGCCGGTGCTTCCCCGTAAGTTGCTAAATTTGGAAAACATGGTAAATCAAGGAGTTTCTCTATCACCAACCTTGCAAAATCTTGAAACTAAAAATGTCATTCATAACTTCAAGCGTTTACAGACAGAAAATTTTTTTTCGGGAGATAAAATAGTTATTGATCCAGCAATGGCTTTACATTTACTAGAATCAGTAGAAAACGTTTGCCAAACGATGTGGGTGTTTCGCTACTATGATTTGAATGACCGAACATTTAAAACCTATGGTAAAGCGCTGGTGCGATTAATTGAGTTTATTCGAGAATTGGCAGATATTAACAATAATGAAAAGCCGAAAGTAAATATTATTGCTCACTCTATGGGTGGGCTGTTGGTGCGGGAAGCCATACAACGTGTTTACCCTGAAAATAATCAGAAAGCGGAAGATTTCATTAACAAAATTGTGACTCTTGGTACACCACATCAAGGTATTTCATTTCAATTGATAGAAAACTGGATTGGGATTAGTGCAAAAGATGAAATTAAACATTTTCATCCTGATTTTCAAAATGATCCAAACAACCAAGTATCTTTCGTCAATTTTCAGAAATATTTTCCCAAAGAAAGATTACTAACAGTAGTAGGAACGAATTACCGTAGTTATGATAAGCCAGCAGCATCTTTATTAAATCGTTTGTTTTCCGTAACCGATGAATATGGAGTGAATTATAATCGCAGCGACGGGTTAGTTAAACAAGGCTATGCTCAAATACCTGGAGTCCCTAGGACATTTATTCATAAAAGTCATAGCGGTAAAGACTCCCTGGTAACTTCAAGAGAAGCATTTGAAATTGCCACACGCTTCTTTTTTGGTAACTTGCGATCGCGATTGCGTTTTGTTAGGGGTAAGGTAACTCGCGGTAAAGATTTATTTGGTAAAAGTGAGTTTTTTATGGGGGTTTGTATTAAACCTCGTGGTGTGGATTTTGAGCTATTTCATCAAAGTAAAGAAGCAGAAAACTGTTACGGTCCATTCAGTAAAACTGATTTAGATAAAAATGTCAATTTTCAAGAAAATAACAAGGAACTTGCTTTTGATTGGGCTGACGATAACAAGTTAATTTGGGAAGGTTATTTGGATACTATATCTATTTTGGCAGATGAAAGTATCACTCAAAAAGATATGGTAATCAGGCTTGATTTTTATGTCGGAGAAAGAGATTTGCTGGGTATAGGGTTTTCTGATAACGTAATTTTTCGTAAGCAATACTACATTCGGGCTTTGTTACCAACAGAAAATCAACAGTTACAGCTTTTCTTGCATAACGATGAAAGATTTGCCGATAATGATAACGGAATACCAATGGAATTTAAAAATGGTGGCTGGGAGTTTGAAATTCGGGGGACTGGTTTTTTTAGTACTTTTCAAATAGAAGTTGATGTTGTTCCTGAAGCGGGAGAACCGATGATATTTTCTATGGATAAATAAAATTTTAATCATTAAGAAGTCGGTTTTTAGAGGGTGTTTGAAAAGATTGAAAAGTCTAATTTCATAATTTATCCGGCGGTTGAAACCGCATCTACACAAACCGGCACCCGTCTTCACGGGTTTAAGATACATTCAGTCCACCTAGAGGTAATAAAGCGCCAGGTACTTTTAAAACATCCTCTCATCTGAAATATCTGTAACACAACACAATTTTTATAAAAACCCGACTTCTCACCGAAATTCATTTTGATCAAATCCGGAATCAGTTGTATGAATAGTGAGGTTATTAATGGCAAATACAAATAAGAATATACAAATAAATGAAATTACATTCTAACTTACAAAAAATTGCTCTTATTTCCCTACCAATTTTGGGTATCGTCGCTTCACCAAATTTAGCTGATGCTAATTATTTCAAAATAGCTCAAAATGTCAACTGTAATAATCCTCAGACAACTTTGGAAATGAGAGTTTGTGCTGGTAAAAGTTATGAAACCGCAGATAAAAAACTCAATCAAGTTTATCGACAGTTAAAGCCAAAATTAAATGCTAAACAGCAGAAAAGATTAGTTGATGCTCAAACAGCTTGGATTCAATTTAGAGATAAAAGTTGTGCTTTTGAAGGAGCTTTTGCAGAGGGAGGAACTTTAGAACCAGTTCTCAAACTTAGTTGTTTGACTGATGTCACCCAACAGCGAGTTAAAGATTTGGAAAGATATTTGAAAATAGTTAATAATCGGTAAAAAAAGTTTGATTGTAAGGGGAATGGGAATTCTTAGGTAGCTCAACCTTGTAAAATAAAATAAATTAAATTAAATAAATTAATTTATATTATACTTTTGTGATTGAGCTAGAGAAATTTATAAATATTGAAAATTATTCAAGAGGTGTCGCTGATTAGTCGGGGTGGCTTTGAAGAGTCTCAAGAATGGTCTATTATTCAAAGTGAAATTCGCAGCGCTATTGATTTAATTGTTTACCCTACTGGTGCATCAAATTTTACAATTAATCCTGCACGGCATGGTAACGGTGTTAAACCGATTAAAAATGCTTGTATGGCTGTTCTTCAAGAAAACTTTGGCTGGGAATTGGAGACTAAAATTACCTATGCAACTCGTTCACCAGGAAGAGTAGATGCAACCAAAAGGTTAAACGGTGATTTTTTTGCTCTTGAATGGGAAACTGGGAATATTTCCTCCAGTCACCGCGCTGTAAATAAAATGGTTTTAGGGCTTTTAAGAGGAGTTTTCTTAGGCTCAGCTTTGGTACTTCCTAGTAGAAAACTTTATGCTTATCTTACTGATAGAATTGGTAATTATGAGGAATTAGAGCCATATTTTGATGTTTGGCGGGCTGTTAATATTAATAAAGGATTCTTGGAAATATTTGTTGTAGAACATGATGCAATAGATAGTAATATACCAACAATCACGAAAGGAACTGATGGTCGTGCTTTAATTTAGATAAATATCTATATTTCTAAGAAAATAAATCCAATTGTCGAGAATCTGTTTGGGTTTTTATTTGTCGCTTTCCTCTTGCAGATTCCCATTCTTCCAACTTACCATCAGCTAAATCATTTAATCGTTGAACTGCTCCTAAAGTATCACCAATTTCTGTACCTAACCAATATCTTTGCAGCTTTTGAGCAGCATAAAATGTAGTACCAGAACCACCAAAAGGGTCAATTATAATTTGCCCTGGATTTGATGCCATTGCAATAATGCGTTCTAACATAATTGGAGCTAATTCATTGGCTCCTCTTTTCTTATGTTTTCGGTGACGAACTGGGGGGATATCGCTCCATACTTCCTCAAGTTGAGTCCACATTTGCTCTGTATTATCGACAGCAGAAGCATCTTCCCACACTTCTTCAGGAGCATCCCAAACGTCCATTAAATTAATACCCTTGGGATTTAACTTCTTACGATGTCCGCCATAATCCCGAATTTCACCGCTACAATGTCGGCAAACTTGTATTGGTGTATAAACCTTATTAAAAACAGCCGGTTCTCCTTTCGTATAATAAAGTAAACCATAATGAGCGGGAGACATTCGCTTACCTCTTGGAAAAGCTTTTGGCATTCTACAAGCAATCCAGTGACGAAAAAACATATCTTTTTGATTGAGATATGCACCATATTCGATGCACCATTTAGGTAAGTTAAAAACGAATAAACTACCTCCTGGTTTTAGCACGCGAACACTTTCATTTAGCCATTCTTTTGACCATGTAAGATATTCATTATTTTTTAAGTTATCGCTGACATTTTTGCCATAATTCTTACCAAGGTTGAAAGGTGGATCAGCGAATACAATATCTGTGCTTTCATCGGGAATAGAAGATAAAAAATTTAGGCAATCTCCTTGGTAGAGAATACCATAATCACTTTGATAAACTTGGGTTAAATTATTGTTCTCAGCGGTTGTAGGGGAGATTAGATGGAAGGGTTTCATTGAAGTATTTTTATACTTTATATTGATAGTGTGATTTTTTATTTGTAATTTTTATTTATCTTATTAAATGATAGCATTTTCCATTTTTATCGTTTTAGATCGAATGTAAATATTCTTTTTGAGACAAATATATTTCTATATTTAACAATATTTGTTTCAAATACTTAACTACTTTATTTTTTATTTTTAGAAGCTCATCAGCACTTTTATCTCGCCCTACTTCTGCAAAAGATTTAATACCATGTGCTAAATCGTTTCTATTAGATTTAATTGTTAATAGGTCACTCCCATTACCAGTTTTACGAGGGTCAGTTTCACATGAAAAACCGTAGTCTTGTGCTATATTCTTAATCACTTTTCCATCTATGTTCCCTGAAAAGAGTTTTTCTTTATTAAATCCTGTATTGACTATGTGTATAGAAATATCTGTGATTTGAGAAATCACTTCATCATTAACTTTTAAATTCTTTATATTATGAAGTATTATTTTCTTTATTCCCGGTTTAATTGTATTAAAAGAAACTTTTTGGGTCTTCAATTCATCAAATATTGCTTCAATCGCATTTCGCATAGTAGCCTCTACCAAATTATATAGCAGTAGAAAACCACTAGCTTTCAGGGTTTTTTCTAATTCCCTATCAATCTCTCGGGTTTTAATTTTTTTATTTATATTTCCCATACTTAGTTTAGTCGTACCCTGTTCTAAACTTTTGAGAAATATAAAATACTTACTTACTTCCCTCGAACGCTTGTTAAAATCTTCTTTAACATTTTGAAATATTAAACTAGTCATATTTTAATTTAAAATTTTATCACGTACATATTCAATACGCTTAATTACTTTTACTGTAGAAGTACTTCCATTAGCACTAGTATTTTTTTTAAATTCATCCGACTGAATCCAATCCGTAGACCTTGGTATCACATCCGCTTTCTCTCTCAAGGCAAGAGCTGAACCCACAGATAAAGATTCATACTTAATGCGAGTTGTTGTTTTTGTAAAATTTTTTCCTTGACGAAATCCGTTAGGAAAATATTTTTCAATAAAATCTAACATTAATAAAAATTCAGCCTGCATTTTCTTACCATTAAAATTAATATCCTCATTGACTGATTTTAAATATTCATTAAGAAATTCATTAATTTTATTTGCATGAAAATTTTGATAATTATTAAGAAAAGCAAAAAAACGTAGTACAAATTCTTCTGGTTCACGTCGGTTGATAGCAGCTTCATCAAACAAGCATAAGGAACGAAATTTAGCATTTTTTGATAGCTTATCAACAAGTTCTTGTAATGAACCACGCAGTATACCTATACGTTTTTCCATATCGTTGAGTTGAAGGCTACCTGTATTAATTCGCTCAAATAAATCTCTTCTTATTTCCTCATCAGCACTTTCTGCAAGTTGAATCATCCGAATAGTATATCGTTTAAAACGTCTTTGACGACCTAATGGTAAATCATCAAATCTAAACTTATTTAGTGTTTCTAGTTTATGTAATCCATCTAATCTAAGTTCATTGTTAAGAAATTTAGCCAAAGTACGAATACGTTGCGTACCATCTATAATTTCCAGACGTGATTCATCAGTGACATCAGCAACAAAAATATAAGGAATTGGCAAACCTAAAAGTACAGATTCAATCAACTTTGATTGCATATCCTCAGACCAACGCATTTCCCGTTGATAATCTGGAATGAACAATTCATTTGTATCGTCATCTAGTCCGTCCAAATACTTTTGAACTAGAATATCAATTGGATACTCTTTTGTGTCGTAGTCAACAGTTTTTTGCTTCTCCCTAATTTCTGCTTCCGCAGTTTCTCGCATCTCATCTGTTATTTCTGATATTTGTGGCATATTTATTACTTTGACTGGCTTACTTAACAGGTATATATAATGCGAACTATAACTTTTATTAATGTTTAAAATTATTTTAATATCATTATCATAAATATTAAGGGGTTTTGCCTATCATTGCCAAATATAATACATGATTATTTTTGGCAAAGGCAGTATCCTATAGTATATTTACGAACAAAGCAATACCAAAACTATAAAAACCCTCAATCATCCTCATACTCAGCCCAAGAATTAGCTGTTTCGGATACCGCAACTTTGATTTTTACGCATTCTGGTAATTTCTTTTTGGTTTCATCGTATATATATTTAGCAATCATCTCGGCTGTGGTTTCATATTCTGGAGGCATTACTTCGTTGAGAATACAATGGTCTAATCCTCCTTTGGTGACATCTTTTTTAGCCCAACGTAAACTTCTAAAGTCGGCAACCATTACTGGATGAGGACAATATTCTGAGGAGTGTAATTGATTGCTGATGGCTTCAATTCTTACTGTATAAGTATGCCCGTGCATTCGACCACAAGGACCATTATAATCTTTGATGTAATGGGCGCTATCAAAGCTAAATTCGGTAACAAGTTTCCACTTGGGCATCTTAAATAGTACTTTGTCGCTGGTAGTTGTTGGGTGATGACAAGGAGCCATGTACCTACGGTGCTATTTTATCTTATTCAAACTGTTGCGGTTCGTGGATTTGTCAATACCTAATATTTTACTGCTATTTTAATTCTCGCTACAAATTGCAGTTTATGGAGACGTTGCAATGCAACGTCTCTACATTATTGATTTGTATCACCTTTAATTGAAACGATATTACAACTTTTATAGGATGGCTATATCAATTTGTAATTAACTAATACCATTTTTAGATGAAGCTGCATCAAAAAAACACACCTCCTCAGAGCAGAGAAGTTGGGTTTCGTAAAAATTACCCGATTTCTGGATCTACAGAATTCCCACCTATTCCCTATTCCCTTTTAATTAACAATTATTTTCTGCTCAAATTATCCGGAACCCTCAAATAGCTGTATGTAGTTATAGGTGTTCCAAAGAGTTGGAAATGCATAAGTTATTAAATCCGCACCTATTTATACATAGAACAGGATTTAAAGCTGATTATAAAATGAGGTAAAAATCATGACAAGCTTTACTCAATTCAAATCCCAAAACGACTTTCTTTTCCCAATTCGTCAATGGTTGGATTCACAAGAAGTTAAAAATTCTAAATTAGCTCACTTTCTGTGCAAACTCATTCCTGCACAATGTCCTTTTGAACGCGATATCATACTTTTTGGTCGCAAGTTATTTCATATTCCTCCTATGTGTAAATTAAATCCTCTTTACGAGCAAGTTGTGACTTTACGCTTTAAAGCTTTATGCTATCTTGCAGATGAATGTGGTGAAGATATTACTGCTTATTGCTAAGAACAAGTTGGTAAATTTACGCTTATAATTGTTCCTTCTATTGCGTTTGATCTAATCAGCAATTCACCATTATGAGATTCTACTATGCGTTTAACTATTGCTAGTCCTAATCCAGTTCCAGAGGATTTTGTCGAGTAAAAAGGCTGAGTTAATTTCGGCAAAATCTCTGGGGGAATAGGTTCTCCACCGTTGCAAATGTTAATCAATACTTGTTGTTTAAAATTATTTTCAAGTTGAATTTTGACGGTTTCTCCCACGCTTATAGCTTCACAAGCGTTACGGACAAGATTAATCATTATTTGTTTGAGTTTATCTTTATCCCCCATGACTTGTAACTGAGTTGATGGGGGATAATTTTTGAGATCAAACTCTATTTGACGTTGACTTGAAAAAGGCATTGTTCGCAGTGATTCTAACATTTCTATCATAAATTTATTGATATCAATTACTTGTAGCTGTAACTGCTGAGGTTTTGCATATAATAAGATTTCTTTTAACAATCTTTCTAATCTATCTGCTTCTTCTAATGCTAAAGATAATCTTATTTGAGAAGCTTCTGAATTGTCAATTTTTTTAAAGTAATTTAAACCCATTTTCATGGTAGTAAAAGGGTTGCGAATTTCATGAATAATACTAGAAGCAAATTCTCCAATTGCTGCTAAACGTTCTTTTTCTAGAAGTTTTTTTTGTGCTGTTTTTAATTCTTCGCTTCTTCGAGCAACTTCAGCTTCTAATATTTGATTGAATTGACATTGTTGTTGATAAAGTTGATAATTATCGATTGCGGTTGCTGCACGTTCGGCAAATAATTCCACAATGGTAACTTCTTCCAAATTATATTTGCGGGGCTGTTGGTGAAACGAGCAAATTGTACCGATAACTTGTCCTTGGGAAGTGCGTAACGGAACTCCTAAATAAGAACGATATCCTTCGGGAACTTTACCATATTCCCTACAATTATTGGTATCTTCCACTGTCAGGCTTTTTCCTGTTTCTACTACGGTTCCAGTGACAACATCGTGCAATGAATAAATAGTTTCATAATCATCTAGCTCTATACTGCTAGCCAGAATTTTGTCAAAATCGTTTTGACAAAGAGTGATTACAGACCAATCGATAGTAATTAATTTACTAACAGCGATCGCAATTTCTTGTAAAAATTTGTTTAGTTCTCCATTGCGATAGCTTAAAGATGATAAAACTTCTAAAATCCGCTGTTTTTGGTGTGAATCTTGAGATTCTATTACCATAGTGTATTCCTAAATAGGCATTTAATATTTATTTATCAGGACTTACGCGATTGTCACAAGACTCGGATGGTGCGTGACACCAAAAACCTCCGGCATTGGGTTAAAAATCAATCAAAGTTTCACAGCACCCTACAAAAAAATGTGCCAGTTGCGTAAGTGCTGTGTTTCTTAAAATTCAATATAAAACTGAGAAATTGTAACATCAATTCTTGAAAAAAGTCGTCATATATACATAAAATTAAAAGACAAGGCGATTCTAGATATTTAAAATAATTCGATTGATTAAGTTGTATGACAGCACATATTTTACTGGTTGAAGACGAAGTAAAACTGGCTAAATTTGTAGAATTAGAGTTGAGTTTTGAAGGGTATCAAGTCAGCGTTGCGAACGATGGATTAACGGGATTGAGCATGGCACGGGAATCTCATCCCGATTTAATACTTTTAGACTGGATGCTACCTGGTATGACTGGTTTAGAAATTTGCCGACGCTTGCGAACCACCGGGGATAAAGTACCGATAATTTTGTTAACTGCTAAAGACGAAGTTAGCGATCGCGTTGCGGGTTTGGATGCGGGTGCGGATGATTATGTAGTAAAACCCTTCAGTGTGGAAGAACTGTTGGCAAGAGTACGCGCCCGCATCCGTAGGACATCTGAAGAAAGTAGTGAAAATATTTTACAGTTTGATAATTTAAAATTAAACCGCAGTAGTAGGGAAGTTTACCGAAATTCACAATTAATTGATTTGACAGCCAAGGAATTTGATTTACTCGAATATTTACTTTCTCATCCCAGACAAGTGATAACTCGCGATCGCATTCTCGAAGAAGTCTGGGGTTACGATTTTATGGGAGATTCTAATATTATTGAGGTTTACGTGCGTTACCTACGGTTGAAACTGGAAGCAAATCAGGAAAAGCGCCTAATTCAGACGGTACGTGGTGTTGGTTATGTTTTGCGAGAATGAATCAAAAAATTTAACATTACCCAAGCTTACTCTCAGGAAAAACTCATCTAGCAAAAGATAAATCATATTTAAATAAATATAGAAAGAATCTACTCCCAGATTTTTGTCAGCCTTGTAGAATCAATAGTGGTACAGGTGAATAACCTGCTACCGCCTTTTTGAATTGAATTTATTTCTATTGAAAATTCCTCGATCTTAAAGCCCTATTGGATTAATGATATTTATCGAGTTTCTTCCAAGAACAGGACAATAAAAAATCCCTCTTGGAAAGTTTTGGGGGAAGAAAATCTACACCCCAAATTTTCCGCAAAATCTATTAGCGTAGCTTTCCTACAGACATAATCCAAAATCCAAAATCCAAAATCTAAAATCGAATGACTTACTTAGAAACAGCAGCCCAATTTTACAGCGAAGTAGCCCAAAGTCCCGAAGTTGGTCTTTGTTGCGTCCAAAGTACCCCCATGCAGTTACCAGGTTTACATATTCCTCTGAAAATGCAGGAAATGAATTACGGCTGCGGTACTACAGTTCACGCTAACGAACTGAATAACGAACCAACGGTACTATATGTAGGAGTTGGTGGTGGTTTAGAAGCTTTGCAATTTGCTTATTTTTCCCGTCGTGCGGGTGCGGTAATTGCGGTAGATCCAGTTGCAGATATGCGCGAAGCTGCAAAGCAAAATTTAGAAGTTGCAGCAACAGAGAATCCTTGGTTTGATATTAGCTTTGTAGAAATTCGTGAAGGTGACGCTTTTAATTTACCAGTTGCTGATAGTTCAGTTGATATTGTCGCACAAAACTGTCTTTTTAATATCTTTGAACCCGAAGATTTAACTCGTGCTTTAAAAGAAGCATATCGTGTATTAAAACCGGGTGGACGTTTGCAAATGAGTGACCCGATTGCAACTCGTCCAATACCAGAACATTTAAAAAAAGATGAGCGTTTGCGAGCCATGTGTTTATCTGGTGCGTTAACTTATGAAGAATATATTCAACGTATTATTAATGTTGGTTTTGGACAAGTTGAAATTCGCGCTCGTCGTCCTTATCGTTTGTTAGAACCTACCACTTATAATTTAAAAGAAAATCTGCTTTTAGAAAGTCTTGATTCTGTAGCTTTTAAATTACCAATTCCAGAAGATGGAGCTTGTATTTTTACTGGTAAAACAGCAATATATGCAGGCTCAGAACCATTCTTTGATGATAATAAAGGTCACATTTTACAGCGAGGAATTCCGGCGGCTGTATGTGATAAAACTGCTAAAAATTTAGCTGCTGCATTACCAGAAAAAGTTATTGTCACCGATTCAACTTGGTATTATGACGGCGGAGGTTGTTGTTAAATAATTAGGGAATTGGTAATGGGTAATTGGTAAATAATTCTTAACCTAAAACCTTTGACCTTTGACCTTTAACCTTTGACCTGTAAAAACTATGATTCAAACTACAATAACACCTTTCAAACGTAAGCTAAATTCTTCTTTGGTGAAAAAGCAAATTAACGTTTTACAAATCAATTTAGGTAAACGTTGTAATCTTTCTTGTAGTCATTGTCATGTAGAGGCAAGTCCCAAAAGAACTGAAGAACTTTCTCCGGAAATTTGCGAACAGTTAATAGAAGTAATTAACAGATTTCCTGAAATTAAAATTGTAGACTTAACTGGTGGCGCTCCGGAAATGAATTATGGTTTTAAACCACTTGTAGAAGCTGCAATCAAAAATGGTAAACAGATAATTGTTCGCTCCAATTTAACGATTTATTTTGTAGATGGATTTAGTCATATTCCCAAATATTTTGCTGATAATAAAATTAGGGTTGTTGCTTCTTTACCCTGTTACCTAGCTGATAATGTTGATAAAATGCGCGGTAATGGTGTTTTTGATGCTTCGGTGAAAGCTTTACAATGGTTAAATAAACTTGGTTATGGCAAAGCAGCAGATTTAATTCTGGATTTAGTTTATAATCCCCAATTACCGACAAGCGAAAAATTTGCTTTAACTCCCAATCAAGTTAAGTTGGAACAGGATTATAAAAAGTTCTTGCAAGACAACTTTGGTGTTGTGTTTAATAACTTGTTCGCTATTACTAATTTACCAGTTGGTAGAACTAAATTCTATTTAGAAAGAACAAAATTATATCAGCCTTACTTGCAGTTTCTAGAATCCAATTTTAATCCTGTTACTGTTGAAAATTTGATGTGTCGTGATGAACTTTCGATTGATTACCTCGGCAATGTGTATGATTGCGATTTTAATCAGATGATGAATATACCCGCAACAACTCCTAATGGGGAAACTATTACAGTCGCAAAGTTGCTGGAAGCTGGTAGTTTAAACTTAATTGGTGAAGTGCAAACTGCTAACTATTGTTATGGTTGTACTGCTGGTAGCGGTTCAAGTTGTGGTGGTGCTTTGTTATAGATTGGTAATTAGCGATAAATGCACAATTGCTCAACAAAATCATCTCGTTACTAAAATTGTTACCAGCGAACTATTAGCGCCTGCTAGCTATAGACTTACGATTAAAGCAAGTCTCCTTACACCATATTACTTAAAACCGTAGACCTCCCTGAACTATCCTACGGTTTTTATTTTTTTATAGACTTTTATCCTAAAAAGCCTACTTCTGCTTACATCGAATCATAAAAAGTATGTACAAAAAACTTTGCGTTCCTCTGCGCTTACCTCCGCGTCACTTTGCGTTTAAAAATGTATAATTCCCATACAAATGGATTTGATATTAGTCGTGGAATTAACGTTAATTTAATCAAAAAATCTTGTTACAAAAATTGATACGCAAACATTTGCACAGCAACTTGCTGGTTATAATAAGATTAAAGTTAAGTTCCTCACACTATTAGAAAAGCCGTGAAACCTCGTGTTTGGCGGCTTTTTTATTTTGTTAAAGCAATTAGATCCGTTCCCAAACCAATTCAAATTTGGGTGTATCATTGCTTTTACTTGCTGTGGTTTTTAAAGTAACTCGATTTTCATGTAATGTAAAAGTCCTAGTTAAACTCTTACCTACACGATTGGGAATTGATGCGATTTCCACATGATGAATAACCGTATTACCATTAAGAGTATAACTTCCAGCGTATGAATTGAAACTAGAAAACGCTTGCGATCGCTCTGCAATTGGAACAGAATGTATAGCAGGGGTCAGTGGTGAAGCTGAATTACCACTTAATAATGGACGCTCGCTTTTTGAGAATATCACCATGATTTTACCTTCTGGGGTATAGGTGATGTAGCCAATCGGATTAGTTCCAAATGCTTCCCTATCAATCTTTCCGTTGGAAAATACAGCTGTTATTGAGATTAATTTCCAAGTTCCAAGTAGTGGGTTATTTTCCGAAAAGCTCGACATTACTTAACTGTAGTCCTAGAAGCCTAATAATTGAACAGTTATCAGTCACGTTTATACAATAAAAGTTTAAATAGAAAACCATACGCCCGTGTTTACTGCTCACTGATTTAAATTTATTGTACTGTATGCCAAAAAAACGGAGAAAGTATTTTGTTGCAATACCACCGTTACGCTACAGTAATTTCAAGAGCGTGCATCGAAGGAAAAGCCATGAAAGCAGTGATAATGACAGCAGCAGGGAAGCCGGAAGTTTTACAATTACAAGAAATCCCCAACCCGCTTCCTCCCGCAAATACAGAACTTTTGATACGTTTAAAAGCTGCTGGTGTTAACCCCATCGATATAAAACTTCGTCAACGCGGTACTTTCTATCCCGATCAAATGCCTGCAATTTTAGGATGTGATGGTGCGGGTGTCGTGGAAGCGGTGGGAAGTGAGGTTAAACGTTTTCGCGTAGGTGATGAAGTATATTTTTGCAATGGTGGAATGGGCGATCGCCAAGGTAATTACGCAGAATTCACAACTGTAGATGAGCGGTTTGTAGCTGCGAAACCTAAATCTGTATCTTTTGTGGAAGCTGCTGCTGCACCTTTGGTATTGATTACAGCGTGGGAAGCTTTGTACGAACGTGGACGTTTGCAGCCGGGTGAAAAAGTATTAATTCATGCCGGTGCGGGTGGTGTGGGACACGTAGCAATTCAACTTGCAAAGCTCAAGGGTGCCGATGTTTGCACTACGGTAAGTTGTCAGGGTAAAGCTGATTTTGTCAAGCATCTGGGGGTGGATTATGCAATTAATTACAAAGAAACTGATTTTGTCAAAGCGGCTTTGGATTGGACAAACGGTGAAGGTGTAGATTTAGCTTTTGATACTGTTGGTGGAGAAACTTTTGAGAAAACATTCCCAGCGATACGAATTTACGGCGATATCGTGACTATTTTACAACCGAGCGACAAAACCAATTGGAAAGTAGCAAGACAGCGCAATCTGAGAATTAGTTTAGAATTGATGTTAACGCCGATGTTGCAAGGAATGGTGGAAGCACAAATACATCACGGTGAGATTTTAGCAGAATGTGCCAAGTGGATGGATGCAGGTAAGTTGAAAGTTTGTGTGAATCGGACTTTTGGTTTAGAGGAAGTAGG
>JAYKJL010000178.1:0-37489 GCA_035285725.1 Nostocales cyanobacterium 94392 | reverse complement strand
ATAGTTTTCTTGGTTCGGAACCCTTGAGTTGTCGTCGCTTTCGCGTCTCTCTCTCAGGCACTTATACATAGTACCGAGAGAATTTGTTTGTGTCAACTCTTTTTTCCAAGTTTTTTGGATTTTTTTTTGGTCGATTCCTCAAATTATCGCTGCGTAAGGGTTGTGGGCTATTTTTTTTTTTGAGGTTTAGTAGAAATAGCTTGATTGAAACTCCTCTTTATTCGATTCGCGGTAATTATGACGAAACTGAATCCCGAGGAAACTCGAATAAGTAGAAGTGTGAGTGCTAAACTTCAGCGAAATTAATCAATTAACTGAAAATCAAAAAAGTTCATCTCATGAGTATTCATAAAACTTGAGTCTTAGGGTGCGGGAGTACACTACGCCATTTGCTTCAAGTAGATAGATAGAGCCACCCAACCCACTGGCTCCTTTAGTCAACTGTAACCACACCTGAAATTCTCCGAACCACACAAATATTTATATTGATCGCGCTTTGTGTGGGTACGGGGATAAAGCTCCGCCCTAAAAGTGCCGAAAATAGTTACAAGTTAGAAACTATATATAGTTACTAGTGCCACTGCGAGTCTGTAAAAAGTAAAAAGTCTTATAAAATAAGGATTTTAACCGTTGGCAATGAGAAGATAGAAGTCATCAAAAATTTTGGTTTGAAACCCCGTCCTATAAAGACGGTTGAGTACACCCTCTAAAATAGGACTTACGCAACCGGCACATTTTCCGAATCCGGGTGCTGTGACACTTAATTAAAATTTGAACTTAATAATAAGGGTTGTAGTGTCACGCACCATCCGAGTTTTGTCACACTTGGGTAAGTCCTGTAAAACAGTAACCGCGCCAAAAATTCCGCAAACTATACAAGTACAGATTATTTGTGATAACTATAGAAGTCAAAAAGCATCAGTAAGCGTGATTGCGCTTGCTGTTGTGCAAAATTAATTAGACATTCCAAAACGCTGAAATCCTTGCAATGAACCGCACCCCGAAGGATAAATGCTATCTCCCGGAGGGAGACGCTCGAAGAACGTTCCTCGCTTCGGACAATATATAATTAATTTTGCCTAAGCACTTATTGCCCTAATCACAAGCGATGATATATCTCAAAGTTGGTATTCAGATAAATCCGAAGCAATTAACTGATCAATTAGCTCCGTAACACCAGCACCACAACTATTCTCTGTTACAAAAGTCGCAGCTTCTTTCACTACTGGTAATGCATTATTTACTGCTACAGAGATTCCACACACATTAAGAAAATCTAAATCATTTTCAGCATCACCAACACCAACAACATTCTCTGGTAATAACTGCATATCTTCCAAAGCTGCTGCTAAACCTGACGCTTTGTTGATACCAGTCGGTAAGATCATAAGTGCACCTTTATTCAAAATGATTTCTAAATCTAATCCTAACTCGTTAATAACTTTTGATACCGTTGTCTCATGTTTATCCCAAGTAGCTACGATGACTTTTCCCATTGAAGGGTTGACACCACGTTCTCGTAGCTTATCCACAAACTCTTGCGGTGGTTTTAGAGCTAATAATTTTTCCTGATGATTCGCAGGTACATATAGTAAAGGACCATTTTCCGCTATTACAATATCAAATAAATCGATTTGAGGGAATGCTCTTAATAAATCATTTAACTCACGACCAGTAATCAAAATTAATTTTCTACCAGAAGAACGTAGACGCTTTAATGCTGCGATGGTTTCATCCTTGACATGACCATGTGTTGCTAATGTACCATCATAATCTGTAGCTAGTGCTAGATAACGCATAATAAAGTTATGAAAGAAATACCAGCAAATGTTACACATAGGATTTCTCCTGCATAAAGCCGGTTTCTATACAAAATCCTTGTCTTTAACACCAGATATCACCGAATAAATCAGGTTTCTTAGTTAATATATTGTAATAACAACGATGATTTCCCTAGAAACCCCGTTTTTTTTAGCGTAAATCTTATTAACCAAGTAATTTTTATTTATGAAAACTGTAACCGCTGCAATACCTTCATTTATAATCTTGGATGACTATCTTAAAGATTGGTTACGAGAAGATATTGGTCGTGGAGATCGCACTACCCAAAGTCTGTTAATTCAAGATATAACATCAGGGTTAGCGCAGTGGACAGTTAAAGAGAACGGAATCATTGCTGGATTACCAATCGCAAGGAGAGTATTTCAACTTCTGGATCAACAAGTCGATTTTACTATATTGGTGAATGAAGGAGAATATTGTCAGTCAGGAACTGCGATCGCAAAAATCGAAGGTTCTCTTGATGCTTTGTTGACTGGGGAAAGAGTAGGTTTAAATTTAGCAATGCGTTTGAGTGGTATTGCAACATTAACTCGAAAGTATGTAGAAAAAATTGCAGATTTACCTAGTTCATTTGTGGATACCCGTAAGACTACACCAGGTTTGCGAATTTTAGAAAAATACGCGACTCAAGTTGGTGGTGCGATCAATCATCGTATGGGTTTGGATGATGCGGTGATGATCAAAGATAACCACATTGCTGCTGCTGGTGGAATTGGAAAAGCAGTAGATAAAATTCGCTCTCGGATTCCTTATCCTTTGACTATAGAAGTAGAAACGGAAAATTTAGAACAGGTAAAAGAAGCTTTGGAATATCAAGCCGACATTATTATGTTGGACAATATGAAACCGGATATGATGCACGAAGCTGTAGAAGTGATTCGTCAGTATAATGATAGGGTGAAAATTGAAGCTTCCGGCAACGTCACCCTCGAAACCATCCGTGAAATCGCTGAAACTGGAGTTGATTATATATCAAGCAGTGCGCCGATTACTCAATCAAAGTGGTTGGATTTGAGTATGAAAATCAACCGATTTTAGATTTTAGATTTTAGATTTTATAGGAATGGCCGCAACCGGCACAATTTTTTGCAAGGGGTGTGTAGTTTAGAATAAATTTGAACGTAGCGATAAGACTTGTAGCGTCACGCACCAACCAACGATTGTAACACTTGCGGCTATTCCTGTTTTACTTTTAAAACTGTTAATTAATTACTTACAATCATGAACCTATCCCACTAATAATATTTTGTGAATCCAAATATGGATGGTGGCAAGAGCGATTAATGAGTTAAAATAAATACTTTGACGTTCCCATCTAACTACAAGACGACGATATTTACGTTGATACCAAGCGAAACAGCGTTCTTGCTGAAATCTAGGAACGGAAATTTTAATTGGTCTACCCTTGTTTTTGCGGTTTTTCCAAACTCTTTTTGGTATTTGAGGTCTAATACCACGTTTGCGTAAAATGGCACGTTTTTATGAATGAGTCATAGCCTTTATCAGTAGCTAGTACTTTAACTCTCTTGCGTGGTCTGCCTGGTTTTAAGGTTTTAAGTTTGACTTTATCAAGCAGTGGTATCACCTGTTCTCTTTCGCTACCATTAGCTGGTGTAGTAGAATTAGCCAGAGGCATACCATTCCCTTCAGTTAGTGTATGAATTAAAACACCCTTGCCTTTACCGCCATAGGCAACTTCCTCACCTCCTCCCTTCCCAGGGGGAAAAAGAGCCGTCAACAGCCCCAAAGTCCCAATTTATAAGCCCCCTCTCATCGGCGATCGCCAGTATCCTTGATTTTAAATGTTCAAATGTCCCATCCGAGTACCATCGCTTTAACCATCTATGGGAAGCGCTTTTTGATGCCCATACATCTCCTCTAGGTAGGTCACACCATCGGCACCCAGTCATTAAAAGATATAACAGGCTATTTAATACATGACGATACGGTGCATGAGGCATTCCCTTACCAAGTTTTTCTGGCTCTGGAGGAAATACATCTTCAAACAGCTTCCATTCTAAATCACTTAATCCTTCAAAACGTCCAGCCATAAAGTGATACACCCATCTCAGTTCAAAAATAGCTTATCACGTTTTGTGATTAGTGGGATAGGTTCATATTTACCCATACGGCAATATCTGGGAATGACAAAGAATAAACTATCCCTTGAGTGATTGTAGATTTAGAAGCATATTCACCATCAGATGGTTTTCTAAATACGATTAATTGTCTTTTTTTGAGATTTACAACCCAATATTCAATAATTTTAGGACTTACGTATTGACAGAGTGGTAAAATAGTTTAATTAAATACAGATGTTGTCTATCAAGAGCTATCGCACAATTAGAGAAATAACTTAATATCACCAATCTTTAGTCAATCCTTCGTTATGATAATTTATATTGTCAATACTTCGGTTGTCCAGATATCTTTATATCTCTATTTAAGAAGTCTGTAGATATGCATGGTAATGTACAACCTTATTGGTTATCTTTTAGAGAAAAACTTAACAGCCTAAACGGCACGGATATTAATAGGCTAAAACAAGTTATTGACTCTTATCAACCAATATAGGACTTAGGTATTGACAAAAATAAGAGTATATGTGTCTAAAGATTCTTGCACTGGTCAAATTATCCAAAACTCCAGAATTCAAGATGGACAAAGTTTATTTAATTAACTGCAATTTCGCAACTACTGGAAGATGATCTGAACCTGCTTCTTCCCCAACATAAGCATCTATGGCTTGAAGTTGTTTTGTATGCCATATATAATCAATTCTTACTATAGGAAAGAGTGAACTTAGGTATGTATGTCCAAAACCCCATCCCGCTTGATGAAAACTATCCTTCATCACATGATGCATTTGAGAATAATTTTCTGATGTATCGGTAAAATTACAATCGCACATGAATATTATCGGCTCATTATACTGTTTGATCATATTAGTTAAATAAGATACTTCCGCAGCACGACTGGTATACCAATATTTAGCTAACTTGAAAAATTTGTAATGTGGGTAATTTGGAGTCAAATGTCCAACGATTGCTTCTAGAGGTTGTCCATTATTTAAGCGGAGTGTTACTTGGATTGCTCGTTGTATCGGTGGTGCGGGTAAAGTGATAAATTTATCAATAGGAAACCGACTCAAAATACCTACATTATGAGAAAGTTCAATGGGATGGAAAGCATGATAAGGGTAATCTTTACTAAAGCGTTCAATTAAAATAGGTACTGTTTGCGGAGCTACTTCTTGTAAACCGATGATATCAGGATTATTTTCAGCTACCATTTTGTTTATTGAATCATAATCATTGTTACTAAAAAGCATATTGAAAGTCATTGCTTTGATAGTTTGTTGATTTTGGTAAACAGGATCTGATAAAGACGGCACAAAAAAAGAACTGTACAAACCGATAAATATACCTAAAGGAAAACAAAGTCCAAAAAACAAGTACCATCTACGAAATAAAAGTGCAAATGGTAAAAATATAAGTAATGGTACAAATATATATAGCGCTACAGTATTAATTAACGCTAACCACCATAAACTATCAAGGAAAATAATCCGGAGTAACATCCATAGACAAAATAAAAGAACGTAAACCCATCCCAGATAGGAAGTAAATGTAGAAAACTTCATTAGCTTTAATAAATTAAATATATATAATCTCCCGTTTTAAAGTAGCATTTATCATCCGTTTTCACCGTAGGATAAAATATATTTATCGAATATTTTTTTTAATTTGTATAAAAAATAAATTATTTATAAATAATTAAAAAGGCAGTAGGGAGTAGAAAGTAGGGAGTAGGGAATAATAACTAATCATCCCGACATGATATTACTTAAAATTTAATACAGGACTTACGCAAACTGAAATTGTCATTGCGACCGAAACGGAGTGTAGGGAAGCAATCGCAGGATTCTGGCGATTACGTCGCTATCGCTCGTAATGACGCAGTTACGTTACCTTTGCGTAAGTCCTATAATATTTAAAAATCAAAAAAACTATCGTTGGGAATAATCTTTGTATTTTCAAAAACAATTATTCGACATATAAAGGTATATGATGTCCCCTAAAACTAAAAATCCGACTTCTAAACCCAAGAATATAGGAAAGAAGTCGGGTTTTTATGATAAATCTGGGTTGCAACAGACAATCATCATAAAAACCCGACTTCTAAGAATCGAAGTAAATTCGATTAATCTGTAATGTTTAATTCAGCATTAACTGCTGATGGTTGACTTTCCCAAAGTCGAACTGTTTTATCAAAACTACCACTAGCAAGAGTTTTACCATCAGGGCTAAAAGCAAGGGAACTTACCCAGTCAGAATGTCCGTAAAGTGAATTCAACAAATTCCCTGTTGTTAAATCCCACAGTTTAATACCATCCTTTCCACCACTAGCAAGAGTTTTTCCCGAAGGATTAACTGCGATCGCAATCACCGAATTATTATGTCCATTGAAAGTTTGCAGTACTTCTCCCGAATTTAAATTCCACATTTTGATAGTGCGATCGCGACCTGCGGTAATGATATTATTTCCATTGGAGGTAAAGACAACAGCGTTGATTTCCCCTGAATGAACTTTGAATCCGCGAATTAATCTTCCGGTTTGTAAATCCCAAAGTTTAACAATTCCTTTGTGATCTCCACTAACCAAGATTTTACCGTCAGGACTAATAGCCAATGCATGAATCAAATTATCAAAACGTGCTAATGTTGTTAAAGGACGTTGTTGCAATAAGTCCCATACCCGGATCCCATCTAATGCACCACTGACGAGAACTTTACTGTCTGGAGTGACTGCTAGAGATAGTACATTACTGCTATGGGCTTTAAAAGAACGAATAAATTTATAGTTTTGCAAACTCCAAATATTAACACTATTATCGGTACTACAGCTAACTAAATATTTACCATCTGGTGAAATTAACAAAGATTGTATCGATTGTTGATGGGCTTTGCTAATCTCACCCAGACGTTTCTTCTTCTGCATATTCCATAAACGAATAATACCATCGTTATCGGAACCACCACTGACAAGCATTCTCCCGTCAGGGCTAAAAGTTAAAGATTTAACGGCACCTATATGTCCTTTGAAAGTATGTTTTAACTGAGGATTCGCAAAATTATTCGCGCTCTTTGAATCTACAACAACTTGTGCAGTCGCTAAATTTATCGATGGTAATTGAGTAATACCAAAAATAGCGATGGCGCTGAGCAAAACCGTACTCAGCTTTTTGGCTAGGAATACTTGAGATTTAGATTTAGATTTTAAAGTCCAAATTTCAGATAAACCAACAAGAATAAATTTAAACTTGATATAATTATTACCAAAACTTTTCATAAATAACATATTTAGTGGGTAAATACCCTTAAAAAGCACAAAGGAGGGAAACCCTCCTTCAAATATATTTTGCCTTTTTCCTCCCAGGATTGACAATAGAATATACAACGTTAATTTTTACCTTGATATTTATGGCTGTGGTGGTTTTTTCTTAGATATACTCAGCATTGGTAAAGCAGATTTTGAAGAATGCTCTGGTAAATATAATTGTTTTACAGGTTCTTCATTATTTTCTAAAGCAACACCTTGCTCAATTTTCCACCATCTGATGATCAAGGCTATTCCCGCAGTTCCTAATCCAAAAATAAACAATGTCCAACTGTCATCAAATCCACCAATTAGGGCATCCACTATTCCCATAGTAATTAATATAGTGATTAGCGGTTCTTTACGGTAGGCTGATTTGATAATACGAGGAAATACAGCATTCATCACAGCGTGTTTTCAGTTCCCTGCTAGTATAAGTTTACTAATATAGCTTTTGCGTAATAAACGCTTTATATCAAAGCATTAATACTATTATAGATTTATTCAATAAGCAAGTAAGTCCCATCCTTTAGTTTACGAAAAATTTAGGTTTTCTAAGCCTAATTATTATGGGGCTGATTTAGATTAAATTGCAAGTTTAGAATAATACTCATTAAAAAAACGATTGTCTATTGATAAAATTTTTTCAAAAATAAATGTTATCTTGAAAGATATTTCTTGACTAAAACTTGAAAATTAGCTCAAAAATAGTTTGTAAACAAGGTCTAAAGTCGGGAGACTAAAAGTTATTCCATGTTGCTTTCCCATGAAACAAAGTTTATCCCCGACTTTCGGTAAACCTGTAATATCAAGTCCGGCTAATAATTTACGATTAAAAGATAAAGCTTGAATCAATAATTTTTGAGCAACAACTAGCGGACTTGAGTAAATATGATAGTTGTTTACACAACATTATATAAACTTTGCAAGGTATACTAAAAACGGCTGAAAGTTATACTTTCTGAGTATTTAAAATCTGCATAAGAAAGCCTCTTTCCGCCTCGGGGAGAGGTTTGGAGAGGGGTTCTATATTTGAGCCGTTCGCAGTATAACTACCTGAGTCCCAACCACGATAATACCCCTTGGTCGGTTACATATTCAATAGCCACCATAATTACAAAACCAATCATTGCAGCTCTACCATTTAAACGTTCAGCATATTCATTAAATCCCAACTTCGGTTCTTCTAGCTTCGGTGTAACTGTTGGTTGGGGCTGTTGTACTGTCATGGGGAATACCTCCTTAAAATAAATTGAACTTGCTCACCTAGATTCCGATCTTAGTGCTTGAGTTAACAAAAATTGATCATCAAGGCATTTAAATACTTTTCACAAAATTTTACTATTTTTTATATAACGTAACAAGGTCATAATAATGGCTAAAAAAGCTGATGTAAAGCCGATTTAGAGAACAAGAGGGTATTTAACATAAAATTTGTAATATTTAATTCAGCATGGCTCCTATTTAATTGACACACTACAGTTAAAGCAATATAAAGCAGTAAGTTAATTTAGGGGCAGTACATGGAAATCGGTGTTCCCAAGGAAACAAAAGATAGAGAGTTTCGAGTTGGGTTAAGTCCTTCGAGCGTTAGGGTTTTAAAGGAAGCGAGTCATAATATATTTGTAGAGACACAAGCAGGTGCTGGTGCTGGATTTACAGATGATGACTACATAAGTGCCGGTGCAGAAATTGTTACCACACCCGAAGCTGCTTGGAATCGTCAATTAATTGTTAAAGTCAAAGAACCTCTTCAGTCTGAATATAAATTTTTGCAAAAAGGACAGATCATATTTACCTATTTACATTTAGCCGCAGATAGAAAGTTAACCGAACATTTAATTGATTGTGGTGTAACTGCGATCGCCTACGAGACTGTAGAACTTGCGGGTGCAAATAAATTACCTTTACTTACTCCCATGAGTATCATAGCTGGTCGTTTAGCGGTACAGTTTGGTGCTAGATACCTTGAAAGTCAACAAGGTGGTAGAGGGGTACTTTTAGGAGGAGTTCCAGGAGTTAAACCGGGGAAAGTAGTAATTTTAGGTGGTGGTGTTGTCGGTACAGAAGCCGCTAAAATTGCCGTTGGGATGGGTGCTACAGTCCAAATTTTAGATGTAAATGTTGATCGGTTATCTTATTTAGAAACTTTATTTGGTTCTAGAGTTGAACTACTTTATAGCAATTCAGCCCATATTGAACAAGCAGTTCCCGAAGCGGACTTACTTATTGGTGCAGTTTTAGTTTTAGGAAGACGAGCGCCTATATTAGTATCTCGTGAATTGGTCAAAAGAATGTATCCTGGTACGGTAATTGTAGATGTTGCAGTTGACCAAGGTGGCTGTATTGAAACTTTACATCCCACATCTCATACCAATCCAGTATATGAAGAAGAAGGAGTATTACATTATGGTGTACCGAATATGCCGGGTGCTGTACCTTGGACAGCAACTCAAGCATTAAATAATAGTACTTTACCCTATGTACGGCAGTTAGCAAATGAAGGAGTCAAAGCACTAGTTAATAATCCAGCATTAGCCAAAGGATTAAACGTAGACCATCATAAAATTGTTCATCCTGCTGTACAATCCGTATTTCCGGATTTAGTTTAGAATTTGATTTTTCCCCTTCCCCTATCAAGGCATAGTGGGAGGGTGAGAACCCCTACGCTGTCTTCGAGAGGATGAAACACGACTCAACGGGATTTATCCCGCTGTTTCCTATTGTTGTCGCAAACCCTACAAAATATGCTGTAGTTTTGTAGGAGGTGATGAATAATGTTAACTCTGACTTACGAATACAACGTGAATCCTACGAACGAGCAAATTAAACTAATATTCCACCACATAAGTTTTGAGGGGCTTTTTCGTGTACCGAAGCCCTGTAGAGACGTTATACATAACGTCTCTAGACAATTTTTGAAAAAACTAACCATTCAAAATTAATGTGATGAAGTACTAGTATTCCACCACATAAGTTATAACGTCTCTAGACAATTTTGGGAAAAAATAACCATTGATAATTAATCTGGTCGAGTACTAGCTGGAAGTTGATATTGTTTAGTTGGAATTATTTCAACTTTAAAATTCAAAGGTCTATCTAATTCTGCTTGTAAAAATTGATGAACTTCCTTTACCTGTTCATCTGTAATCAAATTAAAAGGTGCAGCAACTTCCATTTCAACAAAAAGTTGTTTTCCTTGTCGTCTTACTTTAATACTTCTAATATTTGTATCAGCAAAAGTCTGAGTTTTATTATAAAGTAAATAGGAAATTTGACGGCGAGTTTGTTCTTGAATCAACAATGTTTGTAACGAAAAACTCAAGGGTAAACCAAGCAAAAGTATTCCTGTAATTGATACTATCAAACCCTGACGCGCTTTGGCTAGAGAACCGTAACCTTGGGAAAGAAAAACGATGGCACCACTAAAGATAATTCCGGTTAAATTAGCTAAAAACAGTAGACTAGAACCGATAGCCACCGATTGTGAATTCATTGCCAATCCGATACCAACCACACTCAAAGGTGGAACTAATGCAACTGCGATCGCAACTCCGGGTAATGCATCAGCAATACTGCGTCGGGATTTAGCATAAGCACCAGCAGCACCAGCAGCTAAGGCGACTCCCATATCTAATAAAGTAGGACTAATTCTTCCGGCAATTTCCGAACCTAAAGTTTTAATTCCGACTAATTTAGTGATGAGCAGGGAAATTACAACGGTTAATAAAACACCTTTAACTAAGGTAAAACTAGAACGCTTTAAAAGACGTTGGTTCGCAGCTATCATACTATAAGCGATGGCAATTATCGGTCCCATCAAAGGTGCAACTATCATCGCACCAATAATTGTTGCTGCACTATTTGCTAAAAGTCCCAGAGTTGCAATTATTCCAGATAGTGAAAGTAAAACATAAAAGCTAATTGAAGGAACTGCACCCCTCCACAAACTGCGGTTAAGTCCCGCAACTTGCATCGGTTTTTCAGCCAACCAAGGCCAATCTCCGCTATTGCTTTCCCATAACCATGCAAATTGTTGTTTGCTCCAACCACCAAATTTTTTAATTAATAGAAGCATTTAGAATTACCTTGATTTGATTAAATATGGAGGTCAAAAAGGTGAGATATAGTACAAATATAGTTCGTATAAATTTAATCAGAGTTTATTGATTATTGCTATCTCACCGAAGATGGAGTTAAAAATTTATAAGTGATATTTTTCTCAGTCGAAAGATAGGCTTTTTGAACTTACGCGAACAATCCCGGTTTATCGGATGAAATGCGTTAATCTTAGCTTGAAAAAAAATTGACATCGTGAAGTTAATCAACGATGTCAAAATCAAATATATCTTAAATATGTATCGGAAGAAAATTAGAATTTAATTCCCAATTGTCCGTTAATACCGCGACGTGTATTATAGCCAGCACCAACAAAGAAATTGTTGCTCGGACTAACTTGTACACCACCAGAAACCGCAATCCCTTTACCTTCGGTGTAATATCCCAACCCAACAAAAGGAGAAATCTTTGGTAAAGGAAGAAATTGCAGTATGTCTACACCAACAGCACCGTCTTCTCCCACTCCCAATTCCGCACCATAATTTAGAGCCTTTGCACCTACAGCATAAGTCACATCACCATCTTTAGCTCCGACAGATACCCAAGGTTGAGGTACTATCTGAGCATCAGCATCCTGGGGGGCAAGTAAAGTCAGTATACCCACAGCTGCAATTAATGTTTTACCGATAAACGCTATTTTCATTGTCAACTCCTCTAAATACCTGCAAAAGAATGATTTGTTAGTAATTGAGTAACAGTGACGGATTTTACCTTGTTTCTGTGCCAGATCAGGAAAATTTTCTCGAAAAATCATCATAAACAAAGAAATTAAAATTTCACAAGTAATAAGTAATAAGTTATAAGTTATATGTAGTACCTCTCCCTAAAAGTAGAGGATTCAAATAATGATATCTAACGGTTTTTACTCGTCTTTTAAAGACGAGGCTTCATACCATAGTTCGGGCATATATTATCACTTTTTACTTAAGCGCGAAGGGCTTTGGTAAAAGTTTAATTACCATCCCCATCATCTAATTTGCTATTTTTTATCACATTTAGTATTTGGAGTAAGTGTTCCAAATCAAACATACTGAACTTTCAATAACTAAATTTCCTTGTTTAATATTCATTGTTAAAGTAGAACCTTTTTCCAAATGATCAAAAAGGCTATCTAAAAGCTGTGACTGATTGCGAGGTAAAGTATAGTAGATTTTATCGTTTTTAAGCATAACTCCTTGTGGTAAAGCTCCATTCGGAATTTTTGCTCCTAAAAAGATATTCCAACTAGCAATCAGATAACGATAAATTATCGAGTCACTCTCAAATTCGGGTGGTTTTAATAAACGAAGCTCACCGGCAATTTCTTTTTCACCAAGAGTTATTTTCTCTGGAGTAAAATGCAATCTAACTTGAATTTGTTGATGTTCTATTATGGCAATTAGTCCTTCATTAACATCAGGTTCTAGTTTTTTTAATTTTTCAACTCTGAATTGTGGTTGCTCACAAAGAAGTAACACAGTTTTTTTGGCTCTTCCGTACTTAGCTTGCTAAATTTGCTGAAAAATAATCTTGAAACCTTTGCTGGTATTTCCTTACAGCCACTATTAATTTCAAAACACTTTTTCAAGCTGAGATTTAGATCATAAGTGCCTGTAAGCCTTGATTTCAAACAAAATTATCGACTTTAATTAAAAATTAAGCACGCTATGTAGGAAAGAACCGTAAGGATTCTTTTCATAATTAGTTATACTGAAATATAAATAAGTATACTAATATTTTAGCACGTTAAGTACGCAAGAACCGCTTTTCGCGAAAAAAGGTGTGGAATGTGTTGTATTAAACGCTTGTTATTCGGAGATTCAAGCCGACGCTATTCACCAACATATTAACTATGTAATTGGTATGAATCGAGCAATTGGGGATAAAGCCGCAATTAACTTTGCTGTGGCTTTTTACGATGCTTTAGCCGCTGGGGAAGATGTAGAATTTGCTTTTGAATTAGGGCGATCGCAACTGGTTGGTTTAAAGGAAAGTCAAACCCCTGTACTTAAACTAAAAGATAGTAAATAAAATTATGATTAGATTGTGCCTCGGTTAAGAAGTCGATTTTTTCTCAGAATTGTAAGTGTATTACAGATAGTTACGCTAAAAATCCGATCAATGATGATTGTGGGTTAATTGCATCGAATTCACCTGATTTTACGGTTTCCGCAGGCACTTTCCTGTATCATCAGCAAAAATTATGTCTAGAAGAATGTAGAATAAATTAGAATAAGGTTACAAAATGTAAAGAACTATCATTTATTTTCTTGCCTTTTGAAACAATTTGCTTAATTTCAGTGTTGAAATTTATATAAAAAACCCATGCATAATAATTCTTGGCGACGATTTTTTACATTTTTGACAGTATTATTTTTAGCTGGCTCGATTTGGACGGCACATACGAGTGCTGCTTATGCTTACGATAATCCGGAACTATTGCCCACTGAGGTAACACCAGTTGTAGACTTAGGAAAATCCTTGAATGTTGTTCAAGAACAGAATTTGGTTCAAGAGCTTAACGACTTTGAAACAGAAACTGGTTGGCAACTGCGAGTACTCACTCAATATGACAGAACACCGGGTAGAGCAGTAATTAAATTTTGGGGTTTAAACGATAGAAGTATTTTACTTGTTGCCGATTCTCGTGGAGGTAATATTCTGAGTTTCGCGGTTGGTGATGATGTCTACGAGTTGCTACCACGAACTTTTTGGATAGAATTACAAACTCGTTTTGGTAACTTATATTTTGTCAGAGAAAAAGGTGAAGACCAAGCGATTATTCAAGCTTTGCAAACTGTAGAAAATTGTTTGCGTAAAGGTGGTTGTAACGTTGTTCCGGGATTACCACGGGAACAGTGGATTCTCACATTTATTACTTCGGTTATCGGTGGAGTTATTTGTGGATTTGCGGCTCAACCAAGAAATGATAAACAAATTGTTGCTTGGCAATGGGCGTTAATATTCTCTCCTTTATGGGGAATTTTGTTTATTGCCTTCGGAATTGGTCCTGTTGTGACACGTACCTCTGATTGGCTGCCTTTAGTTCGCAATATCTCTGGATTTCTGATTGGAGCTTTGGTTGCTTATTTGTCTCCTTTTATTAATCGTTCTTCTGCTTCAGAAACTTAAAGGAGTTAGGAGTTAGGAGTTAGAAGTTAGGAGTTAGGAGTTAGGAGTTAGGAGTTAGGAGTTGGGAGTTAGGAGTTAGGAGCAGTTACCAATAATGTAAACTATCA
This sequence comes from Nostocales cyanobacterium 94392, assembly GCA_035285725.1. Classification (GTDB taxonomy): domain Bacteria; phylum Cyanobacteriota; class Cyanobacteriia; order Cyanobacteriales; family Nostocaceae; genus Rivularia. The sequence continues at coordinate 22,931 of JAYKJL010000178.1, read as the reverse complement.
ACTATCAACTATCAACCTCAAGGAAACTGACTATGGAATGGCACATAACGGACGCTCAAAGTTTAGCAACGATTGATCGAGAAATTGGTGGTGCTTTTGCTCTTATGCACCCAAATCATGATATCTTAAGCCCAGCATCCCCAAATGAGTATCGACATTTTTTACTAGCTGAGTACGAAATTATTAAGAGAGTAATTTATGCTACAGGTGATTTCGAGTATAAATCCTTAATCGAATTTTCCGAGCGTTCCTTACAAGCAGCAGCAGCAGCATTAGCGTCGCGTAGCAGTATTATAGTAGACACAACCACAGTACAAGCTGCGATTGCCAAGCAAGCACAAAATAATTTTGCGAACCCAGTTTATTGTGCCATGTCAGTTCAAACTCGTCCTCAGAAAGAAAAAACCTCTGCTGCTTGGGGAATGGAAACTTTAGCTAACCGCTATCCAGAAGGAATATTTGTAGTAGGTCAAATACCAACAGCCTTAACAAGCTTAATTGATTTAATTGTAGCAGAGAAAATTCAACCTGTTTTAATCATTGCTACACCACCGAAATTTACAGATATAGATGAAACAAAGCAAAGTTTAAAACAATTATCCATACCTCATATTACAATCAAAAATCACAAAGGTGGTGCAATAGTAGCAGCAGCAATTTTAGATGCATTGATCGATTTAGCTTGGGAAGCTTACGGTTAGAATTTGGGAATGGAGAATGAGGAATATTAGGAAGAAGCAATATTATAAAACTAGATATAATGCTAATCTAATTTTACGAGCGCTAACTAATTGAAATCAATGGTTCAAACATCAGAAAATTTCCCGACATCGGACTTATACAGAGAACAAAGAGCCCCATATAGTGTAGATTATCAAATCAAGCTACTATCACAATTGCTATCGCGCAGATTTAATGAATACCTTGAACCTTTGAAATTAACTCCTTTTCACTGGATAGTCTTGTGCTGTTTGTGGGAGGAAGATGGTTTGCCGACTTCTAGCATTGGTGAAAAGCTTAAGCAGGTTGGAGGTACTTTGACTGGGGTTATCGATAGGATGGAGGAAAGAGGATTGGTACGTCGAGAACGAAATATGCAGGATAGACGAGTTTGGCGGATATGGTTGACTGATGCCGGGAAGGAACTCGAAACCGTCTTACCACCAATTGTTGAAGAAATTCGCCAACAAGCAATGCAGGGATTTTCCGATGGCGATCGCCAAGTATTTTCCCAATTATTAAATCGAGCAGTTGAAAATTTATCTTATTTATCTTAGTTAAAGATAATTGGACGAGCAAAGATATTCTTTCCGTAGCATATTTAATATGTTTAATGATTTATATTTTTATTTTTTTAAACTAAATAAAATATCTTTTGTAGTATTAATTTGCTCTGAGGTAAAAGCTGCTTTTTGGAGATGATTTAAAAAATAAATTTGATTATATCTAGCATCTAAGTTAATAGCTTGACGATAAACTTGTTGAGCCAGCTTTTTATCTTCGTTATCCCAATAAGAAATTGCAGCAGCAACTAAGGGATGAGGATTATTTGGTTCTAAGATAACAGCACGGTTAGCAGTTGTAAGTGCTAAGGGGTAAATTTCAAGTCGATGTAATGCCAGACTTAAATTATAAAAAGCAATTTCATTATCTGGTTTAAGAAATGCAGCCCAACTATGAACTAATACTGCTGTTGGCAAGTTTCCATCAACTAAATAAACAATTCCTAAAGCATTGTAAGCAGGAACAAAAGATGGTTTTTGATAAATAGCTTGCCACAAAATTTGTGCGGCTGTATTTTGTCTACCAGCTAAATGTAAAGTCCAACCTAAATTAACTCTTCCTGAAATATTTTCTGGTTCTAATTCAACAGATTTCTCCATTGCTGCGATTGCTTCATTGTATCTTCCTTGTTGCCGGAATTGAAGTCCTAATAGTCGATACTCACTACTAAATTTTGCTGCTAAAACTGATTGATTTAATGTTAAGCAAGCCGATGAAATAAATAGAGAAAGAATAATTTTTTTGATAGTAATCATAAAAGCTAAATAAGCTAATACTTCTATCCTAATCAATAATCACTTATTTAATGATTTGTCGAGTACAGTAGAATACTTTTATTCTGTACCCTCAGACTAGAAGTCTGGGGCTATACAAACAAAGCCCGCTTTTAAGGTGGTTAAGTGCATATTCATTCATAATTAAACAGTATTACTCCTAACTCCTAACTCCTAACTCCTAACTATTCCAACATTTCTTGATTAATTCCTAAATCTTGAAGTTGCTGGGGAGAAAGTAATCGTAGCTTATCTACAAGTCTTTCTCGTTTTTCTCGTTCAATTGCTGCCCTTTCATCACCAGTTAATAATAAATTACCATTGGCATCCCACCAACGTAACCAAGGTAATTCGGCATTTTGATATAAACCTTGCCATATTCCTAATTCTACCTGTATTGGTGTAATTGAATAATGTCCTCGTTCGTTGGGTGCAAGTAATTCATAAGTATTATCTACTAAATGATAAACTTCAACTTGTTCTTTTGTAACTTCATAAATTGCGTAATAAGGAACACGAATTGCTTGCTCGTAAACCCAAAATTTGCCTACCTTTTCTCCTTGAGATGGTGGGGTTTGCTCTCGTTCTTCTGTACCATCTCCGGATACAAATTCAATGACAATTAATGGTGCAACGTATTCTTTCCATAATACATAGGAACGTCTTGTTTTACCTTCGAGAGTTGGTGGTACATTGGGTACATAAAACCAATCTGGAGCTTCTGCACATTTTTCTGGTGGTTCGGTTAAACGCCAATAAATCCCTAAGTCTTGTCCGATACAAAAGTTACCTTCGGGATGTAATTGCTCTAAAATTGGCTGAATTGAATCGGTAAGTAAGATGCTTTGAGGATGTTCTTGCCAATTTTTCACAAAGGTTCCGTCAGATTCTGGTAACTGGGTATGGTCTGGTAATGTGAGTGATGACAGGGAAGTCATAGCTGCAAATGGGAGAGATATTTAATATTTTAATACTTTTGAGTATAAATAAATCAAAACTATAAAGAAGAGTCTGGTGCAAGACAACAAGCGGAACAAAAAGAATATTCCTACTCTTTCTCTTGCTCACTTTCAACAAACTTTGAGGCAAACTTGATTTTTTTAGCTTTATACCAAAAATCATTAATCTCATTCCAAAGAGTACCCCGATTCGATTTATTAATGGGAAAATCTGTGATAATACTCGCCATTGAACTCAAATTTTCACCATTCGCAGAAACAATATATCCAGTTTCTTCGTTTTCATCAATGCCAATAATATAAGTAGGTGCAGGATATAACGACAAACCATTTATAGATTCTTGAGAAACTTTCACTTTCAAACGTTTATCTTTTTTTGTATAACCTGTTTTTGTACTTTTCAACTGTATGAAACAAAAAGGAAGAAAATTTCTTTGTCCGATTAATTCTACAATACAATCAACATGAGGCAATTTATCATCTAAAAATCGGATATTAAAAATAGCGCCATCATCCGAATGAGCTTCCGTCATTAAAGCCACAAAAATATCCTGAACCGATTTTTCTAACGTGTTTGTCATCTTGATAAATTTCCTCAATCCGTGTATTTCATCGTACAACAAATAATATCCCTTTCACTCTCACCAAAATTAAATATACTCAAAACCTCCGCGTGACTCTGCGGAAACCTCTGCGTGACTTTGCGTTAAAAAAGATTAAAAAGCGGACAAGATGTCCGCACTACAACAAATCAATCCAAAATCCAAAATCTAAAATCTAAAATTCTATGCTCCTTCCCGCAACTTATCCAACACACTTGTATCTTCCAAAGTCGAAGTATCCCCAGAAACCTCTTGTCCCGCAGCTAAATTACGCAATAATCGTCGCATAATCTTACCAGAACGGGTTTTTGGTAAAGCATCGGTAAAGCGGATTTCACCGGGACGAGCAATTGCACCGATTTCCCCAACTACGTGTTTTTTAAGTTCTTGACTTAATTCCTCGCTACCTTGATGACCACCTTCCAACGTCACAAATGCTACTATTTCTTCACCTTTAAGTTCATCTGGTTTACCTACCACAGCCGCTTCAGCTACGGCAGGATGGGAGACAAGGGCTGATTCAATTTCCATGGTACCGAGACGATGACCCGAAACATTCAATACATCATCAACCCTTCCCATTACCCAAAAGTAACCATCTTCATCCTTTCTGGCACCATCACCAGCAAAGTAGAGATATTTGCCATCTTTGGGGGGAATATGTTCCCAATAAGTACGACGGAAACGGTCGGGGTCGCCGTATACTGTTCTCATCATACCTGGCCAGGGATGACGAATTACCAAATATCCACCTTCGTTATCTTTGACGGCGTTGCCTTCTAAATCTACGATATCTGCAAGGATACCGGGGAAGGGACGAGTTGCAGAACCAGGTTTGGTCGAAATTGCACCGGGTAAAGGTGTAATCATTACGCCCCCGGTTTCAGTTTGCCACCAAGTATCTACAATCGGGCAGCGTTCACCACCGATGACTCGGTGATACCACATCCAAGCTTCCGGATTAATCGGTTCCCCGACGGTTCCCAACAATCGCAAGGATGATAAATTCCTGGCTTTGGGGTGTTCGTCACCCATCTTAGTAAAAGCGCGAATTGCTGTAGGTGCGGTATAAAAAACCGTTACACCATACTTTTCTACGATATCCCAGGTACAACCGGGATTGGATTTACGGGGCGCACCTTCATACATTACGGTAGTTGCACCATTGGAAAGGGGACCATACACGATGTAACTATGCCCAGTAATCCAACCGACATCAGCAGTACACCAATATACATCAGTTTCTTGTAAATCAAATATCCATTTGGTGGTCATATGGCTATAAAGGTTATAACCACCAGTAGTGTGAACAACACCTTTCGGTTTGCCCGTGCTGCCAGATGTGTATAAAATAAACAGCATATCTTCGCTGTCCATCGGTTCTGCGGGACAATTGGCGGAAACTTCTTTCTGCAAATCGTGCCACCAATAATCTCGTCCCGATTCCATGGCAATGTCTTGTTTAGTACGCTGCACCACCAAGACTTTTTTTACTGAAGGTGCGGCATCGTGTTCTAAAGCTTTGTCAACTTGGGGCTTGAGGGCAACTATGGCATCTTTGCGGAAACCACCATCGGCAGTAATTACCACATTGACTTTAGCATCATTCAGTCTATCCCGTAAAGCTTCTGCACTGAAACCACCGAACACAACACTATGAGCTGCGCCGATTCTCGCACAAGCTAACATGGCGATCGCCGCTTCGGGAATCATCGGCATATAAATGCCTACAACATCACCTTTTTTTACACCAAGTTGTTTAAGTGCATTGGCAAATTGACAAACTTCGCGGTGTAACTGTGCGTAAGTGATGGTACGGGAATCTCCCGGTTCTCCTTCCCAAATAATTGCGGCTTTATTCTTACGAGCAGTAGTGAGATGTCTGTCAAGACAGTTGTAAGAAATATTAATTTTACCGTTAACAAACCATTTAGCAAAAGGTGGTTGCCAATCTAAAACCGTGTCCCACTTTTGAAACCAGTGTAATTCAAGTTCAGCAAGTTTAGCCCAGAATGCTTCGGGGTTTGATTTTGCTTGATCATAGAGACGCTGATAATCTTCCAAGCTTTTGATATGAGCATTTTGGGAGAATTCCGCACTAGGAGAAAATAAGCGCTTCTCTTGGAGAATTGATTCTATAGTTGCTTCAGTCATAATTTGTCGTCAAACTTATAGTTACTCTTTATTGTTAACTGATATTTGTTGCTAGAATGTTGAGATTTTCCTGAGACATAAGAATAATCACTTATACATCTGTGGCGCATGATAACAAGGAGTTAGGAAAATACAAAGTTAAGTGACACACATTGATACATTTCATTTTGATATTTTACAGTAGGTTAATTTGGGACAATAAAAATTGTAGGGTGTGTGACTAGGGTGTTGACTTTGATAAAAATTCCCGTTTTTTAGTTCATACAACTTTTGTGTCCAGAGAAACTCAAAGTCCATGTAGCATAGGCTTTTACCAAATAAGTCACTCTTTTATTTAGCATGAACTTTTACCCCAGAAAAACACCCAAAGTCAACACCCTAGTGTAACGCCTTCATCATTCAGAGCATCAAAATAACAATCTCAGCAAGATTTGCACAGATTGAGCAAACTTAGTCAAGCTTTGGGTAAAGGGCAATGGCTATACTCCAATACAGTTCAGTTAAGAAAATTAATTAATATTGCGATCGAACAGACTGACTTTTCTGGAGGGGGCTTGGGGGAGAATCCCCCAATTCTTGGTTTTCCCACAAAATGAAATATAGATCGATTGATCAATCAAATGGCAACCTTAACTGAACCGTATTGCGTATCATTGCGATTTTTACATTAAAGCCGTGGGGAAAAAGAAATTTAAAATAAAATCTACCATGCCAAAAAAACTCAGCGTCACTCCGCGCTTACCTCTGCGCTCCTTTGCGTTTAAAATATATCATTGCCCATTCCCTAAACTGGTAAACTCACTGTAAAAACACTGCCTTCACTCAACTTAGAACGTACCGAAACTTTACCACCCATACCTTCAACCAGCGTCTTGACAATAGATAAACCCAAGCCAGTTCCACCAGCCCGGTTACGTGCTTCATCTACGCGGTAAAAACGCTCAAAAATTCGTGATTGATGTTGTAATGGTATCCCACAACCCATGTCAGAAACTTGAATAAGTCCTTCGTTTTCCTGTCGAGATAATTTCACAGTTATTAAAGTATCTGCTTCTGAATATTTAACAGCATTATCAATCAAATTAAGTAATATTTGTCTGAGACGATTATAGTCTGCTTTGACTTCAATTAAGTATGCTGGAGCTTCAATTTTAATATCTCTATCGCTATATTTATCTGCCATTTCTACAATTTCAGTCACAACATCATTTAAAATGCAGCTTTGTATATTAAAATGTAAATTGCCGTGGTCTGCTCTGGCTAATTCTAGTAAATCTTGTAATAAACTAATGGTATTTTCTGCTTCTGATGCAGCAGTTTCTAAAGCTTCTTTTTGAATTTCCGTTAGATTTTGCTGTCGTCGCAATACACTTTGTAAATAGCCATGTACAATTGTCAATGGTGTGCGTAATTCGTGAGAAACATTACTGACAAATTGCCGCTCTTTTTCCCAAGATTCGGAAAGTCGAGAAAGCATCATATTACAAGTTTCAGCTAACTGTTTGACTTCGGTAGGTGCGTTATCAAAATACAATTGGGCATTTCCTAAATCCTCAGCAGAAATAACTTCAGTCATTTGACTTAAGTGACGCAAAGATTTTAGCGAATGGTGAATATAAAATGCAATTGCACCAGCCATGATGATGATTACTAAAATGCTGGTAGCAGAAACACTTTTTATTATCGTCAGAAACATGGTTTGGTCGCGGGTAATGTCCTGTGCGATGGAAATCGTGCCGATGACTTTTCCTTTTATAGTTAAAGAATTGCTGCACAAAACAAAATATCGATTATTTAGCTGAATAACTTTGGGTTTAATTGGGATATTTTTTAACTCAAACAACCTATTCTCTTGAGATTTAGAAGACTTAATCAAGCTATTAGATTTTGCTAAAACTTGATTATCTAAATTCTCTATCCACAATAATGTATTATTAGTTTTTAAATTATCAATTCTTTGAGAAATTGCTTGTTCTTGCGGAACCATTTCACTTAACATTTGTAAATCACGCGGTATCACTGTAGCAATTTCTTCAATATTTTTTTTATGACTATCAATTAAGATTTGCTGCATTTTCCAACCAGTCCAAGAAGCAAGACTTCCTAAGCCAAGAATAGAAAATACAGCAACACCTGCTGTTAAACGTAATCTTAAGGAATTAAAGTCAATTTTGGGTAAAATTTTATTCATTTATATACTTAATTAGTTAATTAATCATCATTATTTTTTACTAAAAACTTAAATTTTATTCAAATGCCAAGAATATTATATTTATCATAACTTACGCTTAGGAACCGCACCCGCATCGGGTGAATGTCACAATCACTGGTTGGTGCGTGACGCTACAAGTCTTATCGCTAGGTTCAAATTTATTCATAGCGTCACACACCCTACAGGAAAATTATGCCAGTCAAGAACAAGTTTTTTTCACAAATTTCACAAGGATTTCTATATCAGTTAACTGTTAACTTATAACTGTTAACTGTTAACTGATAACTGTCAAGAACAAGTTTTTTTCACAAAATCACATTGATAAACAAATGGTTCTTGCCAACTCAAGGGAATTTCTAATAAATCTCTTGCTCCTGTAAAACCTTGACCGATAAATATTAACAAAGCAAAAGTATTTAAAGCTGTGTGGATAGTCCGCCAACGGTTGGATTTATCGCGATAAATTTCTGGTACAATGGCTAAAGAAAAAATCATCAATAACGCTGCGGTAATCCCATAATAATAATGCGACCAATACCATTCATTTGTGCGTCGAAAAACTCCATCTTGACAACCTAATATAACTAATCCCATACCTGTTAAACTTGCAAAAATTGCCCGCCATTGTTTCTTTTTTGCTTTGTATAGAAGTACTAAAGAAGCAATAGTCGCAGCAAACATCAAGACTATAAAAATAACTTGAAAAGGTGTTTTACTCCACAATTGATTTTTGATGATATTTTTACTAATTGGGTGCGCTAAACCAATTAAAGTTAATCCAACAACCGAACCAGTTAACCAATCTCCCAAACGCTTGTGTTCTGTACCAACAACCGGAGGAATCTTACTTTTACCATTATCCTTGATTTGTAAACGACGCTGACGTGCTGACCATGCAAAATTGACTACATTACCAATCAGTGGAAATACAAAGACAATCGCGATCGCCGGATGTATGAGGGTGAAAAAATCTACTAGTTCCATCTTTATTGCCCAAGCTTTGTATGATCAATTATTGAGGAGGAGCGACGGTGAAATAATCTATGCTTTTAAAACTGCATAACCGAAAGTTGCGTTAAATTGACGACACCATATAGCTACAGATTTGAAGTTCGCTATGTCTACATTTGCGGGAATTTCATATTTTTGAGTACCGCTCGTACTTTTCAACGGAGCGATAGTGACATAATCTGCTTCTTTAATTCCGGTGATTGGTAATTTATCGTCTTTGTGGAGAATTACAAATAAATCTGGTCCGCTATCGGATTTAAACTGGTCATCAAATTGAATGTATTTTTTGCCGTTTTCGGTAATAATACTAGCTGTTCCTTTGGTTGGGTGTTCTGCATCTTGGAAGGTTCCGGAAGCTTGTACTGAACTAGTAGCAGGAGTTTCGGCAACTGTCTCAACTTGAGGCTGAGTTTCCGCTTGGGATTCTACATTTGTACAACCGACGCTTAATAAAGCAACCATACCTAAAACTGCGACATATTTGAATTTCATTGCGATGTCCTCAAATTGGTGTATGAGTACAATTTAAGGCTTTGTTCTAATAGATAAATTAATAGAAGCTGAGAAGTTGTTGAAAATTTGGCTAAATTTTAGACTATATTTTTAATCTCCTTTTAATTCAGGAATTTGAGAATAAAATTATACTACACTTGAGATTTAATTTTGAGGCAACTACCAATGATTATTACACCATCTGAAAAAAGAAAATATCAAGGCAAATCTCAGAGAATATTTAAAATTAGAATTGCAACTTTATTTTTATTCAGCATTGTGATTATATCGGCAATTATTGTTGCAGGCTGGTTTGCTGGGGAAAATCAAATTAGCGCAATTTTTGCTGAAATTAACGTTTTACAGCAGAATCCACCCATATGGTTGGAAGTGCCTATGGTAACGGGAAAATATTTATTAGTCCCGACTGTAGCATTATTATTAACTGTTTTGGTAATAATGAAAATTTCTCCCCAACCCCGTATTTGGTCGCGAAGATTAGTCGTTGGAATATTATTAATATTAACTGGTAGATATGTTTTATGGCGGTCTTTGTCAACACTCAACCTCGGTACTCCTTTAAATGGTGCGTTTAGTTTGGGTTTATTTGGTTTAGAAATGTTGGTATTATTCAGTGCGACAATTCAGTTATTTTTAATGTTGAATGTTAAAGAACATCGTCATGACGCAGATAGAAAATCTATCGCTGTAATTGAAGAAAAATTTTGTCCTAGTGTCGATGTTTTGATTCCGACTTACAATGAACCAACTTTTATCTTGCGGCGGACAATTATTGGTTGCCAAGCTTTAGAATATGAGAACAAAACAATTTATTTATTAGATGATACTCGCCGCCCGGAAATGCAAGCTTTAGCTGAAGAGTTGGAATGCGAATATATTACCAGACCAGATAATCGTCATGCTAAAGCAGGTAATTTAAATCATGCATTTACTAAAATAAATGGAGAATTAATAGTTGTTTTTGATGCCGATTTTATTCCGACAAAAAACTTTCTCACACGTACAGTAGGCTTTTTTGAAGACCAACAAGTAGCTTTAGTTCAAACACCACAAAGCTTTTATAATGCAGACCCTATCGCTCATAATTTAGGTTTAGAAAACGTTGTAACTCCAGAAGAAGAAGTATTTTATAGACAAATTCAACCAATAAAAGATAGCGCTGGTAGTGTCGTTTGTGCAGGAACTTCTTTTGTTGTTAGACGCAGGGCTTTAGAAAAAACTGGCGGTTTTGTCACCGAATCTCTCAGCGAAGATTACTTTACCGGAATTAATTTATCAGCCAAAGGTTACAAACTTATTTATTTAGATGAAAAGCTGAGTGCGGGTTTAGCTGCGGAAAATATCGGCGCACACGCAACACAACGTATCCGCTGGGCGCAAGGTACTTTACAAGCATTTTTTATTAAATCAAATCCTCTGACAATTCGCGGATTAACACCATTACAAAGACTAGCTCATTTAGAAGGATTGCTCAACTGGTTTGCTAGTATTTCTCGTGTCGGATTCCTATTAATGCCTTTAGCATATTCATTTTTAGGGATTATTCCAATACAAGCAACTGTAGCAGAAGCGCTTTATTTTCTCTTACCTTTTTACGTCACCCAACTAACAGTATTTTCCTGGTTAAATTCCCATTCTCGCTCTGCGATTCTATCAGAAATATATAGTATAGTTTTAGCTTTTCCTCTGGCATTAACTGTAATTAAAGTAATGTTTAATCCTTTTTCAAAAGGATTTAAAGTTACACCCAAAGGAAATGCAAATAATAAATTTTATTTTAACTGGAATTTAGCTATACCGTTAATTATTTTATTTGTCGGTAATGCTATTAGTTTGTGGCGCAATTTAGGAATGTGTTTAGCATTATTATGGCAGCAAAAAACAACTCCTGAAATAGTACAACATTTTCAAGGTTTAGATTTAGGATGGATATGGAGTATTTATAATTTATTATTAATTGGAATTGCTTTATTAATATTACTAGATGCACCCAAAGCCGATGTTTACGAGTGGTTTGACTTGCGAAGGATAGTACGTTTCAACATTGGTGAACAAACCGCTTGGGGAATAACCACAATGATTTCTGAAGTAGGTGCAGAAATCGCATTAACTCAACAAATATCCATAGAATTAATTCCTAATCAATCAGTAAATTTAGAAATAGCTGAAGAAAACTTACAACTTAATGCAGAAATTATTAGTACTAGCATCAAAGACGAATTCCCCACCATTCGAGTTAAATTTCCCTTAGTCACCTTACACCAACATCGTCGTTTAGTAGAAATGTTATTCTGTCGTCCCGGACAATGGAAGCGTAAATGTACTCCCAATGAATTACAATCTTTTCTACTACTGTTCAAAATTTTACTCAAACCCCGAATCTTATTTGATCGCAAAGTCGATGTCAGCGCGATCGCAGTTTCTAAAGTTTGAACCTACTACTTCACGACATTACTTCGTTCCCGGCAGAAGATTACTGATTTAAAAACCGCAGAGACGCAGAGTACGCAGAGGAAAGTTGCTCCACTGGTACCCCAAGATCGCAAGGGCGGTTTTTTTCAGTAATCTTGTAAGGGGAACGGGGTAGTCACCAGCGAGCTAGAAGTATACCCCTCCGGGGTAGGCTACGCCAACACACTACCTTTTTTGAAATATATAGATTACAATTGTAGTGCCAATATTAAAATCTTGAGGAGGAAAGAAAATGAATGAATTTGCAGCTTCAGAGATAGTCGTGATTGAAATCGCAATTAAACCGACACAAAGTGCAAATATTCTCGTATTTGGTTTCCCTAGGATTTATCTTGGATAAATAATCCTTAAAATTAAATCCTATTTAACTAAACCGAATTCTTGATTGCTGTGCTTTGTAGAAAACAAATAGCACCAATTCAGGAAAACAATGAATTTAGAATATTTAGGTTGGAATGATTTTTTTGCTGACAACTTTGAACGGTTACATCAACCAGATTTGACGGTAGCTAGAGTTGCTATAGAACATCGAAATAGCTATATTCTCTACAGCGAAATTGGAGAAATTTCCGGTGAAGTAACGGGTAAATTTCGTCATCATGTAATCCAAGCAGAAGACTTTCCAGGAGTGGGAGATTGGGTTGTAATTAGCATTAAACAATCACAAAAAAGCGCCATAATTCATAGTGTTTTACCTAGAAAAACTCAATTTTCTCGTCAAACAATAGGTGAAATAACAGAACAACAAATAATTGCAGCCAACGTTGATACAGTATTCTTAGTTTCGGGCTTAGATGGTGACTTTAATCCCAGAAGAATCGAAAGGTATTTAATTTTGGCTTGGGAAAGTGGCGCAAATCCAGTTATTTTGTTGAATAAAGTAGACTTATGTCAAAACATCGAAAATTGCTTAAATCAAGTTGAAAAAATTGCTTTGGGTGTACCGATAATAACGATAAGTGCTGCAAATTTTCAAGGATTAGATGCACTTCAACCTTATTTACAACCGGGAAAAACCGTTGCTTTATTAGGTTCTTCTGGTGTGGGAAAATCAACAATTACCAATCAACTCAAAGGGGAAGCAATACAAAAAGTTAAAGCAGTACGTCAAGGTGATGATAGAGGTAGACATACCACAACCCATCGGGAATTAATTTTGTTACCAAATGGTAGCTTAATTATAGATACCCCAGGAATGCGAGAAATTCAAATTTGGGCAAGCGAAAACAGTTTGCGATCAACATTTGAAGATATCGAAATCTTAGCTCAAGAATGTCGTTTTCGTAATTGCCAACACACCCAAGAACCTGGTTGTGCAATACAGCAAGCATTACAAGAAGGTAAACTTGATTATTCGAGATTTATTAGTTACCAAAAATTGCAAAAAGAATTTGATTACCTAACTCAAAAACAAGACCAAAAGGTTTATTTAGATACAAAAAAACGATGGAAACAAATTACTAAATCGATGAGAAATCATCACAAACGATATTAACCTTTCCATTAATAATGGTTTGTAGAACCGTTATATACGGAGACGTTACACTGTAACGTCTCTACACTATTATTTTTCTTGTTTATTCTCTATTATCACTTGGGTTTCTCTCTTCACATAATCAGAATGTTTATTTGCAAATTTGGAAGTAAAATTTAACGAACTAGGGACAATTATTTGAAAACTACCGCAAATTCCTACTAACAAAATACCGCAATATACACTTGCTAAAATAAACCTTGTTATTCGTTTATTGTCAACATAACGATAGCGTTCTATCATTTTTTTAACCAATGTATATCTACTATTAAATGGCAACTTTTGATAATCAAACTGCTGTAAAAATTCAAATAGAGCATATAATATATTTTCTTGATTATTATCTAATCTTTTTTGTAAAAATCTTTGTAATTTACAATTAATTTTAGCAGCGCGATAACTATGTAAAATATTAAAAGCTAAGGGAATTGTCAGTATAAATAATGCTGGATGAATTATTCCCAATCCACCAATTATTATTGTGCCGAATGCTTTAAATAAAACATCGCTATAAGGAAAACGAGAAGATAGTAAAATATCTATTATTTGTCCTCCATCAAGAGGGTAAATCGGCAGTAAATTAAATAAATTCAAACAAATTAATATCCAACTTGCTTGCTTCATCCAACTCGAATAACTTCCATCTCCAAAGATAATTGCTAATCCTATGCCTAAAATTAATCCAGGTAAAGGTCCCGCTAAAGACACACAAAACCTTTGAATAATTGTAGAATCATCTTTGCGAGCCATAGCAACAGCACCAAGAAAAGGTAAAAAAATTAAAGACGCATTTTGATAACCGCAAATTTTCATTGCTAATAAATGTCCTCCTTCATGTAAAATTAATGCGGAGACCAAAATTATTAAAGTTTGAGTACCAAAAAATTTTGTCGAAGTAATTACAAATAAAGCAAAACTACCTAATATTAACCAAGGACGCAATTTACTATCGATAAGTCCCCGTTGTAATTGTTCCATCCGTCGAAATCCTTCTACCTCCAATTCCACAGGAATTTCTACTGATAATTTAATATTATTTTCCGCTTGTTCTCGTCGCTGTTTGACAATATCTGTATTTTTATGCTTTTCCTGAATTATTTTGTAGGTCAGTTTTAATGCTAATTTTCTATTTAAACGAAATAAATGTTTATTTGAAACAGGTAGTATATGTTTTAATTTTATTAATGAATTAATATAATTTATTAAATATATCTCTAATGTTTTAATAAAAGCTGATGGTGATAAATTATCATGATTTGTATTTATGTTTAATTTTATGTTTGATTTTGTGTTTAATTTTGTTTTTAATTGCCTCAATCTACCTTGATGTAACTGCCACTGTAAAGACGTTTGAGCAGTATAATAATCTTGAACAATAAAATAAGGAATTTTACCTATAACCGTATCTCCCTTACCATTTGTTGTGACCAAAAATATTTTATCCGCAAAAAAAGTATAAAATTCAATATCAAATAAATGTACGGGTTCTATTCGGTGATGTATACCAACTTTTGCATAGCTGTTAAAAGCTTCGTTGTATAGTAAAATTTCCCAAGCCATATCGGGATAAATCTTAAGCATTGGTTTAACCTGCAAATAACAGCATGGCTCGAAACCCAATTCCCTAAGTTCTTCAATTGGAATTAAAAATAACTTTTGTAGATAAACCGGAATATTTTCAACTGTTTGGATTTCGTAAATCGGGTATTGCAATGTCACCTTGCAAAGTTGTAAAAAGGTAATCAAACAGGAGAAACCTACTAATAGTCCATAAATAAGAATAGGGTAAAGCAAATAGTGCATATTATGTAACGAATAAAACCATATCTATAATTCCCAATCTCGAATCTGGTTTATCATCCAGAATACAGATAATTTGTTTTACCGAAATCCTTCAACGTCAACCGGAATATAACAAACAGCCATAATCAACTTCATAAATAATCTCAGCAAATACACCTATAAATTAGTAAAAATCTCAAGATGTCTAAGCAAACAATAGGATTAGAAAATCACCTCTATCAATATTTACTCTCAGTATCTATACGGGAGCCGGAAGTTTTAACAAAATTACGTGAAGAAACCTCAACTCATCCTCGAAATGTCATGCAAATTTCACCAGAGCAAGGTCAATTTATGGCTTTGCTGATGCAATTAATGGGTGCAAAAAAAACTTTAGAAATAGGTGTATTTACAGGTTACAGTTCCTTAGTAGTTGCCTTAGCATTACCGCCATCCGGTAAGATTGTTGCTTGTGATGTGAGTGAAGAGTACACATCTATAGCCCGTCGTTATTGGGAACAAGCAGGAGTAGCTGATAAAATTGATCTGCGTATAGCTCCGGCGATCGCAACTCTCGATCAATTATTAGCAGAGGGTGAAGCGGATACCTTTGATTTTGCCTTCATCGATGCAGATAAAAGCAGCTACGATGATTATTATGAAAGAGCATTAAAATTAATTCGTCCCGGTGGATTAATTGCGATCGATAACGTATTATGGTCGGGACAAGTAGCTGATTTACAGGTACAAGATAATAGAACCAATAAAATCCGTGCTTTAAACGAAAAAATCTACAAAGACGAACGAGTGACAATCAGCATGATACCCATTGGAGACGGTTTGACATTAGCGAGAAAGAAAGGTTAGAGGTTAGAGGTTAAAGGTTAGAGGTTAGAGGTTAGAGGTTAAAGGTTAGAGGTTAGAGGTCAACTATCAACTCACAATTAACCACTAACAATCATCAACTGTCAACTGAAACGCTGACGCTTTTTTTCCTGCATTTTGGCTTTTTTCTCTTCGGTGAGATGATCAAAACAGTGGGGACAGGAAATTGCTTCTTCGTACTTTGGTGAAGCTTTATCATCCTCAGAAATTGGATGTCCGCAACTCGGACACATATCGTAGGAACCGGGTTCTAATCCATGAACCACAGCAATACGTTCGTCAAAAACGAAACATTCACCCTCCCACAAACTTTGTTCTTTTGGTACTTCTTCCAAATATTTAAGAATCCCACCTTTGAGATGATAAACTTGTTCAAATCCTTGCGAAATTAAATAAGAAGTGGCTTTTTCACAGCGAATACCCCCAGTACAAAACATCGCAATCTTCTTATTTTTATCAGGATTTAAATTCTTCTCAACATATTCGGGAAACTCTCGAAATGATTCAGTTTGCGGGTTTTCCGCTCGTCTAAATGTACCAATACTTACTTCATAATCGTTGCGGGTATCAATTACCGTTACTTGTGGATCGGAAATAATTTGGTTCCAATCTTTGGGATTAACATAAGTTCCTACTTGTTCGCTGGGATTAACTTCCGGTAAACCCAAAGTCACAATTTCATTTTTTAATCTTACCTTCATCCTTTGAAAGGGTGGAGATTCAGCAGTAGATTCCTTGTATTCCAAATCCTGAAAACGGGAATCGGAACGTAAAAAATCTATAACCGTATCAATTCCTTGACGATAACCCGCAATTGTTCCATTGATACCTTCTTGAGCTAATAAAATAGTTCCCTTTATCCCTTCTTTTTGACAAATAGATAATAAAGGTTGCTGTTTTTCAGCGTAATCTGGGAATTTGACAAATTTATATAATGTGGCAACTATTACAAACATGACAATTTTGAATTTTGGATTTTAGATTTTGGATTACAAGTATTTTCCTCTGCTTCTTACTGCCTATTATTGGTTAATATTCTACATTAAAAAGACTAAAAATTGGTTTGGGATTGTCGTTTGCGAGCTAAAGTAACTGCTCTGGTATTTTCAGCAATAATAGCAATATTTCCAGCTAAACCTACAACATTACTCATGATGTCAAGCTGTTGTTTATTATCTTTTTTGTAAAACACTGTTCCCATTGTAAAAGCTATCAAAAATACATATGCCAGAATTTTGAGATTGTTTATTCCTCGGTTTAAGTAAATCATCGCAGCAGGAAGGAGAAATAATGTCAAAATACCAGCTACTGTCGGATTTTTTTGGGCTAATTCCTCAGTTCTATTTATATCCCTTTGAGTTGGTTCAAAAGGATTCCAAACAGAACTGTTAGTTTGATTAGGGTTATTAAATGTCATGTTTCGAGATATTTTAATTATTTATAGGACTTACGCAACCGGCACATTTTTCTTGTAGGGTGCTGTGACACTTCGCTTGATTATTAAGGCAATAATGAGGTTGTAGTGTCACGCACCAACCAGGGTTTTGTGACAATTGCGGCTATTCCTGATTTAATGTGGACTTAACTAAGGAAACTTGAATAAAAATAAAGCCCACGTAAGTAAGCTTTATTTTTACACATATCAATCAAATGCAATTACTAAGCCTTTGCTAATAAAACCGTCAAAGCTATACCAAAAATAATCGAACTACAGCCGACAATCAAAGACCAAAAACGATGATAGCTATTAACAATCGTACCGTTTTTACTTTTTAATTGATTTAAATCCATCCACGGAGCAACACCACGACGGAACCAACCAACAGCAGCAACATCCGTATTAATTAAGCTTTCGACTCGCTTCATACCAAATAAGAAATTACCCAAAGAACCAAATCGAGAAGCATAACGTAGGTATAGCATTCCGCTGGAATCTTGCATTTTCAAATCCGAACCAAATTTATAACCAGCGTCACCTCGTCCGATTAGTTTACCTTCAAGTCTTGCCGGACGACCACGTAACGGACTAGCATAAGGGTCTGACATTAAAGTCAGAACATCTGTTTTCGGTGCTTTCGTATAATTGGGGAACATCACCAAGGCTTTTATTACTAATCCGATTCCCAAACCAATCAGCGGAAAACCCAACAATAAACCCGGATTTTTGACACCAGAACCCAAGACGATAAGAGCGATCGCAATACCCACAAACAAACCAATCGTTTCTGCGCCGTAAAGGAAAATATCTAGAAAAAAACTACCGTAAAGCTTATTTTTATTTAATTTCTTTCCTTCACCAATAACTTTCCCCATGTCAAATTCGGTGTCTAAACCCAACTGTTCTGAATAGGTACTCAAAGCACGAACTCGTTTACCTGTCAAGGGATGAGTTGAATTTAACTCCATCCACCAACCCCAAGGGTTAAACATATCCCAGAGAAACACCCGACCTATTTTTTCTGGTTCGGAAGCGATGCGATACGCATTTCCTGTGGTCATTGCAGCTTTAGCATCGTAAATCCCCAAAGCACGGGTTCCTTCTATTAAACGACTCGCTTCTTTTGTTCTCGAACCTTCTTCTACAATTCCGTAAGCTATCTTTACCAAAGCTCTTGACAACCCATTCGGATTTCCCGTAGTTTCTGCTGCAAAATGGTCTGCAAAATATTCCCTCGTTCGAGACAGGAATAGTAACAAGTAAGTACCGATCAAGTAAAAGATATATGCTACTAAGGAAGCTGTTTTCGCTGCATCGGCAATTTTATTATCACCTGCACCACGTACTAATGTTCTTGCTGCAATGTAAATTAAATAGCAGATTTGTACCAAAGTTGAAGCCACAGTCATCACAGCAAAATCCCAATGGACAATGTGTCCGAGTTCGTGAGCGTAAACTGTAGCAATTTCATCATCATCGAGATAAGTAAAAAGACCCCGACTTACTACTAAACGAGCGCTGTTAGGTAATGAGCCGTAAGTAAATGCCGTGGGGTTTTGGTCTTCAATAATCCCCAAACGCGGTACTTTGATTTTTTTCTGCTGACATACCTGACGTATAACTTTGATAGTTTCCGGACTCAGATTTTCAATTTCAGCTAATTCCACCCAGCGAGTTTTATACAGCCAACTTTGAGTTAGATCCATCAAAAACGGAGACAAGAAAAAAGCCGCGACGTTGAAGATTAGAGTAATCGCGATCGCAATTCCCAAACCCGCAGTTGGGTTGTCACTACCTAAAATAAATACTACTGCTAGTCCTAGTACCAGCATCATCCCAGACATCAAGGAGATGGTTACGGTAGATGCTAAAGCCAAATTTCCACCGACTCCAGCCATTGCTAGCTTTACTCCAGGCGCACCTACAGCTTTTTTTGTAGTGTTAATCTCCGATGGTGACTCATTCAGTTTCTCGTACATTTTAAATGCCCATTCACTGACTTTCTCCTGTTCGCTTTGCATCAACTTTTGAGTGAGTACCAAAGCTTTTTCGGTTTCTCCGATGGCTGTATATGCCCTAACCAACCACATCTGTGCCGTACAATATTTAGTGGAACTCTCTTCGTTGCAATTATGACAATATTCTTCGAGCAGTGAAATCGCTTCTTGGTAACGTCCCTCTTTTGCAGCATCTAATCCAGATTGCAGTGACATAGAACTTTATCTAATAAATCATATTTGTCCAATTAATACTTAATACATTCAGCGATCGGCATCGTTATTCCTCAAAAGTTAATGTAAACATACGTAAACAAGCATATATAAGGATTCCTCACGAAATCTTTACATTCATCAGAGATATTGAATGTATAGAAGTATGCGACAACTGGCATTGCCGAATTCAACTATGAATTATCTTTGATTACAATTTGTAGTAAGCGCAAAACTATTGTAGAGACGTAGCACTGCTACGTCTCCAAGAATGTGAAATCACAATTTCATATTCTGATTCAGCAACGCCCGACAACTAAAGTCGCGGCTACACAAATTTCTGATCAAAACAGGTTTCGCAAATCAGCAAAATAAGATATAATCTATTTCGTAATAAAATTATCGGTCATTAGTCAGCATTAAATAATGACTGTTAAGTGTAAATGGGGATATAGCTCAGTTGGTAGAGCGCCTGCTTTGCAAGCAGGACGTCAGGAGTTCGAGTCTCCTTATCTCCATTAATAGTCAACCTCTGCCACTTAAGTCTGGAGTTAAACAAACGAAGTCCACCTATGTGGACTGTAAAGCTTTATTTTTTGTCTACATAGCTGCATCATCTGTATTTAACTACCTCCACAAAGTCTAGAAGTCGGGTTTTTATAAAAGTTGCAAGGGTGTTACAGATATTTATGCTCAAAAACCCGACTTCTGTAGTAATTTATTTTCAACTTCTAAACTTAAAGACTCACCACTACGTCTAGCTTCCCAAGAGCCGGAATCCGATTTACCGATTTTCCATTGTCCTCGTATATAGTCTTCATCTTCGGAAATTGTACCAATATATTCCACCGCATCGGGAGAACTGGTAAAATAACGTTTGGTAAAGCTAATCCGACGACCTACAACTTCACCGCTTAATTTAGCTTCGCCTAAATAGCCATCATCTAAAACATTCCCAGCCAAACTGTTACCGCTTTGCACAAGTACAATTTCAAAGCGAGTCGGGTTTCCATATTGCCAATAAGTTCCCAGCCAAGTACCGTTTACATCAGCCATAAAAAGTTAGGAGTTATCATTTAGGAGTTAGGAGTTATGAATTAGGAGTTAGTAACACCGGAGTTAAGCTCTTTCGAGTTGATAACAGCCGATTTCTTTACATATAACGCCTAAATTAACCGATTTATAAAGCTGCGTTTGCAAGTTCACTCCAATTTATAAATCAAGTCCAATTTTTTGTTAACAACTTTTACCATAGTTTAGGAACATTAAGAGAATTAACACATTGAAATTTACCACTCTCAGGAAAAACAGGAGAATTTAACTTCATTGCCTGCCAACCTTCTGGGTACTGAAGTGGATAAGGAGGAGTAAAATTTTGAGCAAGGTCTGTTTTGAACCCAAACCTGTAATAATATTGAGGATCACCATAAACAAAAACTATAAATGCTCCTAAGGAGCTAATAGTGTCTAAGCCATGTTTTACAATTGTGGAACCAACTCTGTTTTTTTGGTAAGTTGGTAATACTGCCAATGGAGCTAGAATATAACCAAAATGTTCATTAGTGCTGTCTAAAAATACAGGGCTAAAGCTAGTGTGACCTATTATTGCATCATTATTTATTGCAACTAGTGAAATTATATTAATTGTTGATTTTTCATGTAATAAATTTACTGCAAAATCAGAAACCAATTCGGCTTCTAAATTGTCAAATGCTTGAAGATAAAGGTTTTTAATACCTTCAGAATCTTTTATCTTTGCGTCTCGAATTTGCATAAGTTGCTAACTACTCATTACACTGACGTTTTCCATATAATTAGCTTGCCTTTTGTTATACAAATTAAATGCGTAACAACTTATTAAACCTCTAACCTCTAACCTCTAACCTTTAACCTTTTGAAATACTACCGAAAGATTGTTCGCTGGCATTTGATACGTTTTTTGTAAAGTGAGATGATGATTGCTGGCTGCTTCTACAACATCTTCTAAATTACGTACTCCCCATTCCGGGTTTTGTTCTTGTAAATACTCATCAAAATCAGCATTGGAAAGTGCAGTGTGTTTTCCACCTTGTTTGTAGGGACCGTATAAATACAATATACCTGTTGGTGGAAGAATCCGACCAGCAGCAGCCATCAATCCCAAACAAGCAGACCAAGGTGAAATGTGAATCATATTGATATTCGCGATCGCAATAATATCAGATATGGACGATAATATTTCTTCTTCTACTTTCCAAATCGGCTGACTTGCATCAATATCGAGGGGTTGATAGAGATTGTCGCTGTTGTGATGGTTAATCCATGCTGATATACTTTCACGGGCAGAACTATCTGCATCAGAAGGAATCCACTTTCGAGGTTGCAATCTAGGAGCTAAATATACAGCGTGTTCTCCTGTACCGCTGGCAATTTCTAAAATTGTACCAGTAGGTGGTAAGACTTCTAAAAGTACTTGTAGAATCGGTTCGCGGTTACGCTGGGTTGCTGGAGCGTATTTTCTGCCGTCCACTATATTTTCTCCACCGAAACGCTTGCTTAGTTTTAGTTTAACTTATTATTTGTCATTCATAAATTACTTGATATCTACAATTCAGTTTTAAGCGCTTGCTCATCAATAATTTAGCTGTTTTTCTGCAATTTTTTTATATAACCTCTCAATCGGTGAAATTCTTGCCACCTATATGTTTTGGCTTATTGAATTAATTATTATACTATCAACATTTTTATTGTGCAATTAAATTTATTCACGCCTGATGGGAATACTAAATTCTAAAGGTAAAGGCAGAAAGGATAAAAACAGCATGGTGATTACAACAGTTAATATTCCCGGATACGAAGTTACGCAAGAAATTTACAATGGTTCAAGAACCCAGGTTTATCGCGGGTATAGACAAATCAATCAACAACCCGTAGTCATCAAACTGCTAAAAAATCCCTATCCCAGTTTCAACGAACTCGTCCAATTCCGTAACCAATACACAATTACCAAAAACCTCAATTTTCCCGGAATCATCCAAACCTACAGCCTGGAAACCTATGAAAACGGTTATGCATTGGTAATGGAAGATATGGGGGGAATATCTCTCAAAGATTATTTCACAA
>JAYKJL010000177.1:0-57924 GCA_035285725.1 Nostocales cyanobacterium 94392 | reverse complement strand
GCTCAGTCGATTCATGCGCCGTTTAACTACACCCGATATTTTTTACACTACCATATAAGTGTCACGTCACCCTAACTTTGTCCTCAAATGGCGCCATCCAAGCAGGGGGGGGGAGTGAATAGTTACTTTTTCATCGCAGCCAAAGCATATAATTTAACTTTAGAATCTTGATCATCAGCGAGTTTTTCCAAATGAGTCAAAGCGCTTTTATCTCTCAATTCTCCTAAAGATGTCACAATTGCTTGTTTGATTCGCGATTCATCGATTATTTCTTGTTCGCTGTTCAAAAAATCAATTAAAATATTGGCAGCGTAAGGCTTCATTTCCGTTGATTCTTGTCTTCCTAACACACTAATAATTTCTTCACACAGATTAATTTCACTTGAATAAAGACTTTGTTTTAAATAATCCAAGGCTTGATAAGTTTCGCTCCAATTCAAAGCACGTACCGCTTCTTTCTTAAGAGATAAAGGAGCATTTTGATAATTTAAATAATCAAACAATGTTTTAATTGCCATTTCATCTTTCATACATCCCAAGGCTAATATTGCTTGCTGGCACACTTCTGAATTGATATCGTAAATCAGTGGTTGGAGATGATTAACTATGGGGAATTCTTCTTTAAGGTAGGCACGCATTTTTAAAGCAATTATTGCTTCTTTACGAACAGAGAAAGATGTATCTTGCAAAGCTTTAATAAATATAGGAATTAAATACTGATGATGAAAACTACTCAAAGCTTCAATCGCTGTAAATCTAACTTCTGTTATCGAATCATCGACAACACTTTTTAAAGGTTCGATAACTTCCGAGCGGCGAATTTGAGCCAGGGATTTTACTGCTAATAATCTGGTTTTTTCTTCTTTGAGTAATTCAATTAATGCTGTAATCGCACTTTCACCTATTTTTGCTAAGGTTTGGGCTGCGGCGATCGCCAATTCTTCTTCTTGTGTCTCTTCGAGAAATTTAACCAAAGATATAACTATCTGGGGTTGATTAAATTCTCCCAAAATGCAGAGTGCAAACCAACGCATCTCCAAATCTGCTGATTCCGAATCCAATATTTCCAGTAAAGGAACAATGGCTTGTGTCCCTATTTGAGGAAAAATCTTCGCTACATCCCACCTTGTTTGAAAATCTCCTACCCTCATTATCGCGATCGCCATACGCAAAGCGTCGGCGCTAGAGCCTATCACAACTGCTTGCTCTAATTCCTCGTCTTCTAAAGTCCGTGCAATCTCATTTTTTTCTAATAACTGCTGTAACTGCTGACTAATTAATATCCAGTTGGCTTCTGTTACATCACCCGTAATCATGTCCAGTGTTTTCAACATTTGCATATTAAAAAAATTTAAGCTTTCCTCTAGCTTGTCACGAATTTCATTTTAAAAGAACTGTCAATGGATTATGTAATGCTCTTGTTTCGGTACTCAATACTAAAACTGTATAGATAATATGCATTTTGTGCATTATTTAAGTCGAAAAGCCACAAAAAAGTTACAGTTGATACAAAATAATAAATACATTTATCGTTTTAATAAGTACTTAAGCAAAGTAAGGTTTGAAACAAGTGTGTTGATAATTTTGGGGTGAAAAATAATCATTAAATTGTGCAATTAGTTTAGTGCTGGCAATGGTTTTATATTAGTTAACCTTGAATTATTAACCGAAAGTAACCATGTTTACCAACCAATCAGATAAAACTACAACTCTGAATAAGTTCGAGAAAATTAAAGCGGAAAAAGATGGTTTAGCGATTAAAAATGAACTAGAACATTTTGCCCAAATCGGTTGGGAAGCGATGGAAAAGTCCGATTTGGAACATCGTCTCAAATGGGTAGGAGTTTTCTATCGTCCCGTCACACCAGGTAAATTCATGTTACGGATGCGAATTCCGAATGGGATTTTATCTAGTAATCAATTGCAGGTACTAGCTGAAATTGTGCAACGTTACGGTGCCGATGGTTGTGCTGATATTACAACTCGTCAAAATATTCAGTTGCGGGGAGTTCGTCTGGAAGATATACCCGATATCTTTCGTCGTCTGGATGCGGTAGAAATGACTTCTGTACAGTCGGGAATGGATAATGTCCGGAATATCACGGGTTCTCCAGTCGCGGGAATTGATGGGGATGAACTGATTGATACTCGTGAGTTGGTGCAAAAAGTCCAGGATATGATTACCAATCATGGGGAAGGTAATTATGCATTCAGTAATCTTCCGCGTAAATTTAATATTGCCATCGAAGGGGGACGGGATAATTCGGTTCATGGGGAAATCAATGATATAGCCTTTGTTCCGGCTTATAAAGATGCAGAGTTAGGATTCAATGTTTTAGTTGGAGGTTTTTTCTCGGCTAAACGATGTGAAGCTGCTGTACCTTTAAATGTT
Source organism: Nostocales cyanobacterium 94392 (assembly GCA_035285725.1). Classification (GTDB taxonomy): domain Bacteria; phylum Cyanobacteriota; class Cyanobacteriia; order Cyanobacteriales; family Nostocaceae; genus Rivularia. The sequence continues at coordinate 55,532 of JAYKJL010000177.1, read as the reverse complement.
TGGGTTGCTCCTAATGATGATGTTGTCGATTTATGTCGGGCAATTTTAATTGTTTTTCGGGATAAGAGTTCGAGAGCCAATCGTCAAAAATCTCGATTAATGTGGTTGATTGATGAATTGGGAATAGATCAGTTTCGTTCCATGGTTGAACAAGAATTTGGACGTAATTTAGCAACCGCAGCCGCAGAAGACGAAATCGACTGGGACAAACGGGATTGTATCGGCATTTACAAGCAAAAGCAACCAGGATTAAATTACGTTGGTTTACACGTTCCTGTAGGAAGGCTTTACGCTCAGGATATGTTTGATTTAGCGCAGTTAGCTTCCGTTTACGGTAACGGTGAAGTTCGTTTGACTGTGGAACAAAATGTGATTATTCCCAATATTGCCGATGAGAATTTACAAGTTTTTTTAACGGAACCATTGCTAGAAAAGTTTAGTATTAAACCTCGACCATTAGAAAGAGCATTGGTATCTTGTACAGGTTCTCAATTTTGTAACTTTGCTTTAGTGGAAACTAAAAATCAAGCAATGGCGATCGCGCAACAACTGGATGCAGAATTAGAATTACCCAAATCTGTAAGAATCCATTGGACAGGCTGTCCTAATTCCTGTGGACAACCACAGGTAGCCGATATCGGACTGATGGGAACCAAGGTTCGTAAAGATGGTAAGACCGTTGAAGGTGTGGATTTGTATATGGGAGGCAAAGTCGGTAAAGATGCCCAATTAGGTACTTGTGTGGAAAAAGGTATTCCTTGTGACGAACTTAATACTGTTTTGAAGCGTATATTAATCGAAAATTTTGGCGCAAAGCCAAGTCAACAGTTACAAGGTTAAAGGTTAAAGGTCAAAGGTTAAAGGTTAAAGGTTAAAGGTTCAAATTACCAATTACCAATTACCAATTACCAATTACCCATTACCAATTATTTAAGAGGTTAAGATGCTATCAGAATTGTTATCTTTTCGCGGCAGGTACAAAATCCTGCACATGACTTGGTTTGCGTTTTTTCTTTCATTCTTTGTTTGGTTCAATCTCGCTCCTTTGGCAACACAAGTACAAGCAGACTTGGGTTTAGAAATCGGTCAAATTAGAACTCTAGCAATTTGTAACGTTGCTTTGACCGTTCCGGCTCGAATTATCATCGGGATGCTATTAGATAAATTCGGTCCGAAGATTACTTACTCCTTATTGTTGATTTATTCGGCGATTCCTTGTATTACCTTTGCTAGCGCTCAAAATTTCACCCAGTTAGTTATCAGCCGTTTAGCATTGAGTATTGTTGGTGCGGGATTTGTAATTGGCATCCGCATGGTGGCAGAATGGTTTCCTCCGAAAGAGATTGGTTTAGCTGAAGGAATTTATGGAGGTTGGGGTAATTTTGGTTCGGCTGCTGCGGCTTTTACTTTACCGACGATTGGAGCATGGTTGGCTTTTGGAGCTGGAGACGCTCTCAATTGGCGGTTGTGTATTGCTGGAAGTGGTATTGTTGCGGCTCTCTATGGAATCCTCTATTTCTTTAACGTCCAAGACCATCCTCCAGGAAAAGTCTATCAAAAGCCTAAAAATGTTAGAGGTTTGGAAGTTACGAGTGTTAGGGATTTTTGGTTTTTGATGTTGATGAATTTACCTTTAACAGGTATTTTGATGGTTCTAGCTTGGCGTTTGAGAAAGACTAATTTGTATGGTGATGCAACTTACTTATTGGTTTTAGCGCTGTTAGCAGGTTTATATTTATTCCAGGCTTACAACTGCTGGGTTGTAAATAAAGATTTACTTTCAGGTCAGAAAAAATATCCCGCAAAAGACCGTTACAATTTCTCTCAAGTCGCGATTTTGGAACTAACTTATGTCGTCAACTTTGGTTCCGAATTAGCTGTAGTTTCCATGCTTCCAGCATTTTTTGAAGGAACTTTTACTTTAAATAAAGCCATGGCTGGGATGATTGCTTCTACCTACGCTTTTATGAACTTGATGTCTCGTCCTGGTGGTGGTTTAATTTCCGATAAACTGGGTAGCCGCAAGAATACAATGGCTGTTCTGACTGCTGGTATGGGTATCGGTTACATGATGATGGGAGGAGTTGCTAGTAATTGGTGGTTGCCAGGTGCAATTATTTTGACCATGGCTTGTTCCTTTTTCGTCCAAGCTGGAGAAGGTTCAACATTTGCGATCGTTCCTTTGATTAAGCGTCGCGTAACAGGTCAAATTGCTGGTAATGTGGGAGCTTATGGAAATGTCGGTGCGGTTGCTTATCTAACTATCTTTAGTTTATTACCAGAATGGTTGAGCGGTGGTGGGGAGCAAACACCAGCAATAATTGCTCAATCGAATACAATATTTTTCCAGATGATGGGTTTGTCGTCTTTAATTGTTGCTTTTATGTGTTGGTTCTTTTTGAAGGAACCCCATGGTTCTTTTGCCGAACATCATGAAGGTGAGGAAGAGTATTCCAAATTGCTAGTTGAACCAAAGAGGGTTAGTTAAACGCAAAGTTTCGCAGAGGTTTACGCGGAGGTTCGCAAAAAAGAGGAATTGAGAGAGTTTATATCATTAACTTTCTGATTTCAAATAACCTATCTCTCAATATATTCTTTTCTTTGCGCCCTCTGCGTCTCTGCGGTTTTTAAAAATTAGTAATATATTGTAATTTTCTAATATTTAATAACCCCTATATGTCCGAATCTTTTAAAACCCTTTGTCCTTATTGTGGTGTTGGTTGCGGTTTAGAAGTTTTTCCTCCCGCAGCATCAGGACGTGCAACTCATCGAGATAATCAAGGTAATCCAATTTGGAAAGTAGTAGGTGATAAAAGCCATCCTTCATCTCAAGGTATGGTTTGTGTTAAAGGAGCTACTGTTACAGAGTCTCTGGATAAAAATCGTTTGAAATACCCGATGATGCGAGATTCTTTATCAGAAAGTTTTCGCCAAGTAAGTTGGGATGAAGCTTTTGATAAAATTGTCTCGCACATTCAACAAATTCGTCAAAGTCGCGGTACGAATGGTATTTGTATGTATGGTTCGGGTCAATTTCAAACAGAGGATTATTATATTGCCCAAAAATTAATTAAAGGCTGTTTGGGAACTAATAATTTTGATGCTAATTCCCGTTTGTGTATGTCTTCTGCGGTTGCAGGTTATATGCAAAGTTTTGGTGCTGATGGACCACCTTGTTGTTATGAGGATTTGGAATTAACTGATTGCGCTTTTTTGATTGGTACAAATACCGCTGAATGTCACCCAATTGTGTTTAATCGTTTGCGGAAACATCATAAAAAAAATCGTCATGTCAAAATGATTGTTGTAGACCCCCGTTGTACAAAAACAGCGGAAGTAGCAGATTTACATTTGGCAATTAACCCAGGGACAGATATTGATTTACTCAATGGTATTGCCCATTTATTAATGAGTTGGGGTGCTTTTGATAGTTTATTTATTGAAGAATGTACCCAAGGATTCCCCAATTATGCTGGAGTCATCCAACATTATCCGCCAGAAGTAGTTTCGCAAAAATGCGGTATTGGTATTGATGAACTGGAACAAGCAGCACGTTACTGGGCTGATTCTAAAAAGGTTTTATCTTTGTGGTCGATGGGGATAAATCAATCTTCTGAGGGTACCGCGAAAGTGCGGACTTTGATTAATCTCCATTTGATGACTGGAAATATTTGCAAACCTGGTGCCGGACCATTTTCACTTACCGGACAACCCAATGCCATGGGTGGTAGAGAAGCCGGAGGTTTGGCTCATATTCTTCCTGGATATCGTTCGGTGAAAAATGCTCAACACCGAGCGGAGGTAGAACAAATTTGGGGATTGAATCCGGGTCAAATTTCTCGTTTTCCCGGTCGTGATGCTTGGAGTATGATTACAGGATTAGAAACTGGTGAAGTTGATTTATTATGGATTGCAGCGACCAATCCAGCGGTAAGTATGCCGGATTTAGTGCGAACTAAAGCCGCTTTACTCAAATCTCCCTTGACAATTTATCAAGATGCTTATTATCCTACCGAAACCGCTGCTTACGCTCACATTTTATTACCCGCAGCCCAATGGAGCGAAAAAACCGGAACCATGACCAACTCAGAACGAGTTGTAACTTTGTGTCCCAAATTTAGAGAACCACCAGGGGTTGCTAAAGCTGATTGGGAAATTTTCGCCGAAGTTGGTCGTCGTCTTGGTTTTCATCAACAATTTGCTTTTGCTGATGCAGCCGCAGTTCATCGCGAATTTGTACAATTGACTCGCGATCGCCCTTGCGATATGGGGGAAATTAGTCACGCAAATTTGGCAGAAAACGGTCCAATGCAATGGTATGACCCGCAAAAAGCAGAGATAGAAATAGAAGAAAACGATTCTGGCTTCTTTTCATCGTTATTAAAAAGTTTAACCAAAAAAGAACCACTCAAAGGTAAACGACTATATACAGATTTACGCTTTCATACCCCAGATGGTAGAGCAAAATTTGCGGCTTATCATTCTCGCGGTTTAGCAGAACCACCCTGTGATGAATATCCTTTTGTTCTCACAGTTGGCAGATTGTACGGACATTGGCACACCCAAACCCGCACAGGAAGAATTGAGAAAATTGTGAAAATGCATCCCCATCCCTTCATCGAAATTCATCCCCGCGATGCAGCCAAGTTAGAAATTATAGATGGAGATTGGATTGAATTGCGATCGCGTCGGGGGAAAGCTCGATTTCCAGCCAAAGTAACTAAAGCTATAGCTCCCAAAACAGTCTTTGTTCCTATGCATTGGGGTGCTTTGTGGGCTGACAATGCTGAAGCAAACAATCTTACTCATCCAGAAACTTGTCCAATTTCCCTACAGCCTGAATTGAAAGCTTGTGCGGTGCAGCTTGTACCAGTTACTTGTCACTCACATAATTCCAATGAATTGCCTCACCAAGAACCGTCACATATTCTGACTGTAGTCGATAATCAGATGATCCAGCCCATTACCACCAAGCACTGTGTCTGAATTAATGAAAAAAAAGCCCAGTTGATTAAACAACCGGGCTTTACACATGACAACATCACACTACACTTAAACACGATAAAGGTTAATTTTGGTCTAAATTAACTTTAACGACCTTGTTCTTTTCTTGTTCGCTTTTAGGTAGCGTCAAATTCAAAATACCGTCTTTATATTCAGCAGTTACATTGGTATTTTGGACTTGAGTTTTAAGAGGAATTAGGCGCTGATACTTACCGTAATAAAATTCAGTCCGGGTATCTTCTTTATGTTCTGTTTTACGCTCTGCAATTACTTTAACTGTATTTACACTAACTTCAATATCTACGTCTTTTGCTTCGATTCCAGGAAGTTCTAATCTTAAGTGCAGTGCATCTTCAGTTTCAGTTAATTCCGCTGCTGGAGTTCTAAATGTTGCTGTTTGTGAATCTTCAAATATTTTATCAATTTGACTTTGTAGTGTGTTCATTTTTGCCCAAGGATTGTAACGTACAATAACCATTTTTAACTCCTAGCTTTTGTTTGTTTAACTTAGGTTTTAATTTGTTGCTTTGATTCTTATAGTAGTGATATTTAAAAGTAACTTATATTCGGTTATTCTCACTAAATTATTGATGAATACCGACTAAATTAAAAAAATAATATCAGGTTCGGTAAACTGCAATATTATTAGTACGGTAAACTCTAATTATAAAATTTCTGAATTGGTATTTGGCATGGTTTGCTGTTAAAGGATGTTTGAAAAGTCCAGGATAGGTATCATTTGTCATTCTGAGCGGAATGAAATGAAGCGAAGAATCTAGATTTATCGTTGGGGTCAAGATGCTTCATTGCGCTTCGCTCCATTCAGCATGACAAAAACTATACTTTTCAAACATCCTCTTAAGACACTAGCTAGCAATGATACAGTAATGCTTTGTCGATGGCTGTAATTTCTATGCCCCAAGTATCGCTTCCCCAATCGCTCCATCCAAATTTGCCCCTGACTGCTCTTGCGCCGATGCAAGACGTGACAAACCTGTGGTTTATGAAGGTGATTGCCCACTATGGCAGTCCCGACTACTTCTTCACAGAATATTTTCGCGTCACTGATACCTCACGGCTAAACCGCAATATTTTGACAGCAATTACCGAAAACGATACAGGTTGCCCTGTTTTTGCTCAAATGATTGGCGAAAGTATTCCAGATTTAGTAAGAACAGCACGAGAACTCTGCCGCTATAATATTGCTGGAATTGATTTGAATATGGGTTGTCCAGCACCTCGAATTTATCGCAAAAATGTTGGAGGTGGATTGCTCAGAGAACCCGAAAAAGTGGATCGGATTTTGGCAGAACTGCGCTCTACTGTGAACGATCGCCCTTTAACTGTCAAGATGCGCGTAGGCTTTGAAAATACAGATAACTTTTACTCCATTCTAGATACGATTAATCGCCACAACATTGATTTGTTAAGCTTGCACGCTCGCACAGTAAAAGATATGTATCACGGCGAAGTAAAATATGATTTGATTGGTGAAGCGGTCAAACGAGTTGATTGTCCAGTGCTTGCCAATGGCAATATCGACTCTGCCACAACTGCCCTTAAAGTGCTTTCCCAAACGGGTGCAGCAGGTGTGATGGTGGGACGTTGGGCGATCGCAAATCCTTGGATTTTTAAGCAAATTCGCCTAGAATTGCGGTCTGAGCCAATCGCGCCCGTTCCTTTAGTCGAAGTACGTAACTATATTGATCGTTTACGGCAAACTCCTTATTTGGCAACTGTACCAGTGCGAGCGCGTGTAGGACGGCTCAAAATGTTTCTCAACTACATTGGTCTGTTGGTTGACGCTGAAGGTCATTTTCTACAGATGATGCGACAGACACAGACTGAGGTAGAGCTGCTTAACCTTTGCGATCGGTTTCTTCTTGCCGATAACAACAAAAACTTACTTCTAGCTCCATACTCAAGCGACTAGTTTCCAACTTTTTTATATTTGTAAGACTTTATACTATTATAACCGCTCAACAAGTTTTTGATTCGCCTGCTTGATAACCAAATGAACGATTTTTTTAAATTCGAGGCTGATTTTGTCCATGACTTACGCTGCATACCTATGCAAGTACGGTTCAAACTTGACAACTGCGGAGTCAAGCTGAAACTATCTCACTGGCATCAATTTACAGAACAAGAACGTCAAAATTTAGTGGAAATGCCATGTATGAGCAGTGAAGAATCCCAAAATTATCGAGAATTTTTACAAAACTTGATTATTGATAAAACAGGAACCGCAGCAAGCGAAATTCCCGTAGAAGACAATCCCCCTTGGATGAATGAGAAACAAATTCCCCAAACAATACAAACAAAAGCAGTAGAATGTGACGTTGATATTACAGTTGAACAATGGGAAAAACTAACACCATTACAGCGTTTTGCTTTGATTAAACTTAGTCGTTCTAGTCATGAGAATAAGAATTTTTATCCAGCAGTTGAGGAATTCGGGTTAGTGTAATATTGATATCAAATTAGTAAACATAATGCTTGAAAATGGTATCTACTGAGTTAGTGCAACAGTTACGCAAACTCAATCGCGTAGATAAACTTGAGGTTATTCAACTTTTAGCTGCCGAGCTAGCAAATGAAGAAGCAAATCTCCTCAAACCCGGTGCATCATACGATGTTTGGTCTCCTTATGGTGCAGTAGATGCAGCAAATATCATGTTAGAAGCTTTAGATGCTGAAAATTCATTAAATCATGAGTAATCCAGCAAGATATTCTTTTGTTTCAACTGATAGCAGTTTAGGAGAAGCAAGCTTCAAACCATTGTTACCGCTAACGTTAAACTACCAGGACTAAGGCTGCGTGTCACAATCGGTGGTTGGTGCGTGACGCTACAAGTCTTATCGCTACGTTCAAATTTATTCTAAACTACACACCCTACAAGAAAATTGTGCCAGTTGCGTAAGTCCTATTAACTACTCTTCCCCTTGTCTCCCCATCCCCCTATCTCCCCCTCTCCCCATCCCCCTATCTCCCCCTCTCCCCATCCCTCCATCGCGGCTCTAATCCTCGCTGGTGGTAAAAGTTCTCGTATGGGTACAGATAAAGCAATTGTAAATTACCAAGGTAAGCCAATGTTGCTTTCTGTTTATCAAGTTGCTGCTGCTTGTACTGAACAAGTTTATGTTTTAACTCCTTGGGCTGAGCGCTATCAAAATATTTTGCCGTCAAATTGTCAGTATTTAATTGAAAGTCAGCCGGGAAAAGGACCAGTGAATGGTTTATCCGAAGGGTTGGAACAAATTTCTGCCGACTGGATATTATTACTTGCTTGCGATTTACCTTTATTAGATGTAGAAATTCTGCAAAGTTGGATCAAGAAACTTCCACAAATTCCCACTTCAACCTTGGCTTTAGTACCCCAACGTTCACAAATTTGGGAACCGATGTGTGCTTTTTATCGAAAAGAGGTGAAAACGGAATTGGATAGCTTTTTGAGATCGGGAAAGCGTTCGTTTCAAGATTTGCTTTCGGGTATTGATGTAGAAGCTTTAAATGTTGATGAAAAAACGGGTTTGATGTTGTTTAATTGTAATTTTCCGGGGGATTTGGAGTATTTTTGAATTATAATAACCCTCAGACGGTCATCCTGGGGCTAATAGTTGATTTGAGCGAACAAGCAAATCCTATTGCTAACTTGCCTTTATAGGATATTGATACTCTAGTGCAAAAAGTGCGATCGCAATTCTACGACATATCAATTTATCGCTACATAAACACCAGTAAAACTTCCCGCTTTCATACCACCAGTAAACACATCTACATTTAACTCAATTCTACTTTTTGATTTCTTTTCCAATATCTTGATAAACTTCTGCCAAATTTGCGCTGATGGAAACGGACAAAAAGCCAGAAAATCACCATCAATAGGCTGAATATATTCTATAGAATTGCGCTGGATGACAATTCGCGAGGATAAAGATAACGCTTGTAAATTAGCATGAACTAAAGTCCATCCCGAAAGAATCGCTAATGCAGAAACGCTACCACCAAACACTGTCGAACGATGGTTTATATTAGGGATTAATGGGGCTTGCAAAGTGACACCATGTTTATCAACTTGCTTAACCTTAACCTCCATATATTTAGATAGTGGAATATGCTCATGGAGGTAACTTTCAACTTCTGCAATGTCCAGAAACATGATTTTAGTTAATTATGACAATAAATCAATTCCCAATTCCCAATTTACTTTGCAATAAAAATTCAATTTTAGGTAATAATGGGTCTGTCACAATACCCACACCATTAAAACTCCATCGTTGAAGTACAGTTTTTAGCTGAGTACCCGAAATTGATTCTACCCTCAGACGGTCTGCTAAATCGCCAGCATGAGTATTAAGATAGCTCAATGCATCAAAATTCTCGCGAAACAGTAACACAAAAGTCGATGCATCATCTTCATTGGGACGCGCAGCTAAATAACGACCATCAGCTTTAGACCTAATTAAATAATATATTTCCGACAACATAAGAACAGTCAACAGTTATCAGTGAACAGTGAACAGTGAGTACTTATTAATAAAGATTATCTCCTTTTCTTCTATGCCCCATGCCCTATGCTCAATACACAATTTAAGATTTTCCTAAAGTAATCCGAGGATCAGCAATTTTAAGTAATAAGTCTGCTACCAAATTACCAGTAATCAATAGCACTGCGCCCATGATCAAACTAGCCATTAATACATATAAATCCTGAGCGCGTACTGCTTGTAAAGTCAAGGTTCCCAAACCTGGCCAATTAAAGAAAAATTCGGCAATAAAAGCACCACTTAATAATGCAGCTAATTCAAAACCCAATAACGTAATTAGCGGATTTATGGCATTACGGAGAGCGTGGACGTAGATAACTCGGTTTTCTGGTAAACCTTTAGCACGGGCTGTTTGAATGTAATCTTGACGTAATACGTCTAATAATTCACCGCGAGTTATACGCTGTAATCCAGCAAAACTGGTGATACTCAAAGCGATTGTAGGTAAAATCATATGCCAAAGAATATCAATCACTTTTCCCAAGGGTGAAAGTTCAGCGTGATAAATACTGGTCATATTTCCTACTGGAAACAAAGGGGTTGTAATTTGAGCAAAAATTAATAACAATAAAGCTGTAATAAAGCTGGGAAAACCTTGTCCGGCATAGCTAATTACTTGTAAAATCCGGTCAGTAGTGCGGTTTTGTTTCACAGCAGCTAAAATCCCCAAAGGAATGGCGATCGCCCAAGTACAAATTAAGGATGCAATCGCCAATAATAAGGTTGCCGGTACTCGTTCCCATATTAATGAAGCTACTGAACGTTGATAGAAAAAACTCGTTCCAAAATCTCCTTGAGAAATAATTCGCCACAACCAGAGAAAATACTGTATGTGCCAAGGTTTATCAAGACCAAACTGCTCTTGAAGTTCCTGAATTCTTTCTGGAGAAATTTTGGGATTTTGTCGCAAATTATCTAAATAATCCCCTGGAGCCAATTGAATAATTACAAAAGAAACTACAGACGCTAAAAGAATGGTCAGCAGCGCCTGCAATATTCGTTTGACAATATAAAGAAACGTTTCGCTAGTTACTATCCTTAAAAACGAATCTTTACTTGATTCCCAAAAACTTTTTGATGTTGTTACAGTCATAAATTAAAGGTCAAAGGTTAAAGGTTAAAGGTTAAAGGTCAAAGGTCAAAGGTTAAAGGTTAAAGGTTAAAGGTCAAAGGTTAAAGGTTAAAGGTCAAAGGTCAAAGGTTAAAGGTTAAAGGTCAAAGGTTAAAGGTTAAAGGTCAAAGGTTAAAGATCAAAGGTTCCTAACAACTAACAATTAACAACTAACAACTAACAATTAACATTTAATATTCAACAAGAGTCACAATCGGTACATCTGGCAATTTCTTACGTCCTTGTAATTCTTGTAGCTCGATGATAAACCCAAATCCGACTAATTCACAGCCAATCTTCTGTAGCAGTTCCGCAGTCGCGGAAGCTGTTCCACCTGTGGCAATTAAATCATCAGCAATTAAAACTCGACTTCCTGGTTGTAAAGCATCCTGATGTACTTCCAGACAGTCCGTACCATACTCTAGTGCATATTCAATTGAATGAATAGACGCTGGTAATTTACCTTTTTTACGGACGGGAATAAAACCCGCTCCTAAGTTGTAAGCCAAAGGTGCGCCGAAAATGAATCCTCGTGACTCCATCCCAACTACAAAATCTGCCGTCATTCCAGCATCAGTACATTTTTGTGTAAATAAATCAATAGTGTATCTTAATCCTTGAGCATCGCGCAGCAAAGTAGTAATATCTCGAAATAAAATTCCGGGTTTTGGGAAATCAGGAATGTCGCGAATTAAAGATTTCAAATCCATAATATACAAAAGCCATAATTGGTACAGTCTGTTGAGCCAACCAAAATCTAGGTAAAGCAAAACTGACTGCGTTACTCAATTTACTATATAAGCATAAAAGACTTGTCGCCCGGTTTCAGATATTTTGCTTGTAAAAACTGATTAATTAGTTTTTAAGGATAACTGATAACTGATAGTGGTTGGTGGTTGGTGGTTGGTTGATAACTGATAAATGTTCTATTTTCATGTTTGGTTGTGTACAACCGTTGATGAACGACTGCTTTGAAATTTTTGCTATTAGCTGTAAAGTAGCCTCTATAAAGGTTTAGGCTATAGTGGAGCTAAGATTCCATCTGTAGCAATCGCTCTTGCTTTCTTGGATGGCTATTTGATGTTGATTATTGACGAAAAGACCGAATTTGCTGTGAACAGAACAAGGGGTTGTAATTGTATTACCATTTTCAGATAGGTAAATTAAAAATGCTTTAAAACTTGGATTTTCGGTATACGGAAAGCTTTGATATCAAAGAGTAATTAATGTATATATCAGGCAGTTGGATAACTACCAGATGCCAACATATTTTTTCGCAGGCTACCATAGTTTAATCAATTTTACCGTTATTTTTAGGATAGCAGCCCTATAAGGAACTGATAAATGAATGTTTCCGCTCCTTTAACGCCGTTCAATAGTCCGGCGGAACAAGATTTACCGATGATTTTGGACACACTACCCGACCCCGCAATCGAAGGAAAGGGATGTCCAAGACGAACCAGGCAACAAATTGACCTAATTTTACTCGCAATTGAAGCTTTGGATCTTGGTGGCTCTGAAGCCATTTTGGCATTTGCTCAAGAATTGGATTTGAAAGGAATTATCAAAGACCGAGTAAATTTATGGCGAATGCGTAACACTAATCCTTTGCGAAGAGCTAATATTCGTCGTCCTTTGACCATTATGGAAGCAAAAGCTTTGGTGGTTATTTCCTGCTATTTAGCTAGACGATTGACTGTTGTCATCCGTCAATTGCTAATGATAAATCAGCAGATGGCTGACAAACAGATTCCTTTAGAACAAAATTTGCGCTTGTCTAATTATTTAGAACGATTTCGAGCCCATTTTAGAAGCCGCATGAACAAGAGACGTTCTGGATTATTATCACTTAATTCTGACGAAAAATTAAACGAATTAGCTGTAAATCTATTAGCACAGCTACTTTTCTGTACGGGAACAGCCGGAATGCAGCGTTTCTGGATTAGTCTTTTTGATGGTGAAGTCGAATGAATATTCAACGTAAGTACAGTTTACCTAATTGCACCCTACTTTTAGAAGGTTTAAATGACGCTTCAAAAACAACACAGTTTCAAGAAATGCGTCCGGAACTATCTATTTTAGTAAATGCCGAATGTACTTTATCTGGTTATACTCAACCCTTAGCGGGTGGTAGACAGTTTTTTGAAAGTTTAGTTAGAACTGTCAGTGCCTATGCTCAAGAATTTTTGAGTAATGTTTCTAATCCCCAAGCACACAATTCGGAATCGGAATTAGTACAGCTAGAAAGAATTAATCATAATCAACACAGATTGAGCGTACATTCGGATATAGCTCAAGGCAATTTAAATAATGGTGGTAATGCCAAACAAACCATTGAAATTGATTTAAATTCAGTACAATTGTTCGATTTAGTTGAAGCGGTAGACCAATTTTTTGCTGATACTCAAACTTTACCAGAATTAACTTTAGAACTACAACCAGTTGCGAGGGGGCATAGTGCTGTTCAAGGTGTTTTACTTGAACAAGCAGTACCAGCGACTTTCGGACTCACCAGTTTAGCTGCTGCTGCGATCGCGTTTAATTTAATTCCTGCACCAGAGTTTAAAACTCCATCTACCGAACAAGAAAAGGTCAACTCCACTACTCAAGTCAATCCAACCACTCAACCGACTCCCAAAGCTAATAACCAACAAGGGAATACCACTACTACACCTAACCAATCTTCTAATCAACCCGGAGTTGTGAGAGATTTAGAAAAACTGATTGGTTCAGCCCCCGAAATCAAGAATGCATCGCGATTGCGTAAGTTGAATACTCAAGTATACGAACAACTTAATCAAGCTTGGGAAAATCGTCAGTTACAGTCCGATTTAGTTTATCGTTTGGGTGCAGCTGGTGATGGTGCCATTATTGGTTACAAAGCTATAGATGAAACAGCCAATGCGGGCATTGAACAAACTCCCCTACCCAAATTACTTTATAATCCCGCTAATAGTGCTGCGATCGCCAATGAACCAATTGCTCAATTTCGAGCAGTTTTTAGAAAAACCGGAGTTTTGGAAGTTAGCCCCTGGATTGGATACGTTAATAAGTCTGATAATCTGGGAACAAATATTACCGACCAAAACACCATTTCTAATTTAAATCAACAGCTATCAAATGCTATTCGTCAAAATTATGCTGGTAATACTACTTATAACGAAGTATTAAAATATCGAGTAGCTGTTAAAGAAAATGGCAGTATTGCCGACTATGAACCTTTGAATACAGCAGCCTTTGAAAATTTCCGACAAACGCCTATTCCCAAATTATTTTCAGGCGATAATACCAATAATGCAGCACAAAAAGAATCTTTGGCTCAGTTTCAGCTTGAATTCAAACCGGGTGGAGAAGTGGAAATTACACCTTGGCAGGGATATCGTTAATTGGGAATTGGTAATTGGTAATTGGGGATTGGTAATTGGTAATTGGTAATTGGGGATTGGGAATTGGTAATTGGGATTGAAGTATATATTTGAAAGGGCGATCGCGTAGCGTGTCTGTCAAAACTTCCTGATTATTAATTATTTCCCCCATTACCCATTACCCATTACCCATTACCTCACAACTTTACCCATATAATTTCCCCATAATTGAGCAGCTTGAGCGCTACTACCTCTTGTGGGAGAATTGTTATCATTTCCCAACCAAATCCCCGTAGTCAGTTGCCGACGAGGAATAAAGCCAATAAACCACAAATCAACGTTTTTATCTGTGGTTCCAGTTTTTCCACCTTCACCCAGTCCAATTGAAGCACCGCGCCCTGTACCACTTGTGATTACTTGACGCATTAAATTAATCATCGTGTCAGCAACCCCAGTTTTCAGTACTCTATTATTAGCTTCTCGATCTTGATTGAAAGAATAAATAACGCGACAAGTTGATAAGTCATCGCGATCGCGACATTCACTACTATCAAGAATTCGTTTGATAGCATGGGGACGATTCCATACTCCCCGATTACCAACAGCGGCAAAGGCTCCGGTCATTTCTAATACAGTTGTTTCACTTTGACCTAATACCAAACCCGGAACTGGATTCAGTTGCGATCGCACTCCCAACCTTTCGGCAGTTTTGACTACTTTATCCAACCCGACATCACGAGCAATTCGCAAAGCAATCGGGTTTTCTGAAAGAGCGTATCCAGTGGCAATAGTCAATGGAGCAGCACCACTTCTACAAGGTTTATAGGTAAAGCCTTGCCAAGTCATAGAACTACAACCATAAGTTCTTCCTGTGGAAAATCCTTGCTCGATGGCGGCGGTGTATGGAAAAACTTTAAAAGTGGAACCTGGTTGTCTTTTTGCTTGATAAGCGCGATTAAACTGAGTGGCTTGATAATTGCTACCACCAACCATGGCAACAATCGCACCTGTACTCGAATCAAGAGTGACTATGGCTCCTTGAGAAAAGCCAAAATTCGCTCCACTGGTTTTAATGTGATTATTTAACGAATCTTCAGCAGTCGCTTGAATTTTTGGGTCTAACTGAGTTTCAATAATAAAATTTCCTTCAGATGCCAATTCTTTTCCCAAAATATATTCAAGCTCGCTAAATACATAATCGTAAAAATAAGGAGCAATTCTGTTGGCTTGACGCTGACAAACCTTCGAGCTAACTTCCAGGGGTGAACGTCTGGCACTATTGTATTCATCTTGCTTGAGTTTGCCCATCTCTCGCATTCGTCTTAACACACGATTGCGGTAGCTGATAATTCTATTCCTGCTTCGAGTATCACCGCAGAAATTAAACCCATTGGGAGCGGGTAAAATTCCCACTAAAGTCGCAGACTCTGCTGCTGTCAATTCTTTAGCTGATTTTTCAAAATAATACCGCGCAGCATCTTCAAACCCCGAAGTATTTACACCCAAATAAACTCGGTTTAAGTAACTTAGTAAAATATAGTCTTTACTGTAAAAAGTTTCTAGCTTCAACGATACAATTGCTTCTCTGACTTTGCGACCTAGAGAATCCTGTCTACCTACATAATCTCGGAATAAACTACGAGCTACTTGCTGAGTAACTGTACTCGCACCTTGTTGAACATCACCACTACGGGTATTGATAAGTACGGCTCGTAAAATACCATAGGGGTCAACACCGAAGTGCCAATTAAAACGGCTATCTTCTGAAGCTACAATCGCTCCAGGTAAATAAGGACCAAAATCCGACAGTTTTTTCAAATCTATATGAGCGGTGGTTCTGGGTTCTTGTAAGGGTGTGTCACCATCTCCAGCGTAAACCACTACTGGACCTTGAGTAGCTTCGGGCAAAGGTCGAACCGAAAATTTCAACCACTCGACACCAATTATCAAAGCAAACAATAGACTGACACCGGCTACTCCATAACCTGCCCATGTGGCAGTTTTTACGTAAAACGGTGGCGGATCTAAATATTGTAAACGTACCGAAGCCGCAAGTTCCGGAGGTCCTAAAGTCAAAACATCACCATGACGCAATTCCAAAGATTCGATTCGACGCTTACCTCGATAAATGCCATTAGTTGATTTTTCATCTTTAATGACAAAAACCGGCTTGCGTTGGGACGAATCTCGCGACAACGACAGATGAATTTGACTGACAACCGGATTTCGGATGACTATATCGCAGGATTTGGAACTACGACCAATCGTATAGCGATCGCCAAGCAAAGGATACATTTGAGCCGTTGATGCCCCAGCTTCCTGTACCCAAAGTTCTGGTACCCTAGCATTAGGCTTGAGTGCCAGCTTGGAAAAATCAACCCGAGCTTGAATTGTATGTACTGCTTGAGTCAGTTGACCAAGCAATGTCTGTGGCTTTTTAGGAGGTTGGGGAGAACTCATGGGCTATTCACACCACGGTTATTATTTAATAATCGGGCAATATGCTGCCCTTTAACGTTGTTATTTCACTATTCTACTCATAAGCATATATGAAGTTTGGTAATACGTAATTGTTCCACTAATTATATGATACAAATAATTTTCTTGGTAAAATTACTTATGAAAGAATTTTCTCCCTGTTTAATAGTGCTTGTAATTGATTTAGGACTTACGCAACCGGCAGATTTTTCTTGTAGGGTGCTGTGACACTTCGCTTGATTATTAACGCAATAATGAGGTTGTAGTGTCACGCACCAACCAGGGTTTTGTGACAATTGCGGCTATTCCTGTGATTGATACTCAATTACTTATTATCACTTAGGAATTGACAATATTAATTTAAATTGGAAAAAAAATAAGTATATTTATCAATTGCATTATGACAAACGATAATAATTTAATATTTTTAGCTGCTTAGATATACAAAATTGCAAATACACATCTTCATTTAGACAGATTTTATGAAGCCATTTGTTTGATTTAATGGGCTGAGGTATTACTTTCGAGGAGTGGATAATCATGAAGAGCAAATTTATAACCCTTATTGGTACAGCTCTGACTCTAGCATTAAGTAGCACTGTTGCGGTTGCTCAATCGAATAAGTTCCCAAACCAAGATCTTCCAAGTGGTGAAACAACTACAGAAACTTCAGAACCTTCTGCTGATGGCTCTAATATGGTTGCAGCATCTGAAGAAAAGCTTTCACCGCAGGCAATGGAAATTTTATGTGTCCGTTTTCCACTGAATTCTCGTTGTGAAGGTAAAGCGGAAGCAACAACCTCTCCAGAGAACACAAATACAGAAGAAATTACTCCCCCAGATAATACTATTGAGACTACACCAGACGCTCCTCTTCCTGGTACCACTCCAGAAGGAGAAGTAGCTCCTAGTGAAGATGATGCTCCCACAAATATTACTCCAATACCTGGTGGTGTAACTCCTGAAGCAACTCCTAGTGAAGATGATGCTCCCACAAATCTGAATCAACCAGGAGGCACAACTCTTCCAGATTCAAATTCTCCTAACAACACCGAAGAAGAAACAACTCCTGATAATGGAGCAGGGATATTAGCTCCTCAATAACAGTGAAAATTCGATACTGACTTAGTTAAAAAACCTTCATAAAATAAAGGTAAAAGAAAATAAGTTCTGGTTTCTCCAACATTAGTGATTGGGCTTAAAGCTACAGCTAATGCCATTAGTGAGTATCCAGAACTTTTTTATTAATTATTTCCAGGATAATTACAGAAGTCGGGTTTTTAGGATAAATATCTGTAAAATCCTGATAAATCTGAAAAAACCCGACTTCTAAACCCAACTTCTCAATTGCAAATTTGATTATTATTAACTGATAACTGATAACTGATAACTGATAACTGTTTTTTATCTTGAAGAATGATGATTTGAAGGTGTTTTTTGAAACGAGGCAATTATTAAACAAGCAATACCAATATTAATAAATACATCAGCCAAATTAAATACAGGAAAATTAATTAATCTAAAATCAAGAAAATCTATAACGTAACCTAGTAAAAACCGATCAATGCCATTACCGATAGCTCCACTCAGAATTAAACCATACCCCCATTGCTCCCAACGACTTAAAACGGGACTAAATAAAGCTAAAGCTATCAATGCCACACTTACTAATAAAGATAGCCAACGTAACCATTCCACTTTTCCTGCAAACAAACTAAAAGCAGCCCCTGTATTTTGAACATAAGTAAAATGAAATATTCCTTTTATTAGTGGCTGTGTTTGTCCTAAACTAAAATTTTGCACCACCCAGTATTTCGTCAATTGATCCAAAATCAAACCGACAATAGCAGCTATCCAAAATAAACGATTTTTTAAACGCATGAGATATTAGTTAGTGGTTAGTGGTTGGTGGTTAGTTGTTAGGAGTTATTAACTGTCAACTGTCAACTGTCAACTGTCAACTAATAAAACATTAAATGCCGCAGTACGTATGCTACTACAGTAACAGCACAAACTACAGCGAATTGTCCCGGCAATAGAAGCAATGAATATTCTCTAATTGCTTGCAATAAGGATAATTTTTCTGAACCTTGCCAACCTAAAGTATAAGTGATGATCAAATAACTAATACCGCACAGATGAACTGTTAGCAAGCCACAAATGCAACTAAATCCAAGAGTTTCTAATTTTGGTCTAACCTTAAAAGCAAAAAAACCGCAAATCCAAGCCCCAGGAATAAAACCTAGTAAATAACCGAACTGGGAAAGCTTGACATAACCGATACCTCCACCGTCAGTAAATACGGGTAACAAAGTTAAACCCATCACCAAATAGGCAATTTGGGAAAGCGCACCAGCATTATTACCTCCCAAACAACCAACCAACAACACCCCACCAATTTGATAACTGACACCTAAAGGAAAAGCATGAATTCCGTGGTTACTCCAACTCCAAGGTAGGATAGTAATATAAGCTTTTTGGAAGGTACCACACATAGTTAGTAGTAAGCCAATCATTGACCATAACAATTGGTTGGATGCAGCTAGCATTTATCAAATTCTCATACAAAAAGGGAAAAATAATATCGCTATTCTTTGCTGACTAATGATTTATCTCATTAGTTACAAGATTTTCAGTATTTATACTGGGAGCGTATTGCTCCCTATTGACAATAAACGAGCGGTTCAGCTCACACTTTATCAAACCACCACAATAAATGGGACAGACGATTAATTAAAAAATATACTTGTATTTTTATAGAGTTTTATAGAGTTTTATTTTTTTACTAATGTCGCATCCTATTCTAATGCGTCTAACTACCTAATGTCCAAAATTGGACTGAGGTCGCTAAACTCATTAATCTTGCTTTTATAGATTTTGACTCAATACATCTCTCCTATCTTCAAATATTTGCATCCGGATAAGAAGTTAAATAATTATTGCCCATTGCCCCCAACCCTACTCCCTACTCTCTACTCCCTACTCCCTACTCCCTCTTCCCTATTCCCTTAGAATAAATTTTGCTAATGGTATTGATACAAAAACTCTAATGTATTATTTATTTCTTTTTGATGACCAAATAACTTGAAGATTTTTTATTCTAAATAATTCCAATAATAAATATAAATTTTTGCCGGAATGAGTATAAAGAAACATTAGAATCAAACTTTATGCAACTTTGTTAACCTTCTCTTTACTGATTCGCGATATATTATAATCGATACCTGCATAATTACTCAACTTGCACATCCATGTTTTTTACTAAATTTGTAGCTAATAAGTCTCGCTTGACTTGTTTATTCTCAGTATTAGCACTTACTGTTACCTTGGCAGCTTGTGGCGGTGAAGGAAATGATACTGCTGGTGAAGGCACTCCTGGTGGTGCTACCGATGTTGCGGCTAATGCCAATAAATTGGATTTGGGTGGAAATGTAGACCTGAATGGTGCAGGTGCATCTTTCCCAGCATTGCTTTATCAGCGTTGGTTTAAAGATGTTAGCGCTAAGTATCCCAATTTACGAGTGAACTATCAATCAGTTGGTAGTGGTGCTGGTGTTAGACAATTTATCGAAGGTACAGTTGACTTCGGTGCCAGCGACGTGGCAATGGAGGATGAAGAAATCGCTAAGGTAAGTAGAGGCGTATTGTTACTACCTGTTACTGCTGGTAGCATTGTATTCGCTTACAATTTGCCCGGGGTCGATAAATTGCAGTTACCACGTGAAGTTTATACCGAGATTCTCCTCGGTAAGATTACTAAGTGGAATGACCCCAAAATTACTGCGGCTAATCCCGGAGTAAATCTTCCCGACCAAAACATTACAGTTGTATATCGTTCCGATGGTAGCGGTACAACTGGTGTATTGACCAAGCACTTGAGCGCTATTAGCCCAGCCTGGAAGAGCGGTCC
Organism: Nostocales cyanobacterium 94392; assembly: GCA_035285725.1. GTDB lineage: Bacteria > Cyanobacteriota > Cyanobacteriia > Cyanobacteriales > Nostocaceae > Rivularia. The sequence goes on along the minus strand of JAYKJL010000177.1, from coordinate 35,116 downwards.
TGGCGAAGGTAAGACTGTATCTTGGCCTACCGGAATTGGTGCTAAAGGTAATGAAGGTGTTACCGCTCAAATTAAACAAACTGCTGGTTCTATTGGTTATATCGAGTACGGTTATGCTGTAAGCCAAAATCTGAGCATGGCAGCGATACAAAATAAAGCAGGCAAATTTATTCCACCAACCGACGAAGCAGCATCTAAAGGTTTGGGAGCAGTGGAATTACCTGAAAATCTCCGTGCTTTTATTGAAGATCCGGAAGGGGACGAATCTTATCCCATCGTTACTTATACCTGGATTTTGGCTTACCAGAAGTATGACAATCCGGCAAAAGCCAAAGCTATGGAAGCGACCATTGAATATGCTTTGACTGAAGGTCAGAAAGTTGCTCCAGAACTCGGTTACGTTCCTTTACCTCAAAATGTAGTAGAGAAAGTTGCTGCTGCTGCTGACACAATCAGTACCGAATACAACATTGACGTTGCTAGCAAACAATAGACCGTCTTTACGGTAAATTTTTCCACTGGGTGTGATCGGCATTTGATTAATTTTAGTTAAGCAATAATGTGGTTCGCTCCCACATTTTCTCTATTACATGGGTATAGTTTTTTATGAATACATCAGCCCAGAGTAGACAACCAGAAGGTAAAAATCGCTCTGAAGCAGATAGAACGCTTGACCGTAGCTTTATTTTGGTAACACGAGTTTTCGCTTTCGGTGTTGCCGCACTCTTGTTATGGATCGGATTTCAGGTTGGCATTCAAGGATTGCCAGCATTAAAAGAATTTGGTCTTGGTTTTTTAGGGACAACCGATTGGAACCCACCCAGAAGCCAATTCGGAGTATTACCGCAAATTTACGGAACTTTAGCTAGTTCCTTCATCGGTTTGTTAATAGCTGTACCGATTGGGATTGGTACGGCTGTATTGTTAAGCGAAGATATATTACCTGTACCAGTAAAAACTGTACTGGTTTTTCTAGTAGAACTGCTAGCCGCGATTCCCAGTGTTGTCTATGGTTTATGGGGAATTTTCGTCTTAATTCCTTTTTTGGGAACCTTTGGTACATCGCTGAATCAATATTTAGGCTGGATACCACTTTTTAGCCGTCCCGAATCGGGAGCAATTGGTGGTCCGGGGTTATTACCTGCTGGAATTATTCTGGCAATTATGACTTTGCCAATTATTACGGCAATTTCTCGCGATGCACTAGTTTCAGTACCCCGTAGTTTGCGCCAAGCTGCTTATGGATTGGGATGTACCCGTTGGGAAACGCTTTTACAAGTGATTATTCCAGCAGCATTTTCTGGTATTGTCAGCGCGATAATGCTTGGGCTTGGTCGGGCGATGGGGGAAACAATGGCTGTTACCATGTTAATTGGTAACTCCAACAGAATTAGTCCTTCTTTGTTTGCACCTAGCAATACAATTGCTTCTTTATTAGCAAATCAGTTTGCAGAAGCGGGCGGTTTGCAAATCAGTGCCTTGATGTACGCCGCCTTCGTGCTATTTTTATTGACTCTGATTGTGAATATTTTGGCAGAGTTAATAGTATTGCGAGTCAAGCGATTGTAATGTAATGGTGTATTAAATTATGACTAGTTTTTCAGACCAGCCACAAAGAGCATTTGGAAGCGGTAGTTTAAATCGTTCTTCTAGCTCTCCCCGGACACTATTTAATAATGTAATGAATGGTGTCATCTTTATTCTCGGCGCATTAGCTTTATTGCCTTTGCTGTTAGTACTTTCTTACTTGTTGATCAAAGGTTTTAGCAGTTTAAGTTTAGACTTGTTTACCGAATTACCTCCAGCACCTTTGGATAAGGGCGGTGGTTTTGGTAATGCTATTCTCGGTACGGCGATTATGGTGGGAATTGGAACTGTAATCACCGTACCCATTGGAGTTGCAGCAGCGGTTTATTTGACAGAATTCAGCAAAGGACAAACAGCTCGTTGGATTCGCTTCGCTACTAACGTTTTGAGCGGGGTTCCTTCGATTATTGCTGGTGTTGTAACTTACGGTATTTTAGTTGCGCCGTTTGGTGGATATTCTGCGATCGCTGGTGGTGTGGCTTTGGCAATTTTGATGCTGCCTATTATCGTTAGAACTACTGACGAAGCTTTACAATTAGTTTCTCAAGATTTGCGACAAGCAGCTATTGGAGTAGGAGCAACCAACTATCAAACAGTTCTACAAATAGTATTACCTGCGGCTTTACCATCAATTCTGACTGGTATAACTTTATCTGTAGCTCGCGCAGCTGGAGAAACGGCACCTTTACTATTTACTGCTTTGTTCTCCTTCTATTGGGCGAGAAGTTTAACCGAACCAACTGCTTCTCTTGCTGTTTTGGTTTACAACTTTGCAATTTCTTTCGACCAAAACCAGCAGTCTGTTGGTTGGGCTGCCTCTCTGATTTTGGTTTTACTAGTTTTGATTTCTAGTATTATTGCTCGCTTGGCAACTCGTAGCAAATAACAGTAGCTGGATCGGGATTGAAGTCCAACCAGAAAAAAAATATCATCCGACCAGAGATTGGTAAGATTAGCGATTACGGCTTTTAAGCTTTCGACAGAGATAATTAACGTAAGATTTATGGCTACACAAATTCCCACAGCAAACGATACCGAAACTGTATTACGAACAGAAGCACTAAACGTTTACTACGGTAAGTTTTTAGCACTCAAGGATATCTATATGGATATCCCCAAAAACCAAGTAACAGCTTTTATTGGTCCTTCTGGATGCGGTAAAAGTACTTTACTACGATGCTTTAATCGTCTTAATGACTTGATTGATGTATTCCGCGCCGAAGGTCAAGTTCTTTACAATGGTCAAAATTTGTACGCACCCGAAGTTGACCCTGTAGAAGTACGCCGTCGAATTGGGATGGTATTTCAAAAACCCAACCCGTTCCCCAAATCTATTTATGACAATATTGCTTTTGGAGCCAAGATTAATGGCTTTAAAGGCAATATGGATGAATTGGTGGAACGCTCTCTCAGAGGAGCCGCTTTGTGGAATGAAGTTAAAGATAAACTCAAGCAAAGTGGTTTATCCATATCCGGGGGACAACAACAGCGTTTGTGTATTGCTCGCGCGATCGCGGTTCAACCTGATGTCATTTTAATGGATGAACCTTGTTCTGCTCTCGACCCCAAATCAACTCTCCAAGTAGAAGAGTTGATCAAAGAACTCAAAGAGCAATTTACCGTTGTTATCGTTACTCACAATATGCAACAAGCATCACGGGTATCGGACATGACAGCCTTTTTTAACGTTAGAGTCGGAGAAAAAGGAGGTCGTACCGGCTATTTAGTTGAATACGACCACACCGAAAATATTTTCCAAAATCCTCAACAGCAGGATACCAAAGAATACATCAGCGGTAAGTTTGGTTAAATTTTAGGCAACAACTATGTCTAAATCTAATAGGCATGATAAGTGTTTGACTCTCGGAGATAATCTGAGAGTTATTTTTTATTCTTAACCCAACCAAAGCGGGCGGCGGGAATCGAACCCGCATCATTAGCTTGGAAGGCTAAGGTTTTACCACTAAACTACGCCCGCATTGTTTTTAACTTTACTATTATATTACATTAATAAATAAAAATCAAGCTATTCAAAAATTTATTGTGAAGCGTTTTGGATATTTACACGTATAGGTAAATTACTCAACTCCGGTTTATCACCATTATTGCCGCTTGCAGGAATAAATTTCTGACCATTAAAAATTTCTTCTGCATACTGTTGATATTGGGTTCTTTGTGCTATAGGTATTGCTTCATCTACCTTGATAAATAATAAATTACCTTGATTATCAATTGTCAGCCATACTAAAAAATCTCCAGGCTGAAAATTACCATTTTTGGGAGGAGGAAGGGGGATATCGCTATTAGTTCTTTTTAGAGGTTGTGCAAGATTATCGGGTTTATCTTTAAAAAAACTATTATTCTCGATCTTCCAACTTGCTGTTAATATTGCCCCACTTTGAGTAGGTTGATTTTGAATCGGAACTGGTGAAGTTTTGTTACGCTGTTGTGGGGTTTGTCCTAATGCATTAGTGGGAGCATCGGCGATTTTTTCACCATCTAGGGGTGTTTGAGGCTGTTGTTGGGTTGCTAGTTGAGATTGTTCTGCGGCTTCTAGCTTACTTTGTTGGGCTAATTGTTGTTGTTCTAATTCTTGTTGACGTTGTTCCTCGGCTTCTAACTTACTTTGTTGGGCTAATTGTTGCTGTTCTAATTCTTGTTGACGTTGAGCTTGTAATTGCTGTTGCTGTTCTAATTCTTGTTGACGTATTTTAGCTTCTAATTGTTGTTGTTGAGCTTGTCTTTGACGTAATTGTTCTGCTTGTTGACGTAATATTGCTTCTAATTGACGTTGTTGTTCTAATTCTTGTTGACGTAGTTCCTGTTCTATTTTTTGATTATCAAAAGCAATAGCATCCCTATCATTGGAAGCAACGGGAGGCTTGACTGTGCTGGGATTCACCGGAGGTTGTGAATTTTGAGGAACAATAGTGCGGGTATTTGATGGCTGGGGTGGAATTGGTTTGGGTTTTATTTGTGGTTGTGGTTGGGATGATTCTTGGGGGGAAATGTCGATAAATTCAATAGCAACAGCAGATTGCGTTACACCGGAGGTGTTTAGCTCTGCTAATCGCCGTTGCTGTGATAAGTTAAATTCATATAAACTGATTAGCCAGAACGCTAGCAGATGCAGGATAACTGAACCACAAGAAAAAGCAATCCACCATCCGGGTGAGTCAGTTTGTCGTCTCCAGGTTTTTTCTGGAACTGAATTTTTTTGTGCAACCGATTGTGTCATATATTTATGTATTATCTACACTAAAAATCGGTAATTAGAGGTATGGCGATCGATTACCTTTTCACCTGAATTAAGATCAGTTCGACGGTGAGTGAGAAGTCGGGTTTTGATCACATTTGTGTTGTATTACAGATATTTTATGAAAAAAACTCGACTTCTGTGATTATCGTAAAATACAAGTTGATTTAGAAGCCAAGTAGCAAAATAAATCCATTTAGTCATTTTATTGAAAATTTTCCTCTATATCTTTGTCTGCTATTCCCAGTTCCCAGTTCCCTGTTGCTGAATTTTTCGTCAGGTAAGAAGTCGGGTTTTAAGCAAAATTATCAGTTGGCGATCGATATTACTCGTAAAAACCCGACTTCTGTGATTATCCTACTGCCTACTCCCCCCAACCCTACTCCCTAATTAACGACAAAAGTTAGAACTGTTTCATCAACTCCTTTCAATTCCAATGGTTTACCCTTAATAATTTCTTCTTCCTGTAAATAATCCGCTACCGCAGCAGAAACAAGAATAGTACCAGGCTCAGCAGCGTTTTGTAAGCGAGAAGCAATATTTACAGAAGGACCGATCGCAGTATAATCGGCACGTTCGGAACTACCAAACATTCCTACAACCGCTGTACCTTGATGAATGCCGCAGCGAAACTGAAGTGCATTACGCCCATCGGTATCAAAAATACCTTGCTCTCGCCAGCGTTGATTCAACTCAGAAAGCCCGCGTAACATAGCTCTAGAAGTGTTGACGGCGCGGCGTACTTGTTCGTTGGGTGTTAATTCTTCAGGGGCTCCATACAAAGCCAAAATTGCATCTCCCATGAATTTATCTACAGTTCCGCCGTTATCAAATACAGCTTTTGTCATCGATTCTAAGTATTCGTTGAGCAATTCTGCGACTTTTCGCGACCTTAAATTATTTGATAATTGAGTAAAACCAACTATATCGCTAAATAAAACTGTAATTAAACGTGGCTCGGGACGTAAATCTAAAATTAAATCACCGGCTGCGGCTTTTCGCACCAAAGCCGGAGGTAAAAAGCGCTGAAGTACAGATTCTGTTAAATAAGTATTTAATTGTATAACTTTGCGTTCGTTTTCTTTTAAAGCTAGGAGATTTCGGGCTTCGGCTAAAAGTTCTCTATCATTAAATGGCTTAGCTAAATAAGCATCTGCACCGCGCTCGGTTCCTTCAATGCGGGTATCTTCGTCAACTTTGGCAGTCAACAGAATAATTGGTATTCCTTTAAGTGTTTCTTCGGAGCGTATGGTCAGAATCATTTCTAATCCGGTGACTACAGGCATCATCAAATCGGTGACAATTAACTGAGGTAAGGATTCTTTAGCTATACGAAAACCTTCTGCACCGTTTCTAGCTGTTTTGACTTGATAGCCTGCTTGACGAAGAATATTTGACACATAAGCTCGCATATCTGGATTATCATCAACAACTAGAACTAATTGTCCTTTTCCTGTTGTTAACTTTTGATTTTCCAGATTTGCTAACAATAATTCCTGTGGAATATTTTCAGTATGAATATCTGTTGACTCAATTAATTCTAAATCAGCTAACTCGACAGCAGCACGACTGAGATTCACTTGACTCTCCTCTTCCACCACCTGTTGAGCATTTAAATGAACGCTTCCCGATGGGAGGGATACAGTAAAATTTGTACCTTTTCCATACACCGAATCAACAGTTACCTCACCTCCATGAACTTCTACTAACTCTTTAACCAAAGCTAAGCCTAAACCTGTACCTTCATAGGAACGATTTTCCGAACCTTCTGCTTGACGGAAGCGTTCAAATAAGAAAGGAATTTGTTCTTGAGCAATACCAATCCCCGTATCTTCTACTTGTAAAACACAACCCGAACCCGCAGACAGTACTCTTACGGTAATGGTACCGTTTTGGTTGGTAAATTTCATGGCATTCGAGAGCAGATTGTAAACTACTTTGTCGAATTTTTCCATATCTAAATAAACCGCAGGACAATCATCTAATTGTGCAACCAGATGTAATCCTTTTTTCTCGCAGTATGGACGAAACGACTCAACAATTTGACTGACAAATTCCACTAAATCGCATTTGCGGAAAATTGGCTGCATTCTGCCAGCATCCAAACGTTGCAAATCTAATAACTGATTTACCAATCGCAACAAACGCCTAGAATTTCGCAAAGCAATGATACTTTGTTCGTAAGATAATCCTTCACCAGTATTTACCGCTGATTCTAAAGGTCCTTGAATTAAAGTTATCGGGGTACGGAATTCGTGGGAAATGTTTTGAAAAAATTCCGTTTTTTGTTTGTCTAATTCCAGCAAACGTTCGGCTTGTTGTCGAGTTTTTTGATAAAGTCGGGATTGTTGAACTGCAAGGGCTGCTTGAACTGCTACAGATGCAGCTAACTCTACCTCTGACTTGAGCCAATGGCGTGATTTTTTACTTTGTCTTAAAGTAATACTACCGATAATTTTACCGTCGGCAAGTAATGGAACCACCATTAAAGAGCGAGTTGAGATTTTCAAAGGTAAATCAAAACCTTTGATATCAAAAGGGCAATGATTTATATCGGCAATGATTACCGGCTCTTGAGTTTGCAATATTTCTTGCAGTATTTGATTTTCCTTAATTGGTGCTAAAGATTGGGGTAATTGCTGAATCGGTAAATCCTGAGAACTATCGTATAAGCCAACACATTCAAGAAAATCCGAATCAGCAGTCCATAAAGACAAGATACAACCATCCACCTGTAAAGCTTGTCCCAGTTGTTGAGTAATAGCAGCAAAGATTTGTTGGGGGTCTAAACTAGAACGAATGGCACTGGTAATTGTATTAATCAATGCTTCTCGCTGAGCAAGAGCCTGTACCTGTTCATAAGCACGAGCTTGGGATAAAGCTAATGCAGCCTGATTTGCTACCATTGCCACTAACTGCACTTCCGAATCTTCCCAATCGCGAGATTCTTGAAACTGGTGCAGTGCCAATACAGCAATCAATTCTTGTTGACAAATCAGGGGTACTATTAAACTAGAACATATTTGAGCCTGTTGATAAACCCGAACGCGATCGCGTCTTTCATTGGTATCTGTTTGAATGCGTTCGTCTTCTGTTGCATCATAAATTACCTGGACTTCGCGAGTTTCCCAGACTGTATGAGCTAATAATTCGGATGCAAGTTGTTGTTTATCTTCTACATGATTATCTAGTTCTTCTTGAAGATTTTTTTGATAAATAAAACCTTGTAAAACTAACTGTCCATTCTGGAAAGGACGTAAAAGACATACGTCTACCTCCAACATATGACCGACATTATCTACAATTGCTTGGAGAATTTGCCGATAATCTAAAGCGCTGCGAATCGTATTAGTTACAGAGTTGAGCAGCGATTCTTGACGTAATGTCCGGGTTAATTCGTGAGTACGCGCTCGGAGAACATTATGAGTATCCAAAGCTTGGCGTACTACAGCTTTAAGTTCTTCTGCTTCCCACGGTTTAGTTACATATTTAAATACTTTACCAGCATTTATCGCTTCCACTAAGTCTTCGACATCAGTGTAGCCAGTTAAAATAATCCGGATAATATCTGGATACTGAGTAGCCGTCAAACTTAAGAATTCTGTACCGCTCATCATTGGCATTCGTTGGTCGGAGATAATTACTGATATATCTCCTTCTTTTGCGAGTAATTCCAATGCATCTGGACCACTACTTGCTCGCAGTACCTTATATTCGCGATAAAAGGTACGGTATAGCAAGTCCAGGTTGTCGGGTTCATCATCGACAACCAATATTTTTGGCTTTTTGTTTACTTGGGATTTCATGCACCGCTTCCATGCAGTAACGGCAGTCGGATAAATAGTTTAATTAGGTGGGAATGTTTTAACATTCGATTTAATCAGAGAGTGTTTCCACTGCAATCGGCAGTTTGCTTACTGTAAAGGTAACGAACGAGAACTTGATCAAAGGTACCCCCAAGGCTTATACTCTGCTTCAGCTTTGGATAATCGATATGTTGTAGCCAATTTTTCTTTACCCCCAACGATTATTTTTATTTAAATTACACTTACATTTACACTTTTTTACACTGGCTAGATTGATCCACCTACCAGATGTCGTCTTAGTTTTCCCGTTTTAGCACTAACACTAACATCTGATGGTAAATTTTATTGATGGCGATCGCAATTAGAACGGTAATATCACAATAATAATAGTTAATTCACGAGTATTTTAATAAACTATTGCTTTACGTAAAATTATTGAGGTAGCGGCTGCATCTACTGGTGTTGTCTAGATTTAGATTGTATCAATTCCATCATTGTTTGATTTGTCAGTTGAATGATAATTAATCTTTTAGCTCTTAAACAACTAATTAAGTAAGAGGCTTTTACTAGCTTAGGCAAACTATCCATAATCATCTAGTAATTGCGTATACACCTGCAACCTAAACTACAGCTTTCTCGAAATCCACGGAAAACGAAAGTCCCGGCAAGTACTTACGCCTTCCCCCCAACCCTATTCCCTCCCCAAACAAAATGTCTAATTTATTTTGCGCGAGTACTTATTAGTCTAAAAACCTTGTCTCAAACTATGACTGTATATAGCTATTAAATAGCCTTTGTATATTTTTATACAACAATTGTGTTAGCAATCGGAGTGGTCAATTGTAAAAATTGGCTTTATGGGAGCAAAAAGTACTATGTTATAGATTAAAATATTTATTCTTTGTACTTGTGTCAGATAATGCCAACAAAGCTTTCAACCAAGTTACAATTTGTGCCATCGGCACAGTATTTGATCGAAAACTTGTTACTATCAATCACTCCCTTTGAGGGAGTAGGGACCAAGCTGATGGGGCTAAAAAGTTCTGTATTGCAGAATATCATTACCGCGTCAGTTAGCTGTATAGTTGGAAAAAGAAGTATTGCGATTGTCCGCCAATTCGGTTTATTGTCTGTTTTGCTACAAAAAATCGACAGTTTTTGCTGGATATTTTTAGCTGATAGCAATAATCCCTCCACTTTGCCCCCATTTGCTTATCTCCAAAAACATCCCACACCGAATCCCAATTTCTACATTTTTCAATTAAAGTTTTCATATCAGAACGGATAGTGTTGTACGAATAATAATGCATATTTTCGATGAATAACTTTAACAGCAAATTAGCCTTGACCGGGGAACGCCGGTGCACTACGGCTCCGCCGTTGCACGGCGGAGTACCGGCGACTCCTTGTTTTTCTGTTGCATCCCAGCAAAAGCCAGTTGCGGTAGGCACTACCCCAAGCACCTCCCAATTTCAGATTCGGCTGTGTTCACCTGCCGATTTGACTGATGTTGCCCAAATAATCGCTGAAAGCTTCCACTCCCGTGATGGTTTATGGGGATGGGCTTTTCCATTACTGCGTTTGGGGATTTACGAAGATTTAAGACATCGTTTGGCTAACTCAGCACCCCATCATGCTTGTTTGGTTGCCGTTGATAATAGCGATACTCTTTCAGAGTCGCGGAGCGAACAAACAAACTCAAATTTAGTCGCAACTGTAGAATTAAGCGTGCGTTTAGGCGATTCTTGGACTCACACAGGTACTAGAAAAAGTTTTGCTTATTTATCCAATTTAGCCGTACATCCTGAATACCGCAGGCAAGGAGCAGCTCGTGCTTTGTTAACTAACTGTGAAAAAGTCGTTAGCGAATGGGGATTTAACGATTTGTATCTCCATGTTTTGGAAAATAATCATCAAGCTCGGCAACTTTATTTTAAATCGGGATACCGGATGCATCAAGTTGATGCTAATTGGAATACATTTTTGTTCCGACGTTCGCGACAAATGTTACTTTACAAACACCTTTTTGACTGTTAATTTATCTGATTTTTCTGGGTATTTTATTCAATATTTAGGTAATTAAATAACTTCTAGAAAAGTAAATTAATAACTTGACTTAGCATTAATTTAATGTTAATCCAATTTTGCAATTGATTAATATAATTATTTATATAATCTTTAATAATCCCAAAAATCTTTGATTGTTATTCTAACTTAACTATATATTTTATATTTCTTAATTATATTTTTGACCGAAAAAATATGCTTCTTTAGAATGGTTTTATCTTTTGATTTATGTATGAATGCCGTTAATTTAATCATAAAAGCTATTCATACAAAAATTTTGTCAGCGATAGAGAAGAATAAATAGTATATATCTAGTGTACAAAGCACTGAGCAAGCAATGTAAAAAGATAAACGCACAACAACTTTAGCAAATTATTGATTTTATTCATATTTTCTTTAATATATTGTGGATGTAGTTGTAGTAAGCTAATTTTTGGAGCGCAAATGTTTGATGATTTATTCAAATTTTAGATAGTTAAAACATATTTAATTAACTGTCAGGAGCACTTCAGTAAAATTACACTTAAATTGACTAATGCCTTACACTAACTTTGTATACAAAATGACTATCTTTATCGAAACTTTAAGTAAAGATTCCTGTACTGCAAGACAAATGCATTTAAATCACATAAAATATGGTTACTCAATTAGTCAACCTAGTTGATTTAAATTTATTTAAGTTAAGCCGCACAATAAAGCTTTAGATAATAGCAAAACTAACAGCTGTATTGATTAAGTTCATCGAGAATAGCAAGATAAAGTTTAGATTAGTTCCTTGATTGATTAAATTTCTTATAAAAGATGGATAGCGAAAAGCGTGAACGCTATCAAACTGCTATGGTATCAACTTATTATCCCGACACTTGTTTTCTTGACTATATTGTAATGCCAGATGGAGTTGAGCAATCTTATGACTCAGACCTACTGACAAAACTCCATAGTGGGAAGGTTTTTACGGTCAACAGTCGTAGACGAAATGGACTAATACTGTTTAAAGGTTATCACGCAGAGTTTGCCGGTCCCGGAGCGGCTGTGGGTGGTGATTATGACCGTGATTGTCTTCACGTATTACCCATCGGAAATGTTTCGTCAATGTTACTGACAACAAATTCATCGGAAGAGCGTCAAAAGTCTTATTTAATTAGACGACAGTGGATTCGATTGATTAAACAAATCACTGAAAATCCAGTTCCCCAGCACCGAGTTCAAAAAATTCTCGATCAATTTGAGCAATATTTTCCACCAGAAGTCGTAAGTCAGTTACCGAATGAAGCATTTGCGATGTTAGTGGGAGTTTTACCACAAACTGTAGCAATAGTTCGTCGTTTGGCTAATGGAGCAGATACCCTAAGTTAAAACATCGGCTAAAAACATCCTGGTTAAAAATTAATTAAATTTTAAATATTTTTCAACGCGGTTTGAAACCTGTTTAAAGTGCGAGCATTTTCTGAGGGAGAACCTACAGTAATTCGCAATCCCCCGCAAGTCTCTCGTACTAAAGTACCAGATTTTTTCAATTTCTCGTGAAGATTTTTTAAAGTACTATTTGTTTGGTTGTCAAATTCTGGTTTGAGACGTAAAAAAATAAAGTTAGCATCACTATCAAATATTTGTAATTCTCGATATTGAGATAAACTTTCAATTAATTTAGAACGTTCGTTCAAAGTTTGGGAAATCGAGTCAAGTAAAAGCGAACGATTTTGCATGGCTATTAATGCAGCAGCTATGGAAAAACTCGGTAAATTATAAGGTAAGCGGACTTTTTCTAAGATAGCAATGATTTCGGGATGACCAATAGAGTAACCTACACGCATTGCAGCTAAACGAAAACCTTTGGAAAATGTCCGTAATATTACCCAATTAGGATGTTCTGATAATTCACTTGCCAAACTCTTTTGACTAAATTCAAAATAAGCTTCATCAATTACCACTAAAATATCTTCTGGTAAATTTCTTAACCATGTCAACTCTGCCGCTGTTAGGGAATTACCCGTAGGAGAATTGGGATGGACAACAAAAACTGTTCTTACAGGTTGCTCTTGAGTCGTTTCTATGGCAATTGATGCTGCTTGCAAATCCATTTCAAAATTTTGGGAATCTCTCGGTACTGTAATTACCGGAATACCTAAAGCTTGTGCCAAAATTCCGTACATCGAAAAAGTTGGTTGAGCGACTAAAACCGAACCATTCCCTCCCAAACAAGTAGCAATTAATATTGAACGGATTAATTCATCTGAACCATTACCGAGGGAGATATTATTGCTGACAAAAATGTTCGAGGAAACATTCGCTGATTCATTAACGTATTCACTAATCGCTTGTTTGAGTAAAGAATGTCCCCCATCTGGATAACGATTGGTTTCGATTAATTCTTTATAACTCCACGCTAACTTTTCTTTTAATTGAGTAGGTAAATCGTAAGGACTTTCATTGGTATCGAGTTTATCCGACTCGATTGCTGCTGTTGTAATTGGAGTAGCTACACCAATACCAAGATGAGGTTTATAAGCTGCTAATTCTACTAAGTCAGTGCGGAGGAAGGGAAGCATCATTAATCAGTTAACAGTTATCAGTTATCAGTCAACAGTTAACTGTCAACTGATTTAACAATATTACCATTTCAACGATATCGGAGATTACGCAATTATCACTAATAACAATAATTTAATTAAATATGAGATAATTGAGAAAAATATTCAATTGCTTGCCAAATTTCTGGCATTACATTACCTAAACTATGATTACTATTAAGTTCTATTAATTTCACCCAAGAACGTTGTTGAGCAAAATCTCGACTGGCTTGGATGGGAATCACTTCATCTTGTTGTCCGTGTAGAATAAGAGTAGGAATCGGACGTTGCAAAAGTTGTTCTTGATATTGCTCTGCGTCAATCAAGAAATCATAACTTAAAGGTAGTTCTCGTTGTTCACCGTAATGATAAACCATGAGATACTTTTGCTGTTGCCAACGCTGTGTGACATCTTTACCTAAAGCCGGCAACCAGTGTGATAAAAACCCAAAAGCTGGAGCCAGTAATACTAAACGTTTTACCTGGGAAAATTTTTCTCCTATATGGGCTGCTGTTAAACCTCCTAAACTAGAACCGATAATTGTCACACTGCTATTTTGTGAAAAATTCTCAGTAACTTGTTTTAGCTGACGGGTAATTGTCAAGTGAGAGAAATCATCACAATTCAAATCAGGAATTTCGAGTTTGATTTCATTTTCAGCAAACCGTTCGAGTATATACTTAGCTTTTACAGAATCAGGACTCGATGCAAAGCCATGAAGGTAGATGTAATCCATCAGTTGACAGTTGACAGTTGACAGTTCACTATTCCCTATTCCCTATTCCCTATTCCCTGATAACTGATAACTGATAACTGATAACTGATAACCGATTACCGCATGGTGACAAATTCTTCTGCTGCTGATGGGTGAATACCAACGGTAGCATCGAAATCTTTCTTCGTCGCACCCATTTTTACGGCGATCGCCACACCTTGAATTATTTCCGCTGCATAGTCTCCTACCATATGAGCGCCTAAAACTTTATCAGTTTCGACATCTACAACTAATTTCATCATTGTTCTTTCTTCTTGCTGTGGCAAAGTATAGAACATGGGACGGAATCGGGTGCGATAAATCTTAACTTTATCCTCTCCAAATTTTTCCTTAGCTTCAGCTTCTGTTAATCCCACAGTTGCAGCTTCGGGTGAGGTAAATACGGCTGTCGCCACATTTTCATGACTGAAAGCACGCTTCATATCACCATACTCGCTATCAGCAAAAGCTCTACCTTCACCAATCGCCACGGGAGTTAAATTAATTCTATCAGTAACATCACCGACAGCGAAAATATGTGAGTGATTAGTTTGACTGTATTCGTTGACGGCGATCGCCTTTGTGGTACCGTAGCCATGTCCCTCTTCTACACTGGGAATTAAATCCACTCCAGCTTGCTCCAAACCCAATCCTTCGACGTTAGGAATTCGACCTGTTGCAGCTAATAAGACATCGGCTGTGATTGGTTGCTGTTCTCCAGATAAGTTGATTTTTAAACCGGAAGCAACTTTTTCTACAGATGTGATTTCAGTATTATTAATGATCCGAATACCATGATTTGCCATTCCTTCCTGAATGCTGGTACGGATATCCTCGTCAAAACCTTTCAAAATCATCTTACCACGGATAATTTGAGTCACTTCACAACCCAAACCGCGCATAATACAAGCAAATTCCGAACCGATATAACCAGCTCCAATAATGGCAATATGCTGGGGTTTTTCTTTGAGGTGAAAAATTTCATTGGAGGTAATCGCATATTCCATCCCTGGTATATCAGGTTTACTCGGTTTTCCACCAACAGCAATCAAAATTTTATCCGCAGTTACTTTACGTCCATCAACTTC
This sequence comes from Nostocales cyanobacterium 94392, assembly GCA_035285725.1. Taxonomy (GTDB): domain Bacteria; phylum Cyanobacteriota; class Cyanobacteriia; order Cyanobacteriales; family Nostocaceae; genus Rivularia. The sequence continues at coordinate 19,987 of JAYKJL010000177.1, read as the reverse complement.
TATAGTATGCTCGTCCACCAAAGCAGCGCGACTTTGAATTAATTCTACTCCTGCTTTCTCCAAGAAACTGATGTGCAGCGCAGATAACCTTCTGACTTCCTTATCTATAGATGTAATGAACTTTTCCCAATCCAACTCAGTATCACCGACTTTCCAGCCATAGCCTGCGGCACTTTCAAAGAGTGAGGGAAAATGAGAAGCATAAACCATCAGTTTTTTGGGAACACAGCCCCGGATAACACAGGTACCACCGACCAAATCGTATTCGGCGATCGCCACTTTTGCTCCGTAGCCAGCAGCGCGTTTGGAAGCCGCTAAACCTCCAGAACCGGCACCGATAACAAATAGATCGTAATCGTAATTCATAATTTTTTAGCGTGTTTTTTGCAACAAATAAATTCCGTGAAGTTACGCTTATCTACCGCTAATGTGAAAAGATACCGTTCCATTCCACAGTAAGCTATTTTTGGAGATTGGGGCAAGCGGACAAGTCTTCTCGATCTAATTTAACGTGAGAAATTCTTCTGCGCTAGTGGGATGAATTGCGATCGCCGAGTCTAAATCTTGTTTAGTAATACCTTGACGAACTGCAACGCCAAGAGATTGAATGATATCGGCTGCGTGTTCTCCTAACATATGAAGTCCGATGACTCGCTCGGATTCACCCTCAACTACGACTTTGATGATTGCTTGCTCTTGTGAACCAGCGAATTGAGTCATTAATGGTTGAAAGCGATCACAATAACATTTTATCGAATCGCCAAATTTTTCGCGGGCTTGGTTTTCAGTCATACCGATACTGGCTATTTCTGGACGAGCAAAAACAGCAGAAGGCACATCACCATAATTTACGGTTTGCGGTTTATTTGCAAAAACAGTATTGACAAAAGCAACAGCTTCTGATTTTGCTACAGGAGTTAACTGCAAACGGTTAGTACAATCTCCGACAGCAAAAATATTGGACTGACTGGTGCGGCTATATTCATCTACTGCGATCGCACCTTTTTCGTCCATTTTGACTTGAGCGTTATCTAAATCGAGGTTTTTAGTATTGGGAGTGCGTCCGGTAGCAACTAAAATACTGTCAGCGGCAATGGTTTTTTTGTACTTACCGTTGACGGTTAATAATAAGCCTTCTTCATAATGCTTGATTTCCGTCGCTGTACTGTTGTTGATAAATTTAATTCCCCGTTGAGATAAGCTTTCTTGAAGCCTTTGACGAAGATCATGATCAAATCCTTCTAAAATTGTTTCATCCGTGTCAACAACAGTGACTCGACAATCCAAAGCATTCATCATGCTGGAAAATTCTACACCAATATAACCACCACCAATAATTGCCAGACGTTTTGGTAAATAGGGTAAATGGAACATTTCGCGGGAAGTAATGGCGTATTCGATTCCGGGAATATCCGGGGGAATAAAAGGACGCGCACCAACAGCAATTAAAATTTTATCGGCAGTGATTTTAGATTCGTTGACTTTGATTGTGTGAGCATCAACGAAAGTAGCATGACCGCGTAGTAAAGTAATGCCACTTTGTTGAAATTTTTCCTGATAGGAGCGATTAATACTGTCTATGTGCTTGTGTACCGATTGGATAAACTGCGTCCAATCGAAATGTGATGAAATTTTACTCCAGCCATAGTCAGTTGCAAATTTATTATGTAGGGCAAAGTCAGCGGCATAGACAATTAATTTTTTAGGAATGCAACCGCGATTCAAGCAAGTACCACCGAGAGCTTCTTGTTCGGCTACGGCTACACGTACACCCAAAGAAGCAGCTTTTTTTGCCGCAGCCGCACCAGCAGAACCAGCACCCATTATAAATAAATCGTAATCGTATGTCATAGCTGTGGAGAATTTGAATTGCTCTTTATATGAATGCTTTGTTCTATTTTGACTCGTTCGATTGTGATTCGGACAAGCAGAAGGCGACATTTACCTTTCTACAGTTATCATTCACCTTCGGCAGGTGGTTCAGCTGCGATTCATCGCTTTGACTGCTTTCAGGCTGTAATTAATTTTAATTGTATAGATATTTCCTCAAAATTCGGAAATTTGTAGATAAAGTTATGTTTTTTGTGGGCGTTTCTTATTTTATAAGCTATAAAAGTTTTTATGAAAAATATTTATATCTTACTATTAATAATGGCGCAACTATCTTTAGAATGATAATTTCAATTTTTTAGTATACCAATACACGAATAAATTGAATACACCTTATATACAACTTCGTTGTGATGAGAATCACAAGCATTCATGATTAAGATCCTCGGAATATTCAAGGTAGATAAGCATAATTATATATAACTGAACTCTAGCCGAGTCATTAATAGGGAACACACTAATAGCCGACAGCTTTGAATAAAGGACTGTCGGTTTTTTGTATTTAAGGTAATAGGCTGTCTTGTAATGTTTACCGTTTACTGTTAAAAAAGTTTCCCTACGACTTGTTAGTAACTTGACAGAGATTCTGCCGTAGCCACTACCAAGTGTAGGGAAGTTAAATCGGTATTTTATTTAAAGTGTCTTTCCGATATCCCATCAAAGTTCTATTAAAAAGGGATTCATCGGAGATGACGGGATAACACTCTTTTCGTTACTCAATTAAGACATGGCTTGAATGATGAAATCGAAGTAAGGAGCAGCTTGTAATGCATCTTCTGCACTTAATAAATCAATGCTTGCTTCCTTTAACCCCTTAATAGCTTCGACCATTCCGGGTACAGGAACTCCCAATGAATTATACATTTCCTTGACTCCAATTAAGCCAATTTTTTCAATTGGTTCTTTATCACCAGCCAGTATTCCGTAGGTAATTAAACGTAAATACCAACCATAGTCGCGGATACACAGCGCTCGTTCTCGTTGACCATAAGCATTACCACCTGGTGCAATAAAGTCAGGACGCTTTTGCCATAGTGTTTTAGTCGCTTGTTCAACTATCTTTTTTTCATTTTCAGTTAGGGTATTGACAATTCGCAACCGTTGCTCTCCAGTTTGCAAATAGTCTTTGATATTTTTAAGTTCACCACTGCTGGGATAACGCAGTTCGTCGTCGGCTTGGAGAATAACTTGGCTTACTACACTCATGATTTTTTTAAAGAAAGTGCGATTTATCAGTTATCAGTTATCAGTTATCAGTTAAGATTTGACAATCACTTGCGGGTGTGTATGGTCTGAGATCAGATAGGTAGCATATCAATAGATAACTCTTTACTGCTCACTGATAACTGTTCACTGATTTTATTATTACTGTTAGTTTAGCGACTTAGGTACCCAGAGGGGAAGAGGGGATGGGGAGATGGGGGGATGATTGCCGGGAAATCCTAGTCGAGCAGTGGCTCCAAAACCTCAAATCCTCAACTCAAGCTTCTAGATTTATTATGGGGTTAATCCAAAATCCAAAATTTAAAATCCAAAATTGTTTGACTGATGGCTAAAACAAAGTGGAAACAGGGTGACTTGGTAGAAACGGAAATTACCGACTTGAGCGATACGGGTGATGGTGTAGGGCGAATCGATGAACTGGTGGTGTTTGTACCGGATACTGTACCTGGTGATCGCGTTGTTGTCCGTTTAGTAAATCTCAAGCCCAAATACGCATTCGCCAAAGTTAAAGAATTATTACAACCATCGCCTCATCGTATCAGACCAGCTTGCATTGTCGCTGATAAATGTGGTGGCTGTCAGTGGCAGCATATTAACTATCAGTACCAATTAGCAGCTAAACGAAAAGCAGTTATTCAAGCTTTACAAAAGATTGGTGGTTTTACACAACCGCGAGTAGATGAGGTATTAACTGCGGGTGAACCATTAGACTACCGCAATAAAGCAACTTACCCGATGGGAATATCTCCTAATGTGGGGGTAATAGCGGGTTACTACCAAAAATCTTCTCATCAAATTGTCAACCTCAATCAATGTCCGGTGCAAGATTCGCGACTAAATCCTTTTTTAGCCCAGGTAAAACAAGATATCGAATCTAATGGTTGGGAGATTTATCACGAACGTAACCATAGCGGAATCATCCGTCATCTTGGTTTACGCATCGGTCGCCGTACTGGTCAAGTATTGTTGACCTTAGTGGTAAGGGATTGGATTGTACCAGGAATTGAACAACAAGCACAAGAGTGGTTAGACCATTATCCCCCATTAGTGGGAGTGATGTTAAACCTTCAGGGCGATCGCACAAATGCAATTTTTGGTAACGAAACTAGGTTGATAGCTGGAACCTCTTACTTAGAAGAAGAATTTGCTTCTTTAAAATGGAAAATAAGACCGGAAACATTTTTCCAAGTAAATACTGAAACAGCGGAGGCATTATTATACGAAATTCAATCGGAATTAAATTTACAAGGTAACGAAATATTAGTTGATGCTTATTGTGGTATAGGAACTTTAACTTTACCCCTTGCCAAACAAGTAAATTTTGCTATTGGTTTAGAAATACAACAATACTCTGTAGCTGCCGCAGAAATTAACGCTCAGTATAATCACATAAACAACGTAACCTTCCATTCGGGAAAGGTAGAAGAATTACTGTCTCGGATATCTGATAAACCAGATATTGTTATACTTGACCCACCAAGAAAAGGATGCGAACCCAGTGTAATCGAAACTTTACGCAAAGCAAAACCGGCTCGTATTGTTTATGTAAGCTGTAAAACCGCAACACTTGCTAGAGACTTAAAGCAACTTTGTCAAGATGATTTATATACTTTGTCACGAGTACAACCCGCTGATTTTTTCCCTCAAACAGCCCATGTAGAAGTAGCAGCATTTCTCGTGCTATCAAACTTAGTCAAAGATACTTAGTTTAATTCTCTGGTGAAAATTGAAAATTGTAGTCTAGTGCATAGTAAAAATGCTAAAATTGAATTAATCTAAATATAGAATACCTTTTGTATAAAGAAATTGACCTAATTCCAGACTCTTCAACTAAGAAATAGATGAGTTATTTAAGTTACAAATCGGTTGCGTTTAAGAGTATAAAAATACTCCTTTATACTTGAAATAAATTTATAGTTTGTAACTGTTAGGTAGTAGAAAATTGTGAGCCGATTTGAACTTAAGCAACCTTTATTTCTTTAACAGAGTCAATGTTAAGTAGCATACAAAAATTAGTTAGTTGTACAAAGATAAAAATTAAGGCAACATGACCACCTCAAATTAATTACAGGGTGCGGTGTAAGTAGTAAAAGTCATGTCTAGCTTAAGCCGAAAGCTACGGGGTTTCTCTTGTGATTACCATTTCACTTCGTCCGGTAGGACGCAATTGGGGTACGATTAGTTTTGCCTCAACTCTATATCTCTGTCCAATTTTAGATTTGCTTTTGGCAGAAATCCCAGGAGAAATGCAAGCTGAATTGAGATTAGGACTTCAAGAAGCCCTAGTCAATGCAGCAAAGCATGGTAATAATCTCGATCCTGGAAAAAAAGTTGTAGTTCGTTTTTCTTTAATTGATGATAGATATTGGTGGGTAATATCAGATCAAGGTAAGGGATTTATTCCCGAATGCGATTGTGAAGAAGATCCCACCGAATATTTGCCACCTGATGAATCAGAAAATGGTCGTGGTTTATCCATACTGCATCTAATTTTCGACCAGGTAGAATGGAACCGTAGAGGTACAGAGTTACGACTATGCAAGCAGTTGGAGCATAGACGTAGTAGGATACCGTTGTTACGGAATTAATTATTAGTTAGGAGTTAGGAGTTAGGAGTTAGGAGTTAAAAGTTGAGAGTTAGGAGTTAAATTATAACAACTAACAACCAACAATTAACAACTAACTGTCTTTTTTTTGTCCATGAGTCGGACAAGGTGGCGCACTGATAGAGCGATTTAACCAGCCAGTAGCTTGTTCTAATCTGGCTTGTGCTTCTTCGGGTTGTTCGTTGATCAGAAATACAAGAGCGGCTGCGGTTTGTTCGCAAGCGCGAACTTTGCGGTTAGACTTGAGACGATGCCAATCGTTAGGAGATATACTCAATCTCTCCAATAGAACTTGAGCTAACTCTAATGTACTTATTTCTTGCAATTGACTAGTTTTAGGCAGTTGACTGGATTGAGACATAACGAAGAAGCTTTCAAAACATTCTCTTTTACTGTAATACTTCGCTCATGGAGTCGCCGAAAAAATCTTCTCAATCATCAACTGAGGAAAATTTAGAACAAGAATTGCAACAAGAAATATTATCAGTCGAGCAAAACCTGGATGAGTTAAAACAACGGTACGCTCAGATGCTAGCTGATAAAAAGCGTCAGATAGAACTGGTGCGGCATTTTGACGAAGTTAAAAGACAACTACAACAAACAACTTCCCGTTCATTAAAAGCGGAATTAAAACAGATTAAAGAAAAATTAGAAACCTTAGACAATGCTTTAGGATTATTTTCCGAGACTTATTTAGTCTTGTTTGGTGGTAGCGTTATATTTACAAAAAGCGGTTTGAAAGACTTGTTTTGGCAAGTAGTCCGCTTTGGTGGATTGGGAGTTATCATAGGCTGGTTATTAAAGTCTGTGGTTAGTGGTTAGTTGATGGTTGATAGTTGATAGTTGATAGTTGTTGGTTGATGGTTCATGGTTGATATTTCTGATTTATTTATTTCCCAAAAGTTCACTGTCAACTGTCCACTAACCACCATCCACTATCTACTAACAGCACTTAATTTTTATTGTCGGAAGTAAAATATATGATAGAAAGACGGATTGCAGAAATATTACGCAGCGCTCAACCTGATGAATCAATAAAAGCACAAGGTTGGGTGAGAACGAAGCGTGAATTAAAAGGGTTTGCATTTATTGAAGTTAATGATGGTTCATCTCTGGCTAATTTACAAGTTGTGCTAAACCAAGATTTACCAGATTATGAGAATATATTAAAACAATTAAATACAGGTGCTTCTGTGGAAGCGTCGGGAATACTGGTAGAGTCTCAAGGAAAAGGACAAAGAATTGAATTAAAAGCCGAAACGGTGAAAGTTTACGGTGAAGCTGATCCAGAAACTTATCCGCTACAGAAAAAACGCCATTCTTTTGAGTTTCTCAGAACCATAGGACATTTACGCAGCCGTACTAATTCCTTGGGTGCGGTTTTCCGGGTGCGTAATGCTTGTGCAGCAGCGATTCATGAATTCTTTCAACAACGGGGCTTTTTGTGGGTACATACACCGATTATCACCGCTAGCGACTGCGAAGGTGCGGGAGAGCTTTTTAGTGTTACTAGTTTGGATTTAAATAACGTTCCCCGTACCGAAGATAAGCTGGTAGACTACAGTAAAGACTTTTTTGGTAGACCGACATATTTAACAGTCAGCGGTCAATTAGAAGCCGAAATTATGGCAATGACCTTTGGTAACGTCTATACCTTTGGTCCTACCTTCCGTGCAGAAAATTCTAACACTTCGCGTCACCTTGCAGAATTTTGGATGGTTGAGCCGGAAATGGCTTTTTGCGAATTATCTGAAGATATGGATTTAGCTGAGGAATTTCTCAGATATGTCTTTAAATATGTAATGGATAAATGTCCAGAAGACATGGATTTTTTCAATTTGCGAGTTGATCAAACAGTTTTAGAAACCGCAGAAAATATTATTAATAATCAATTTGAACGAATTACTTATACCGAAGCCGTCAAGCTACTAGAAAAAGCCGATGTCCAGTTTGAATATCCGGTAGAATGGGGCTTAGATTTACAATCAGAACATGAACGTTATTTGTGCGAAAAATTATTTAAAAAGCCGGTTATTGTGAGTGATTATCCCACAGAAATTAAAGCCTTTTATATGCGGTTGAGTGATGATGAAAAAACCGTTGCTGCCATGGATGTTTTAGCTCCAAAAATTGGTGAAATTATCGGTGGTTCCCAGCGTGAAGAAAGGTATGATGTGTTAGAACACCGAATTAAAGCCCAAGGGATGAAACCGCAAGATTTATGGTGGTACATGGATTTACGTCGTTACGGTACCGTACCTCATGCTGGTTTTGGATTGGGTTTTGAAAGATTGGTGCAGTTTATGACGGGAATGGGGAATATTCGCGATGTGATTCCGTTTCCCCGTACTCCGGAAAATGCGGAGTTTTAGATTCTATAAATGTAGGGTGTGTGACGCTTTGAAAGATTTTGATTGGAAATTAAGAATTTTTATTTAGCGTCACGCACCAATTATTCTGATGGTAATTGAGTTTTTTCAAATAGTTATTTCAAATTTGAATTTAAAAAAGAAAAAACCTTACTAGGCACAGAGAACACAAAGATAAGAGGTACGCGCAAAATCTGAATATATCCCTAAGATTTTTTGTACGGCTTTTACAATAATTTCGATATACCGTGAATGGTGCGTTACGGCATTTTCAACATGGTAATTTATAATTCAACATATTAAAGCCGTAACACACCCTACATACATAATTACTCGTTCAAAGCTCCAAAACGTTCTTTATAACGAGCTAAAAGCGCCTCAGCTTCATTTGCACGATTTTCTGCTTCTTGTCTTGCTTGAGTTTCTTGGCTTAGCTTGGTTGCTAATTCATCGGGAATTAATAATTTATCTCCTGTATCTTCGCGGTAAAAACCGATTAATTCATCTTCTATAGCTAAACGTAATTGTAAAGGTTCGCTGCGGCTATCTGTAATTAATTCGTAGCTTTCTCCTCGCAAACGATAACCGCGCAATTTTTCTTGTATCCATTCACCTTTTGGATCGAAAAGCCAATATTCTTGTACTTCTAATTGTTCGTACAAGGTTTTTTTATATTCTGTATCTTGGTTTTGCGTACCCTTAGATGTAATTTCAAAAACCACTGAAGGCACTTTACCTTCTTCCCAGATTTTATAATTGTCTCTACCTCCCGGCTCAACGTCAAAAATTACCATCACATCAGGTGCTATTCGTAATTTTGGGAAACCTTGAGCATAATATAAAAATTGATTTGCTAAAACAGTTGCCTGTTGTCCTTGGAGATATTGTCTCAGTACTTCTAGAGTTGTTAATAATGCGTAGAGATGAGTATAAGTTTCCGCCACGGGTTCACCATCAGAACTAGGGTAGAAAATTTCGGACTTTGGGTTGTGAGTAGTGGCTGTCATGTTCGCAGGTTTTGGCTCTTATGTCTATAGATTTTAAGTCTTGGTTTTATTGTTGGTTGCATAATTTAGCAGATTCACATCCACCAAAACCAATTCCATCGAGTAATACTATATGTAATTGTGGTAAAAACTTGCTGTTAATTAATAGTTTGCAAATCGTTTCTGTTGAGTCAAAACCATCTGGTTGTAATTCTCCCCAAACCATTCCTTCAAATCGAGTTCCCGCACAAATAATTCCTGCTAAATTGACGTTTTTTCCTGCACCGCGAATAAATGGAGCATCGTCAAAGCCAATTACACGAATTGTACGGTTGAGTTTGACGAGAGATTCGAGATTCATGGATTAAGAGAGTTAGGAATAAGGGTAAAGTTGATTTATTAACAGAAGATTGGTTAACATAAATTGACTTATAGGTTTCATGTACTACCAAACAAAAAATTAGAAAAGCTAGAATTATTAATGTAATGCACGTTATCAGCCGTAAGAAATTACGAGAATATTCCCAAAAACATGGAGATTGCGAACAAGCATTAGATGACTGGTATAAAATTGCAAGTAAAGCTGATTGGGAAAACTTGATAGAGGTACAAACAGCTTATCCCCCAACAGAAGCGGTTGGTAATTTTACAATTTTCAATATTAAAGGTAACAAATATAGATTGATTGTTAGTATTAATTATGAAAAACAGGTCATCTATATAAAATATATCTTAACTCACGCAGAATATGACAAAAATAAGTGGAAAAATGACCCTTACTATTAATTCAGAAATTTATAGTCAATTACTCTCTAAATATCAACCTAAAATTATTCAGACGGAAGCTGAAAATGATTATTTTTTAGAGGTTGTTGAAGAATTGCTAGCGCGTAAAAATCTTACACCAGAAGAAAATACAATTTTAGATTTATTGGTAAAATTGATTGAAGATTTTGAAGATAAACATTATCAATTAAATAAATCTACACCTCGTTCTATAATGCTTCATTTAATGGAAGCACAAGATAAAAATAAGGAAATTTTAATTCCAATTTTTGGTTCTATAGAAAATGTTGATAAAGTCATCAATGGTGAATTAGAAATAACTTCACAACAGGCTCAAGAATTAGGTAGTTTATTTCATGTTGATGCAAGTTTATTTATGGAAGATTAATTAACTATAATAAAAAGACATAATAATAATTAGCGGTGTAATCATGCAATCACTTTTTTGGACAGTAGAAGAAGTCGCTCGCAGAGCTAAAGAATTTTATGAAAATGGAATTCGCTCCTGTGTTGAGCATGGCGATAATATTGGTAAGATGATTGTAATTGATGCTGAAACTGGAGAGTACGGAATTGATAAAACTGGTATAGAAACAGCAATAAAGTTAAAGCAGAAGAAACCAATGGCTAGATTATTTACTATGCGAATCGGTTATGATGTTGCTGTCAGTTTTGGTCATGCTCCTATGGTGCGTATAGTCGAATGGTTCAGGGAAGATTGGTTGATGGCAAAGCAATAGTTTCAATAATTTTTCGTTTACCTGGACAACCAGATTTTTCTCTGGATGAAAAACTGCGTCAGAAAAACCAAGCAGTCAGAAAGGCTAAAGCGTAGTATATTTAGCGTAATTACAATCCATGAGTCAGCAATACTATATTTATATAATGACAAATGAATATAATACCGTACTTTATACAGGTGTTACGAATGATTTAGTTAAACGAGTTTACGAACATAAATAAAAATTAATTGCAGGTTTTACAAAAAAGTACAATGTTAATAAACTGGTTTATTACGAAATTTTTACCGATATTAATAACGCTATAGCAAGAGAGAAACAAATCAAAGCTGGTTCTAGACAAAAGAAAATTGATTTAATTAATAGTATGAATCTAGAATGGCGCGATTTGTATGAGGGTTTGTTGTAAAACCGTCATTGCGACGTAACGAAGCAATCCCAACATCTTCAACACCAACGAGTAATTCTCAAACCGTCATTGCGAGGAACGAAGCAATCCCAACATCTTCAACACCAACGAGTAATTCTCAAACCGTCATTGCGACGTAACGAAGCAATCCCAACATCTTCAACAGCAACAAGTCAATGCGAAACCGTCATTGCGAGGAACGAAGCAATCGCATTGACTTGTTCGTAATCGAGATGTTGCGATTGCTTCGTCGTTCCTCCTCGCAATGACAAAAATTAAGAATTATCCTCATCTTCCCCCTGCTGTGCGCGTAAATATTCCAAACTATTGCGAATAGTCACCGTATTGGGATGATTTGCACCCAAAGTCTGTTCTGCAATTTCTAAAGCTTGAATATAAAGAGGTTCTGCTGCTTCATACCTTCCTTGGGAGTAGTCGAGATTAGCTAAATTGTTCAAGCTCATTGCAACATCGGGATGATTAACTCCCTGTAGCTGTTTTCTTAATTCCAATGCTTGGATAAAAAGGGGTTCTGCTTGTTCGTACTTTCCTTGGGAGCGGTAAAGTTCAGCTAAATTGTTCAAGCTGGTTGCTGTGTGGGGATGATTTACTCCGAGTAGCTGTTTTATTAATTCCAATGCTTGGATAAGAAGGGGTTCTGCTTGTTCATACTTTCCTTGGGAGCGGTAAAGTTCAGCTAAATTGTTCAAGCTGGTTGCTGTGTCGGGATGATTTTCTCCCAAACGCTCGCGCACTGTTAATAGACATTGCTGAGACCAAGGTTCAGCTACAGTATATAAACCTTGTCCTTTGTAAAAGTAAGCTAAACCAGTAAAAGCCCAATATAAATTTTCATCGCTGACTGCATCAAGGTGATTTTCTGCGACTTCTGTTAAATGGGGAATCGCGTTTTTAACTGACTTGATATCCTCAAGGGTTGTTGTTTCGGGAATTGTTTGAGCAATTTCAATAAAAGTACTGGTAAATGCTTGTTTTAACTCGTTTATTTGTGCTGATTCTTGTAATTTAGTTTGTAAAAACTCTCGAATTAAAGGATGAATTTGATAATAAGATACATCTTCATATTCTAAAGACTGCACCAAATGACGTTGGTAAACTTCCTCAATAGCTACCCTAACATCAGATTCATCGCATCTTGATGCAGTCGTTGTTCTTGCAACTGCTCCAGCATTTTCTTTAAAGTAAAATGGGGACTTGATGGATAAAATCACCTTCAGTATAGTTGTTATTCATCATCTTTTAATTAGCAAAAAATTAATAATTTACACATACCAACGAGTTAATATAAAACTGTCATTGCGACGCAACGAAGCAATCGCAGTAGTTGGGATTGCTTCACTCCGTTCGCAATGACAATAGCAAAACAATCGCATAAATCAAAAGTAATTAATCATTACTCTTTTTCCAATCTTCCAAAGCACCGATGACAAAACTAGCAGCAGGATGACTGAGAAATTGTTCAAAAGCTTTAACGCCACCAACTTTCAATGCACTAACTATCCGCGCTTTTAAATCTGAATTATTTTCAATAGTTTTAATAGTTTCAGTTGCTACTTGCATTTTGCCGAAAGTAGTATTCGTATCATAGGTTTTATCTAATTGTTCGAGTAACTCTTGAATTTCTTCCGCTGCTTCAGCAAGATTTATCGATTGTGCTTCATTGATAGTTCCGGCTAATTTATCAGTATTAATTGTTCCTTTATTAACACCAACTCCAAAGGAACCATCTTGTTTAATATAATCACCTGCAATATTGTTTTCACTCATTTTATTTTCCTCTTTCGATTTACTATCTATTGCATCTGGATCTAGTAAACTTTTAGTATTATCTTTAATTTTGATTTGTGGAATTTGCGATTCTGGAATGCTTTCTAAATCAAGAGCATTTTTCCCAAATTCAAAACTATCTTGATAATTTCTCCCATTGGTTAAAGCATCATAAAAACCAGTTGCAAAATCAATTGCTGCTTTATCACCAATTTTATAATTCATCCCAATTACACAATTAATATGCTCGTGAATCGCTTCTGCTTGCACCTCGCTATAACAAGCATTCATCACCACACATTCAATATCTTTTGCAAACAACTTAAATAAACCTGGCAAAGACTCGCTACTTACAAATTGCGTTTGTCCGAAGATGTTTTAAAAGTATCCGGGGGGCGGTTTAAACCGCTACTAGACAAACGAAGTCATCTTACTCTTACGGTGGACTAGTTAATTTAAAACCCGCTGCCACGGCGGGTGCCGGTTTGTGTAGCTAAGCCACTGCGTTGCGGGGGTTCCCCCCGTTGTAGCAAGTGGCGTGCGACTTCTAGTCGCCAGGTAAAGTATAAATTAGACTTTCAAAAAATTCTTATATGGGCTGTGGCGCTTTGTTGCCCAATTGACATCAAAGGGTGGAATGCAAAAGTTTGTTTTATTATTTTTATTAGGTTTAAGTTGAAGCGTTTCGCTGATATCTTGCAGTGCATCGAATGCTCAAAATCGCGATCGCGTAGAATTAACGCTGGTTTCCTATGCAGTCACTAAACCAGCCGATAGAAAAATTATTCCGCAGTTCGTACAAGAGTGGCAGCAGCAACACAATCAAACGATTTTTTTTACGAAAGCTATGGAGGCTCCGGCGCTCAAAGCCGTGCTGTAATTGATGGTTTAGATGCTGATGTAGTAAGTTTAGCTTTGGAGTGAGCAGTCAGCAAGGAACAGTGAAAATAAAATCGAGTCTTCCTAATGAACCGCACCAGACTGATGGTAACTGCTAACTGCTCACTGATGAATGTTTACTTGTGCAAGGAGCAATAAGTTGATTTTTAATTAAGTAAATCTGGATTTTCGATTAGAAATTTAAATCTAAAACCCAGAATCTTAAGTATAAAATCAACGGGTTTACGCCATTTGATTTTCGATTGCCCAACGAGCTAATTCGGTGCGGTTGTGAAGGTTGGTTTTACCCAACATGTTGGAGACGTGGCTTTCAACAGTACGCTGAGAGACGTTTAATTCTTCAGCGATTTCTCGGTTAGCCATACCTCTAGCAACAAATTGCACTACTTTTAGTTCGGTTGGGGTTAGCTGGACATCAAAAGGTACTTGGATGCGAGAGCCGTTTTCGCCTCCTTTGGCTTGATGTTCTTTCCAACGAATCGTTTGTTTGAGTGATGATTCCACTTGGGCTACGAGTTCTTCGGGTTCAAAGGGCTTGACCATATATACATCAGCACCTTTATTCAAACCTTTAACTCTGTCTGCGCTTTGTCCCTTTGCAGAAAGGAAGAGAACAGGTATCCAACTGGTGCGTTCTGTTTGTCGGACTTGCTCTACAAAGGTGTAACCGTCCATTTCCGGCATCATCACGTCGCAAATAATCATGTCTGGAATGTCTAGCTCTAATATTTCCAGAGCTTCTCGACCATTTTCAGCTGTGACGACTTCGTATCCCCGGAATTCCAAGTAGTCCTTCACCAGCAAGATGAGGTTTGGGTCATCATCTATGAGCAGTAAGCGTTTGTGATCTTTCATGCTGGGTTCTTTCATAGCAGTGGCACTTGTCGCGCTTCGTTCCATCAAGGTCTTGAATAGTTATCCTAATTGGTGGATGATTGAGATGTTGTCCTTTTTTTCCCACTTACCTTGCCCTTTTATTTGTGAAACTCTCAAAGGAGATTGTCCCCTCCATTGAAATTTCGCGATAAATCCAAAAGCCCAGTAAGGATACGTAGAGCAAAAGTATTTATAATGCGCTATTATATATCGCTTTGAAAGATGCGGGCTAAAAACTTCCATTAAATAATAATCTTAAAGGACTGCAAGCAGAGTATTGGGCGAACATACCTCTTGCCAAAATAACCCACACCTATTCTAATTTTTTGCTTTTACTTATCCTACTGGATGCTTCCTTTGCTCGTAAGATTTTATTTCTTCCGTTAGGAAGTATAGGGTAAGGAACAAACTTGCAAAGTATCGAATAGCAAACAATTTGTAATTTTAGAGAAGCGTTCGGTGAGGACGCATTCAATTACTTGGAGGATAAAGGAGTAGATCCCAGAAATAAAAGCGGGGTAAGCTACTATTATTGGTCTATAACAACCGCTCCCGCAAGTAGTTAGTTTTGGGTCTATTGATATTGCCGCTAATTATTCCACTTGTACAGAGTCCATTTTGAGCTTAAATAGTCACTTTTTCAAGTATTTCTCAAACTAAAATTAGCTTTTAGAGACTACAACTTTTAGGAATTAAAGCTAAAACTCATATAAATACAGGTTGTTGCTTTTTTGACAACCCTACAGTTTCGACACAATTATTAAAGGGTTTGTAGGGTCGGAGGTTAGTCATTTTTAGTACTTGAACGCTCAAATTAAACACTGCATCATCGCTCATAAAAAGACAAAATTTGACAGTTCTACAACAATTTATTGGCTCTACAAATAATCGCAGACCATATCAAACTATTCTTCCTCTGTTCCATAAAACCCGAAAATTGTCATCAAGTTGAGCATTTATACCTAAGTGAACCTACCTTTAACTGAGTTCGGGAACCCGTACTCAGGTTAATATTGCGATCGCAGCCCTAGCAGAGCTAAATTAGCACTCAGGAGTCGAGAGTGCTAAAGAGGTAAATTAAGTTATGGCAGCAGTTTCTTTAAGCGTTTCTACAGTAAAACCTTTAGGCGATCGCGTTTTCGTGAAAGTGAGCGCCTCGGAAGAAAAAACCGCTGGTGGTCTATACTTGCCCGATACCGCTAAAGAAAAGCCTCAAGTAGGCGAAGTAGTATCAGTAGGCGACGGTAAGATGAAAGATGATGGTGGCCGTCAGTCAATGGATGTAAAGGTCGGAGACAAAGTTCTTTACTCCAAGTACGCTGGCACCGACATTAAGTTGGGTACCGACGAGTACGTGCTGCTTTCTGAGAAGGATATTCTGGCAATTGTTAACTAGTTGTTAGTGGTTAGTAGTTAGTTGTTAGTTAAACGGCAACTGACAAAAAAATAAATAACAACATTTTTTAGAGAAAGTAAAGCAAAAGGTACAAGCGACAGAACTATGGCTAAACGAATTATTTACAACGAAAATGCCCGTCGTGCTTTAGAAAAAGGCATGGACATATTGGCTGAGGCTGTGGGTGTAACCCTTGGTCCCAAAGGTCGTAACGTAGTATTGGAGAAGAAATTTGGCGCACCTCAGATTGTGAATGATGGTGTGACCATTGCCAAAGAAATCGAATTAGAAGACCATGTGGAAAACACTGGCGTAGCTTTGATTCGTCAAGCTGCTTCCAAGACAAATGACGCTGCTGGTGATGGAACCACCACCGCGACGGTTTTGGCACACGCCATGGTTAAAGAAGGTTTACGGAACGTTGCAGCTGGTGCTAATGCGATTTCCTTGAAGCGCGGTATTGACAAAGCATCTACCTTTTTGGTAGGAAAAATTGCCGAACACGCAAAACCTGTTGAAGATTCCAAAGCTATTGCTCAAGTTGGTGCAATTTCTGCTGGTAATGACGATGAAGTCGGTCAGATGATTGCTCAAGCAATGGACAAAGTGGGTAAAGAAGGTGTGATTTCCTTGGAAGAAGGAAAGTCCATGTTTACCGAGTTGGAAATTACCGAAGGGATGCGTTTTGATAAGGGCTATATCTCTCCTTATTTTGCTACCGACGCAGAGCGCATGGAAGCAAATTTAGATGAGCCTTTCATCTTGCTCACCGACAAAAAGATTGCTTTGGTACAAGACTTGGTACCCGTTTTAGAACAGGTAGCTCGTAGCGGTAAACCTTTAGTTATTATTGCTGAAGATATCGAGAAAGAAGCTTTGGCTACCTTGGTTGTCAACCGTTTACGCGGAGTACTCAACGTCGCTGCTGTTAAAGCACCTGGATTTGGCGATCGCCGTAAAGCAATGTTGGAAGATATTGCGATTTTAACCGGCGGACAGTTGGTTACTGAAGATGCTGGTTTGAAGTTAGAGGCTACCAAGCTAGATATGCTCGGTAAAGCTCGTCGCATCACCATCACCAAAGACAACACCACCATTGTTGCTGAAGGTAACGAACAAGCGGTTAAATCTCGCTGCGAGCAAATTCGTCGTCAAATGGATGAAACTGAATCTTCCTACGACAAAGAGAAGTTACAAGAGCGTTTGGCTAAATTATCTGGTGGTGTAGCAGTTGTAAAAGTTGGTGCTGCTACCGAAACCGAAATGAAGGATAAGAAGCTGCGCTTGGAAGACGCTATCAACGCTACCAAAGCTGCTGTAGAAGAAGGTATCGTTCCTGGTGGTGGAACAACATTGGCTCACCTTGCTCCTGTATTGGAAGAATGGGCTACTGCCAACCTCAAAGATGAAGAATTAATTGGTGCGATGATTGTAGCTCGCGCTTTACCCTCACCTTTGATGCGGATTGCTCAAAACGCTGGACAAAACGGTGCGGTAATTTCCGAGCGTGTTAAAGAGAAAGAATTTAACACCGGCTACAACGCAGCAACCAACGAATTCACTGATATGTTTGAGGCTGGAATTGTTGATCCCGCTAAGGTGACACGTTCAGCATTGCAAAACGCAGCTTCCATCGCTGGAATGGTGTTAACAACCGAATGTATCGTTGTTGACAAGCCAGAGCCTAAAGATGCTGCTGGTGCCGGTGCTGGTGCTGGTATGGGTGGTGGAGATTTCGATTACTAAGTTTACTCAAGCTTACTGAAAAGTTAGCTAAATAAACCCCCTATTTATGAAAACAGCTGTCTCTTAGAGGCGGCTGTTTTTTCAGTTAATAGTTAACAGTTAGTAGTGAACAGTAATAAATTAGTAATTTTTTTTTAAATAATTTGTTGTTTTGTGAAGATGGGGGTTGAATTGGGCAGGCATAGTTTTAAGTGAAATAAACGATGGTTTCTGTTTTTGCAACGATAGAATAAATATGCGTTAATTGTGATGATGAAGGGCGAAAAACTATAGGATGTGTTGTCGCGGAGCGCAACGTGATATTAAAAAAAGTTTTTTTATACAAATTACAACGGTAAATATTCGATATGATTTGTAAAATCTTCGTAATTACAAGCTTTAGCAATAATTTCTAAATCCCGCACGCAGTCTCCAATAGAAACACGTAATTTGTGCGCGTAGATAACACCAGAGAATTCTTTACCTTCTATTTGACGACGGGTTGCTTCTGCTAAAAAATCATCATCTTGTGAAAATAACACGCGGTTTAATTCATTGGCACGTTCAAGGATAATTTCATCTGAATAAGCTGTACGTCCATCTTCCTGCACAGTAAGAACATCTACACCACGTAAACGTAAGCCAATAGTTACTTGTCGCGCAACATTTTCATCAATGTAAAGGGCTATGCTCATTTTATTAACCCTTGCGTTCTTAATCTTTTAGCAATTACCGATTCACCTGCTTCTTGACGTAAATTATCTACATTTCCCAAGCGTCTTTGCATATCAGCATCAATATCTTCTTTGTTATCCCAGTAATAAGCTAATGCTGAATGAATTTGACTCATCGTTAAATGGGGATATTGAAAATGCAGTTCTTCAGCACTCCAACCATAAGCATAAACGGATGTAATGATTTCAACTACTTTCATCCTAGTTCCAATGATGAAAGGTACATTATTTTCATCAAATTCGATATATTTATATCCAGTATTTGTTGCTTGAGTCATTTTTATGATCTATTAGTATTTTATATAAATTGTACCTGTGAAAACTGATTATTTCAGCTATCATCTTGCTCACTCAAAAACGCAATAGCCTCTTCAAAATTAGGAAATGTTGAGAAATTCTCGTTCCCTTTGGTTTTAACCCAATTATCGCGTCAATGCATGAAATATATTACTCAGTGTTAAGTATATATAGTATTGCTAATCACTAAAAGAAATATGGGAATAGTAAATTTATCTAGAAAAGCCGGAAATTATAGCATTTTTCTGATAAAGCAATGGGTGGGATGGGCATCCTTGCACGTCCGAATCTGCTTTATAAAGATGAAATATGCTGTATATAAATCCCAAGTATTACCAAGAAAACTTGTGAGTATTTATAGTTTGATAAAATAAATCTGTAATTTGGCAAAAATAATCAAAAAAACCTACTCAGAAACAGCAGTGGAATCTTTTGAAAACTGGCATGGAAAACTCAATTTAGTTTACAGCTACAATCAAAATAAAACGATATTAATTCAAAGTAAAAATCAAGCCCCGTTGAAAATACAACGTCCCTTTTATCCAGAAGGGCAGTCAATTTGTCATAGCGTTATTTTACATACAGCTGGAGGAATTGTTGGTGGAGATAAATTATCATCTAATATTCATCTTCAATCCCATGCGAAAGCATTAATAACAACAGCCGCAGCCAATAAAATTTATCGTAGTAACGGTTTACAAGCCAGACAAAATATAGACATCAAAATTGATAATCATGGTTGTTTAGAATGGCTTCCCCAAGAAACAATTGTTTTTAACAGTGCAATTTACCGACAAGATATACGGATAGAATTAGCGGATTATGCAAACTTTATTGGCTGGGAAATTACCAGATTTGGACGCACTGCTAGAAAAGAGAAATTTATAGAAGGAGAATGGCGATCGCACTTTGAAATTTGGCAAAATAACAAACCATTATGGATTGATCGACAATATTTACCCGGTAGCGAAGAAATTTTTCATAGTCCCCACGGTTTAGCAGGAAAACCCATCGTAGGTACTTTAGTTTATCTCGGACAAGCCGTTTCCCCAGAAATAGTCCAACAAGCACGCAATTTGATCCTCCTCTCTCCCCCTCTCCCCCTCCCCCCCTCTTCTTCCAATGGTGTGACTAGTTTAGAAAATGGACTTTTGTGTAGATACCGTGGTGATTCGACAACAGAGGTGAGAAACTGGTTTATTAGTGTATGGCAGCTATTGCGGATATCTTTTTTAAATCGTAGTAGTTGCTTACCCAGAGT
>JAYKJL010000176.1:0-2536 GCA_035285725.1 Nostocales cyanobacterium 94392 | reverse complement strand
GCGATCGCACTCCCTCCAAAACCCAAAACAGCGATACCTTCGGTGCGCTTCGCTAACGCCTGTCGTTATCCCACTATTTTCTCTTAACTGGTATAATCATTCCTATAATTCACTGTTTAAAGCAACTATGCAAATTAAAGAAATGACGGCGGAACAGTTACAAAACTTAATCCGTAACACAGTAGATGAAATGCTAGATGAATACTTTGGTGATCCTGATGAGGGTAGGGAAATCAAAGAATCATTTAAGCAGAGTTTATTGGAAATTCGGCGTAAACGTCAAGAAGGAAGACCTACTATTCCTTTATCTGAAGTTTATAAAAGGTATGGGATAGAACGTTAAATGAGTTATTCTGTAAGTTTTGAATCAGAGTCTATCACTGATTTAGATAATTTAGATCAGGTTGTGCGTCTGCGGATTCTGAATAAAATTCAATGGTTAAGTGTCAATTTTGAGCAGATAACTCCTCTATCTCTTACAGGTCAATGGTCAGGTTTTTATAAGTTAAGAGTGGGTGATTATCGAGTTATTTATGAGTTAGATATAGAAGAACAATTAATCATTATTATTAGAGTTGGTCATCGTAGAGAAGTCTATTAGATCAACATCACCTAAAAGCGAACTAACAAGACGCTTTGCAGTCATCATGGTTTAATGCTTGCGCGATCGCACCCCAACACCCCCAAAAAGTGATCGCACCTTCCAAAACCCAAAACAGCGATCGCACTTCCTCCACATCTCCCAAACGCGATCGCACTCCCAAAACCACAAAATAGCGATCGCACTTCCCACACATCCCCAAACAGCGATTACTAGGTTACTTTTCGCTATCGCATTTACTTATGATTTTGTGCCTTCCAATAATTTGTTAGACCTTAGTTTTGGTTGTAGTGTAACAACCTTATGTCCGCTTGAGTTTTGCTTTTTTTGTAAGTCCAAAAATATGGCACGCAAATCATAGTTAAAGGACTTAGCATAGGCTTCTCGAATGTGATGAATTTCTTCTACAATTTCATCTTGCCACATAATTTATTGCTCCATTAATTCGTAAGGTGTACAAATAGTTGGCATTTCATACCCAAAGTCTAAACTGATTTGAGCCAATTTTTTCTGAATCTGTGCGTTGGCAATATGTTTACAATTCCATGTTAACAGATAGTCCATACCATGAATTGTAGCTAGTGCAATATGTATTGCATCTGTGGCAGCTTTAGAAGGTAGGTTACTTTTATTAATAAATTGTTCTGCAAGATTTATAACAGTTTCGTTTATTGATAAAAGTTCAAAGTTTTCCAGCAATTCTAAACGTTTATTAGCTATTTCTGAATCTCCTGCGGCAACTTCATCTAAAACAGCTTGAGAAATGTAAAGGTTAAAATCATGACGGCGATTTTCCCACCAATCTCTCGTAATTTCCATGTTGGCTGCAATAATTAAATTTTTGGTGAATCTGGCTGTTAAATAGCCAATAACACTGGTTTCTATGTAGACGGTTTCACTCATTATATTATGTGCTATTGATGGATTTATTGTAACCAACCTAAATCTTTCTCTATCAAAAAGCAATAACTAAGGTAAGAAGATCGCACTCTCTCCACATCCCAAAACAGCGATACCTTCGGTAAGCTTCACTAACGCACCTCCAAACCCCCAAAACAGCGATCTCTTCTCTTGACAAAATATTTTCATAAAATTAACATGAAATTATCAAATAATTTATTGAAATTACGATGTTTAGCCTAAGCGATATTCACCCCTTATCAGAATTTCAGCGCGGAGCAAAGATGTTTCTAGATAAGTTAAAAGAAACTAAATCTCCTATTGTGCTGACTGTTAATGGTAAAGCTGCTGCTGTGGTTCAAGATGCTGAAAGTTATCAAAAAATGATTGATAGACTGGAATTACTAGAATCTGTTGCTAAGATACGTCAAAGTATCAATGAGTTTGAACAAGGTGAGGGTATGCCCTTAAATCAAGCATTTGCAGAATTTAAGGAAAAGTATGGCATACCGGATTGAGATTTCACCTACTGCTATTGCTGATATTGAGAGTATTTTCCTATGGATAAAAGAGGAGTCACAGGAAAGAGCTTTTCGTTGGGTGCGGGGATGTTATGAAATTATGTTGACGTTGGAAAATTTTCCCCAACGTTGTTCTTTAGCTATCGAAAGTAAGTATATGGGAATTGAAGTTCGACAACTTCTTTACCAAAAACAATTTTTGATTTTATTTACAGTTCAAAACCTTGAGGAAGAAGAAGTCCTTGTATATATTCATCGTGTGCGTCATGGTTCTCAGCAGAGATTGGAAAATATACAGGATTTATTAGGAGATGAATTATAAAATTTGAGACTAAATAGGGGTTGCTGAGAAAGTCTTTCCGTGAGGGCATAGGAGTCAGGAGTCAGGAGGAGATTTGAAAATTTCTTTGCCATCTCTTGAAATCCCAAAAAATGCACACTTTTTCTGGTATACCCTTCAAAACCCTTGCACTAATTTCTGTGTTTATCAGCCTCTAACCTTTGATATATCAAG
>JAYKJL010000175.1:0-2694 GCA_035285725.1 Nostocales cyanobacterium 94392 | reverse complement strand
GAAAATCAGGTATCGCAATTAGAATTACTCAAAAATCAAATCCAGTTGACGCTTAACACTCAAGAGCAACAAAACCAATCTCAAGCTTTGGAGAAGCAAGCCCAGGTTAATCAAGCTATTCAGGATTTGAATGCAAAAGAAAGTATTTATAATTTGCAACACTTAGAAAAACAATCGTTAGTCAATCAAGCCAAGCAGCAAATTCAAACTTTTATTAACGAACGCAAATCGGCTGAGGCTCGTTTAGATATAGATCGAAACCAAGTCGAGCGCTATAGCAAGCTATTAAAAGATGGTGCAGTCTCCGCTGCCCAAATTGACAATCTTAGAAAAGAACAACAGGAAAGTAAACGACTTTACGAAAGAACAGAATCGGATATTAAACAAGCCGAATTGCGTTTAGCTGAAGAAACAAATCGTTATCAGACAGCAATGAATCAGTTTAAGTCTGATATTGAACAAGCCAAACTGCGTTTACAAGAACAAACTAGCAGTTATGAAAGTGTAGTCAATGCCGGCAAACTCGCTTTGTTAAGGACTCAAGAACAACTCAAAGACTTGGAAAGACAAATCAATTCCACCAAATCGGAAATCGCTCAAACCAGAAGCGAAATTACTTCCCTTAATATTCAAATGCAACAGCGAATAGTGCGATCGCCAATAGAGGGAGTAATTTTTGAGTTACCTGTATCCAAACCGGGAGAAGTGTTACAACCCGGACAAAGAATAGCCAGAATTGCTCCCGAAAATAGCGGTTTTGTCCTCAAAGCTCAAATGCTAGTCAAAGACACTGGTTTCTTAAAAACAGGAATGCCGGTAAAAGTCAAGTTTGATGCTTACCCTTTCCAAGAATATGGAGTTTTACCAGGAAAAGTTAGCTGGATTTCTCCAGACTCGAAAGTTGAATCAACAGCCCCTGCTGGTACAGAAACTTACGAATTAAAAATCGCCCTTGATAAATCCTATATCGAAAATGGCGATCGACGCATTCCCCTAACCCCAGGGCAGACAGCACAAGCTGAAGTGATTATTCGCCAGCGACGCTTGATTGATTTTCTCTTAGATCCATTCAAGAAATTGCAAAAAGGAGGATTGGAAGTTTAAGAGGACAAGGGGATGGGGGGATGGGGTGAAATAAATCACGACTATCAACCAACAACCATCAACTAACCACCAACAAACAACAACTAACCACCATCAACCATCAACTAACTACCATCAACTATCAACCATCAACTAACCACCAACAACTATCAACTATTAACCAACGATGTCAAACATTCTATCCATATCACCTACAGAGGTTATTCATTATCTGAAAATGTCTTGTCAAATTCCCGGTGTCATCGAGGGAATCGCGACTCGACAAATTATTGCTGATACTGCTTCCAAAGAAGGTATTACCGTCGAGGAGGATGAATTACAACAAGAAGGAGATCGGTTACGATTCGCGAAAAAACTTGTGAAAGCAGCTGATACTTGGTCATGGTTAAAAGCTCATCATCTTTCTCTGGAGGAGTTTGAGCAATTAGTTCATCACACTGTGCTTTCTAAAAAGGTTGCACATCATCTGTTTAGCGATAAAGTCGAAGCTTTCTTTTATCCGAATCAACTCGATTTCGTGAAAGCTGTTACCTATCAAGTCCTTTTGGATGATTATGATTTGGCTTTGGAACTGTTTTACGCTCTCGAAGAAAATGAATTAACGTTCCCTGAAATTGCTCGTGAATACATCCCAAATCCAGAGTTACGTCGTGCTGGTGGATATCAAGGAGTTCGACGACGTAAAGATTTTCGTCCGGAAGTTGCGAGTAGTGTTTTTGCTGCTACCCCACCGCAAGTTCTTAAGCCAATTATGACTCCGAAAGGTATTTATCTCATTTGGGTGGAGGAAATTATTCAACCTGAGTTGAATGAGCAGTTACGAGAGCAAATTGTTACCGATTTATTCAATGATTGGTTAAAACAACAAATCAAACAAATGTCAATTACAACTTCATTCGATTTTAATGTTGACAACCAAGTATCACCAGATTTACTAATGTTGAGATAAAGCATTTATCTCAGTATTTTTTTATTCCCAAATCACAAAATTTAAAAACTAATTATTTTTTGATTAGGTAGGTGCAATCTACAAAATTCATGGCTCAAAAATTAATGCTAATCATAGACAAGTTCGATGATAATTTCTACGATAAGTGCTGTAAGCCAAGTTTATGAATAAGTCGGATTTTTACGATAAATAACCGTGAAAACAGTAAATAAGGATAAAAATCCAACTTATTACGAAATTTAAAATTAAGGTTTTACAGCTTATTTTCACAAGATTTAGTCATCGATAATTAATTTTTAAGTTCAGTTCAATTATTTTAATAATTTTAAAAATACGAGCAAAAAACAATTATTTTTGCTCATATTTTGCTGCTTAGAACTATAAGCAATAGAGCTAAATTAATATAAGCAAAAAACAAAAATTTAGACAGGTATGCATAAGAAATAATTATTAAAAAAACCAGGCAAAAAAGTTGACTTTTTAAAAACAAGAATATATAGTTGTAAATGTAAGCGAAAGAAACAAATTGCTTACACACATTCCCAGAAAAGATTAATTAATTCCCAGGAGAATCTCATGAATATTTTTGATTTAAACCACATTGAAGCTGTTGAAGGAAATGAAGTTGTTGGTGGTGGTTA
>JAYKJL010000174.1:0-33691 GCA_035285725.1 Nostocales cyanobacterium 94392 | reverse complement strand
TATATATAAGTATTACAATAAACATATAGTTGTTTTTAATAACATTATTTTTCTTAGCTCGTAGGATTATAAATTTATTTTCGCGGAAAAAATCTCTTCTTGAAGATAAGATAAATTTTCCAGCTTAAACCTTATTTTTTAGTTAAATGTATAAAATCTATCTATTTTTTTTAAAAAAACAATACGAACCTATGCTTAGGTCTTCAGATTAATAATATTTGAGCTTATGAATAGTTATGTTCTAGGATTATTAAACCATATCCTAGTGACCTCTTTTTTTTTTCCTGTAATTTTTTTAGCTGATTCTGCACTGGCTGGTGAAAGTGTAGATAAGTTTAATGATAAGCAGTTATCAGCAAGCCTTTTTAATTCGGATAAAACAGTTGACAATATTAAATTGCTTAAAGTTGAAGGTATTAACATTCCAGATTTACCTGGGATTGAAGAAGTTCAGTCAGAACTTATATTCAAGACAACCTCTGTGCCCGAAACATTTGGACAAATAGAATATTCAGTACCGCAAGATAATTTCGCTTTACGCCAAGAGTCAGTGTTTATAGCTAACTCCAAACAAGAAAAACCATCTTGGGAAGATATACAACCTAAAATACAAAAGCTGCGTAGTTTAGACCAAATCAAACTTAACTCGTACTATTCTTCTCCTAGTCTAAGCGTCTATGTTCCCGTCGGTTATGGTAGCCATCGCAATACAGGTTTTGTGGTAACGAGCTATCAATCTCAAGTCAGATTTTCTACCAAAGATGATGGTGCAATTGCTTTTGGTGTTGGTTTGGGTGATGCCAACAAATCAGTAGGAGTTGTGATTTCTTATACAGCTAGTAGCTTTGGAGGTAGTCGCGACTTTGGTAGTGGTGGTTTTAACCTCAAAGTGCATCGTCGTTTTAAAGAAGATTGGTCTGCTGCTGTTGGGATAAACGGTATTTTGAATGTTGGCAAATATAAAAATTCCAGCTACCAAGGTGGAGATGTGAATGATTTTGAGCATTCTTTATACGCAGTCGCAACCAAAATTTTCCGTACTAGAGATGATATCAACAAACCTTTCAGCCGCCTTGCAGTGACTGCTGGTATTGGTAACGGGCAATTTCGGACTGAGGATTCATTCTTCGACGATAAAGATAATTTTAACGTTTTTGGTAATGTTGCTGTTCGTGTACATCCTCAAGCTAGCCTCATCGCCGAGTGGACTGGTCAAGATTTGGCTGTAGGTGCTTCTATTGCACCCTTCAAGAATATTCCTTTAGTAATTACTCCCGCAGTGCGTGATATAGCTGGTCCGGGTAATGGAGCTAGCGATGGAGCCAGGTTTATTATTGGCGCTGGCTTTGGATTCAAATTGTAAG
Source organism: Nostocales cyanobacterium 94392 (assembly GCA_035285725.1). Classification (GTDB taxonomy): domain Bacteria; phylum Cyanobacteriota; class Cyanobacteriia; order Cyanobacteriales; family Nostocaceae; genus Rivularia. The sequence goes on along the minus strand of JAYKJL010000174.1, from coordinate 32,327 downwards.
TGAAATTATTATCAACACTTTAAGAGAAGTCACAGTCATGGTTAGAAATACATTAATTGGTCTGATCGTAGGTACATCATTAAGTTTGAGTGGATTGTTCATCAATTCTGCTAGCGCTCAGCAGCAGAATGGTTCAGACAATACTGGGGGTAATCTCTCGGATAATACCGGGGGTAATCTCTCGGATAATACTGGGGGTAATCTCTCGGATAATACTGGGGGTAATATCTCGGATAATACTGGGGGTAATTCTTCTAATATCAACACAAATTCCGAAGTTTTTGGACCTAATTCAGAACTGACTTTCCAAATTCTCGACCAAGCCAACCAACTTGCCGAAAGTATAGAAAATAACTTTAACCGTAGCGGGACTCAAAGCGAAATACGTCTGCGGTTAAATAATCGGGCTCAAGCAAACACAGGGAATAGAATATGCCAACTACGGGCGTTTGTCTTGGATAAGCCGGAATCAAATAGTAATTGTAATAGAGCAGATAATTCGGATTCAGTTGAACTAAATACCTTGTTAAAGAAAGCAGATGAATTTTTGGTAAATATAGATCGACAGGTAGAAAGAGCTAATAGTCAGATTGCAAAAAATCGTCTGTGGTAAATTTTTGCTTCGTAAAAGAACCAAATTGAGTGTTGTAAAGAGTAATTATGTTCACGGGCTGACAAGATAGCTGCAAGATATTCACAGTAAGAGATTGATACAACAACGAATATCAACAAATTGTCTAAAAATGACAGAAAAATGTATGTTAAGAAAAACCCAGTTTAATCGCCCTAGTGCCAATCTATTCATTGGAGCATTTACAGTAGGAATCTTAGGCGCTTTCTCATTACCAGTACAAGCTCAAACTTCAGAACCTGTTGCAGCACAATCGCAGGAATTCTTCGACAATAGCGGTATTTTGTTTATAAAAGATACTCTAGTACAGTTTGAATTTGTTCGCTCTTTTGGTGCTTACCAATCTGTATTTGGTGTTAGAAATGAAGATACCGGAGAAGAGATTGATTTGATTGAGGAAGTCCAACCTTCCGACCTAAGCCCATCTGAATATCAGCAGGCTTTAAATAATCCATCTGATGGTCAAACAGACAGCCCTAATGACTTTCCAGGAACTCGCGGAAATGCGGTAACGTCTCCGAGAATCGTAGAATTTACCTTCAAGGCTGGTAATAGATACAGCTTTTATTTAAAATCACGGTTTCGAGGTAGCAACGCAGGAGTTCTATATTCTACGGATATGAAAAATCCCACAGGTAATAGACAAGCAAAATTTATTGGTGATTTTTCTAGTTTAGCTAGTGGTACTGGTGTTTTTATTCGCTGGGACGATACCAACTCTCAAATTCCCAGAGTTAATCAAAGTGACAATGATTTTGATGATTTCATTGTCAGGGCTGGTGGTTATGAAAAATGTTTATGCTCAGATAACTAGTGGTCTTTAAGCAAAAATTGCTGGCTGAGGGGAGGGAGTAGTTCGTTCGAGAGTAGGGAGTAGTGAAAAAAAATTACCTGTCAAAGTTGACAAAGGTGAGCCACTAGAGAACAAGAAACAGTAAGTCATTGAGGATTTTTTAAACTTACTTGCCATGTCTTTTGAGAAAGACGTGGCAATTTTGTATTTATGGTTCTGAGTGTATCTTTTTATTTTGTTAAAAGTTCCCTATTTTTTATTTCCTCACTTAAAGCTATCCTAAGCAAGAATACTCAGTAACGATAAAGTCCACTGATGACTCATCACATCCTCAAAGCCACCAAAGAAACAGTACATCTTGGCGGTTTTTCCCATTTATTAGAACCTGTTTTAACCGTAAACTCTGGTGATACGGTGGATGTCGAAACTTACACGGGGTTTCATATTTGCGAGCAAGCACCACCAGAGTTTCTTACACCAGCATTGCAAGATATATACGAAAATCTTTCCCCCAAACGCAAAATTGCAGATGGTCCCCACTTGCTTACTGGTCCGATTTATGTCCAAGATGCTCAACCAGGGGACGTTTTAGAAATAGGTTTAAATCAAATTACTCCCAGTTTACCCGTTGGTTTTAACGTGATTCGTAAAGGTTGGGGTGCTTTACCGCAACAGTTTAATCAACCACGTTTAAGATTTCTGACTCTCGATTTGGAAAATAACGTTACAGAATTTCCCCCAGGTAGCGGAATTAAAATTCCCCTTAAACCTTTTTTTGGTATTCTTGGGGTTGCAACTGCTGAAGTTTCCCGAAATTCCATACCTCCTGGAAATTACGGTGGTAATATTGACAACCGTGAATTGCAAGCTGGTTCTAAAATATTTTTACCCGTTTTTGTTCCTGGTGCTTTATTTTCCATCGGTGATGGACATTCAGCCCAAGGAGATGGTGAGGTAAATGTGACTGCAATTGAAACTTCTATGAACGGTACTATTGAACTAAAGCTTCACAAAAGTTTGCAAATTTCAACACCCATCGCCGAAACTCCCACTGATATCATCTCCATGGGCTTTGCTCAAACCTTAGATGAAGCTTTGGAAAAAGCGTTAAAAAATATGATTGATTTTCTGGTAAGCTGCACGAAGTTATCACCAGAAGAAGCTTATATATTATGTAGTTTAGCTGTAAGTTTTCGCATTACTCAAGTCGTCAATTTACCTCAAAAAGGTGTTCATGGAATGTTACCAAAAACCGTATTAAATAGTTAGGAGTTAGGAGTTAGTGGTTAGTGGATAGTAGATAGTGGATAGTGGATAGTGGTTAGTGGATACTGGATAGTAGAAAATAACAACCAACAACCATCAACCATCAACCATCAACTATCAACCAACAACCATCAACTATCAACCATCAACTATCAACCAACAACCATCAACCATCAACCATCAACCATCAACCATCAACTATCAACTATCAATCATCAATTATCAATAAAAAATGGAAAATTGGTTTATTTTAGTAATTAGTGGATTAGCTTCAGGTATTCTCGCTGGTTTGTTAGGTATCGGTGGTGGTACTATTTTGGTACCCTTACAATTGGCGTTTGGATATACACCATTGCAGTCTGTTGCTACTAGTAGTTTAGCAATTGTAATTACAGCGACTTCTGGAACTATTCAGAATTGGCGCATGGGTTATATTAATTTTAAACAGGTTATTTTACTAGGAATTCCGGCGGTAGTTACAGCTTATTTGAGTGCTGGATTTACAAAATTTATTCCTGAAAAAAATCAGTTAGTTTCTTTTGGGATTTTACTTTTATTTACTATTTATTTGGTCGATTTACGTAAAAATTTAGCAAAAAAGCAACAAGAAACTGAACAAAATCAACAATCCAAATTTAGTTTTATTATTTCTAGAATTATCACTGGAGGAGCAGCCGGAATACTAGCAGGTATATTCGGTGTGGGTGGTGGTGTAATTATGGTACCTTTACAAATTCTTTTACTAGGAGAAACCATAAAAGTTGCGATTCAAACTAGTTTAGGAGTAATCGTCCTCAGTTCTGTTTCTGCTGCTACTAGACACGCTTTTGAAGGCAATATCTTAGTTGTTCCAGGTTTAATTTTAGGATTTGGAGGACTTGTAGGTGCCCAACTGAGTACTCGATTTTTGCCTCGATTACCAGATCAAGTTGTAAGCTTAGCATTTCGTATTGGACTTGCTATTTTAGCGGTTTATGTTTTTTGGAAGGCAACTACGGTTTAATTAGTAATCGAATTTTATTCCACAATTACTATTAAGAACCAAGTTTAAACGCTTCTATAAACAAGTTATAAATAAAACCTACTTTAAAATAATTAAGTGATTCTACCCACAAAAGTCGCTGTTGTTTTGGAGGTCTTCTATAGACTATCCGGCTACTGACTTCGGTTAAAAATACTAAAAATCCAGCTACAACAACATCCAGAACGGCTCTTTGTCCTGTTGTAGTCGCGATTACCGTTCCCATAAGAAAACCAAACAAAAAACTGATTATCAGCAGTGATATTCTCCGCCAAGGATTGAGAAACCATAATGCTAAGTTCCTGACAATTAAATCGAATAGGGAGTTTAAACGAGTGTTTTGCATTTAGAAGTTAGTTGATAGTGGTTATTTGATAGTGGATAATTGATAGGAGTGCGGTCTTGGAAGCCTGTCCCTTTCGGACATACGTCTGGCTCCCTATATGTATATTAATTAATCTCAATCCCTACTCTCCGACCACGGATTAGAAGAGATTACACTGATTCCACGGATTTAATTACCCATTACCCATTACCCATTACCCATATTCATGAGGAACCGGGCATAATTATGACAGTCATTTTAATCTGGAATAGTATTGTTGTCTTTGAATATTGACTAAGAAGCGATTAATAATGACTAATAACTAGTGTCCCACTGATTATAAACTAATGACTCAAAGTGTTTCAAACCATTTCTGGAAGAATATAGAAAAGCGTCCGGTTCTGGCTGTGATGCTATCGATGTTATCGCTGATGTTAGTTACGGGGATAGCTTTTTTTTGGCATTTGGGAAGTATTAGCTTGATTGATGAGACTGAACCGCTGTTTGCGGAAGCTTCTCGGCAAATGTATGTCACAGGTGATTGGATTACTCCTTATTTCAACGGGGAGACTCGTTTTGATAAACCCGCTTTGATTTACTGGTGTCAAGCAATAGGTTACATGATTTTTGGGGTTAATGAATGGGCGGTGCGTTTACCTTCGGCGATCGCAGCTTTGGCAATGATTGCTTTAGCGTTTTATACTTTGTACTGGTATCAAGCTAAAACTGACGATTTAGAAGGGGTTTACCGTGCTTCTCGACGTTGGTTAACTGCTGGTTTGGGTGCTACTGTGATCGCTTTGAATCCGGAAACCATTGCTTGGGCTAGGGTGGGTGTTTCGGATATGCTGCTTACGGGATGTATGGCTTCGGCTTTGTTATGCTTCTTCTTGGGATATGCTCAAACTCCGGCATCTTCACTAAAAGCACGGTGGTATTTTGCATTTTATGTATTAATTGGCTTGGCTATTTTAACTAAGGGTCCGGTGGGTATTGTTTTACCGGGCTTGATTATTTTACTATTTTTGGTTTATTTAGGAAATTTTTGGCAAGTTGTACGGGAAATCCAGTTAATTCGGGGTATGCTTGTTGTCTGTGCCGTGTCACTTCCTTGGTATATTTTAGTAACTTGGCGCAATGGTTGGAATTTTATTGATTCCTTTTTTGGCTTACATAATGTTGAACGGTTTACAGAAGTTGTGAACGGACATTCGGCTCCGTGGTATTTTTATTTTATAGTTGTAACGGTCGGCTTTGCTCCTTATTCAGTTTATTTACCCTTGGCGATCGCCAGACTAAAGTTGTGGGAGCGTAAATTATGGATGGGTACGGAACGTTCTCAACAGCTTGGTTTATTTGCTGGTTGTTGGTTTATTGGTGTTTTCAGTTTTTTTACGATTGCTGTTACTAAACTTCCCAGTTATGTGCTACCGTTAATGCCTGCCGCTGGTATTTTGATAGCATTGTTATGGAGCAATTTGATTGTAGATACGGGTAAGCAAGCAGTCAGAACAGGTTGTTCTAATAACTCTTCGTCATTATCTCCTGTCTTAATTTCCTCACCTTTAATACAAGCAAGCGGGTGGTTAAACGTAATTTTTACGTCGGTGTTAGGATTTACCCTTTTCCGCGTTAGTAGTTTAATCGGTTACGATCCAGCAGCACCGAATTTTCCCCAAATGCTGCAAAAATCTAATTTACCAGTTTTAGCCGGTATAATTTGGCTGGCTGCGGCTGTAATCATTGGGATTTTATTAATACGTCGTCGTTATTTACATTTAATAGTGATAAATTTGTTGGCGTTTACAGTATTCATGATATTTGTTCTAACTCCAACTTTATTTGTATACGACCAAAGCCGTCAATTACCTTTAAAACAATTATCTCAATTAGCGGTACAGGTACAAAAACCTGGGGAAGAATTAATCCAGGTTGGGTTTAAAAAACCTAGCGTTGCTTTTTATGCTCAACGTCAAATTAATTATATTCCAAACAACCAAGAAGTAGGAGATTATATTCAAAATCAAGCCAAATCTAACTCAGTATTGATGATTACACAACCGAAAAAAATTCCTGAAATTGGCTTAAAACCAAACGAATATCAAAGTTTAGCTGAAAAAACAGCTTATCATTTGATTCGGGTAGAAATCAATCCCCAATAAACAATTAATCTCGTTTGTTCTCACCAGGGAGCGAGACGCTCCCACTCCTATAGCGCTTATAATTATTCCCTACTCCCTGCTCCCTACTCCCTCTTCCAACTAATTAATTGCTAATTGACAAAGCTTGATTAATTTTATTTAACAAATTTTCCATAGAAATTGAACGGGGTAAAACTTGAGTCGCGATGGTTTCTTCCGTTTCTAAATTTTCCAATTCTATGGGATGAGAATTTAATCGTCGATCAAGTAACAATAATGGTGGTAAATCCGAAGCCATCTGAGCTAACGCCAATAGTATGGATTCAACATTTAATTCTATAGTGGATTCTCCCAAACAAATTAATAGTAAATCGACACTTTCATGACGTAGCTGTTGTAATATTTCTTCCCAAGTATTGCACATCGCTGCTTTGAAACCTGCTGTTTGCAAATACTGAATCAAAGCTTGAAACCATTCTGTGGGACGAGAGTTTGTTTGGGTTTGTTGGTTGTTTAAGGAACAAGGAAGTTTGGGATTACAAGGTAAATTGACTGTTTTGCAGTCATAGTTGTTGGTTTTCTGAGTTTCACAGTTGATTGCTACTCCTGGTAAATCCGGTAAGATTGTTAAGTCCACTACTAAAATATTTGGAGGACAGCATACACCAGCAGCGATTTGCAACACTGATAATAAAGTACGTGCTTTTTCTCGATCAATTTTTTGCTCTTTACCTAATTGCGTTAAACAAGGAAATACCGATAGTTGACTGATCTGTGATGCTGCTTGTGTAGTTTCGACACTACGGGTTACTAAAGGTAAAGCGGCTAATATCTTACTTTGACTAATTTGGTTTAAATAAGTTTGAGCAAAGGGCATTTTTACATCTAATAACATCACATCAAAATTCCAAACACGGGCTAAAAGTTGTGCTTGTTCGATGTCATCGGCTTCTATGACTCGATGTTTTCCTAAAGATGGATGGTAACTTAATGATTCGATTTCTGGTTCAACTAATCTCAATATCCGCAATGGAGTTACGACTTCACCGGCTTTATTCCCTTTCTCATCTTTGGGTTTTTCAGATGGTGTCACGGATAACTTTTCTAATATCCCTGCCAATGCTTGATGCTGTACTGGTAAACTCAGAAAATAATCGGCACGTTTAGTAAATGCTTGTTCTTTTTCTGCTGCACTAGCCGTGACAATCGTGGTAATATCGCGAGTTGCAACATCTGATTTAATTAATGTCAACACATCCCAACCCGAAAGTAAGGGTAGTAAAGGATTGATAAAAATAGCTTTTGGCTGCAATCTCCGGGCTTTTTCCAATGCTTCGCATCCCGAACGAGCAATTACGACTCGGTATCCTAAAGCGCTAAGATTTTTTGTAAAATCATCTATATATCGAGCTACAGTTTCTACAACTAATACCAAGCTATTAGGAACCGTTTGTACCTTAGAAATTGAATCAAAATTCGGTGATAATTTTAAATTATTTAAGTTATTTAAGGAATTGTTTTTAATATAACTAGGAATATTTTCTACAGATAATTCTTTCATAGAAGAAGACCCACGTAATACTCCATCTTCTTTCACAAAGTCTGGTTTTTGGAAATATTCTTCCGTATTACTTAAATCGATTTCTCCAACCATTTTATTTGGAGGAGATGGTGGTAAAAGCAATGTAAACTGGCTCCCCGAATTTTCTCGTGATAAAAAGCTCACATCACCACCATGAAGTCGAGCTAAAGCTCTGGTTAATACTAACCCCAAACCCGTACCTTCATATTGCCGAGTCATGGGATTTTCCAACTGCTGAAATTTTTGGAAAATTAAATGTTGTTGACTGTCGGGAATACCAATACCTGTATCCCAAACGGTAAAAGCAATCCATCCTTCCCAACAATTTATTTGTAAGCCGAGTTCACCTCCCGCTTCGGTAAACTTAAAAGCGTTGGAAAGCAGATGTATGAGCATTTGACGCAAACGCAATTCGTCGGCGATAATTTCTTCTAATCCCAACTCAATATCGAGAATAAAATTATATTCTTGATCTAAATCCGATGCTGTGGCTTTGGTTGTTTGAGCGTATATCGCTTTTGCTTCCTTCAAAGCGCGATCGCAAACGTTGCGAATATTCACTTTGCTCGGAGTCAAGGTCATTTGACCTGTTTCCATGCGGGTTAAGTCTAAAATATCGTTAACCACGCTCATCAAATGACGACCACTTTGATGAATCAATTGAGCGTATCTAGCTTGTCTATCGTTGAGTTTTCCTAACTGCTGATCGGAAAGCAACCGCGATAATCCCAACACCGCTGTTAAAGGAGTTTTCAATTCATGACTAATACAAGCCAAAAACTCATCTTTTAAACGATTGAGTTGAATTAAATCGGCATTTTTAGCCGCGAGTTCTTGAGTTAATTGATGCTGTTCGGTAATATCGGTAGCCAAAACCAGCCACAATCGCGTATTTTTGGAATTAATTAATTCCGGATTCGAGATTTCCTCATTACCTAAGTCAAGAATATCCGTATCATTAATATCTAAGGGTGTTTTTGCAAATCGCCAAACTCTTTCTTGTCCGTCTTGCATTTTCACAATACAGACACAATTACCCGGTTCGCTATCGATAAAACAGCGATTTAATGCTGAATGTTCGTGATTTTGTGATAAATCGTTCTCGTTTCCATCCCAAGAATCCGTTTGCGTTACCTTCCCTTCAATTGTCCTTTCTAAAAGTTCTTTTAAACCGTCTGGATCTTTTAACTCCCCAAATTGTTCGTACCACAGCTGATTTTGGGATACTACTTCTTGGGTATCTGTTTCTAGCATCAAAGCCCAGGGAAGCCCTTCAAGCAGTTGTGCTGCATATTTATATGCTAGTTGACTTTTTTCCTTGAGCTTGCGTTGATGAATTTTATTCTTAGCATCCGCATAACTGATCACTCCACTACGATCGCCATGTACATGGACAATATTTGTTTGAGAAATCACCGAGATTCCATTACCCACTTCTTGATATTCCGTCTGTTGATGTCCCGGAGTTAATACCATACATTCGTTTCGCTCGGATAATGCTAAATGTCGCAACAGCCGAGAACTATCCAAAAGTCCTAAAAATTGACCATTTTGATCTACCACCACCCAATTAGGAAATTTGGTTGGCAATTTTTGAGAACGTAATTTAGTTCCAAATTGCTCTAAACTTAAAGAAGAGCTTAAGATTTGGATCGGTTCAATAAAACCTGAATCCAAACAACAGATTGGTTGCTCCCAATCAAATTTTTGCGTGTTTCCTAATTTGTCCTGTTTCTCATAAACGATTTGCGTTAGTAGATTCGTCGAGTTTAGCAATCCTAGGGGAATTTGCTGCTCGTTTTTGACTACTAAACAATCATGCTGTTGTTGCTCAAAAAGACCAAGTACCTTTACCAGAGGAGTCGTCTCGTAACAACTGGGTACTAAGGTTGTAAACTCGTAAAGTGGGTAATGTTGGATTGACATATGCCTTGCGGGAGTTATTCCTAAGGAAGCATCCGGCATCACTAACTAACTGCTCCTCTTGTACCTCTGACAAGCGATTGTAAATCTACTTGAAAGCGAGTAATGTCACAGGGTCATTTTTAGCCAGAACTTCATGCTTAACACAAGCAATCTAGCTTGACCTCAAGATAACCTACTTGGCTTTCTAAGAGCTGTCCGTGCGGCGGTTCGTGCCTTGCCTGCTTTCAGATGCCTAAAGGAGGCTTGTTGAAGCTTCCTGTTTGAGGTAATACTACAAGCATCGATAGCAGCTATTAAGACAATTATTACCTTAAACTTTCCCTAAAAACCTTTAGGAATTATAATGATTCAAATTACGACATTTTTTAAGGTTTCTTTATGTATCTTATCATTTCGTTAGATTGAAATACATTGTTCAAATTTTAGCTAATAACTTTTAGTGAATTGTTAAATAACTATAAACTTTTTCACCTAAAAGATATGATTATAGTAGCAAATCCAGTTGACAGAAACATTGCAGTTGAGAGTTGAAGTTTGGATGGTGATATTTATTAATAGGATAGAAACTAAGTTTTCTTGACAATTTGGTTTTTTTTGATTTGGGTTGTATGGATTTTCAAAAAAAAGTTGATTAGGAATTTTTTGATACGTAAATATACAATAAATATTTAAAAGTATTTAACTTGATAAGACAAAACTAGGATGGAAATAATCAAATAATTTTGATGATTGTGATTTAGCAATTATCCTGGGTTCAAAAAAACGAGTGAATCATGAAAAATAGAATAAATTCTCTTGCCATGATGATTAAATATAAGAATATAATATTTTTATTTAATTAACCAGTCCCAGGCACTTTAAAAATAAAGGATAGGCGGATATAATATTTGAATGTAGATTTTGGTAAACAGACAGGGAAAAACATTCGATATGTAATTTAAATGTCACAATATGAAATCATGCTCTTTTTTGAGCAAATGAATCCAAATCAAAAAGAAAAATTTTTAAAACAAATCAAATCCGATTACCGTCAGATTTTAATTAAATACTTTAGTAATGATATAACTTTAAAAGAAAAGATAGATAAATTTATTAATGCGGTTTTTTGTGCTAATATTCCCGTGCCTAAAATTATTGAAATTCATATGGAGATAGTAGATGAATTTTCCAAACAGTTAAAATTAGAAGGAAGAAGCGATTATAGTTCTTTACTTCTTGATTATCGCTTAGCATTAATTGATATGTTAGCCCACTTGTGCGAACTATATCGACGCTCTAATGCTTCTAAAAGTTGATCATTTGCTTATTTTGATTTTTATCCCTTAAGACTCGCAATTAATCTAGAGAAATATTTTCCCAAAGCTGACCTATGAACCATCAAGATGGTCAAACCTACGTTCTCAAACTATACGTATCTGGCAATACACCTAACTCAGTACGGGCATTGAAAACGCTTCAGGCAATTTTAGAGCAGGAATTTAAAGGAGTTTATGCATTGAAAGTGATTGACGTGCAAAAAAATCCTCAACAGGCAGAAGATGATAAAATCTTAGCCACACCAACGTTGTCGAAAATTTTACCGCCCCCAGTGCGTAAAATAATTGGGGATCTTTCCGACAAAGAAAGAGTGTTGATTGGATTAAATTTATTAGATTCACAATTAAACGGACAAGAAAACAACTCTGAAGAGTAAACTATATAAGGATTAATACAGGAACTCCATTTATCAAAAAGCGGAGTTAATTTAATATTTGTAATTAGCAAACAATGAGCGAGAAAGAAAAACCGCTACACAGCAACAAACCTTTAAACAAGGGTGTGCAAAAAATCCACACCTTAATAGAGGGCTTTGATGATATTACTCATGGTGGATTGCCTAAAGGTAGAACAACTTTAGTCAGTGGAACATCTGGTACTGGTAAGACATTATTTTCTCTACAGTTTCTTTATAACGGTATTACTCACCTAGAAGAACCAGGGATATTTGTAACATTTGAAGAATCACCGAGCGATATTATCAAAAATGCTCATATATTTGGTTGGGATTTACAACAATTAATCGAGGACGGTCAATTATTTATTCTTGATGCTTCTCCCGATCCAGAAGGTCAAGAAGTGATTGGGAACTTTGACTTATCGGGATTAATAGAGCGATTGCAATACGCAATTCAAAAATACAAAGCAAAACGGATTTCTGTTGACTCAGTAACGGCAATATTTCAACAGTACGAAGCATCAGGTTTGGTACGAAGAGAAATTTTTCGGTTAGTTGCGCGTTTAAAACGTTTAGATGTGACGACCTTAATGACAACCGAACGACGAGAAGAATACGGTCCGGTGGCAACATTTGGAGTCGAGGAATTTGTTTCGGATAATGCAATTATTTTTCGTAATGTTTTAGAAGGAGAACGTCGCAGACGCACCATTGAAATTCTCAAATTACGCGGTACAACTCATATGAAAGGGGAATATCCGTTCACAATTACCAATCAGGGGATAAATATTTTCCCATTGGGTGCGATGCGTTTAACTCAACGCTCTTCTAACGTCCGGATATCTTCAGGAGTCAAATACCTTGATAATATGTGCGGCGGTGGATTTTTCAAAGACTCGATTATTTTGGCTACAGGTGCTACAGGTACGGGTAAGACGCTGTTAGTCAGCAAATTTTTACAAGAAGGTTGCCATATAGGCGAACGCTCAATATTATTTGCCTATGAAGAATCACGCGCTCAACTTTCACGGAATGCAACTTCTTGGGGAATTGACTTTGAGGAATTAGAGAGTCAAGGATTACTCAAAATTATTTGTGCTTATCCCGAATCGACTGGTTTAGAAGACCACCTGCAAATCATTAAGTCAGAAATTTCTGAATTTAAACCTTCTCGAATCGCCATAGATTCCCTGAGTGCTTTAGCGAGAGGAGTTTCTAATAATGCATTTCGACAATTTGTGATTGGTGTAACGGGTTACGCTAAACAAGAAGAAATTACCGGCTTTTTTACTAATACCACAACTCATTTTTTGGGTTCAAATTCGATTACCGATTCTCACATTTCCACAATTACCGACACAATTATCTTATTGCAGTATGTAGAAATTCGTGGAGAAATGTCGCGAGCAATCAACGTATTTAAAATGCGCGGTTCTTGGCACGACAAGGGTATTCGCGAGTACAGCATCACTCGTGAAGGACCCCAAATCAAAAATTCATTCCAAGATTACGAAAGAATTATCAGCGGCGTGCCGACCCGCGTTAGTATCGATGAAAAGGCAGAACTATCTCGCATAGTCAAGGGTTTTGAAGATAATCAACCACCTGAGTAATAACAGTTTGGTTGACATCTTCAAGGTTCTCTAATGGTATAGTCTGTGGTGAGAAAACAGTTTCTGCTGCTTGGTTTGTAGTGTGAGGAAATGCAGTGAAAGCACAGCTAATATTAAATAGTTTCTTGCCCGGTGTGACAGTAGCAGTGCTTACGACTCAGCCTACTTGGGCTGCGACTGTGACTGTTGATAATTCGCATTTGGGTATTTACAAGAGTATTTTTGCTACTAGTAAAAGTCAAGAAGATGTATCTCCTAATACTTTTATTTTTGTAAAAAATACAATTGACAATAAGTATCCAGCACCATTTACTCCTGCAAGAATTGCCAAAGGTAATTTAAAACCAGCTATTCTTAGTAACTCGGAGGTGAGGGTGGCTGGTAAAACTGGAGCATTAATTAAAACGAACGGGCAAAATTACAAGGAGCAACAAACCGAAATACATAGCTTGAAAACCTCTTCCCATAGAAGTTTGAGACAAGCGTTGAAAAAAGCTTCTTTGCAAAAAGTTTCTTCTGGAAATGTTGATTTATCTCAAACAAGAAAAATTGCTCCAGCAATAATCAAAAAAAATCCCGACGATCAAATATTTCAAAAATTACAGCAAATTTCTAAAGCACCCGGAGCCGCGAAACTTTTAGAAGTGGGAAACTGTTCCACACAAGAAGATGCACTAAAGCTGCAAAATCTGTTATCAGTTTCAGCAACTTCCGCTTGTCAGCGGATTAATTCTATTCCTAATCATAAGTTAGCTCAGCCACTAAGTCCGGCTTTGGTACAGCCAATAAAATTATCTCAACGTCCTGCATCAATTCCTAACAGTCTTGACCCCAGCGCTAATCCGTTGCAATATCCGACTAAACCCCAAGAAGTAAGAGTCGAGCAAACCCAATCAATTACGTTGCAGCAAGCATTGGAATTAGCGAGACGTAATAATCAAGAGCTACAGGTAGCTTTATTGCAGCTAGAACGGGCGCAAGCCGGTCTGAAGGTAGCACAAGCCGCTTTATTGCCTACCGTGGGTTTAAACGCTCAAGTGGCTCGTCAGCAATCTGCAACTGGTCAACTGAGCAACGAACTCCAAAGTGATATACCTCCTGAATTGCGTAATTCCCAGGACGATTCACCCAGCACTGCTTTCAGTGGTGGGGCGCAACTCAATTACGATATATATACTTCCGGAGCTAGGTCAGCTCGTATCCGACAAGCTGAAGAACAGTTACGTTTGCAAGAATTAGACGTTGAGCGTTTATCCGAAGAAATTCGCCTGAACGTAGCTACTGAGTATTACAACTTACAGCAGTCGGACGAACAAGTACGTATTTCTCAAGCTGCTGTAGTCAACGCTGAAGCGAGTTTACGAGATGCACGAGCATTGGAAGAAGCTGGTGTTGGTACGCGATTTGACTCCTTGCGGACTCAGGTAAACTTAGCAAATGCTCAGCAAACTTTAACTAATGCGCGATCGCAACAGCGGATTGCTCGTCGTCAGTTAGCGACACGATTGAACATAGCACAGTCGGCAACTATTGCAGCCGCAGATCCGGTAAGATTAGCTGGTTTATGGAATCAAACCTTAGAAAACAGTATTGTTGCGGCTTATCAAAACCGTCCGGAATTGCAGCAGCAGTTAGCACAGCGCAATATCAACGAACAACAACGAAGACAAGCACTTGCACAACTTCGTCCCCAAGTCAGTCTTGTTGCTAACTACGAATTACTCGATCGCTTTAACGATTCGGTGGGACTAACTGACGGTTACAGCGTAGCATTAAGAGCAAACCTTAACTTATTCGATGGTGGTGCATCACGAGCCCAGGCAGCACAAGCTAAAGCGGATATTCAGATATCAGAAACTCAGTTTTCTCAGCAGCGCAATCAAATTCGTTTTGAAGTAGAGAGAGCTTATTCAGAGCTACAATCCAACTTGGAGAACGTGCAAACCTCCGAAGCTGCTTTAAATCAAGCGAGAGAATCTTTAAGGTTAGCTCGTTTGCGTTTTCAAGCCGGTGTGGGAACTCAACTCGAAGTCATTGATGCGGAAAACGCTTTGACTCAAGCTGAAGGTAATCGAATTAACGCTATCTTAGATTACAATCGCGCTTTAGCTAACTTACAACGTTCTGTGACTTCGCGGGGATTACGTTAGATGGTTAAAGATTAGAGGTTATAGGTTAAAGGTTAGAGGTTGGTAATCAACAACTAGCCACTAACCACCAACAACTAACAACTAACAACTAACCATTAACAGGTTATATCCACTTTATATTTAGGTTAACTTTTTGTGGCTAAAATGTTGTAAAAATACTGTAGGATTATTTGATAGTATAACTTTTATGACTACAGTTACGACAGAAGAAATAGCCAATTTCCGCCGTACATTTGCCAATTATCCTCAAGCAATGCAAGCATTGGATTTGATTGAAGATTGCGACGGAGATTTGGAAGATGCCACAATGACTCTGGCTATTAAAGCCGGACAACAGCCAGAAATTGATAATTCTGAATGGTTAGATAATTTAGCTAGAAAATGGCGTGCGGTAATTTGTCAGCAAGAATTACGTGGAGATTTACTCGAAGGTTCCATAGACAAACTGATGGAACAAATCCAAAAAATGCCCACATTTCCGACTATATTGGCAACTCCGGTTTTACTCTACGTTTTTAAGCAAGGTATACCGGATTTTTGCAGACCTTTAGATTCTATTACCGAATGATCAAAAATCAAGAGTAGATAGTACAAAGTAGGATAAGTAAACGCGCTTGCTGGTAAATAAATTGAGGTTATTACTTATAGATCATGATTTTAGATAATTAGTTTATTTAATACTTAGTACAGTTCGGCGGCAATAATATTACCATTTAAAATTGCTCAAAAGCTGACAAAATAAGTTTTCTTTCTTTTGACTTTTAATTTTTAACTTTTGCTTTATTCTATTAAGTAGGTTGGCGTTGAAAATTGTAACTAGGATAGGCAGTCGGCAATCGGCACTCAGCAGTCGGGGTAAGAGTTTAAGAATGATTTACACTCTGTTACTCCCGTTGTATTTATATAGAGCCGACTTACTTAGTAGTTTCCGTAAATAGATAATTGTGAATTGATAGATATATGAAGCGAGCTATCATGTAGCACTCAACATAACACTATTGATAAATAATGATGTTACCCAACCAACAAATCACTCAAAATACTGTAAATCCTAGGTTTGAAGGCTTTTTTATCGAAATGGTAATGCCTGACTTAGAAGATAGGTGTCGAGAGGTTGTTTCTCAAATACTTGGCGAAAATTGTAACTTTACACCAATCGGTGATAATTTAACCGAATTTGAAATAAGTCTTAATGATGATGCGCTATCGGTAAAACAAGCTTGGGACAAGACATATGAATTGCGATCGCAACCAGGTGTGATTGATGCAGAACCTTTATTTACGGTTCCTGTACGGGAAAGCAGGAAACAGTATTGGGAGCAACCAGCCAATTTAGTCTCAAGGAAGCAATCTGGGAATACATCTCTTTTCGATGTGATTCTTTCGTTTTTAGACCGTTTGTTAGATTTGTTTGTTTTGAGCAGAAGAGAAGCAGCAGGATTAGATCGACCTGTATTTCAAGCCAACGATGTAACTTGGACTTTGAAAGAACTGAGAGTTTTTGAAGTATGGCAGAAATATTTTCCCGACCCGAATAAATTACCGGGACATGGGATTATTATCGCTCATCCTGATACTGGTTATACACAACATCCGGAGATTGTTGATAATTTGCTTTTAGAGGAAGGTTATGACTTTGTTGGTTCCGATGCAGATGAAATAGACCCCCTGGAAAAATCCGATACCGAATTAATCAATAATCCCGGTCATGGTACATCAACAGCTAGCGTCATTATAAGTCCTCCGGGAGCCCAGGCTAATTATCCTAATGGTAAATATGTCACGGGAGTTGCTCCTGGTGCAAAGTTGGTTCCGTTGCGGGTATCTTACTCAGTGGTACTTTTGAGTAATCGTAATCTTGCTAAAGCAATTGAATATGCAGCAGATAAAGGGTTTCACATTATTTCTATTTCATTAGGAGCAGGTTTTTATAATAAGCGTTTGCGGAGCGCAATAGTTTACGCACAAAAGCGGGGTGTAATTATCATCGCGGCATCAGGAACCTGGGTTCCTTTTGTGGTATTTCCGGCTGCATATGATGAAGTAATCGCCGTTTCGGGAAGTACAATTCAACGTAAAATTTGGGTGGGTGCTTCACGGGGAAGAAAAGTCGATGTGAGCGCACCGGGAGATGATATTTGGTATGCCAGAACCGTCAAAGAAAATGGTAATTTAATATATCGCATTGATCGAGGTCAAGGGACTTCATTTTCTGCGCCATTAGTCGCAGGAGTCGCAGCCTTATGGTTATCCTATCACGGACGGGATAAGCTGATTCAACGTTACGGTGCGGAAAAAATTCCGTTTATTTTTAATCAACTGCTGCGGGAAACTTGTGATACTCCTCCGAATTGGAAGCCGAATAGATATGGTGCAGGTATTGTGAATGCAGAAAAATTACTTGCAGCACCCCTACCAGATAATATTAATCGGACAGTAATTCCACCAGCTTTTGCACTGCAACAGCATACACTTATAGAAAGTGGGGAAGTAGATACATTCACCCATATGTTTGAGTCACAACAAGAAGACAATGGGAATTCCTTGAATTTGCAGCTTGCTCAATTATTACAAACCACTGAAGCAGAATTACCGAAAAGACTGCAAGAAATAGGACAGGAACTAGCTTTTTGCTTTGCAGTTAATCCAGAATTATACGAGCAATTTACTACGTGTTTGAGTCCAAATCGAAAACAACAACTAGAAACAAGGCAGTTTCAGAGTTTAAGAATTCAGCCATCTGATAGTACAAATACCATGCGCGAAATGTTATTGAAGCAAGGAATTTCGGAAACTTTGCATAGAAAGCTGATGAATCGAAAATAAAAGAAGCTATGGGAAAAAAGTCGGGTTTTTAGAAGTGTTTTGTGAGGTAACAGATATTGATTATAAAAACCCGACTTCTGTGATTGGCAATATTATTTAATTTATTGCAATGATATATTCAAGGGTAATATACAAAACTATCAGAAAGTTTAGAGAAAGCTAAAATCAAGATATGAACTGCAAAACAATGAATAGATTTAATTAGGCTCCTCAAAACAAAACCTTGACTTTTAAGGAGAAAATCAAGTGGTAGTAGTAAGTACTCAAGCTGAACTGAAAGAAGCGCTTGTAAATAAAGCAGAAGAAATTATTGTTATTGACGCAGAATTAGCTACAAACATCGGGAAATTCATCGAAAGACTTCAATTTGAAAATGACCGCGAGTTTAGAAATAGAGTACATATTACAGGTATAAGTTTAATTTTAGGCACTACCTTATTAACTAATTGGATGGCATTTGGTTTATTAGTAGGATTTAAAGTCTTAATTGTACCGGAAATATTAGTTTTAATTGCTGTTGTAACTGCATTAGCGATGAAGTTAAAAAACCTGTTGAAGAATAATTATGAAGTTGTGAAATGCGATGAAGAAGGATTATTTTTAAGATATAAATTGAGTTAAAAATAGTAGTTATAAATTTCTAGCTACTATTATTTTCTAGAGTGCAAATCCAAAATGCTAATTTAGCCCGCTTCGGTGGGTTTTATTTTTTGGGATTATTCTTTTTGTTTGGTGAGAAGTCGGATTTTTATAATGGTTGTGTCTTGTGTTAGGGGTACTGAAGGCAAAAAAAACCGACTTTTTAATGATTGGTTTGACTTTGTTGAATTGATGTTAAATAAAGAACTTACCGATTTGAAAACTATCTGATATTGTTTACTAAGCAATATTTCAGCATATATACTTTAAGACTAATGCGTAAATTCAAACTTTTACTTGCGTCTTTACCTTTGTTACTTATGATGTCCGCTTGTGTTGCGGAACCAACGGGAACGAATACCAGCCGTTTAAATACCGTAAAAAGCCGTAATAACTTAATTTGTGGGGTTAGTGGAGAATTACCCGGTTTCAGTTTTGTTGATGCTAGTGGTAATTACAGTGGACTTGATGTGGATGTGTGTCGTGCTGTTGCAGCTGCTTTATTTGATAATCCGAATGCGGTAGAATTCCGCAATCTCAACGCTAAAGAACGATTTACCGCAGTACAAACCGGGGAAGTAGACATTCTCAGTCGCAATACTACTTGGACGATGAGCCGAGATACTTCGGTAGGTCTCGATTTTGCACCTGTAGTATTTTACGACGGTCAAGGTATGATGGTACGTCAAAACAGTAATATTAAATCCTTAGAAGACCTTAAAGGTAAAGCAATCTGTACCCAAACCGGAACCACCAACGAGCAAAATTTAGCTGATCAAATGCGAAAGCGGGGAATTACCTACAAACCCGTAGTTTTTGAAGATATTAACACTGCTTACGCAACCTACGAACAAGGACGCTGTGATGCGGTAACATCCGATAAATCGCAATTAATTTCCCGACGTACCACTTTACCCAAACCAGAAGAACACATTATTCTAGAACAAGCTTTATCCCAAGAACCTTTAGCACCAGCAGTAGCAGACGGTGATTCTAAATGGGGTGATACGGTAAGTTGGGTCGTAAATACAACCATTAAAGCCGAGGAATTAGGTATTAACTCTGAGAATGTAGAACAATTAAAAACTAGCAGTAAAGACCCGGAAATTCGGCGATTACTGGGATTAGAAGGAGATTTAGGTGTTTCTATGGGTTTACCAAAAGACTTCGGTGCCAGAATTATCAAACACGTCGGAAACTACGGCGAAATTTACGATCGCAATCTCGGTTCCAAAACCAAACTCAATTTACCCCGCGACAGTCGCAATCAACCTTGGACAAAAGGTGGTTTATTATATTCTCCACCATTTCGGTAAAGAATTATTAAGAAACAAACAACAATTAATCATTGATAGCTGATAACTGTTTACTGGTAACTGATAACTGATTATGTCATTTTGGCGCGATAGGAGGTTTTGGCAGATTGCGACACAAGTTATTGCTGTAATTTTAGCAATCGCGATCGCAATGGTTTTATGGATTAATGTAACTCGTAATTTACAGCGGTTGGGTATTGAGTTTGGGTTTGATTTTATCGAGCAGGAAGCTTCTTTTGATATCGGGGAAACTCCCATTGCTTATCAACCGACTGATAGTTACAGTCGTGCGTTATGGGTAGGTTTACTAAACACTTTACGAGTTGCTGTAGTGGGAATAATCTTTACTACCATTGTCGGTATAAGCGCTGGAATAGCCCGGCTTTCCGATAACTGGTTAGTACGAAAGATTGCCTTGGTTTACGTAGAAATATTTCGGAATACACCATTACTTTTGCAATTGTTATTTTGGTATTCTGCGGTTTTTTTAAATTTACCCAATGTAAATAATAGAATCTCTCTGGGAAGATTAATTTATCTAAGTCAAGATGGTTTAGAAGTTTTAGGATTCAGATTTTCTTCAGAATTAGCCGCTTTATTAATTGGTTTAACTTTTTATACTGGTGCATTTATTGCCGAAATTGTTCGCGGTGGAATTCAATCGGTATCAAAAGGACAATGGGAAGCAGCGCGTTCCTTGGGTTTTAAACCGGGATTAATAATGCGATTGGTGATATTTCCTCAAGCTTTGCGAGTAATTATTCCACCATTAACAAGTCAGTATTTAAACTTAACCAAAAATTCTAGTTTAGCGATCGCGATTGGTTATCCCGATATTTATTTTGTTGCTTCAACTACTTTTAATCAAACAGGGAAAGCAGTAGAAGTAATGTTGTTAATTATGCTTACCTATCTTACGTTTAGTTTAACTATTTCTTTGATTATGAACTTATTTAATAGAAGCGTGCAGATAAAAGAGAGATAAAAAAGTTTAATATTTAATATCTAATATTTAATGATATTACATCGGGTGGTTTAAACCGCAGTTACACAAACGAAACCCACCTCCGTGGGTTAGTCTGGAACAACTTTCAATCCAAAATCTAAAATCTAAAATCCAAAATTGACTTATGTTTTGGCTGCGTAAAAATTTATTTAGTACTTGGTACAACAGCTTATTAACAATAATTTGCTTATTAATTATATTCTTGTGCGGTTGGAATCTGCTTAACTGGATATTTAATCTTGCAGAATGGACGGTAATTGAAGCTAATTTGCGTTTATTTTTCGTTGGTAGATATCCACAAAGTTTATATCCACGAATTTGGATTACAAGTTTAATTGCTTCGACACTTACTTGTTTAACTTTGGCTATATTCTCAGCCGACCAAAAATTTCCCAAAATCACAGTAATAACTACAGCATTTTTATTTTGTATTTTACTAATAGTTATTCCAGTCGATTTAAATTCACGTTTGTGGTTACTGGGTATAGGGATTTTAGGGTTTATTAGTTACTGTTTGGGTAAAAAAAATGCCAAATTAATAGCATCTTGGTTAGCTTTTTTATGGTTATTATCTTTCCCAATTATTCTATGGTTAATTGGCGGTGGATTTGGCTTAAGTTCGGTATCTAGTTCTGATTGGAATGGTTTACTGTTAACTTTATTAATGGCAGCAATCAGTATTGTATTATCCTTTCCCGTCGGAGTTTTACTTGCTTTAGGACGCACTAGCAGTTTACCCGTAGTCAAGTGGTTTTCTATCCTTTATATTGAATTTATTCGGGGATTACCATTAATTGGAATTTTGTTTTTAGCTCAAGTAATGTTGCCATTATTTTTACCAATTCGTTTAGATAGAGTTTTGCGGGGTGTAGCGGGATTAATATTATTTAGTGCAGCATATATGGCAGAAAATGTGAGAGGAGGATTGCAATCAGTACCACGAGGACAAGTTGAAGCAGCGAAAGTTTTGGGATTAAATCCGGCTTTAGTATTATTGTTAATTGTATTACCGCAAGCCTTACGTGCAGTTATCCCGGCAATTGTTGGTTTATTTATCGGTCTTTTTAAAGATACTTCATTATTATCTTTAGTCGGATTACTTGAACTTACCGGAATTGCACGTTCAATATTAGCACAACCGCAATTTTTAGGTCGTTATGCAGAAGTTTATTTATTTATCGGCTTAATTTACTGGGTATTTTGTTATTCCATGTCTTTAGCATCTCGAAAATTAGAAAAACAGTTTTAATCAGGTTAAAGGTCAAAGGTATTCATGTTAATATACCATACTCAATTCCTGAACACGGATTGAAAAGGATTGCACGAATTTCACTGATTTAATTACCTATTACCTATTACCTATTACCTATTACCTATTACCTATTACCTATTACCTATTACCTATTATTATGTCACAAGAAAAACCGATAATCATCGCTGAAAATGTTCATAAATGGTATGGTAAATTCCACGTTCTCCAAGGAGTGAGTTTAACTGTCAACCGTGGGGAAGTTGTTGTATTAATGGGACCTTCTGGTTCAGGTAAATCAACTTTTATCCGCACTTTTAACGCTTTGGAAGAATACCAAAAAGGAAAGATTGAAATTGATGGTGTTACTCTCAGCCATGATTTAAAACATATCGAAACCATTCGTCGTGAAGTGGGAATGGTGTTTCAACAATTCAATCTATTTCCCCATCTGAGCGTAATCAAAAATATTACCTTAGCACCAACTTGGGTACGTAAATTACCCAAACCCAAAGCCGAAGAATTAGCAATGCAACTTTTGGAACGAGTGGGAATCTTAGAACAAGCACAGAAATACCCTGGACAACTTTCGGGGGGACAACAACAACGAGTTGCGATCGCTCGTGCTTTAGCAATGCAGCCTAAAATTATGTTGTTCGATGAACCTACTTCAGCTTTAGATCCGGAAATGGTACGAGAGGTACTCGATGTGATGCGAAACTTGGCTAGGGAAGGTATGACAATGGTAGTAGTCACTCATGAAGTCGGATTCGCTCGCGAAGTTGCCGATCGCGTCGTTTTGATGGATGGGGGAACCCTTGTAGAAGCAGCTGCACCCGATAATTTTTTTTCCTATCCTCAAGAAGAGCGAACTCGTAAATTTTTATCCCAAATTCTTTAACAACAGTTAAGTAGTTGGACAAAATTAAGTTCGCGAATAGGGAATAAAAAAACAAAATATGTAATTAATTCTGATGGACTGTAGAGACGTTATACATAACGTCTCTAGACAATTTTGGGAAAAACTAACCATTCAAAATTAATGTGGTGGAATACCAGATAAGCCTTGATTAATTGTATATTTACTACTCAGTTATATAGCTGTTCCCTATCCAAACGAAATTTTGAATTAAATGTTGGCACGGGTACTTAATCAAATATATCTTGACACAAATACTTATTTACCAAAAGCATACTGCGGATATTGCCGAATAAAGTAACAATTGTTAATCTCTACATTAGTTACACAAGCGGAATAAAAAAGTAGTCCAGAATATGCAAAACCGTAAATTATCAAGGAATGGGAGGTTCACACGTAGACGAAGATTCATACTTAAAATACTAGTAATTTTACTGTGCATTGTAATTCCCTTACAATTGTTAGCAAGTCAACAAAGTAACTATACAATTCACTCCCAACAAAGCTTCAATCAACCCCAATACTACCCTTTAATACAAAGCGTTGATTCAAAACTTTATCAACCTATTGATAACTGGGTAGGAAGGTTAATTTTGCCCGAAAAAGAGGAAATAGAACAAATAAAAGATGATTCCGACTGGGTATGGTTGGAAATACAACAAGCACCATCCCAAGTTGCAAACCTTGTAGGAAAAATAGTCAGATTGCAATGGAAAAATCAACAGCAGTTAAAATCCTACGTAAAAGCAGTCACCAGAGACGTTAAATTTACACCTGCAACTGTCGCAAGTCAGAAACAAGGAAATATCCACCCCGAACGATTAAATCATCGTTCCCAAGTCAAACCGCTACAATCCCTTGCAGGTGCAAGACCAAAGGATGATGTAATTGTTACTTTAGATCATGCAGAAGTTATAGAAACTAATAATCAGCAAATTTTACAAATTGACGAAGAACCTGTTTTAGCAACCGGACGTTTTTATGGTTTAGTAGATATTATTCAAGCAAAAAATCAAGAATTATTCCAAGTTCGTCACTATAATCGGGAATCAGGTAAATTCGACGGTGCGGAAGAAATGGTTTATATTCCTCAACAGGTTGTAGATACCAGAAATATTCCTCCATCAACACCGGATAAATTAGAAGCATCACCCGCAGGAAATGCCGGATGGTATATTTACGGTGCCAAAAACAATCAAGGTGTATTTGTTGTCCAAGCATTAGCACCGCGCTCTTTGTTTCAATTACAACCTGATAAAATAATTTTGGCAACAGAACCGGGACTCAATTACATAAAACAATCTTGGGATATTGCAGCTACAGATAAAGGTAAAATAAATCAAGTTTTAATTGACCCCAGCACTACCGAATCGCAACAGGCAATTTCTCAATGGCAAGAAGGTGATCAGGTCATCATATTAAACCTTTTTGGTGGCATCGGTGGCGAAAAAGCCGAATCCTTGGGAGTACCCAAAACTATTACAGGACATTTTGCATTTGGTATTGCCGAAATAAACCGCAGCCCCTTCACTAAAGAATTAGAATTTAAAATCAAGTATCATCAAATTTACGCTCATAATTCCGATGGAATAATTTCCGCAACCCAAACTTGGGCAAACTACATGGGCAACTTGCAGTGGGGATGGCTCGCAACTCGTCCCGTCGTGGATATTCTCGTCAAATTCGACCCAGTTATTCAAAATTATAACTTTGAGGGTATCATCATCTCACCATTAGACGAATTTGTACGTCAGTTACAAATCATGATGGCACGCTATCGTGTGGGAGATGGTACCGGAAATGCTACTGTAACTCCAGCAGCTTCCTGCATCCAAGACTCTTCTCAAGCACTTTACACCGCGATCGCAATTATCAAAAATCTTGTAAAATCAAATCCCAAAATTCAAAACTGGCTACAAAATCATCCCAACCATCCCCAAACTTTAAACTTCAAGCAGCTTAGTTATTTGGGTTCAGCTTTGGAAGGTTCTCTGGCTCCCTTGGGAATAATACGCGCCGACTGGAAAAGCAATGTAAATACTTTAGCAGGAATCGGCGACACCAAAGAACCTTTTAGAGACCCCAGCATCTGGGCTGGATTGACAACTTGGCGGACAATAATGCCAAGACAAGCACAAGACGAGTTAGCTGCTTTATTCTTAAAACAAAATGCAAAATTGTGGCTTCTCCAAACTTATCAAGTAGGAGGATGGAATCCAGAGATTGCACCTCTAGCACCTACACCCCTATTCGGACAAATCAAACTTCCTTTTACCAACGTGCCTCTAATTTCCATAATTCTCAACCGTATTCTAGCTTCCTTATTCATTCCAGCTTGGCATGATTGGTTAATTCTCGGTTTGGCTTTGTTAATTTATGCAACCATTGCGATACCATTCGGCTTATCCACCGGATTTTTACACTTACAGGTATGGTCAACTAAACCCATCCACTATCCATTATTGACATTACGTTGCTTACTAACACCCGCGATTACAGAAGAATTATTTTTCAGAGTTTTATTTCTTCCCCATCCCACCGAAGTCGTCAACTGGTCAAAATGGAGTATATGGGCAGGATTGAGTCTGTTAATATACCTTATTTATCACCCTTTGAACGCCAAAAGTTTTTATAAAGATGGATATCCTACTTTTTTTGACCCAATTTTCCTGATTTTAGCCACTCTCCTCGGACTTACCTGCACCATCACCTATGCTCTCACAGGTTCGGCGTGGATCATCATTTTCATTCACTGGATAGTAGTACAACTGTGGTTGATTTATTTCGGAGGAATGAGCAAATTAGAGGAAAGTTGACAGTTGACTGTTTAACGACACTAACTCCTAACTCCTCACTCCTCACTCCTAACTCCTAACTTCGACATTTTCCCCATTCCTGGACGAAGAAACAACAAGATAAATTTATAATTATTAAAAAATTATTAATAACATTAAATTTTGTAAAATTCATGCCATTTCGCAAAATAGGTAATAGACTAAAATCGTGGTAGAAAAGCAAATTTATTGGAGTGCAATCTAGCTTTAGTAAGAACAAAAAACTGGCTCATTTTAAATAAATTATGTCTAAAGGTGCTACTGTCTGAGAAATAGCCAGGGTACATTAAATAGATGAAATTGATTTTGATTTTATACCAAATAATTGTGATTTTGTGCCAAAAATCAGTTAAAAATCGGGAACTTTATCTTAGCTTTGTCTTTCTGTAGTAAACAGAACAGTTTCTAAGCAGATGATGAGGTTAAATAATCAATATCAAAAGCATTGTCAAATAGAATTAATCTAAATGCTTTTGTCGTCTTTTGGTCGGATTAATAAAAACAATCTGAGGGGAAACTAACAATACTTATGTTAGAAGCAATTAATAATTTTACAGAATTAAATAATCAATCTAAAAGTCAAAAGCAAGGTAATAAGCCTAAATTTGACTTTTTACAGCCTTTACGTCAATGGCTAGATTCTCTAGAAATTCATAATCGTAAATTAGCACATTTTATTGCTAAATTAATACCGGCAGACTGTCCGTTTGAGCGAGATATTGTATTACTTGGACGGAAAATGGCTCATATTCCACCTTTATGCAAAATAAATCCACTTTATGAGCAGTTTATCGGTTTGCGTTTTCGGGCTTTATGTTATTTGGTAGACCAGTGTGGTGAGGATATCCAATCCTACTGTTAAAAATTAATTTAATTATTGAGTGTCATGCTTTTTAAAAGTATGACTCTCGATATATTTATATTTTTAATTTTGTTTTTAAGTAGAAGATTACTTGTTTTAAAAAACCGCAGAGAACGCAGAGGACACAGAGGAAATAAGTAGAGAGGTAGAATTAGTTTTTAATCTAAATTTTATCAGTTCATTCGATGTAGTTTGTCCAGATATTTTTTCTCAAAATTTATAAATATAAATGTTGGGATGGCGAATAAATGACGGGGACGTTATTTGAAATGATTGGGTCTCAAAGTAATAGTCAAATTCTAATTCAAAAATTTAAATTTTTACTAACTAAATTTAATAAAGCTGATACGTTAATGTGTCAACTCAATTGCTGAAACGGTATCATTAGAAAATTAGATCGGAAAATCACCAAAAATGTTACTGCATCTTAGTACCTGGCAAGAAGTTGAAGCTTATCTAGAGCAATCTCAAGGTATTATTTTTCCTATTGGTTCTACAGAACAACATGGACCAACGGGATTAATTGGTACCGATGCAATATGTGCGGAATCTATAGCTCATGGTGTCGGAGAAGCAACTCAAGGCATAGTGGCACCGACAATTAATATTGGAATGGCATTACACCACACTGCTTTTCCCGGTACGATTAGTTTGCGTCCTAGCACAATGATTCAAGTTATCAAAGAATATGTGACTTGTTTAACTAAAGCTGGTTTTACCAAGTTCTATTTTATCAACGGACATGGTGGTAATATGGCTACTCTCAAAGCGGCTTTTTCCGAGACATACGCCGATTTGGTAGATTTACAGATTCCTAACGCGGACAAAGTGAAGTGTAAACTTGGTAACTGGTTTATGTGCAGTAGCGTATACAATTTAGCTAAAGAATTATACGGTAATCAAGAAGGCTCTCACGCGACTCCTTCCGAAGTTGCGTTAACGCAATATATTTATCCAGAATCAATAAAACAAGCCGAGCTATCAGAAGAAGTAGCCAACGGGCATAAAATTTACGGTGCTGCTGACTTTCGTAAACAATATCCCGACGGTAGAATGGGTTCAAACCCCGCTTTAGCAATACCCGAACATGGCAAGCAATTTTATGATGCAGCAGTTAAGGAGTTGAGTAAGGATTATCTCAAATTTTTAAATGAAGATTGAGTAAGGAGTGAGGAGTTAGGAGTAAAGAGTTAGGAGTTAGGAGTTAGTTGACAGTTCTTATTTATTTCTCCCCATCTCCCCATCCCCTTGTCCCCTTGCCCCCCCCTCTCAATCATCGACGTGCAATATCACCCTCACGGGCTGCACGCTGTACTGCACCAGCAACTACGCTCGATACTCGTTCATCGAAGACTGAGGGTATAATGTGTTCTTTGTCAAGGTCTGAAGGTTTGACTAAAGAAGCGATCGCGCTTGCTGCTTCAAGGCACATTGCTGTGGTGATGGTGGCTGCACGACAATCTAAGGCACCGCGAAATACTCCGGGGAATGCCAATACGTTATTAATTTGATTGGGGTAGTCGCTGCGTCCAGTTGCAATGACAGCAACGTCATCTTTAACTAATTCTGGCTGAATTTCTGGGATCGGATTCGCCATTGCAAATACTATTGCATCTTTATTCATTGTTTTGACCATTTCCGGTGTTAAGACTCCCGGTGCGCTGACACCGATAAATACATCTGCACCTTTTACCGCATCGGCTAATTTTCCCTGGGTTTTTACGGCGAATTCGCGCTTTTCTTGGTTCAAGTCATTGCGGTTGCTAGAAACAATACCTTTGGAGTCACACATCCAAATTTGTTTTGCATGAGAAGAGCGAAGTAACTTGGCGATCGCCACTCCCGCAGCTCCCGCACCGTTGATTACAATCCGGATTTGCTCTATGGGTTTTTGGACTAACTTCAGAGCGTTGAATAATGCAGCCAAGGTAACGATTGCGGTACCGTGTTGATCATCGTGAAACACGGGAATATCTAATTCTTCCCTCAATCTGGCTTCAATTTCAAAGCAACGAGGTGCAGCAATATCTTCTAAATTTACACCTCCAAATACGGGCGCAATATTTTTCACTATACTGACAATTTCATCTGTATCCTGTGTTGCAATACAGATAGGGAAAGCATCGATACCGGCAAACTCTTTGAATAACAAAGATTTCCCTTCCATGACAGGTAAAGCAGCTTCCGGACCCAAGTTACCTAATCCCAAAACTGCGCTACCATCGGTAACAATCGCCACCATATTTTGCTTAATAGTTAAGTTATAAACTTCCTCTGGATTTTGAGCAATAGCGCTGCAAATTCTTCCTACACCCGGAGTGTAAGCCATTGCTAAATCGGATATACTTTTGACTTGAATTCTACTGGCAATACTAATTTTACCGCCGCGATGTAAATTGAACGTGCGGTCATAGACATTTATCACCTTGATTACCGGCAGCGCTTTTACTGCTTGGATAATATTGTCCGCGTGTTCTGTACTTGCAGCATCAACAGTGATATCACGAATCGAAACTTGTCTACTTTGCTCAATCAAATCAATTTGACCAAGATTTCCACCACTCGCTGCGATCGCGTTAGTAACGCTAGCAAACATCCCGATTCGATTGGGAATTTCTAAACGTAGGGTCAAACTAAAACTAGAATTGGGTGTAAGGTTTGCCATTGTAATCGGTAGATGACGAATATTAACTTAGCTTATAATAATTGACATATCAATCTAACCCAGAGCGCACCATCCATACCAAAATCCCTAATAACTGTTCCACTGGGGGAATTAAGTATTCTGTCAAATCAATGGTTACGGTAGTATCTTCTAATTTCAAAAAACTCCATAAGTTTCCACTGGTAACGCTTCCATATACAGTTGAAATAGATTTATTATTCTCCGCATTAAATTTCTGCGCTGCAATCATTTCAGCAATACACTGTCCTAACCCACCTTTAAGATTTTCTTTCTTCGCTTCTATGATTATTATTGCTGGAGCTTCAATAAATAATTGTTCGGGAGAAAGACTGATGAGAAAATCACAAAAGCCTGTTAAGCCCACAGTTGCATCAACGTTGAATTCTTCGCCAGAAAAAAAGCTGATTTCCCGATTCAAAAGCTTTCGTAATTCAAATAAAATTGGACTAATAATCAATTCGGAACGCGCTTTCTCAGAACCCATTGCAACTGCTAGAGGAATACTTTCTTCCAAGAATTCCGCCAAATAAGAACTTGGTAAAACAGGTTCAATTTCTGGAAGAAAACGTTTGCCTTCTACCAATGTTAAATTGAACTTTTGTTTTACTTTAGAAATACTAAAATCTCTGTAAGACATTACTCCTATCCCGCTAAACAGATTACCTATCACCCGTAGGGTGCGGTTCATCTCTTTTTACCTCTTTCCTCTGCGCTAAGAGCGTCTCTGCGGTTTTTTTTTTCCGTAATCTTCTGCCGGGAAGGAAGTAAAAAAATAGAAAAAGAGATGAAGGTGGTTTGAAGAAGTTATATTAGGATTTTTTCTTATTCCCTTTCCCCTGACGATGAGTTGCTGCTTTTGTTAATAAAGATTCGGCGAAAGCTACAGCATCGGAAGCTGATTTTCCACCCGCTAACTGTGCTAACTCATCCCGTCTTTGATCTAAGTTATCCAAAGCTGTAATTCTGACTACGGTGCGTTCTTCACTATGTCCGTTGTCTTCTTTACTACCTTTAATTTGATTAACTACTTGTTTGTTAACGTGAAAATGCCTGTCTGCCATTGCTGCTACTAAGGGTTGGTGAGTAACGCACAAAACTTGAAATTGCAAACTTAATTGATGCAACTTTTCGGCGATCGCCTGTGCAACTCTTCCGGAAACACCGACATCAATTTCGTCAAATACCATTGTTCCTGGGCTATCTGAAGCTGAAAAACTAGCTTTCAACGCGAGTAAGAAGCGGCTCATTTCACCACCAGAAGCAGTTTCTGATAGCGGTTGTAGCGGTTCTCCGGGATTGGGACTAAATAAAAAGCTAATTTTATCGCTGCCGTTTGCAGTGGGGGGAATGGGTGCTACCTCAACCTTAAATTGCACTTTGTCCATTGCTAAGGGTTTGAGTTCCCGGATAATTTCCACTTCTAGTAAAGCTGCTGTAGCACTACGCAATTTCGTTAGTTGTTGACAATGAGATGTCAGTTCTTCTAAGCGTTCGAGTTCAAGTTTTTCTAAACTTTCAATGGATTTTTCCCCATCGTTAAGTTCTTCTAACTGCGCTTGAATTCTATTGTAATGTTCGATAGCTTCACCGAGTGAGGGACCGTATTTGCGACAAATTTGCTTTAATTCGCGAACTCGTTCTTCTACCTCTTCCAATCGTTGTGGATCTGCTTCTAAACCATCTCCATAAGCATTCATTTGTCGAGCTACTTCTGTAACGGCTGTTTGAGCATCCCTAATTAATTCCAACAGCGGTTGCAGTTCCTCAGTATCGAACTCTACCATATTCATCAACGTAGATTCACTATCACCGAGCAAATCACAAACGGTAGAATCTCCGCCGTCACTTTGATACAAAGCTTGGTAAACTTTGTAACTCATCTGTTGTAATTCAACTACATGATTCAGACGTTCTTGTTCTTGTAAAAGTTTTTCCAGTTCGTTGGGTTCGTTAAGATTAGCATCCCCTAATTCTTTAGCTTGATAAGTTAATAGGTCAAGCTTTTGTAACCGTTCCCGTTCAGACGTGCGACGACGTTCTAATAACGAATGTGCTTCCTGATAACGGCTAAAAGCCGCACTCACCACCATGCGCTGTTTTGCTAAAGCATCACCACCATAGGAATCGAGCCAGTTGCGAACCTTTGCCGATTGTCCCACCTCTACAGTTTGTCCTTGAGCGGTGATTTCTACAAGACGTTCCCGCAAACCATTCATTAATTGGCGATTTACCAAAACACCATTGACTCGCGATCGACTGCGGATATTACTGCTATTACTGGTAATTTCACGACTAATAACTACTGAATTTTCATCAAGTAAATCAATTTCTTGTTCAGTTAACCAAGCTGCCAAAACAGAATTAGAAGTAAAAGTACCTTCAATCATGGCTCGTTGACTGCCAGTGCGAATTACACGACTAGAGACTTTTCCACCCAAGACAGCATCAATCGCATCCAGAATAATCGATTTACCAGCGCCGGTTTCACCAGTAAGTACATTTAACCCACCACCGAATTCCAATTCTAATTTGTCGATTAAAGCAAAATTTTCTATATAAAGGGAGAGCAACATTCAGGCAAATTCTCCGTTAAGGCAGACGCAGGATACTTCTACAGTTTGGGATACTATAAATTAAACCTAAACAACCTTGAATAGCTACTATACCTCCCGAACAACTGTACCAAATTCAGTTTAAAAGGTTAAGGGTCTGGATGTCAAAGGTAAAAGGTTATAGGTTATAGGTCAAAGGTTATAGGTCAAAGGTTATAGGTCAAAGGTTATAGGTCAAAGGTTATAGGTCAAAGGTTATAGGTCAAAGGTTATAGG
>JAYKJL010000173.1:0-73023 GCA_035285725.1 Nostocales cyanobacterium 94392 | reverse complement strand
AGCTGATTTAGGAATAGATATTTACGCAAGTAATACCAGCGGACAAAATGGAATCGGAGGATTAGTAACCGATACAGGTACTAATATCGGTTTTAATGTCCATTGGTTATTCCGTTTGTAGGTAGGGAATAGGGAAAAGTAATTATTTGAACTTGATATAAATTAAAAATATAAATTAAACAGCAATTAGCCGTCATTGTGATTAAGATTGCTTCCTTTCTCGCAATGACGGAGCATTTTATTTTATTTCTTATTTAATTACTTAATTAATTATTCCCTCTCGAACCTTGATAAATTCGATTCATTTGCTCTTTAGATAAGCGTGTCATCGGAAAACCTAAATCTTCGTAATCAATTTTCTCTAATGGTTCAACCACCTCTTCAACTTCATATTCATTTACCTGACTTTGAGGTGAAATATAAGCATGACTTACTGGATCATATGCTAAAACGTGTCCCGTTTCAATTTGATAAATCCAAGCGTAAATCTTAACTTGTTTTTGATAAAGCTTGGAGTGAATTACCGGATAAGTACGTAAATTATCGATTTGCGTCAAGACATTTTCAGCTGTCATAATGTCTAGTAAATCTTCCTCTTCGTACTGGCTGTAATGGTCAAAAACTAAACGTCTAGTTGCTTCAGCATACTTAAGCCAATCAAACACCAAAGGCATTTCCGACTGTAATCTATTTAACTTTATTAGTCCTTTCATTGCCCCGCAATTGGAATGTCCACAAATAATAATTTGGTTAATATTTAAAGCTTGTACGGCATATTCAATAGTTGCTCCTTCCCCGCCATTTGTTGCTCCATAGGGAGGAATTATATTACCGGCATTGCGGATGACAAACAGTTCACCAATCCCGGCTTGAGTAATTAAATTAGGATCTACGCGAGAGTCAGAACAGGTAATAAATAATACTCTTGGGTTTTGACCATGAGAAAGCTGTTCAAATAATTCTCTATGTGTACTGTAATAATTAGCTTCAAATTCACGTAGACCCTTTACTAGTTTTTTCATATTATTTTTGCAGTGGAATGTGTGGGAATTTCGAGATGGGGGATGGGGAGATTGATACTCCTAACTCCTAATTCTTTTAATCCAAAATTGAATCACCTTTAACCTCTTATATAGTTATAAATTTTATAGTCAAATATAACATCAACTATAAAACTTATTTGTGAGGAGTAACTCTCACCGGGGGAACTACAACCCCCTCTATCCCCTCAACAAAAGCCGGCCGGGACTACCTTTCTCACAATATTGCCGCTACCATTACAATCGGCATTAATCAAAAAACCATTACTCGAACGAAACAAACCTCGTTTTACTCTTTTACCCAGATAAACTTCGTGTTTTTCAATTGGTTCAAAGTCAATAAAAGAGCATTTAGAAGTATAATTTTCTGATGTTGTCACTACAGATATTCCTACCAACTGACATTTATAAGTCAGCATCTCAATAAATTGAGCATGAGGAATACAAACAAAATTTTGGTTTGTTCTATTACCAAGATTAATCGATTGCTTCCACAAATCATTCTTTCCAATTACCAGTGTCCCGATACGGTTTGCTGCCAAGTAATCTACAATTAAACGACTTGCTTTGTGTAGATAATCAATTATCTGACAATTACGCTTATGAGTTAATTTTTGAATTTTTGTTGATGTTTTTCTCTCTCCTCCCAGTCGAGATTGTAAACAAGCTTTTTTCTTATTGTAATAAGCATTGATATTTTTCAGGGGTTTCCCATTTAATAAAATCGGTTGAAATGAATTGGAGTTTGCAGTAATAGCAGCTAGATTATCTAAACCAATATCAACACCTGCAACGTATGTATTTTCCGGGTTTTTAGCTATTTCATCTTGAAAATAAACAACTTCAATAACATAGTGATAAGTTCGAGGAACGACTCTAACTTGATGTACATTATTAACTTTTGTCGATAAGGAAATATTGGTTCCAGAAAGGTGAATAAATCCTTTTTTTAGTTGCTTTTTACTAATTGCTTGACTAGTGTAAGTAACTACAAATCGACCAGATTCTTTGTGTTTATATTTTGGTAATTTTGGTCGGGATAAAAACTTTTCTGGATGAAGAACATATTCATTCGTTGCTTTTTTAAAAGATTGCCAAGATTCACATAACCTGATTAATACTTGTTGACTTACTTTTGCGGGTAATGCTTTATAATCACTTGTTGATTGACAGATTTTTTGAACCGTATTGTAATTAATGTATTCATGAGAAAAGATAAATTTCTGCCTAATTAAATAATTTGCATAGTTAAACAGATTTTTTGCTAAAAAACAATTATTATCGACTTCTCGCCAATAACGATGATGTTTGTCAATAATGTGTTTTTCAACTAGATACATAAATATGACAATACTTTTGTACTGAAAAGTATTTTAAACACTTCTGCGTCTACTTGTCAATCAGTCTGTAATCAATGATAATAATTGTCTATGTTTGTTTATATTTATAGCGAAAAGATTCAATACTTTCTCATATTTTGGGAATAGTTGAGATATCCCTAAATTACTCTCAACCGCATTTTCTCAGCTTTCGATGAATTAGCAGAAAAACACGGTTTAGAAAAAATCAAGACAATCGGTGATGCTTATATGGTAGTTGGTGGTTTACCCATTCCCCGTAAAGACCATGCCGAAGCTATTGTCAATATGGCACTGGATATGCAGCAAGCTATTAATCAGTTTAACCTTGAAACCAATTCAAATTGTAATATCCGCATTGGAATTAATAGTTAGAAGTTTTTTCGCCCTGCATATTTTATATTTTTTTCTTATTCTCTATTAAATATATAGATACAACTCTATCATAGATTCAAATCAATTATTATCATTGTAATTCATTGACCATTAATAAGTTATCGATACCACCATTGGACAATAATAAAGTTTTACTTATATGACTAATCTAATATTTATTTAATAATTACTATTCCCAGGTATATCTTTTCGAGATTAAAGCCTGTATTCTAGTTTCAACAGCAATTAACTCTCTGGTAAACCGATTTCAAAAGGAGTTTAACTGAGTTTATATTGCAGATTTTTATTGTTAATCTAAGCTATCAAAAAAAGCAGACTTAACTGATATTTGCCGATACTTACTTGCTATTAACAGCAGTAAATATTATTGGTCAATTTTGTAATACCAACTTAACATAAGTTCCCTTGCCTGCCGTTCTGACCCCTAATATCTAAATCAAGGAGAAATTACAACATGGGTTTTTTATCCGATTTTTTAATGAGCTTCCTGGCGCAGTTACAGTCCCCGACACTCGGCTTTCTGATTGGAGGTATGGTAGCTGCCTCCGTCGGTAGCCGACTGGTAATTCCAGATCCGGTGTATAAGTTTATCGTCTTCATGCTACTCATAAAAGTCGGTCTGACAGGTGGCCAGGAGATCCGCGATGCCAACCTGGTGCAGATGCTGTTGCCTGCGGTGTTCGCCACAATAGTGGGGATCGTTATCGTGCTGATCGGGCGCTACACGTTGTGCAGGCTGCCGAACGTCAAAACCGAGGATGGCATTGCGACCGCAGGCTTGTTCGGTGCCGTGAGTGGCTCTACCTTCGCCGCCGCCCTGACGCTACTGGAAGTGCAAAAAATCCCATACGAAGCCTGGTCTGCCGCACTCTATCCCTTTATGGACATCCCAGCGCTCGTAACTGCGATCGTCTTGGCCAGCGTTCATAACAGCAAACAGCGCGATACCGCAGATGAGTATATCAGCAAGCAGGAGTTTCTCAGCAAGCAGCGCGTTACCGCAGGCAGCTATCCCAGCGATCAGGGCATTATCGCACGCGGGTATCCCAAGCGCGATACCGCAAGCAAGGGGGTCAAGATATGGCCCATCGTCAAGGAAAGCCTCCAGGGCTCTGCCCTATCGGCACTGCTGCTCGGCATCGCTCTAGGTCTCCTAACCAAGCCGGAAAGTGTTTATGAAAGCTTCTACGAACCCCTGTTTCGCGGTCTGCTTTCAGTACTGATGCTGATAATGGGTATGGAGGCTACGGCAAGGCTTGGCGAGCTACGCAAGGTGGCTCAATGGTTCGCTGTATATGCCGTGGTTGCGCCGCTGCTGCATGGGTTCATAGCCTTCGGTCTCGGCATGATTGCCCACGTCGCCACGGGATTCAGCCTTGGCGGTGTCGTCGTCCTGGCTGTCATGGCTGCCTCCAGTTCAGACATCTCAGGACCGCCCACTTTACGAGCCGGTATCCCGTCAGCCAACCCTTCTGCCTACATCGGCGCGTCCACAGCCGTCGGCACGCCGGTTGCGATTGCCTTGGGAATACCGCTCTACATCGGGCTCGCCCAGGTACTGATGGGCAGTTGATTCTAGATGGGTCGCGGTCTGCCAGTGTTCCCCTGGCTCGGCGACCAACGCGGCGGTTAGATCAGCGTAATAGCGCGTGGTGCTGCCGTTTTCCTGAGTTTCTAAATTTAATCAATACACACGTCGAGAGGTAAACAACATGACCCAGCATGCCAGCAAGCTCGTCATCGTCACGGAAAAGGTGCTGCTGAAAAAGATCGCCAAGATCATCGATGAAGCCGGGGCTACCGGTTATACCGTAGTAGACGCTGGCGGTAAAGGCAGTCGCAACGTGCGCTCGTCGGGACAACCCAGCGTTTCCGACACCTACTCGAATGTAAAGTTCGAGGTGCTCACCCCCAATCGAGATATGGCCGTGAAAATTTCGGATGAGGTCGCAGCGCAGTTTTTCGACGATTATTCGGGCATCGCCTATCTCTGTGATGTGATGGAGGTACTGCACGCGCACAAGTTCTGATTTCTTCACCCAGTCTGCTATTCCTAGCAATAATTTTGGCTCAACTTTGTAATACTTAAAAACATCAAAATACTAAAAGGAGAGGTTATGACGGAGTTTTTTAATCCCATATCTAGACGTAAATTCATATTAACGGCAGGGGCATCAGCAGGTACTGTTTTACTCGCAGGTTGTTTGGGAAATCCACCGGAAGAAGGAGGGGTGAGCGCTCAAGCTCCAACAGCCCAACCAGTTGCCAATCTTAGTCCAGAACAAACACCAGAAACCAACGCTGTTAAGTTAGGATACGTCCCGATTGTTGAAGCTGCTCCGTTAATTATTGCCAAAGAAAAAGGTTTCTTTGCTAAATACGGTATGACAAATGTAGAACTTGCCAAACAAGCTTCTTGGGGTTCGGCAAGAGATAACGTGGAAATCGGTGCGGCTGGTGGTGGTATTGATGGTGGACAATGGCAAATGCCGATGGCTCATTTGATTACCGAAGGAGTCATAACCAAAGGTAATAAACCGATTCCCATGTACCTACTGTGTCAGTTGATTACCCACGGGAACGGTATTGCGATCGCAGCTAAATGGCAAGGACAAGGTTTAGATTTAAAACTATCCCAAGGACTGGTTAGCCAGGTTAAAGCCAAAGCAGGTAATCGCTTCAAAGCCGCTCATACTTTCCCTAATGTCAATCAGGATTTTTGGATTCGCTACTGGCTCGCTGCTGGTGGTGTTGACCCTGATAACGATATAGATTTGCTACCAGTACCGGCGGCTCAAACCGTTGCCAATATGAAAACTGGGACTATGGATGCTTTTAGTACGGGAGACCCTTGGCCTTATCGGATTGTCAAAGACAAAATTGGTTATATGGCAGCATTAACCGCAGACATCTGGAAGAATCACCCTGAAGAATATTTAGCTATCAGAGCCGACTGGGTGGACAAGAATCCCAAAGCAACGAAAGCACTTTTAAAAGGGATAATGGAGGCTCAGCAATGGTGCGATAACTTCGATAATCGTCAAGAAATGGCGAACATCTTGGCACAGCGACAGTATTTCAATGTCCCAGTAGAAGTTTTAATAGACCCATTTATGGGTAAATACGACATGGGCAATGGTCGCATAGTTGATGATAAATCGATGGCTCCGCTGTACTGGAAAGACGAAAAAGGCAGCGTTTCTTATCCTTATAAAAGCCACGATTTATGGTTTATCACAGAAAGCGTTCGCTGGGGATTTTTGCCTCCAGATTATATTGCGAATAATGCAACCAAAGCAAAAGCATTAATTGATAAAGTCAACCGCGAAGATATTTGGAAAGAAGCAGCGACAGAAGCCGGAATTCCAGCTGCGGATATTCCGACAAATACATCTCGTGGTGTAGAAGAATTTTTTGATGGAGTCAAATTTGACCCCGAAAATCCCGAAGAATATTTACGCAGTCTCAAAATTAAGAAAGTCAGTGTTTAGTTAGGAGTTAGGAGTTAATTGTCCCAAACACATCGTTGCTACGTCTGTACAACACTTGAAAAATTTTTATTACAAGGTATCCAAGTAAAATCTTTCCTGTTTTCAAATTAGAAACCTAAATAAGTACAAATTATCAAATCAAGGAGAATATTAAGTGACAGCTACTACTAAAAGACCAGTAAATCCTAGTTTTGACCGCAGTATAATTGCCCGTTTTCAAAAGCAATTACCTGATATTGTTCCTCCCTTATTAGCAATAATCATTTTTTTAATTATTTGGCAGATATTTTCTTGGTTGCCAGGAGCAACTTTACCAGGACCAATAAAAGTAGTTCAAGACACATGGATATTGATTTTATATCCTTTTTATGACAAAGGAGGTATTGACAAAGGTTTATTTTGGCAAATTTTAGCTAGCTTACAAAGGGTAATGATTGGTTATGGTTTAGCAGCAGTAATAGGTATTGGTTTGGGTATTTTGATTGGTGTTAATCAAACGATATCCAAAGCTTTAGATCCACTGTTTCAATTATTGCGAACTATCCCCCCTTTAGCTTGGGTACCTATTTCTTTGGCTGCATTGCGACAAAACGAACCCGCAGCATTATTCGTAATTTTCATCACCGCAATTTGGCCAATATTAATCAACACAGCGGTCGGAGTAAAAGAAATTCCTCAAGATTACAATAACGTTGCTAAAGTGCTGCAACTTTCTAAAAAAGAGTACTTTTTAAATATCTTAATTCCCGCAGCTTTACCCTACATCTTTACAGGATTAAGAATTGCCATCGGTTTAGCTTGGTTAGCAATTATTGCTGCCGAAATCGTCATGTCCGGGATTGTCGGAATTGGCTTTTTCATCTGGGATGCTTATCAAAATAATTACGTGAGTGAAATCATTTTGGCTTTAGTTTATATCGGTGCTGTAGGTCTGTTGCTCGATAAACTTATGGTTTGGATTCAAAACCGAATTTTGCCCCCAGCAGACCAGAAATAGTTAGGAGTGAGGAGTGAGGAGTTAGTTGACAGCTGTTTATTACCAACCTTTAACCTTTAACCTTTGACCTCTAACCTCTAACCTCTAACCTCTAACCTCTAACCTTTGACCTTTAAGTTTCATAGGAAATAAAAACATGAGTGTATTTGTTGCGGTAGACCAAATTGATAAAGTTTTTAACTTAACAAATGGCGGTCAATATGTTGCTCTGAAAAATATCGATTTAGAAATCAAAAAAGGTGAATTTGTCTCGCTAATTGGTCACTCTGGATGCGGTAAATCAACTTTATTAAATATGATTGCCGGTTTAGATTTGCCTAGTGAAGGTGTTGTGACTTTAGAAGGTCAAAGAATCGCTCAGCCCGGACCCGATCGAATGGTAGTCTTCCAGAATTATTCCTTGTTGCCTTGGCGAACGGTGCGAGAAAATATTGCCTTGGCAGTAAACTCCGTGATGGGAGATTTATCAGAACCCGAACGACGCAAAATTGTTGATAGACATATAGATATGGTGGGGCTGCGTCCCCATGCTGACAAACAACCTGGAATGTTATCCGGGGGGCAAAAACAAAGAGTGGCGATCGCCCGTGCTTTAGCGATTCGTCCCAAGTTGTTGTTGTTAGATGAGCCATTTGGTGCTTTAGATGCATTGACACGGGGTAATCTACAAGAACAGTTGATGAAAATCTGTGAAGAGAATCAAGTTACTGCCGTGATGGTAACTCACGATGTAGATGAAGCGGTGTTGCTCTCCGACAGAATTGTCATGCTCACCAACGGTCCTGCATCCAAAATTGGCAATATTTTAGAAGTAGATATTCCCAGACCCCGCAAGCGGATGGAAGTAGTAGAGCATCCGAGTTACTACAGTTTGCGTAGCGAGATGATTTATTTCCTCAACCAGCAAAAACGCATCAAAAAAATTCGCGCTCGCAAAAATACCGTTGTTTCCAATCATGGCTTAGAAAAAGTTAACTTAGAAATTGGTTTTGTTCCTTTGACAGCTTGCGCTCCTGTTGCAGTAGCCAAAGAAAAAGGTTTTTTTGCCAAACATGGTTTAGATGAAGTTAATTTGGTTCGAGAAACCAGCTGGCGGGGTATTGTTGATGGTATTGATGGGGGGTATCTAGATGCAGCTCAAATGCCTTCGGGGATGCCCATGTGGTTGACTTTGGGAGGACACGAGAATAAATCTATACCTGTAGTTACTTCCCTTACAATGACTCGTAACGGTAACGCCATTACCTTATCTCGGAATTTCTACGAGCAAGGAATCGGAGACTTATACGACTTCAAAAATTATTTACTACGTACTCGCGATCGCCAACACATCATGGGGGTAGTACATCCCTCGTCAATGCACAATCTGCTATTACGTTATTGGTTAGCTGCTGGTGGTATTAATCCTGACCTAGACGTACATATCCAAACTATACCCCCGGCGCAGATGGTAGCAGATTTACAAAATGGCAGTATAGACGGTTACTGTGTAGGCGAACCTTGGAATATTCGCGCTGCTTATGAAGGCATAGGATTTACCGCTGCCACTGATTTAGATGTATGGTTGGGACATCCAGGTAAAGTTTTGGGAGTCCGGGAAGATTGGGCTGTAGCTTACCCCAACACTTTTATTGCTTTGACTAAGGCTTTATTAGAAGCTTGCTATTATTGCTCGTTGCCGGAAAATACAGAAGAAATTCGCCAGATTTTGGCACGCAAAGATTACGTTAGCGTTCCCATGGAATACATTCAAATTGAACCAAACCATACTACCTGCGATTTAGAGCATCCGGTAGGAGATTACGCTCATCATCAATTTTATGCCGATTCAGCGATTAATCGCCCCAGTCGCACCGAACAGATTTGGATTGTAACTCAATTAGCACGTTGGGGTGATACTCCTTTCCCTCGAAATTGGGTAGAAATTGTGGAGCGAGTTTGTCGTGTGGGTACCTTTAGTACCGCAGCTAGGGAATTAGGTATGGATATTAGCTACGTTCGTCAACCGATCCAGTTTTTCGATGGCACCCCATTCAATGCTGAAGACCCGATTTCTTACCTCAACAGCTTGCAAATTAAACATGATTTTGCAATTGCAGATGTTATTCTCGATCGTCAGCGGATTGCAGCTTAAAAAAGATTCCCTATTCCCTATTACCCATTACCTTTTCTTATCATGAATAACCCCAGAACTGCTAGAAGCACATTAGGAATGCCTCTAGGTACCACCAGCGTTAAATCTCGTCAGCCTTATTTACAAATCAAAGACGTTAGCAAAATTTACCCAACTAAAAATGGTCCTTTTACCGTTCTCGATGGTGTTAACCTCGATGTTTGTCAAGGTGAGTTTATCTGCGTTATCGGTCACTCTGGTTGCGGTAAATCAACTCTTTTGAATATGGTTTCTGGCTTTAATACACCCACTTCCGGACAAGTCACCTTGGAAGGCAAAATAATTACCAAACCAGGACCCGATAGAATGGTGGTATTCCAAAATTATGCCTTACTACCTTGGCGAACGGCGTTTGAAAATATTTATATGGCTGTAGACGCTGTGTATCCTAACAAATCAACACCAGAAAAAAGGGCGATCGTCCGCGACCATTTAGCGATGGTGGGATTGGGAGATGCGATGGACAAAAAACCCCCTCAAATGTCTGGAGGTATGAGACAGAGAGTTTCCATCGCTCGTGCTTTAGCAATTCGTCCCAAAGTATTGATTTTGGATGAACCCTTTGGAGCGCTAGATGCCATTACCAAGGAAGAGTTACAAGAAGAACTGCTGAAAATTTGGAACGAAAACCGCTGTACAGTGTTGATGATTACCCATGATATTGATGAAGCATTGTTCCTCGCGGATAAATTAGTCATGATGACCAACGGTCCTCATGCGAAAATTGGGGAAGTCATGGAAATTGCTTTTCCTCGTCCTCGCGATCGCACCAGAATTATGGAAGACCCTGAATACTATAATCTACGTAACTATGCTCTAGATTTCCTCTTTAACCGTTACGCTCATGATGATGTCGGTTAAATGGTGAAAGGTTGGGAACGGGAATTCCGCTATTCCCTATTC
Organism: Nostocales cyanobacterium 94392; assembly: GCA_035285725.1. Classification (GTDB taxonomy): domain Bacteria; phylum Cyanobacteriota; class Cyanobacteriia; order Cyanobacteriales; family Nostocaceae; genus Rivularia. The sequence goes on along the minus strand of JAYKJL010000173.1, from coordinate 62,665 downwards.
CCTACTGGTCTGTCTCTCCTTGCGTTTCTTGTAATTCCGGCTTTTGCTCATTCTTAATTTTGTCTAAAAGCGATAATACCCTGTTACCTCTTTCAATTGAACGGTCTTCTACGAAAATTACTTCGGGGGTACGACGTAAACGGATTCTTGAACCAAGTTCGCTACGAACGTAACCAGTAGCTGATTTTAAACCAGCCATTGTTTCTTGTTTAGCTTCGTCAGTTCCATAAATAGAAACGTAGATTTTAGCGTGTTGTAAATCACCCGAAACATCTACATCAGTAACGCTGACCATTCCTGTACCCACTCGGTCATCTTTAATCCCGTTGAGCAACATTAGGCTAACTTCCCGTTTAATTAATTCAGCAACGCGGGAAACGCGGCGATTAGTAGCCATAAAAATAAGCCTCCTATACAGAGGTTTTACTACAAAAAACTTGGCATTGATGCGGGGTTAAACACCCTCCACCTTAAGCCTACTAAATTAAATTGTACTTAAACCAAGCATTGCACGCAGGGTAAAAGAAATAAACACCAGAATGCCCACTAAAATTCCGATAAAAGCTATCGAGGTGATAGGACGCTTGAATATTGGTTCTAACCAGCCAAACGCATTCAAAAATACACCTAACAAAGTAGTTACGAAGTAGCGGGGGTAGCGAAAGACGTTATCCCAAAAACCATCAAACATTTTTTTAGAGTATCTTGTTATTAACTGTAAGTTTTTCTAATGTGCTTACTGAGTAAATTGTAATCTAATAATTGGTACATCTCTCACTTAATTTTAATTTATCTGGTTTGTGTTTCCTCTGAAGTCGGGTTTTATAACAGTTGTGTTGTGTTACAGATATTTTAGGTAAAAACCCGACTTGTTAATCCTTGGTTTCACTTTGATGAGAAGTCGGGTTTTTATCACAGTTGTGTTGTGTTACAGATATTTTCGGCAAAAACCCGACTTGTTAATCCTTGGTTTCATTGTGGTGAGAAGTCGAATTTTTCTAACAGTTGTGTTGTGTTACAGATATTTTCGGCAAAAATCCGACTTCTTAATCCTTGGTTTCCTTTTATCGAACTGACGTTAAAAATTATGATATGTAATTACTTATCTGGAAATCAAATTAAAAATATTTCCGTTTAAAACTCTGCGAGCCATTAACTACATTTTATTTTAGGGAATTATTGCTTTAAATTATAAATAGCATTACTTTTTCGGCTGATGATGTTTATAATTCACTTTTAAGCTTAGTAGAGCCTCCTGATTTATCCCCTAACAAACTAACGTAATGCAGCCAAATTATGCTACTTTTAGGGGATATTTGGAGTTTTTTCACTGTTTAAACGCTGATGTCCATCATCTATAATCATTATAAATTCTGCAAAAGTAAAATAAAGCGGTGGTAGGTTAAATCTGATTAATCGACTTATTTAACCTGCTTGAATTTCACTATTGCTGTTACGGATAGACCATGCTAATTCTAGCAACTTAGTCCAGCGCTTTTGTAGTTGTTTCGGAGTACATTTAAGTGCTTTTGCAATTATTTGGTCGTTTTGTTTATGGCTTTTCAACTCCAACATTTGACGTTGTTGTTCGGAAAGTTGATTGACAAAAGCGTCCCACTGAGCAGAAGACATTCCTAATTTTTGTTCCAAACTAGCACCCAACCACTGATGTACTAATTGCCAATTATGGGTGCGTGCGAACTTTTCTACATGGTACTTAAAACGCTGTTGTAGATAATCCCGCTGACGACTGGTTAAACCGAGAATTCGATCGATTTCTGGAGCGCTCAAATCTTGGAGTTTCAACGATAAGTAATCTACACAGTCACTTTGACCTTGGAGTTGTAAGTAATTCACCAATTCCGCAATCACGCGATCGCGCTCTGCTTCTTCCGCTGGGTCAAAATTCGATTGTGCAACCATTTGCGATCGCACTTGTTGGACTGCGGAGTTGCGTTGGTATGCTTCTGCATCTTCGGATTTGGCAGATTCTAAAGCCATTTCCATGTCAACGGTTGTTTCTTGAGGTAAACGACGGCTAAAGCCTTGAGCGCGGAGGATGATTAACTGTTGGTTAGCATTCCCTGGTAAGGTAATCCGACGTTTAGCATATTGTTCGGTAAATGCCATGTACTCTCCTAATTGCAGCCGAGTGCGAGGAGTGTAGTCTTGAGGTAATTCGTTTTCCCGACGGAAGGCTTTAATCGCTTCAATATAAAATGCTTGGAGGAAATCTTCAATCAAGTTGTAACGTGCATCAAAACCCAATTGACAACCGGGAAGACTGATGTGGCGGTAAATCATAGAACCCAGAGTACTATGTAATTCTACTCTACCGCGCCTGGAACCTAATTGATAATAATGCAAGCATTTTTGCAAGCGATGCCGCGCTAAACTAAATAACCAAGATTTAACTTGTCCGGATGTTTGAATGCGGTAGCTTTTCTCGCAAATGCGTTCTACTTCTTTGGCTATGCGTGTAGCGATTAATTGAATAGTTTCAGGAGTAGCTTTAACTTGAGATTCCAACTCTTGACATATCTGCTGAATTAACACATTATTAGTATCCTGGTTATTTCCCTGGGGCTGTAAATTTGCAGCTTCCTTTTCAACAGCAGATGTAGATTCCGGTAGATTAGCAAAGTTTGTTTTCATCATTTTTTTTATTTTTGGTACTGCACCGTAACTACATAGCTCGCAGCCTAGGGAAAAGCTTGTTAGAAATTTTTATCTATCAAGATTCAACCTTGCTCGCTGCTCACACTTATGAATGTAAGAAATATCCGTAAGTTCCGGATATCCCGGTGTGTCGCTTTCTTGGGGTTTCTTGAAAACGCTACTGTCACACTCCTAAGTATAAATACTTGAAATAGCTTATAAGCTATGTTGTGTAAGGTTTTAAACCGCGCTGTACCTGTACTCATTTTACCTTGATGAATGTGACAATTTAGAAATTGGAGTATTTAAACTAATTAAAAAGACAAGGTGAAGTAACAAGGTTTTTTGATTTTTGTCAGCAAATAAACCCCGTTTTCCACTATTGAGCATTGCTTGTTTATTCATGATTTCTCTACATACGTAGCAATAAACCCGGTTTTTACAGCACTCGTGATTCTAACTTCCTTCTATCCATGTTGCGGCTTGCTCCCAACCCAATCCTTGACGTATAATTACTGGCTGTTCTTCAGTCATATCCACAATCGTAGAGACTTGATAACCAGGTTCTTCGCCTGTATCTATAATTACATCTACTAAACCTTCCATCCGGTCAAATAACTCTACCCGCGATAAGGATTCTTGTTCGATCCATGTGTCCTCCGAGTCACTGTCTGAAGCTGGAATATGGGCGGAAGTAGAAATAATTGGGTTTCCTAAAGCCTCCAATAATGTCAAACAAACCGTATTATTAGGTACTCGAATTCCAGTTGTTTTGCGTTTGGGGTTTTGTACTAACTTCGGTACCAATTTCGTCGCGGGTAGTAAAAACGTGTAAGTACCTGGTATCAAGTGTTTCATAATCCGATAAGCTGTATTACTGACAAAAGCATAAGTCGCCACATTAGAAAGAGAAGGACATAAAAATGTCAGGGGTTTATCATTGGCTAGCTGTTTTATTTGTCGTACCCGCTGCACCGCCGATTTAGCATTTAAATCGCAACCGATGGCGTAAACTGTATCGGTAGGGTAAAGCATAACTGCACCACTGTGTAGCGCTGCAATAATATCTTCTATTCTACGAATTTGCGGATTATCAGGATGAAGAGTAAAAATTTTTGCCATGAACTAAAAATTTGATTATGTAATAAATTAATTCAAATAATTCAAAAATTAAAAGCAAAATCAACTTCTAATTTTAATTTGATAACTGTTAACTGTTCACTGTTCACTGTTCACTGTAATCATGAGTAAAATTGTTTATTTTCAATGTCCAACTGGAATTTCTGGTGATATGTGTTTGGGAGCTTTAATCAGTCTGGGAGTCAGTATTGAATATTTAAGTGAAAACCTTAACAAGTTAGGAATTGGACAAGAATATAAATTATGGAGTGAACTTGTTAATCGCAATTTGCAACAAGCAACTAAAGTTCATGTCGATTTGCTTGACAATCACCACCATCACCACGGACGACATTTACCAGAAATTGAGCAAATGATCGAATCGGCTGGTTTACCCCAAAAAGCTGAAGTTTGGAGTTTGGCAATATTCCGACAGCTAGCAGTAGCAGAAGCAGCGGTACATGGTGTTGCCCCAGAAAAAGTGCATTTCCATGAAGTAGGTGCTGTGGATGCGATTGTGGACATTGTTGGTACTTGCTTGGGTTTAGATTGGTTGGATATTGACAGCAATGACCAAGGATTACCTTTACTATACTGCTCTAAGCTACCGACTGGGGGAGGAACTGTACACGCTGCACATGGAATGATGGCTGTACCAGTACCTGCGGTATTGAAATTATGGGAAATGCGAAGGTGTCCGGTTTATAGCAACGGTATTGAACGGGAATTAGTCACACCAACAGGTGCAGCAATTGTCACAACTTTAGCGGTAGAATTCGGTTCACCACCAGATATGAATTTGGAAAAAGTTGGTTTGGGTGCAGGTAATTTAGATTTACCAATACCCAATATTTTACGTGTTTGGTTGGCTGAAACTATACAAAAACCAGTTAATTTCCATAGAAGTAGCATAGCTGAACGCGATGATGTAAATCATCAATTTGAAAATCATATTAAACATAATTCTCAAAATAATCCGAGTCCTTATTTAGAAAATATTTCAGTTCTAGAAACGCAAATAGACGATATTAGTCCTCAAGCAATTGGTTATATATTTGAAGCGTTATTTGCAGTTGGTGCGCTGGATGTTTTTACCCAAGCTGTAGGAATGAAAAAATCTCGTCCGGGAATTTTATTAACGGTTATTTGTCAGCCAGAAAATTTAGTTGAATGTGAAACAGTTTTATTTCGTGAAACTACCACATTAGGAATCCGTCGCTTGACTCAACAACGTGCAATATTAGAAAGAGAAATTCAACAATTAGAAACAGAATATGGCACAGTTAAAGTTAAAGTAGCTTGGAGAGGAACGATAAAAGATAAAATTATTACGAATGTACACCCTGAATATACAGACTGCGCGGAATTAGCACAAAAATTCGGTGTTTCCTGGCAAGAAATTCACAGGTTAGCATTACAATCTTGGTATGCAAAAAATCAATAGAAGTAAATATAGAAATTGGGTTCTTTCAGAATTGTACGTTTATTAAAGATAATTATCCCAAAAACCCGATTTCTAATGTTTGATATTAGATAAAAAAAACGGGTAGGTTTGCAATATCCTACCCAACCAACAGTTAGTTAATTAAAGACTAATATTAATTAATTGCATCTCTGACGGTTCTTTGTACTGCATTCCCAGTATCTTCAACAGCACGTTGAGTACTTAGTTTCGCATCTGTAGCAGCCCGTTGAGCATTTATTTTTGCATCTTCAGCAGCACTTTGAGTACTGAATTTTGCATCTTTAGCTGCTTGTTCTGCATTGTTAGTAAGTTTACCAAAAGCATCAGAAGTGTTTTCTTTAATGTTTTCAATTCCTCGCTTAGTTCCTTCAGCAAAATCTTCGGCACTATCTTGCGCTTTATCTACTGCATATCCAGTACTTTCTTTAACATTTTTACCGAAATCTTCGACGTTTTCTCCTTTTTTATCCAAAATGCGACTAGTATTACCTGATACGCTACCTGTTTGGTCGATAACGTTAACTTCTGCATTATCTCTTAAACCCTTAGCTTTCAATTTTGCAGCAGCTTCCACATCTTTACTTCTTGGGTCTACATCGCTATACTGATTCATTCCTCCTCGATAGGTAGAATCAGGAGATTTCGCATTCACAGAACTACAAGCTTGGGTAACAAACAATAACATTCCTAATACAAAAGCAGTTAAAATCTGCTTGATTTGAATTTTTCTGATTGCAGTAAATACTAGTTTCATTGTTGACTCCTTTTTTTTACTTTTATGTTTGAGCGATTAATTACTTTTATAAAATAACAAAAAACCAACTGGTAAACTCTGATTGATTTTTTAATTATTAAAAAGTTAATTTTATTTGCCTAAAACCGGATTTTTCTGTATTTCTGGTCTAGCTTTTGCTTCTTGAGCTTTACTGTTGAGAAAATCCGAAGCTTCTTCAAAAGTTTCTTTCACAGCATCAAGTCGTCCTTCAACACGATTCCCAAAGTCTGAACTACGCTGAATTAATCCACCGGGTTGAGGATCATTAATATTTTCTAAGTTTTTAATTGGCAATTCTTTCTCTTTTGCTATTCTACCTTGAGGAGTCTCAGCACCAGGATAGAGCAATCCATCAGATTTATTTGCAGCAATCAATAATTGCGAGTCGCCGCCTGCGGCGATGGGCGTTCCCAGCTCAATATCTAATTGAGCTAATTTATCTGTTTGTAATCCAGCGTTACTTGAATTTACTTCTAAAGCATATTGACCATTACTAAAAACTATGCTAGTTGTACACAAGAATATGCCAACTAAAAATATCGTCAATATCTGACGTAGTTGTAGTTTTTTTAAAAATCCGGTTAAACGGTTCACCTAAGTTCTCCTCCCATTCGATTTACATTCATGCTTAATTTGATTCACAATTGTCAACATTACATGAAAAAAAGCAGATGTTTCCTCTAGCGAAAGTCTTATTATTTTGACTAGTTTTACAGTACCTTTCTCTGACTTTGGAGGGATATAAGTCTAAATAATCAAATTTTTACGGAATTATGCCAATTTAATATTTAATCAGTATAAAGTTATATAATAATTTAGTGATGACTTGATACAGATAAAAAGTGATTTAATAAAGTCTTACTTATAGTAAAAACGGCTGAAAGTTATACTTTCTGAGTATTTAAAATCTGCATAAGAAAGCCTCTCTCCGCGTCGGGGAGAGCTTTGGAGAGAGGTTCTATATTTGATCCGTTCGCAGTATAAAACATTAATTAAAACATCAATTTCAACCATTTATCTATTGACTTACTTGATATAACTTATGGATAAATATAAATAAATAAAGTAATATAAATCACTATTTATCATCAACAAAACAAAAAAAACAATAATTTATTTTCATTCTAAAAAACCTAAATATTCTAAATATTCTAAATATTTGAAATATTGACTAATTTTGGCAGATACACTTGGGATTTTGGTGAATTTAACATATTATTCTTTATGTTAGTCTATCGAAAACATTGAGCAGCGAAATTAGAGAAATGATTAAGCAAGTTTTACGCTGGATACTTTTAGGTGGAACGTTATTTTTTTTAGTAAGCGCTTTAAAAAATAATTGGCAAGAAATCGCAGCTATTCGTATTGATGGAGTTGGATGCTCAATTTTAGCAATTGCTACTGGAATAACTTTATTAGCACACGCTTGGGCTGGGTGGGTATGGACTTGGATTCTTCAAGAGTTGAATCAATCAATAAGTTCAATACAACTTATTCAAGCTTACCTCAAAACAAATATTGCTAAATATTTACCGGGAAATGTAGGACATTATATCGGAAGAATTATGGCTGCAAAAAATCTCCGGGTTAGTACTAGTGCTGCTACAATCAGCGTACTGCTCGAACCCTTATTAATGTTAGCAGCAGCTTTAATAGTTGTAATTTTATCCAGTAAATTTACCTTGACGGATAGTTCTATTATTTTATTAATCGGGCAAATATTAGCTTTAATTGTCGTACTATCTATACTTCACCCTTTATTTCTTAATCCATTAATTCGTTTTGCACACCGTCAAAAAAACAAATCTAGTACCGATAAATTAAATGGTGTTTCTTTAAGTCTAAATCGTTATCCACTACTTCCTTTACTAGGAGAATTGGGATTTCTATTACTACGTAGTATGGGTTTTATGTTTACTTTATATGCTATAGCACCAATTAGTTTAAGTCAAATTCCTTTAATAATAGGAGCATTCAGTTTTGCTTGGTTATTAGGATTAGTCGTTCCCGGAGCTCCAGGTGGTTTAGGAGTATTTGAAACAACTGCAATAGCACTTCTACAGCACTTTTTCCCCACTGCTCTCATAATTGCTGCTAGTGGCTTGTATCGTTTAATTAGCATTTTCGCTGAAACTATTGCTGCTGGTCTTGCTTCCTTAGATGAACGTCTTATTTAAGAATTTTAATAATTTGCTTTTCTAAGTAACTTTAATTGGGAAAATATTCGATAAGTATCTAAATTTATTTGCAATTCATCACTAGCAGAATCTTCTTCCATTTTAATTAAATTATATTCCACATTATCTGCATAAATTGCAAAAGTTATCGTAAATATTTCGATGAAATTAATTACCCACTTACATTCTTCTTCAGGATAAATATCATAATAATAAATCAAATTTGCAATCCGCATTTCTAAATGACGACGGGAATGTTTGCTAATTAAAACTATTTTTAGTAGGACTATTACTAAGTTGAGTGGGTTTCCTTGAGAAAGTAGTAAAGTAAATAACTGGGAGGGTTCTTTCCCGTTTTCTGAAGTTAAATAATCAATGATTTTATTACAAATTCTCAGCAATAAATTCTCATTAATAGTTTCTTTATTATATTCTTTTTTCCACCATAACAATTTTTCCGATAGCTGTTGTTGCAAAGTTTCAATAAAATCTTGTTGGCTGAGGGAATATAGCAAATATTTAAGCAAGCTTTCTTTAAAATCTTTTAAATTTTGATCCCGGGTTTGTTTGATAAAAATATTCGCAATATTTTCATAACTAAATGCACCCTTTCTCACAACAAGTACTTTAATCAAACGTAAAACTTCATCTCCCAAAATACTTGGATTTTGGTAACGATTAACATTAGAAGCCGCAGATTGAGAACGAGCAATATACATTGCTAATTCAAATTTAAATTTGTCTTTTAATTGTTTAGAAAGACGCTTTGCTGCTTGTTGTTGTTCTTTGGGATTATTTTTATCCGTTGACTGAGCTATTAATAAATAAGAACTGTAGCGATTTGTCCAATGCAGTTTACTTTGATCTTCGTGTTTAATCGCAAATAACCTTAGTTCTTGATAATCCTTACTATTAATAAAGTTTGTTAACCAAGCTCTAAAAATCTTAATTTTTCTCGAATTAGTCGCCGTTACTCCGCCGATTCTCGGCGATCGCCGAGAATCAGTTAAACTTGTTTTCGGTGTATAGTTGGCAAATAAATCAATTAACTGTTGAATATATTTATATTGACGACGATTTTCCCAATTATTGATCAGTATATAACAAGTCCGTTTAAGAGTATTCCGAAACTCCGGTTCGTTACTACCGACAAAAATATCGTATATTCCTAACTCGTAATCTGAGCTAGCTGAATCTAAACAATCTACAAATAAATTCTTGAATTCTTGTAAAACATTCTCTGGTTCTTGGTTTTGAACCATTTCTATAAAAAAGCTATAAACTTTTTCTTGTGCAGCTTGCACATCTAATCCTCTATGATTCAAATCAAGAAGATGCTTTTTACCCTGTATAATCTTTAAGCCATCAACAATCATATTATGGTTATATAGACCCAAAAGTCTCCTGCTTATATTGTTACTAGCTTATCCTTCACAAACAGGAGCTTCAATCTGATTATTTTAAACTTATGTATTTTTTACATAAATTTGATAAACTTATGATTTCAAGGTAAAAATATTGCAACCACTTGTGTAATTACCGTTATTGAAAATTTAAAATTATACTGGGATTCGACCGTATCCTTAATTAGTTAATTCTTGCTTATTTATTTAAATCAGGAAAATAATTTTCGATATGGCTTGTTACACTCAGCATCACAAAATACAAATATATACTGCGAATGGTTTAAATATAGAGCCCTTCTCCAAACCTCTCCCCGACGCGGAGAGAGGCTTTCTTATGCAAATTTTAAATACTCAGAAAGTATAACTTTCAGCCGTTTTTAGTATAAATACAAATATAAAAATTTTGTCCCAAATGCAATTACATCCGGGACAACAACAAAACCATAAATAACATTAATGGGGGTGGAGGGACTTGAACCCTCACGACATTTTACAGTCAACGGATTTTCATTCTTTCGTGGCTTTCGCTACTACCTTGATTGTTTTTTCAAACATCAGGTTTTAAGAATTGGACTCTCCCTTTACCCTCGACTTTACAAATAATTAAACAATTACTTGCAATTACGTTAGGGTCGCTCCCGTCGAGTCTCTGCACCTTCCGAACTGTTTAACTAAAAATCAAACTTAATTCGGCTTGGCTCAGGATTGCCATATTTTACGTAATATTTAAACGTAAAATTTAGGTTTCCCTGAATTTGAGAGCATCCACTTGTAGAATTTCTTCAACAAGGCTCAACTTTTTAAGTCCGTAGCGTCTACCATTCCGCCACACCCCCATGTTTTTTGGGGAATCGTCGATATCGGCTAAGCCAGAAATATCTCCTCATCTATTTGAGCATTAATTACGTATTTTGTCCAACATTTTTTCAAAATTTTTTTTGGACGGTTTTTGGGATTGGAGCCGTCATGGAAATGGCGAACGCTTAAAATTCCTGTCAAACGGTGATTGTGATACTCTAGGAGCATACAATCTGCTCTAATACCCTACTTTCAGATGACAGGCAATATTGCGACCAGCTATACTTCCTTGAGTCCTAGCTTAAGTTTATGATAGAAAATATAATTCAATCAGTTAATAATGGAAAATATATGCAATCAAATCTACTCACTTATTTGAACACCGAAACCATCATGGTACCTCTGATGTACCTAATTTTGGCAGGTTCCTACCTGTTGGTAATTCCAGTCATGGTTCTCACCTACATGAAATTTCGCTGGTACTCAGTTAGCTCCTTTGAGCGTGGCTTCATGTATTTTCTAGTATTCTTGTTCTTTCCTGGTTTATTGCTCCTCTCACCGTTTATTAATTTTCGACCACGGCGGCGACAAATTGAAGTTTAATCATGTATTGGTAGGTCATATTTAAAAATGCGACGCATTGACGCTATTGGAATCGTATTTGGCGTTTTTGGTTTAGGTGGTTTAGCTTATGTAGCTTTTAAGCTTGTAGGTTTTAATAGCTTCAGCGCTGGTATTTGGAGCCAATTTGTATTGGTTGGAGGATTAATTGGCTGGCTGCTCAGCTATGTTTTTCGTGCGGTGGGAAATAAAATGACCTACCATCAACAACGAGAAGAATACGAAAAAGCCTTTTTGCAACATCAGCTAGACCAACTTTCTCCCGAACAAAGAGATCAACTTTTAGCTGAGGTGGAACATCAGGAAGATAGCGAAGGTTGAAAGTATTTCTAATTACCCTGTTCACTTTGTTCAATCCAATTCGCTAAAGGTAACGGAGATTTTACCCCAACCGAAAATTTGAATTCAAAATTAGGATAAATGTTTCATTCAAAATATCTACTGTGATATAAAATCCCCTTTGTATATTAAGACGATAAAATTTCGGTTTTTTTGCCAGTAAAGAATTTAGGACTTACGCAATATGTGGCTGAAAAAGTTATTCTTGGGTAGTGGTAATTCATGAATTACCACTACTTTTATTGGGTTTTGCGTAAATCCTAGAATCAAATAAATGCATGAAATCACGATATAGCCTGATTTTTTTGACATAATTGATATTTTACTAAGTATTTTTACTTGGGATTCACCCTAATCCTCGTAAGACAAGTATTTTTGTGTTAAGTTAGCCATATTTCTTAGAAGTCAGTCCTCATGAAAAACAATTTGCACCACCAATTGTCTAAGTCTTAATATTTCTTTCTACTGCCGACTGCCGACAGCAAAGCTGCCCGACTTAGAAATCAGTGTCGAGAATCAGGTAATTTTATCCCTCAAACAACCAAGGAAAATGATTCGAGTCGATAATTTCGCCTCAAGATACTCGATTACTAATATTTATTGATCACAAGAAAAACTTATATAAAAAAATGATCACAACAATGTTCGATCCAGCTATCTGTAGTAGACAATTTTACAGATATGATCTTGAATATATAAAGCTATTGTCAGCAGTAAAAAAAGTACTTGGTACTAAATTTTATGTTTTGGTTATTATATGGAATTGAATAAGGTATAAATGATGAGTGTGAGAGAGTATAAATTATCAATGATTTTAATTTTGTCGCGTTATGGGGGCAAACGCTATGAGTGAAAGTATGGCATTTATTGGCGGAGTCGCAGTCGCTGGGCTAGCAGCTCTTTTGCTTCTGAAAGGATCTGGTAATTCCGTGCCGAATTTTAACAGTACGCCCCAAGTCCAAGCACCCATAGTTGCACCACCCTATATGGCTCAACCAGGTACTTATCCTGGCTTACCAGTTTATCCAAACCAAATTCCTCCTGGTTCGGATACGCTGGAGTTACGCAGCCAGTTAGAACGTCAAAAAAACCAACTTGATATGCTTCAACGAGAAAACGACCAGTTGAAGAATCAAACCCAACAGTTTCAGTCTCAAATACAAACTTACTACCAATCACAATTAAACGCTCAACAAAACCAAAATTCCGCGCAACAAGCTGCCCTACAGCCCCAAGAAGCTTGGTGGTCTTCTAATATACTTTGGGCTGTTGGAGGTATGGCACTGACTGTTGGTGGTGGTATTGTCGTTGCTGGAGTTTCTGCTTTATTCTCTCCAAAACATCGTCCTACAAGAACAGTACAGGTAATTCACCCTTACAATGGTTCTGCTGGTCACACCATATCTCCTCCGGTACGTCGTGCTGAGTTTTTACCTCCTCGCTCGGAAAGACGCATCGAAACCCCTGAATACGACGATACTTACTAAAATCAATTGCGATCGCGCTTTATTTGTTTGATCGCAATCCAACTGATTATTAGTGTTAAGTTTCGTTATTTTTTGCTCCGAAAATTAAAAATAATTATGATCGCCGTACTATGAACGGGGGGAAGATGCGTCAATTGCTTATCTTCCCTTATTTTTTGACTACTTTAGGAATAGCCGCAATTGTCACAATAGGCTGCTTGGTGCCGTACTCTCACTTTCATCTGATTGCATCAAGAATTGCTGCAGTGTACAAGCACCCTACAAGCGAAATATGCCACTTGCGTAAGTCCTAACCTCGTTAAATTCATATCGTCTTCAGTGAAAATAGAGAACAAGAAGTAAAAAATACATAATAGTATTCACATATAGTAGACACTTTATAAAGTGTCTATATCAATTTATAACACTATAGCACCAGTATTAGCGCTGACAACAAGTAGTTTAAAATACTTTTGTTCTGTGATTAACCCATGAAAAACAACATTCAAAAATTAAGCTGTATTGTCAAATAGATTACATATCATTTCAAGAGTATTTTTGATCAATATAAGTGTAAGTAAAACATCAACTAAGTTTTTCAAGGATTCATAAAAGACTTAGAAAAGCCGAAGTTTAAATCAAATATCATAAACCATGTTGTTTTATTGACGGATAAATAAAAATACAAGTATTATTACTACTAGGTTAATTACGTACACAAAATATAATTTAAAAAATACATTATTAAAAACAGCATCCCTGATTACTTAAAAGTAATTCCTGAGTAATATTACTTAAGTGTGACCTAAAAATTAAAGATTCAGCAAAGTAAGCTATTGAGTAGTCCCGAAATTGTAAATTGGAAACATACAGTCTAAGGAACATTTCTAAAATGCTAATTTCTAAGAATCTAAAATATAGTTGAAAATTAAGTAAAGATTCTGTAAAGCACAACTAAATGCTAGGTTCAGTTCTCTAAGTATATACTTCGATAGGTGTGTAAAATTCTGAGGAAGTGCCCAGAATAATCAAGGTGAAAACTTTTAATTATTTTGTGTATGTAATTAGTGACTCAAAAAGAACCCATACGTGGGATACTCTACCTTAAGCAATTTTATGACAGTGGTGTGAAGGTAATGGAGGCAAAGATGAATATTTCTTATTTAATACCCAAAACTAAACGGCGGATATCAAATTACTCAGACAAACACAGTTATTGCCGTGTTGATACAAGATTTTTCTCATTTCAATCAATAAAAATTTAAACATAATACCTTGAACAAAAAAGTTACACGTTTTATCTACGAGTAATAAACAACAACGATTTGCAATTTAAACCAGGAGTCAGGATAGTTCCCTATCGACGAGAATACACTCCAATAGGTGATTTTCCGTCTCTGTATAATCCAGATTTTTTCTCGTATCAAAACGTATAATTACGGAAATAAAGCAACCTAAACTCAGTAAAAAATGTTTTTTTATCTACGGATTGCATAGAAACATTTTTCCTACTATTTTTAGTTGAATCTGGGGATAGGGGTTAATTAATTTGAGAGCAAAAGCCCTAATTGGTTTGTTTATTCGTTGAGCTTGTTTGATTTGAGGACATTAAAATCTGGAAATTTAAAACTATCTCCACCTGGTTTTAATCTTGACAAGTAGTTAATAATATGCTCTGATTGCAAAAAAATATACATTTTGCACACAAGGAGAAATCAAAAATAAAATTTTCTTTGATATTACGTATAACTGATGGAATTTTAGCGATACAATTCTTTGCTACTAGTTAAGAATTTGCAAGTGAGAAAAAACGGCTTTCTAGTTAAAGCCGATACCTGAGAAAACCTAGCTATTTATTGCATTGATGCCTTCCAATGATATCTTTAATCTCATGGCTAAGGCGTAAAAGCCTCTTTTTAACCATCGGTTCCTTGAGTTTTATTACTTACGGAATTATCCCGACTGTTGGTCAAACAGTAATAGAGAATACCGCCAGCGGTGGAGCAGATAACTTACCCGATCAAAGAGTTGATTCTAATCAAGTAACTCTTAGTGCTTCTCCGGCAGATTTACGATTAATTAAAACTGGCGATCGCGCGGCTGCCGAACCTGGAGATACGGTAATTTATCGATTGTTGATTGAAAACGTCGGTCAATCACCAGCGACAAATGTCAGCGTTACTGATAGATTACCGTTAGGATTGCGATTTGTTTCTCAGTCACTGCGGGGTTCTGTTGGTGAGCGAGCAGTGGAGTTTAGCGAACCAAGTATTAACGCTTCGAGTCGAGGCACAAATGTGACAATCAACTCGACGGCTACTTTGCAACCAGGAGAAAGCTTAATAGTTAATTACGCTGCTGAGGTAACTCCAGATGCTGTACGTGGAAACGGAACCAACTTAGCACAAGCCCAAGCTGGAGGTTTGCAGAGCAACCAATCAAGCCACAGATTGCGGATTAGATCGGGGATTTTATCCGACTGCGGTACCTTGATTGGGAGAGTGTTTATTGATAAAAACTTTGACGGAGAACAACAGCCAAACGAACCAGGGGTACCGAATGCAGTAATTTACATGGATGATGGCAATCGTATTGTTACCGATGCCAACGGCTTGTATTCTTTAGCAAACGTTATTTCCGGGCATCGTTCAGCGGCGCTGGATTTGACTAGTTTACCAGGCTACTCTCTGGCTCCGAATAAATACTTTATTGAGACAAATAGCCCGTCACGCTTGGTGAAATTATCACCTGGAAGTATGGTGCGGGTGAATTTTGCCGTTACGCCTGCATTTTCGGAGGGTAAGCAATGATTAAGAAATTATCTAAATCTCAGATGCGATTGAGCAATGATCACAACTATCGTCACCAAAAACAATTTTTCCATACTATGTTATCTGTCTTATTCAAGCTAGGTAATGCGGGTATTTTACCGATAGTGATGGTAATTGTCGGATTTTGGGCGATTTCTACTCATACTGCTGTCGCTGCACAATCAGATGAAAAGACTCAATTAGACATCGGACTTAGATTAAGAGAGGCTCTGGATACAGTAAAAGAGGTAAAAAGTCAAGACCAGGAAAATATTTCCATATCTGAAATTTCACTGTCTGCCAAAACATCAAAAGAGGATAAAAGTCAAGAAATTTCTTCACCTCCACAGCAATCAGTCCAGCTTGCAGAAATCGGAGACAGTTTAGTATCTCCTAGCTCTGGGGGAACTTCGCAGTCAGACTCTTTGTTTGGACAACAAGGAGAGTCATTATTTGACCGACAGCAGTCGGTTCCTCCTGCTTCAAAGGACCAGAAAACCCAAGCAGAACCCCTAAATCCTCTCCCAGAAAATTCCACACCTCCAAGGAGAGAAAGAAGTCGTAGTGAGGTGCAACTGGATATTTCACCTGTGGGAGACCCAGTAGTACAAGCTGATGGACGTTCGACAATTCAAATCCGAGGACAGATTGTTAATAAAGAAGGGGAGGTTATCAAGAGGGATGTCTTGGTAACTCTGACTAGCAGTGCTGGTAAATTTATTGGTTCTGACCAGGACAAAGATGCACCGGGATTTCAAGCCCGTGCGATCAATGGTGAGTTTATCGCTACTTTGCAATCAGGATTGAAACCTCAATCTGTGCGGATTCGAGGGGCTGTTCATAAAATCAAAAAAACCACATCTACCCTCAGACAGAGAGAGCGAGCAATTGATGGAGAAATTCTGTTAGAAAGCGGTAGAGATACGACTCTATTTAACAACGAACTGATTGACCAGCCCATAGAAGCTTACACCCAAGTTGAATTCACCACCTATTTACGACCTTCCTTAGTCACAGGTATCGTCAACCTGCGCATAGGTGCGAGGGGAACTAATTTTTGGGGTAGTCGTAGGGAATTCCTCAACCCAGAAGCGAGCAGTGGAACAGAAGTAGATTTGAGTTCTCAAGTGTTTGCTACAGGTAAAGTTGGGGAATGGTTGTTTACTGGTGCATTTAATAGCGAGCGACCAATTAACCAGGACTGCGAAGGTAGAAACAGTTTATTTGGGGGGATTCAATTTTGCGAACAGCAATATCCCGTCTATGGTGATAGTTCTACGGTCACACCTACGACACCTTCCATAGACAGCTTTTATGCTCGGTTTGAGCGCAGTTCTAAAGTACCTGGAGCAGACCCCGATTATGCCATGTGGGGAGATTACAGTACCGAGGAATTTTCTCGACCTTCCCAGCTTTACGGTGCAACTGCTCGGCAATTGCATGGTTTCAAAGGTAATTATAGTTTTGGTCCGTTGCAGATAACTGGTTTGTATGCCAATAACGTCCAAGGTTTCCAGCGAGATACTTTTGTACCCCAAGGAATCAGCGGTAATTATTTTCTATCAAAACGGTTGTTGGTACCTGGAAGTGAGAATGTTTATTTAGAAGCTGAAGAAATTAATCGTCCGGGTACCGTTGTTAGAAGACAGCAATTATATCGCGGTCGAGATTACGAAATAGATTACGACCGAGGCACAATTAGGCTCTTTAGTCCAATTTTGGCAACAGAACTTAATCCTTTTGGGGCAACTCTGCAAAGACAAATAGTTGTCACCTACCAGCCGGAATTTGGTGAAGATGGCGATATTTACGGTGCAAGAGCGCAATTTAATATTTCCCAAGACTTTGATCATAAATCATTTATTGCTGGTTCTTATTTGAGAGAAGACCAAGGCGATCGCGATTTTGAATTGTACGGAGCAGATTTTCAGTTTTCCTTCGGTCGCTGGGGTAAGATTCTCGGTGAATACGCTCGTTCGGAAAGCAATATCGGTGGTGGAGACGCAACAACCGGGAATGCTTACCGGATAGAAGGGATTGGTAATTTAGGCGACCGCGTGAACTTAAATGCTTATTACCGTTCGGTGGAGGAAAATTTTAACAACAACACTACTTTCAGCTTTTCACCGGGACAAACTCGTTACGGTGCGGGGTTGCTGGGTAAATTAACCGATACCACAACCCTCGGTGTATCCTACGATGTGGAAGAAAACTTTGGTCGAGCAGCTACGGGTTTAGTCAACTTCTTTGATTTATTCGATCCCCAACCCCAAGCACGTCCGGGACAAGCTTTAGATAATGAATTAAAAACTTTCCGAGCCGGTATTTTACAAAAATTTGGTTTTGCAGATGCCAGCGTCGAATACGTCAACCGTTCGCGAGAAGATAGAGTCAATAATGATTTGAGCGGTGATGCTGAGCAAATTGTTTCCCGATTAAAAGTGCCTTTGACTCAATCTTTGACTTTCCAAGCTCTGAATGAGGCAAATATCAGCGGTTCCGACCCACTTTATCCCAACAGAACCACATTAGGGTTAGATTGGCGAGCCTTTGATGGAGTTACCTTTAGATTGGCACATCAATGGTTCGATGATACCAGCTTGTTAGAAGGTAATTCCTTAACTACCTTAGATACTTTACTTGATTACAATTTAGCTAAAGATACTACCTTTAACGGACGGTATTCGGTACTCTCTGGCTTTAACGGCTTGCAGGGGCAAGGTGCGTTAGGAGTTAACCACGGAATGCCGATCGCACCGGGATTGCGGTTGAGTTTGGGTTATCAATACGTATTTAGAAATATCTTTAATGCAACTGCTGCGGGAGATAAATTTCCGCAATATTACGCAGTCGGACAAACGGCATCTTCCTTGGGATTGTTTTCCGGTTCCGTGTACAGCGTCGGCTTGGAATATACCGACAACCCAGACTTTAAAGCCAGCGGTAGATTTGAATTACGCGATGGTGCCGAAGGTAACAGCACCTTTATTTCTGCGGGTGTAGCAGGGAAAATTTCCCCTGCATTAACTGCATTAGTACGTTATCAGCAAGCGGGTGAAGCTAATGTGTTTTTACCTTCTAACGTCAGTAATTTAGGTGGAACCGAAGGAGTCAGATTTGAAGAATTGGGAGACACCGCGAATTTAAAAATTGGTTTAGCTTATCGCGATCCAACCAACGACAAATTTAACGGCTTGCTCAAGTACGAATGGCGACAAAATTTTGATTCCATACCTGAAAATCAGTTTACAGGAAGTTCTACAGCCACCGGACACGTGTTTTCAGCAGAAGGAATTTATGCTC
This sequence comes from Nostocales cyanobacterium 94392, assembly GCA_035285725.1. Taxonomy (GTDB): domain Bacteria; phylum Cyanobacteriota; class Cyanobacteriia; order Cyanobacteriales; family Nostocaceae; genus Rivularia. Next base: position 43,728 of record JAYKJL010000173.1, on the reverse strand, counting down.
CTTCTTGGAGATGGGAATTTTTCGGTAAATATGCTTTACGTAACGGTGTAACTTATTTTGACAGAGAACGCTATGACGGAACTGTCAATTTAGCCCAAGCGCGAGCTACCTATAGATTGGGTTATCGTACCGATTTAGCAGTAGAAGGACGGTGGATTGGTCAAAATTCCAATAATAATCCTGACTTCGATGAATTCGGAATTGCTGTAGAAGGGGGATATTATTTAACTCCAGATTTGCGTTTGGGAGTAGGTTATGCCTTTGGTAGTGTAGACGATCGCGATTTTACCGGATATCGCTCCGAAGGTGGATTGTATCTCAACGTCAGCTTGAAGCTTAATGAATTATTTGGTGGATTTGGATTACAAAAACCCGTACCAAAACAAGAACAAGAATCAGAAATTTCACCTTTGGTAAGAAACGGTTCCCAATCGGAGAAACCCAAGACAAAGTTAACTGAACGTTTGAAGAAAAATCAATCTAGTCAACTGGTTAATCGGTTGAGAAGGGAACAGGGAACAGAGGAATTTCCCACAAGTAATACTCAATCCCAAATCCCCAATATCAAATCTTCTCAAGTCAAGCTGATAAACAATCTGAAAAAGTAATTACGAATTACGAATTACGAATTACGAATTACTTAAATGTGGTGTCACAGGATGTGAGCAATGTCGAAAAAAAGGTCTAAAAGGTCAAAGGTTATAGGTCAAAGGTTAAAGGTGAGTTGTTCGCTTTTACCTAACAACAAAATATTTTACGTTCTGCCTTTGGGGTTAGCTACTTGCTTCAATGGAATCTTAGCGAATAGAGTATTTGCACAAACTCCGACTCCTCCTATCTCCTCTACTCCCACTCCTGTAAGGGTGATAGTAAATAGTAATGTAGATGGTGCGGTAACTGCGGATGCTCAATTAACTTTGCGCGAAGCCATTGAAGTTGTCAATGGAACTTTGACCCCTCAGCAACTCAGCAGCGCTGAACAAGCTCAAATTACCCCCGCAACTGGTAACAGTACCATTGAATTTAATTTACCCCAAGCTGCCACAACTATAGAGTTGCAAACGGTTTTACCCGATTTAGCTGCACCAGGATTAACAATTGATGGAAGTACCCAACCGGGATACGATCCCAATAGTTCCGCAACTGCGGAAATTGAGATTCCGATTCCCTTGGTGACAATTAAACCAGCAACGGGACAAGAAGTATTTCGCGGTTTAACGGTGGTCGCGGATAATATTACCATTCGCGGTTTGAATATGTACGGTTTTAATGCCGAACCAATCAAGCAACAATTGGGAAATGCATTAATTTACGACGGTCAACCTAAACCGACAACTTTGACAACTCCACCGGGGAATATTGTCATTGCTCACCGCTTACCTCCTCCCGATATCAGTCAACAGAAACCTCCTGCGAGCAACTTTCCGTTTCGGGAACGAGATGTACCCCCGAAAAACGTGGTCATTGAAAATAACTGGTTGGGCATCACCCAAGATGAAAGAATGCCCGATCAAATTTCCGCTTTTGGGGTTTATGTATTTAATAGTCAAGGTGCGACAATTCGCAGAAACCGAATTTCTTACCATGCCGGTAGTGCAATTGTTACTTCAGTTAGAGCGTCCAATACTCAGGTAGAACAAAATATCATTATTGGTAACGGTATCGATGGAATGCCTGATGCTTTGCGATTTGAAGGAGTTGTGGACAATTCGCAAATTTTGGGTAACTTAATTTGTGCTAATGATGGGGCTGGTGTTTATTTATTCAAACCCCAAGGTAAGATACTCGTACAAAATAATAAAATTACTTATAACGGCAGAAGACTCAGACGAGCAGCAGTTTTCGTCATGGGCAGCGACCATCAAGTAATTGGTAACGAAATTGACCATCAAACCGGACCAGGAGTAGTAGTTACCGCATTTCCCAGAAACGATATTGGTAGAAGAGAAACTGCGGTACGTAATATCATCCGTAACAATAAATTCGCGGCTTTAGAAGGATTGAGTATTGACCTCAACAGTCAGCGAAACCTGGGAGTAATTGACTTTCAGCGGGGAGATGGTCCCAACCCCAAACGTAACTCGGCAAATCGTCGTAAAGAAACTGGGAATGGGGCAATTAACGCTCCTGAGTTTACCGAAAAAGCCTTTGCAAATCAAGGTACAACTGCCACCGTCACAGGTAAAGCAGATCAAGGTAGTGAAATTACCATTTATCGGCTTTCTGATTATCAACGGGGAGAAAATGCGATTTATCAACCGGGATATGGTGCCTTAACGGAACCCTTAACTATAGTTGCTGCGGGAGAAGACGGTAGATTTACTGCTCAACTAGAAAACGTCCAAACCGGGGATGTAATTAGCGCGATCGCCACTGACCCACAGTATGGTACATCGGAACCTGCGGTAGCAACGATGATTGGTACAATTGATACCCCACCCAACGTCAATCCCACACCGCGAGTAGACCCGATAAATCCGCCAGAGTGCGTTTCCAGACCAGCACCACCACCTCCAGTGGAACCCCCAGTGGAACCACCAGAACCACCAGAAGCACCACCGGAACCCATCCGCATTCGAGTACCACGCAACATTCACTTTGCCTTAGATAAATCTTTCATTAGCGACCAAAGTGCAAAAGTATTAGACCAAGTAGCAGAAGTTCTCAAACAATATCCATTCATTGTCATCGAACTGCAAGGTCATACCGACCCCCGCGCTAGTGATGCTTATAACCAAGCATTAGGTAGACGACGAGCATTATCTGCAAGGAATTACTTATTACGTCAAGGAATTGCACCCGAAAGAATGACCATCCGTTCCTTTGGTGAATCTCAACGTAAGGTTCCTGGTGGTACAGATATTGTCGATTACGCCAGAGATCGACGTACTGAAATCATCTTTAAAGATGTCAGGGGTATAGACCTGATTATTGAAGATCAAGAGCAAGATTTGCAAATTGAAAAAAGAAGATAAAGGTTAGTTGTTAGTTGTTAGTTGATATTTGATAGTTGTTTATAAAAAACGCTTATCACTTGCTACTAACCACTAACCACTGACAACTAACTACATAATTTTCGTTGTTTAGGAAGCAAAAAATGAAAGCTTTATTTAAGCATTTATCGGCAATTACTCAAGAAGAACCCGGTACGGTGGTGTTCACAGAGCGTCTGCGGAGGAAATATCATACTTCACCTCCTGTTCACAATATCTCTGTACCCTTTCTCTCCACAACTTTATTAGCAGTATTATTGGGTGTGCCTCAAGTACCCATATTTGGTTCTGGTAAAGCTTTTGCACAAACCACAGGCAGTTGTCCTGCGGGTACCGCACCAGAAACAATACAGTTGCGTCCTAGCGATAATCTATCAGATTTAACACAAGAATATGATATTGGCGGTATCCGTACCATCTTCACGATTACCGAAGAAATTCCCGGTCAAGTTATTGACAGAACTGAATCAAGAATTGGTACTGATATCTACGGTGGTATTCCCGGACCGAGTTTACGTTTAAATATTGGACCTGGTAAACCTCCGGAAACTGGTAATCTTTCTCCGGGTAGCGCCACTGTGACAATTACTTTTGCTCAACCAGTTTCCTTAGCATCACCTTTAACTTTATTAGATGTTGACCGCGATGGTCCACTAGATAGCGGTCGAATTTTCCAAGATGTAGTTACGGTTACTGCATCCAGTGAAACTTCCACCGTCCCCGTTAATTTACAATCCTTGGGTAACTTTACGAGAATTTCCGGGAATTCTGCTTTGGGTATTGGTGGAAATTCACGCCCCGGTCAAAGTGAAGGTAATGTTTCGATCACACCAGGAGGTACTGTAGATCAAATCCGTATTCAATATCAAGTGGGAAGGGAGTTCGGTCAACCAGGACAAGACCAAACTATCGGTTTAGCACCATTTACGATTTGTGCGCCCGTTCCTAATGCCGCTACAATCGGTGATACAGTTTATCGTGATACCAACGGTGACAGTACTCAAAATCCAGATGAACCCGGAATTGCTGGAATAAACTTGACTTTGATCAGTCCGGGTGCAGATGGTCAGTTTGGCACTCCTGATGACACTACCCAAACTACCACAACCGATGATAACGGTAGATACAGTTTTCCTAATTTACCTGCGGGTAATTACCGAGTTATTGTCAATAACCCTCCCGATGGTTTGACTCCGACTCAAACACCACCACAAACTATTGTTGTCGAAGCAGGTCAGAATTTTGATACTGCGGACTTTGGTTATGCGCCATCTTCGGTAGGTAGTATTGGGGATACTGTTTATACAGACGCAAATCGGAATAATGTCCAAGATGAAGGTGAACTTGGTCTTGAAGCGGTCACAGTTACTTTAATTAATCCCGGTCCCGATGGTGAATTTGGTACTCCTGACGATACTATTCAAACTACTACTACTAACCAAAACGGTAATTATACTTTTGCTAATTTACCTGCGGGGAATTACCGAGTTACGGCAGCAACACCTGTAGATTTCAGCCCCACTCAAACCCAACCGGATACAATTGAACTACAACCAGGTCAAAATATCGATACAGTTGACTTCGGTTTTGTACCAGGACAATTAGGTCAGGGACAAAGTAGTATCGGGGATACGGTTTACACAGATACTAACCGTAATAATACACAAGATGCAGGTGAAACTGGTATTCCAGGAGTAACGGTTACTTTAACCCTTCCCGGTCCCGATGGTGAATTTGGTACACCTGACGATACGACGCAAACTACAACTACCAACGAAAACGGTAATTACAGTTTTCCCAATTTAGCAGCGGGTAATTACAGAGTTACTATTACCAATCCCCAAGGTCTAACTCCGACTCAAACCCCACCAGGTACAATTAATTTACCAGCCAATCAAAATTTAGATACCATTGACTTTGGTTTAGCACCAACACCACAAGGTACGGGTACAATCGGTGATACGGTTTACAGAGATATTAACGGTAATGGTCAACAAGACCCAGATGAACCGGGAATCGGGGGTGTAATTGTCAACTATGCCGGTACCGGACCTGATGGTGTATTTGGCAATAGTCTTGATGATGATGATACCAGTGGTAGAACTAGAACAGATGCCAATGGTCGTTATAGTTTTCCTGATTTACCTGCGGGAACTTACAGAGTTACGATTAACGACCAATCTCAGGAACCAATTCGCGGATTGAGCCAAACTCAAACTCCTAATAATCTAATTACTTTAAATGCTGGTGATAATATAGACACCGCTGATTTTGGCTTCACGCAACCCACGGGGACAATTGGCGATACTGTTTATCGGGATAATAACAGTGATGGAACTCAAAATCCAGATGAACCGGGAATTCCCAATGTTGTAGTTACCTTAACTCGTCCGGGTGCTGAGAATCTTACTACTACCACAGATGGTAACGGTAGATATAGTTTTCCCAATATACCTACTGGAAGTTACACAGTTACAGTAAATAATCCTCCCGACGGTTTAAGTCCGACTCAAAGACCACAAAATCCGATTTCTTTACAGCCTGGTCAAACCTTCAATGATGCTGACTTTGGGTTCTCACCGCAACAAGTTGGGACAATTGGAGACTTTGTTTTCTATGATAATAATGGAAACAGCATTCCCGACGGTGACGAAATCGGAATTCCTGGAATAACATTGGTATTGCGAGATGGTAATAATAATGTAGTTGCCACCACCAATACTAGAGAAGATGGTTCCTACAGCTTTGTCGTAGCTCCCAGTACTTATACCGTTTCAGTAGCTAATCCTCCTCAAGGTTTAACTCCGACTTTAACCCAACCCAACCCAATCAACTTGCAAGCTGGTCAAAATATCGATACAGTTGATTTTGGTTTTCAACCACCGCTTCAGGGTTCTATTGGTGATACCGTTTTTGCTGATGTCAACGGTAACGGTACTCAAGACCCAGGAGAACCTGGAGTTAGCGGTGTTGTAGTGCGATTAATTAGTCCCGGACAAGATGGTGTTTTCGGTACCCCTGATGACCAAATAACTCAACAGAATACTGACAACACGACTACTCTTGCTTTTAACGAAAATACCCCTGGTAGATATACTTTTGACAATTTGCCACCAGGACGATACCAAGTAGAAATAGCCCTGCCAGACGGTAGTATTCTAACCACAGGGGCTAATCCAATTTCAGTAAATTTACGTCCCAATCAAAACTTAGATAGTGCTGATTTTGGTATTAGAATGACCGGATTTGACGGTGATTCTCCCGGTTCCATCGGTGATGAAGTCTTCAACGATAGAAACGGTAACGGTGTCAGAGACCCAGAAGAACCCGGAATTCCTAACGTTCCTTTGACTTTAACTCTTCCCGGACCTGACGGTCAATTAGATACTCCTGACGACACTACCCGGACAACTACTACCAACGACCAAGGTATTTATACCTTTGATAATTTACCACCCGGACCTTACAGAGTTACAGTTACTCCTCCTTTACAATTCCCACAAGTAACTACTCGCGGTGGTTCCCAAATACAAACCACTCTACAACCGGGACAATCATTAACTAACGTTGACTTTGGTTTGCGTCGTCCTGAAGGTGGTTCTATAGGCGATACTGTTTTCAATGATACAGATGGTGATGGAGTACAGGATGAAGGAGAACCCGGAATTCCCAATGTTCAATTAACCTTGAGAGATTCCCAAGGTAATATATTTTCCAGCACAACTACCAACGACAACGGAAACTACACTTTCACAGGTTTACCTCTTGGTACATACACTGTAGAATCCGCAAGACCTACTGACTTTAGTCCTACGACTCCAACCACCTTACCAGCTGAATTAACCCAAGCAAATCCCGACCGAGAGGATATTGATTTTGGTTTCCGTCCCGGTCGTTTGGGAGCATCTGGTCCAATCAATTTACGTTTAGTCAAGCGGATTACCAATGTATTAAGAGGTAATCAACCGATTAGTGGAGTTGCTTTTAACCAATTTGAAGATGACCCTAACGATAATGATGATAATGTACTCAATTCCTCTCCACAATCTACACCTGTAGGTATTACTCGCTTAGAAACACCTGTACAAAGCGGTGACATTGTAGAATATACTATTTACTTCTTAAGCGAAGGTGCAGAAAGCTTGCAAAATGTCAAGTTCTGCGACTTAATTCCTAACAATACAACTTTTGTAGACGGTAGTATTGTTGTCAATGGAGGTGGTGACGGTGCGGATAACGGTACATTCCTATCACCTTTAGCTCCCGTACCCGCAGATTTCCAAAATATTTGCCGTAATGGTACTCCTACAAATGGTGCTGTACTTACAAATCTAGGTACTTTACCCGCTGGTGGACAATTTGGATTTGTTCGCTTCCGTGTGAGAGTTAATTAATTTCAATTTTACGGAGTAGGGAGTAGGGTTGGGGGGAATAGGCAGTAGGGAACACAGAACAATTACCCATTACCAATTACCCATTCACAATTACCCATTCCCAATTACCCATTCCGAATTCCATTCCTTGATACAAAAAAAAGTCCGAAGGATTAGGTATTATGATTTTGACTAACTACTCCTTGATGGTACAAACCGGATTTATCCGTAGGGTCAATCCAAAATCTAAAATCCAAAATCGTTAGACTTTTACTTCGTTTGATTGAAATTAATTTTGAATGTCAATGCAAAAAAATAAATTAATCAGTTCAGTTATTCTACCAATTGCGCTCATATTACCCGCTGTCTTTACTTTGAGAGAAGCAACTGCTCAACAACAAAAACAAATGCGTCCGATTTCTTTGTTGAGAGCTAATTGTGTTAAAAGTGGAATCGGTAGTGTCCGTATGGAAAAACTCAATATTTCTATCGGTAAAGCAGTTTACAACAGTAAATTTTCTTTGAGTCCCGGCTATCGTTCGGCTGCTTTAACTTGTAAAATTAAACCGGATAATCGCCCTCAAAATGTATTTCAAGCTTTAAATTTGGGTTTTGGGATGCCCGACAATAATGTAAATAGTCCTAGCGTTCAGCTTCGATTTTACTTGGATGGACAACCAACTCAAACCGTTACCGTTAGACCTACACAAGCAGCCAATTTATCCCTTAATGTCACTAATGTGGATAATGTTGCCATTGAAGCCACTTGTTCTAGTTCTACTCAATATTGTAGCCGCGTTTATTTTTACGACGCTGACTTACAACGGAAAACTCCCGTTGTAAATACAAATCCTGTACAAGAACAAATCCTAGAAGCACCTAGGAATAATTAATTAAAAGGTAATAGGGAATAGGGAATAGGGAATAGACTGGTTTGGGATGGGTTTTTATAACCCGATTGGGGACTCTTACTCTTAAAAGAAAATGCTACCCATTCATTCCCTGTTAAAAGTCCCCTTCTTCGATAATTACCCATTACCCATTACCAATTACCAATTACCCATTCTATTTTAAATAAAGGCACGAGTTTTTATTCCTGAGTTTTTTCTCCTTGTTCGGTTTTTTCTGTTTCCTCTACTTTTAATCGAGAAAAACTTTTTTTGGTATTTTCAGCAGCTTCTTGAAGTAAAGGATCAACTTTTTGGCGCCAATAATCAATATTCGGCAATTTTTGCGGATTTTTTTGATAATCCTGGACTTTATCCCATTTTCTTTCCGAAATCGCTGTATTTACATCGTTGAAGAAATCTTCCGCTTTACCCCAATCTTTTTGCCATTGATTAATCATTTCAGTTGCTTCTTTGACATTTTTGTCATTGGGAGCAAGAGATTCTAAAATTGCGATCGCGCCTTTTAAATCTCCAGATTCATATTTTTCTCTGGCTTGTTCTACAACTTTATCGTCTTGTTGGCTATTTTCGACTGGCTTGACGTTTTCGTATTCAATTACCGGATTGGGCTGGGGTGGAGCTGCAATCAATCCGCTGTCATCAACGGTTTTAACAGCAATACTTTTATCTCGTAGACAAGTAATCCATGCTTCTGGATTTTTAATCACATCGGAGTGAGCCCAAGCAGAATCGTCGATATTAGTTTTTAGCTCTACCCAACCTTTTTTTGTCCGTTTACCAGTAACTTCAAAAGGAGTGTCCTTCGATACTTTTTTTAAAATATTATTATTAGTATAAGTACTAGGTTCAGAACGAATATTAGAATTCGCCGCAACTACTACCGAACAGTTTGCAGATGCTGTCGTACCAGTAAAATTATTTGCAAAGTTGTTTACATTATTTACTATAACGGGAGTTGCAACAGCAGCGCCGCCAGCTAAACAGAATAAAATAAGTATTTGTAAAAAATCGGGACCTTTAGAACCACGAGGAACCTGTTGGGGAACTGCTCTGACTGGTTGATGGGGATTACTGGGTGCAACAGCAATCGTGGCTATCCGAGAATGTTGGGAGGGAAAAGATTGAGTCCGCAGTTGGGGATATTGTTGGGGTACTAGTAAATCTGGAGCAAATGAATTTATGGCTTGCAGGGCTTCAGTAGCACTTTGATAGCGCTCTTTAAAGTGATAGCGCACCATTTTACTTAATACCGATTCTAATTCGGGGCTGATCGGTACTAAATGCTCCCAGATTAATTCTCCCGTTTGCGGGTCTTCTTGTAAATCCATTGGTGCAACCCCCGTCAGTGCTTGAATTGCAATAATCCCCAAGGAATAAATATCGCTATTGTGCCTTGGTCTACCTTGTCCTTGTTCTGTCGGCATATAACCAGGAGTACCAATTGCCACTGTAGCAGAAGGATGTTCCATAGCCTCAAAGCAACCCAAACCGTAAGAAGCTCTTAACTTCTTAACTGCACCAAAATCAACTAAAACTAGATTCCCATCACTGTAACGACGGATAATATTATCGGGTTTAATATCCCGGTGAATTACACCTTGGCTGTGAACAAATTCTAAAACCGAAAGAACGGACAACAACATTTGAATAACTTGATTTTCATTCCAACGTTCCCCATGAACTAATTCATCAGTCAGAGGATGTCCTTCGATAAATTCTTGTACTAAAAAAAATTCATGATTATCGTCAAAATAAGCTAGTAATCTGGGTATTTGGTCATGATTACCTAGTTTTTCTAAGGTTTCGGCTTCACTTTGAAACAAACGTTTCGCAGTGTCAAACATTTTTTTATCGGTGGTGCTAGGTTTGAGATGCTTGACAACACAGATCGGATTACCCGGTCTTTTGGTATCCTTTGCAATATAATTTTCTCCAAACCCACCCGTTGCGAGAACTTTTATAATTTGGTAACGAGAGTCTAGTAGCTTGCCTATCATATTTCACTACCCAGTTTTAACACCCAACTAATGTGGGACGTACTAAATATCTCCATCTGTACTGCGATGATATCCGCTTTGTCACCAAGAAGATTTTCGCTCCCAGCACAGTATTCTATAAATACACATTGTGAATATTGATTTCAACATTTCTGTTTACTAACAATGCCACCTAAAATCACAAACTCAGTAGCATGGCAACAGGCTGAACTACTCATGCAACCAACATTTATTCGCGTTGTTGATAACGTTCGCAAGTTACTTGATAATTCTTCCTGGAAAGGAACTTATCATGATGTACTCGTTTGGGCTGCTGACATAAATGACCAAACTAAAGCAATAGTTACTCAATTGATCCAAGAACTTGAAATTGCAACACCCGAACAAGCAGAACAAATCAAAGAAAGATTACGATTATTACCAACGCCCCATCCAGGATATCATTTGTGCTTGCAGCGTCAAGAACAGCAAGTAAATGTGGATTTATGGGAATTATGCTACCAGGTTTGCTTTGTCGAATACACCCTTACTAATGACAAAGTTGATATTGATACTAGTTTACTAGATGAATCTGGGGATGTGGAATGGAATTTATTAGATATTAAAGCAAAGCAAGTTGTTGAGCAAATGTTTGCTAATTTACCAAAATAACCGGAAACACCTTTACATCTGAATTCTCTTCAAGATTCATTCAAATCAGCCATGATTCCATAAAATGAAGAACTATTTAAGGTGTAATAGCCTTCGATAGTGCAAACTGCTGCGACTCCAGAACTTAACATTTGTTTCCACTCGGCTTTTTCTGTAATCGGATTATACACACCCCCAACCCCTGATTTGAATGCTTCTTTCCATTCCACCTTTTGCTTGGTTGGATTATATATACCCGCAACTCCAGAAAAAGGAACTTCTTTCCACTCTATTTCCTGTATCATCGGATTATATACACCTGCAACACCAGATTTTACAACTTCTCTCCACTCGATTTGTTGGGTATTAGGATTATATACACCTGCAACTCCCCCATGAAATAACTGTTTCCATTCAACTTGTTGAGTATTAGGATTATATACACCCCCAATCCCCCCATGACGAGCTTGTTTCCATTCTATTTGCTCGGTACTAGGATTATATACACCCGCAATTGATGCATTATAAGCGGTTCGCCATACTATATCTTGAGAATCAGATATTGCTGTTGCATTAACCCTTGTAGAACCAAGGCAATTGGCACAAATCAAAATTATGACAATCGCTACAGTACGCCAAAAAATTATCATAATTAACTCTATTATTATTTAATTCCTATTAGTTATTATTAATTACTATTAGCAATTACAGTAATTATATAATTATAAATATGAGTCAGTGTTAATTCTATAACCTCTTGTAACAGAAGTCTGATTGATTTAAAAGTCGGATTTTTACAAAAAATATCGATAACACGACAAAACAATCATAAAAAACCCGACTTATTACCCCCACAATTGATTTAGAAGTCGGGTTTTTACAAGAAATATCGATAACACGACAAAACAATCATAAAAACCCGACTTATTACCCCCACAATTGATTTAGAAGTCGGGTTTTTACAAGAAATATCGATAACACTACAAAATAATCATAAAAACCCGACTTCTTATCTCACAACTTCTAAATCTCCAACCTCCGACAGAATCAGAATCTGGGAATGTCTCCCTAAAGTTGGTGTAATTCCAAAATTGTAATTGTTAAATTTATATTGTTTAACAAACTGCAATTTTTTTTAATTAACCAGGAAATTATTATGAATGAAAATAACCAATCTTTGGAAAATCAAGCAGAAAATAAGAGCTTAGAGCAACAAGAGCAAGAACAACAACAAAAGGATTCGGAGTCCAATTCTGGGGGTTCCGGTATTGGTGCTGCGGTTGCTGGAGCTGCAATCGGTGGTTTACTCGGTGCGAGAAAAGGAATTCTTGGTGCAGTAGCCGGTGCAGCAGCTGGTGCAATGGTTGGTAAGGGTACATCTGAAGCTGTTGATAAGACTGTAGAAGGTGTTGTTGATGCTGCTGAAAGTGTAGCTGAACATGCAAATAGCGCGATCGATACTGTAGGTCATGTAGTAGAGGATACATCTGAGGAAATTAAACCTTCTATCAAAGGTGTAGTAGATGAAGTCAAAGATACAGTTGAGCAAGCTAAACCTTCTGTAGTCGCTACCGCAGAAGCAGTTAAAGATACAGTTCAAGAATCTAAGCCTTCTGTAGTTGAAGCAGTTAAAGGTGTATCGGAAGAAGCTAAACCTGCTGTGAGAAATATTGCTAATTCAGTACAAAGTACGGTTGATGAAACTAAACCTGCTATCAAGAGTGCTGCAAATTCTTTGAAAGGTGCAGCAGAAGAAGCAAAACCTGCGATGAGAACTGTGTCACAATCGGTTCAAGAAGCTGTTGAGGAAGTTAAACCATCTATCAAAGATACTGCAAACTCTGTTAAGGGTGCGGTAAATGAAGTTAAAGAAGATGTCAAACCATCAGTAAAAAACGCTGCAAACTCTGTTAAGGGTGCAGTTGATGATGTGAAGTCATCGACGAAAAAAGCTGGTGAAAATGTCAAGTCTTCTGCAAAAAATATGCAAGACTCTGCGAAGAAAGCAGGTAAAGATGTTCAACATTCTGTAAATGATGCAGCAAAGTCTGTTAAAAATGCATCCAAAAATAGTAACTCACCCTCAGTAAAAGAAGAGGATGTTGCATTAAAAACAGATACTGATATTCCTGAAATAGACGATTCCGAAGTTGCAAGAGTCGAAATTAAGGATAAAAGAACCAATATCTAGTAGTATTGTACGACCAGAGCAACATCAAGGAAAAAAAATACCGTTACGAACCCTCCTTATTTAAGATTTAAGGGGGGTTTGATCTATGTTCTGGCTCTTTACAATATGTCAACTGTATGATACTGATTCCTATATTCCCGAATCTTCTCCCATAGCGAAAGACAATAAATTGCCTAGAAAGAAGGCAAAGCATACAGGAAATAAAAGAGGTTGCATGAAAAAACTGATTCAATTTTTTGCTTACTATTAGCTATATTTTTTATCCAATCATTTGGAAATGAAAGTATTGCGAAAACTTTAAACAATTCAGATACCAAATTCAATTTGAATCCATCTACTGTCTACCCGATAAAAGATTATGATTTTTCTCAAGGAGTTATGATTCAAACAGGTAAAACAATTTATCTTTCCGGGCAAGTGGCTTGGGATAAAAATCAAAAAGTAGTTGGAAAAGGGGATTTAGGCTTACAGATACAGAAAGCTCTTGAAAATTTAAAGTTAACATTAAATGAAGCTCAAGCAACCCCAGAAGATATAGTTGAAATGGAAATGTTTGTAGTTGATTATAAACCCCAATATCAAAAAACTCTGCTCGAAAGTGTGGGTAATTTTTTGCAAGGTAGCTCTCCTGCGGTTACTCTTATTGATGTACCATTAATAGCAGCAGATCAAGATTTGTTAGTTGAAATAAAAGCAATTGCGGTAGTTGATTAAGGGCAACAACGCGATTTTGTGAAACCAACCACTAAAATCGCGCTGCTCCTAATAGCTATCAAAAAACAACCTAATACTCCAGGTAGCTTTTTCATTACTTTTTCAGCAAGCCCTAATTATTCTAAAATAAATCCAAAATACATTATATTTTTTAAACCTAAACCATTATGTCTATATCAGCTATTCAAACAGTAGAAACACAAGTTGCTGTTTACAACCGTAACCACTGGGGACGTATTAAAGTTACAGATAACGACTGTTTGCGCTTTTTACACAATCAAAGTACAAACGATTTTGAAAGTCTTAAACCGGGACAAGGATGTGATACAGTTTTTGTCACCTCTACCGCTCGTACTATTGATTTAGCAACTGCTTATCTTACCGAAGATGCAGTTTTATTGTTGGTTTCTCCTAACCGACGGGAATATTTGATGCAATGGTTAGATAAATATATTTTCTTCGCTGACAAGGTACAGTTAACCGATTTAACTGAGCAAACCGTAACTTTTAGTCTTATCGGACCAAAAAGCGACGCTATTGTCCAAAAACTACACGCTTCAGAAATTATCGGTAAACCCTATGGTACTCATATTCCTATTCCCCTTGTAAATAATCAAGATAATACACCAAATATTATTGCTGTCGGTAGTGGTTTAGCTTCCCCAGGATATACCATTATTTTGAATGCCAATCAACAACAAATAATTTGGCAAAAAATCATCGCAGCTGGTGCTGTTGAAATTAGCGATCGCGATTGGGAAATGTTACGAATTTTACAAGGAAGACCGCAAGCAGAAAAGGAATTAACTGATGATTATAATCCTTTAGAAGTCGGTTTATGGCAAACAATTTCTTTCAATAAAGGCTGTTATATCGGACAAGAAACCATTGCGAGATTAAATACTTATAAAGGTGTAAAACAAAATTTATGGGGTATTAGTTTAAATGCTGCTGCGGAACCAGGAACAATAATTACAGCAGAAAATGAAAAAATAGGTAAAATTACTAGCTGTACTCCAAATGGCGATCGCTATTTCGGATTGGGTTACATTCGCACTAAAGCCGGTGGAGTCGGTTTAAAAGTAAAAGTAGGAAGTTCTGAAGGGGAAGTCGTATCAATCCCATTTGTTTCCCACGAATACCCGGAAGTTAAATCAGTTGATAGTTGATAGTTGCTAGTTGTTGGTAGTTAGTTGTTGGTAGTTAGTTGTTGGTGGTTAGTTGTTGGTGGTTAGTTGTTGGTGGTTAGTTGCTAGTTGTTGGTTGTGAAGAATGATTAACCTTTAACCTTTAACCTTTAACCTTTAACCTTTAACCTTTAACCTTTGACTAGAATGGAATAAAAATGGCTTCTTCCCTATCCCAATCAGTACCTTGACAAAATTCATCTATCCAAGAAGCAAGATGGGAAAGTTTTTTTCTTGATGTTGATTTAATCTCTTCGGTTTGTTCTTGTGCTTCAGATTGCTCAGACATCGGTAGTAAAGATAAAATTTCTTCTTCACTTTCTAATTGAGCAATTATGCTTGTTTCTAAAACAGGTTGATGAGGATTGTCTCTCATTAATTCCGAAAAAATTTGGAATTCTCTTTCTACTGATTCCGATGTAGAAATTATTTTTTGCCGCAAACGAAGATTTTGTATTTTAGTAATTGCTGTTGAAGTTGATGATGGAGATTCGTAAATTTCTCCATCTTCTTGATTTTGATGATTATTTAGGTGATTATCTATATTCTTAATTAAATGTAGCTGTTCATCGGGATTAAAATTAAGACCTAATGCAGCAATAATTTGATCGGGATTATTATTTAATTCGAGTATAAAAGGGAAAATTTCATCGAGTTGAGGTTCTAAAACAGATAAAGTTGCCAAAATAAAACCGCTCGAAGGGCGACGATAACCATTGTAAGTTCCCCAAATTCGCATTTTTGCCAACCAAGGACGATTTTGATGGTAGTACTTTACCCACTTGATTTTCAAAGATTCGCGTAGTTGCTTAATATTCATTTCTAAATACGGAATTTTATCGGACAATAATTAACTATCAACCTAAAAATGAAATCGATGGTAAAGCATCCCTGTGACTTTTTGACCACCAGATAAATGCTGTTCTACGACCAAAGGTACTTCTTGGGGACTAACGTGACTGTACCAAACCATTTCTGGCAATATTAATACCATCGGTCCATTACCACATTGTCCCAAACAACTGCTACCTATAACCGTTACTTCAGAAACAACATTCGTTTCAAAAGCTGCTAATACTTTAACAGCACCTTGTTTTTTACAAGTACGATTTTGGCAAACTTGAACCCATTTCATATTGTTATTTATTCCCTGTTAATTTTTTATTGCTAGTCTAAATATTAGAATCAATAATTAAACAGTATAATTCAATACGATTTTACAAATCTTAACTTGATGAGAGACGTAGTATGATTACGTCTCTAAAATTGTTAACTTGTTAACTAATTTCAAGTCCCTTTGATTTTAACCATTCGGGGTTGAATATACGAGATTGATAACGAGCGCCGCTATCACAGAGTATAGTGACAATAGTATGTCCGGGTCCGAAAAGTTTTGCGATCGCGATTGCGGCAGCAACATTAATTCCAGTAGAACCACCCATTAATAAACCTTCTTTGTTAAGAAGCTGGTAAACGACTCGCAAAGCTTCTGTATCATCAATACGGACAGCATCATCGATGGGTACATTTTGCATATTGGCAGTAATACGGCTATTACCAATACCTTCGGTAATAGAAGAACCTTCGATTTGAATTTCACCAGTTTTGATATAACTATAAAGTCCGCTGCCCATAGGATCAGCAACAACGCATTTAATCGCGGGATTTTTTTCTTTAAAGAACATTGATGCACCAGCAAAAGTTCCACCAGTGCCAGTAGCAGCTACCCAAGCGTCAATTTTACCATCGGTTTGCGCCCAGATTTCGGGTCCGGTAGTTTCGTAATGAGCTTGACGATTTGCCAAATTATCGAATTGGTTAGCCCAAATAGCATTTTCAATTTCAGAGGCAATTCTACCAGATAATTTTACATAATTATTGGGGTCTTTATAGGGTACAGCAGGAACAGGACGAACTTCAGCACCCAAAGCACGAAGCGCATCCATTTTTTCCTGTGATTGAGTATCGGGGATAATAATTAAACATTTATAACCTTTGGCATTGCATATATGTGCTAAACCAATACCAGTATTACCAGCAGTTCCTTCAACAACAGTTCCACCAGGCTTGAGTAAACCTTTAGCTTCAGCATCTTCAATAATATATAATGCTGCTCTATCCTTAACAGAACCACCGGGATTGAGAAATTCAGCTTTACCTAAAATTTCGCATCCCGTTTCTTCGCTGAAACTTTTTAATTTAATTAACGGTGTATTTCCGACGGTACCGACAAAACCATTTTTAATATCCATGTTTAACTGACCAACTTTATTTACTCTAAGAATTTTGACTGACAACGGTACTTGTAAATATTTATATATTTATTTAGATATTTACTGCTCAGTGATATAACCGTTGCCAAACTAACTACTCTTTATTTAAACAAAATGTTGGCACAAGTAATTATTTAAGTTGTTTTTAGAAAGTAATGGTTACGAAATTCGATGTTACAAATTCTGGAATATCTCTAGTTTTCCTAATCGTGGCACTGAAAAACTATCAGTAATGAAACTGACTCCAGTTGAAGTTTTGAGCGAATAAAAATTATTTATCTTGACATATAACCTGAATCGTGAACATCAGCTAGGTGCGTACAAATACGTATTCGAGGGGTCTAGCACCTTGTAAATTCAGTGAAACAACGAATGGTGTGAAAAACGATTACCTTAGAAAATAATTACAGCTTTGATGAAACTTTACTCGGCTCAGTTTTTTTAGAGGAAAAAGAGTCCCTAAAGGAAATTATATGGCAGTAATTCAGTCCTCTCTCCGGTCTGATGGTATGGAATTATTATGTCTATATCACCAGAATCCTTCGGTTAAACTTCGTAACAGACTCGTAAAATTGCATAGTGGTTTAGTACGAAAAATGGCTCATAAATTTAGTCATCAATGTAATGAACCTTATGAAGATTTAGAACAAATTGGCTACTTCGGTTTAATTCGGGCAATTGAACGTTTTGACCCCACTCAGGGATATGCATTTAGTTCCTTTGCAGTTCCTTATATTCGCGGTGAAATGCTGCACTTCTTACGCGATCGCAGTACATTATTAAAAATTCCCCGTCGTTGGCAAGAACTTTATAATGAAGGGCAAAAGGTACGTAAAGAATTAGCAGATGTTTTAGGAAGACAGCCCAAGGATTTGGAAGTTGCCCGCCAACTTAAAGTGTCGGTACAAGAATGGCAAGAAACCAAATTAGCAGTTCAAAATCGGATGCCTTTGAGCTTAGATGCTACTGTTGTGAATTATGTTGATTGTCAAATTACTTTGGGTGAAGCATTGCCTTGTCCTCATACAGCCGCTCAGCAACACTTAGAAGAAGAGCGTCAACAACTTCATGGGGCTATGGGTATGTTAGAAGAAAAACCTCGGATGGCAGTGGAATTAGTATTCTTAAAGGAATTTTCCCGTAAAGATGCCGCGAAAAAAATTGGCACGAGTCCAATGACGGTAACGCGGTATCTACAAAAAGGAATTGATGACTTAATGGGTTTAATGCAACAACCACAGCCATTAGCAGCTACCGTCCGATGATATCAATAAATCAAATCAGCGACAAATTAATCGGTTTAGATATAGTAATTGATTGGTCAATGAAAATTTTATTGCGCCTCAAAAATTTGTCATATATTCAACCCATATATCAATCAACCGATCAAATTCATCACATGGCGATCGCGCATTCGGCTTAATATTTCCCAAACATCAGCAACAAAGTTTTTCGCTAAATTGAATATATTCGGTAATGGGGATAAAACAGTTATCAGTGTAGCGCAGCGTGGCACGTAGTGACATACAGTGAACAATTATCTATTGATATGCTCTCTATTTTATCTCCCACCTTATACGCGGGGAAAATAACTGATAACTGTTAGGTAATAACGGTAGGTTTATCTCTTCCGGTATTAGCTTTAATTTGAGCGATTTCGTCGGCTAAGGTAATTAATTCTGCTAATGCTTGTTGTGGATCGAGGTCATGTTTTGTACTATCGGGTTCATAGCTTTCTAAATAAACTCTCAGAGTTGCTCCTTGAGTACCTGTACCGGAAAGTCTAAATACAATTCTCGAACCGTCGGTAAAACCAATTCTAATTCCTTGTTTCTGACTGACACTGCCATCAACCGGGTCTGTATAACTAAAATCATCAGCATATTCGACTTGATATTTACCAAATTGTTTACCCTTCATCGTTGCTAACGAAGTACGGAGATTTTCCATTAAGGTATTGGCTTCCAGTGTTTCTACTGCTTCATAATCATGTCTCGAATAATAATTACGTCCGTAGGTTTTCCAGTGTTCCCGGACTATTTCTTCAACTGACTGCTTTCGCGATGCGATTATATTTAACCAAAATAAAACAGCCCAAAGTCCATCTTTTTCCCTTACATGGTTAGAACCAGTTCCAAAACTTTCTTCACCACAAAGAGTCGCTTTACCTGCATCTAACAGATTGCCAAAGAACTTCCAACCTGTAGGAGTCTCATAACAATCAATTCCAGATTGAGCGGCTACTCGATCTACAGCCGCAGAAGTCGGCATCGAACGCGCTACACCCGCTAATCCCGAACTGTAAGCTGGTACGAGTTTCGCATTTGCAGCTAATACCGCTAAACTATCACTCGGAGTTACAAAGAAATTTCGTCCCAATATCATATTGCGATCGCCATCTCCATCGGAAGCTGCACCAAAGTCGGGGGCGTTATCTCCAAATAAAATATCAACTAATTCATGAGCATAAACTAAATTCGGGTCTGGATGTCCACCACCAAAATCTTCCAAAGGTTTACCATTATGTACTGTTCCCCCAGGCGCTCCCAAATGCTCTTCAAATAAAGCATAAGCGTAAGGTCCGGTTACAGCGTGTAAGGAATCCATACACATCCGAAAATTTCCCGAACTTAACAGTTGACGAATACTATCAAAGTCAAACAGCGACTGCATTAACTCCACATAATCCACTACTGAATCAATCACTTGAACTGCCATCGAACCAAGTTCAAAACTGCCCAATTTCTCTAAATTGACATCTTCTGCTTCTAAAATCTGGTAAACATCAATGGTTTTACTACGATTGTAAATAGCTTCTGTCACCTTTTCTGGTGCCGGACCACCATTATCAGTATTGTATTTAATCCCAAAATCTTCATCCGGACCTGCTGGATTATGACTCGCAGAAAGAATAATCCCGCCAAAAGCTTTATATTTGCGAATAATACAGGAAACAGCAGGAGTAGAGAGAATTCCTTTCTCACCTACCAATACTCGTCCAAATCCATTGGCTGCTGCCATTTTTAGGATAATTTGGATAGCTTCGCGGTTGTAAAAACGTCCATCACCTCCCACAACCAGTGTTTGTCCTTGATAGCCTTCAAGACTATCAAAAATAGATTGCACAAAATTTTCTAAGTAGTGGGGTTGTTGAAAAATTTTAACTTTTTTTCGTAAACCAGATGTTCCCGGTTTTTGATCGGTAAATGCTTGAGTTGAAACAGTACGAATATTCATCTGATCAATTTTTAGGTTCCAATTATAAAATTACCAGTGGAATGCCTAATTGTTAAACCTCTTCATATTCAAGGTAGGACTATTTATCATCTCTTTTTACATAAAAATACTGCTTTTACTTTTTTAATAGTTTTTCAAAATACTAAGTATACTTATTCAAAAGTATAAAATACATTTTAAAATATCCCAAAAATCCGTATTTTGTTATAAAAATTAACTTAAATCTAGATTAGTTGAGAATGGAGTCATTTATAATGCTAAAAATTATGATTAAATCAACGAGTTTAACTTGTTTTTTCAGATGTTATCTAAGTTACTCTTTAAGTTTAAAAAAAAACATGTACAATCTGTAAGGGTTTATCTATGCTAATTTGACCGATAACGTAAATTATATAGTAAATTCAAAAAAAGTAAAAATAAGCAAGTGATTTTATAAAAATTTACAAAGTAAATAACTCAAAATATAAATTAATCTGAGTTTGATACTCCCTTCCCGGCAGAAGATTACCGAAAAAAAACCGCAGAGACACAGAGTACGCAGAGGAAAGAGGTTTCATAGAGATAGGTAATCTTAAAGCGGTTCGGGGAGTAGAACTAAATTTATTTATATTGTGTGAGAAGATTAGCGATTAGAAAATTTCAGGTACTTTTGCTAAAGCTTCCCGTACAACTATTGAACCAACTCCGAAACGAGATGAATTTTCGGTAATATACTGCTTCCAAGCGCGACTACCGGGTTTTCCATTGAAGATTTGTAGCATATGTCTGGTAATTTTATTGAGTTTTGAACCTTTCGCCACCCACTTATCTATATAATCGAACATATTTTCTACGACTTGATGTCTAGTTAAAGATGGAATTTGTTGCATATAAATAGTTTGATCAACAGTAGCGAACAAGTAGGGATTATCATAAGCCGCACGTCCAATCATTACGGCATCAACTGAGTGTAAATGTTGAATAACCTGTTCTAAAGTTGTAAATCCACCGTTAATTTCAATAAATAAAGCCGGAAAATCTTGTTTTAATCGATGTACGTCATCGTATCGTAAAGGTGGCACATCGCGATTTTCTTTGGGGCTTAACCCTTGTAACCAAGCTTTGCGAGCGTGAACAGTGAAATGCCGACAACCAGCTTGAGAAACGATATTAACGAAATTTACCATGTCCTCGTAACAGTCTAAATCATCAACACCAATACGATGTTTGACAGTAACAGGAATTTTGGTTGCATCAATCATCGCTGCGACACAATCGGCGACTTGTTGGGGTTGTGCCATTAAACAAGCACCAAAATTACCACTTTGTACACGACTGCTAGGACAACCGACATTCAAATTAATTTCGTCATAACCCATCGCTTCGGCAATCCGAGCGCATTCTGCCAAATCTACGGGATTATCACCTCCAACTTGCAGTGATAAAGGTTTTTCTTCGGCAGAAAAACCTAATAAATGCTCCTTATCTCCATGTAAAATTGCCGCACTCGTCACCATTTCTGTATAAAGTAAAGTGTCGCGCGTAATTTGTCGCATAAAATAACGATAATGACGGTCTGTTCGATCCATCATTGGGGCAATGCTTAAAGAATTGGGCATGGGAAGAAAGAGTTAGGAGTTAGGAGTTACAAATTTAATTATGAATCAGTGTTTTGATTTCAAATAAAATATATAAAATTATAATAAGTTGTAGTAATTGTAGGTTGGGTTAGACGCACGAAAAGATTTAATGATTAACCAATTAATTTAGATTGCGTCGTAACCCAACATTAGCGTTTTGATTTATACGAAATTACCCTGAAGCGATGTGTTTGGTTGGGTGTTTAAGATTGTTTTAAGTTTAGTTATTTAGTTGAATTATCCAGATGATGTTGGGCTGTGCCTCCGGCACACCTAGCGGTGAACGTTCCTCAGCCCAACCTACGAACTACGAACTAAACCAACCTACAAAATGAATATAATTGTATTTATTTATCTAATAATATAAATGGAATACCGTAGAGCAAAAATAGAGGGAGGTACTTTCTTTTTTACGGTTGTCACTCAGAATCGCCGTAAATTTTTGTGTAACGAAGAAAATATTGTATTACTAAGAAAGATATTCAAACGGGTAATGCAGCAGCACCGCTTTACAATTGACGCAATAGTAATTTTACCCGAACATTTGCATTGTATTTGGACTTTAGCACCAAATGATGATGACTTTTCAACTCGTTGGAACTTGATTAAAGGTGGTTTTAGTCGTCTGTGTCATCCGAAATATAAAGGAAAAATATCTGCATCGCGGCAGAGTAAAAAAGAACAAGGAGTTTGGCAGCGTCGTTTTTGGGAACATCAAATCCGCAATGAAGCAGATTTTATTTCCCATGTGGATTATATTTATTACAATCCTGTGCGACATGGATATGTGAAAGCACCCAAGGATTGGAAGTATTCAAGCTTTCATCGTGATGTTAAAGGAGGTATTTATGATATTGATTGGGGTGCAGGAGTAGAATTAGAATTTCCTGATTGGGTAGGGAATGAATAACATAGTAGGTTGGGTTAGACGCACGACAATATTTAAAAATCAACCAGTGATTGAAATTGCTTCGTAACCCAACATTAGCGTTTTGATTTATACGAAATTACCCTGAAGCAAGTTGTTTCGTTGGATAGTTAACATTGTTTTGATTTAAATTATTTTGTTGAGTTTTCCAGATTATGTTGGGCTTCGTTCCTCAGCCCAACCTACGAACTACGAACTACGAACTACGAACTACGAACTACGAACTACGAACTCTAATTTTCTTTAAAAATGTATTTTATACCGTATCTTCTACAGAAAAATACTGTTACTTTTTTATGTATTATTTTGGTTGCAATTGCAATTATTTATACATATAGTAATGAAGAAGATTCAATACATTTTTGAGCATGGTATTTCTGGAGAGAAACTTGAAGTTGGTTTTTCGTATGAAGAAGAAGGGACAAATGGAAGGCTTTGTCTGAACGACATTACAAAAATTCTTCTATACGTTGAATCTGGTATTGAACCGGAAGATAGCCGGATAACCCAAATAACCGAAAACAAAATTGAAGAAACTGGGATAAAAAACTATATAAAAGAACAGGAAAAATACTATGCAGACAACTACGAACAGTATTGTTTCTTGAAACAATGTGATGATCTTGGAACTCCAGAAGAATATCATCGTTTGGAGCTATGGCTCGAATTCTGCGGAGATGCAATTTTAAAGGACAAATTTCTCGATATTGGTAAACACGCTATTTTTCTTCCATCTTCCTTTGTAAATCAAGATTTATTTAAGCAAGAAGGAGTTGAGGATAAAGATAGGACGATACCTGAATGGATAAAAGATTATTGTGGCATTAATATACCTTGGGTAAAAACAAAACTTGTAGATTTGACAAAAAACCATTTATCGTCTCTTCACAAAGGCACTGCGTTACAATCTCCTGATAAAAAAGATGGAAACAACATTTATTCGGCAGAGACTTTTGCCTTAGTTTTAGGTGAAATAAGAAGACTTTTATTAGGTAGTCAATTTGATACCTTTTGGAGCAAAATAAGTAAGTTGGGGCAAATAAAACAAGATATACGATAACAACCAAAAAGCTTGAAAGATTGGGATTACTTAAAAAGTTGATGTTGGGTTACGACGCAATACTAATTAATCGGTTAATTATCAAATATTGTCGTGCGTCTAACCCAACCTACGAATTAACTCCTAACTTTTGAGATTTGCGATCGCGCCTTTTGTCATAGCGGCGATGGCTTTATCTGTGGCTTTGGGTAAATGATAATATTTACCTCCGGCTGTTTTGGCTAGTTCTTTGGCGAATCCGGTAGAGACAAATTTGCTTTCGGTATCGATTACTAATAATTGAATTCCTAAAGCCCGAATTTTTGCCGCAACTTCTAATAATTCTGCTTTAATATCTGGTTTTTCTCCGGGTTCTTGAGGTTCTCCTAAAGAACGGGATAATGGTATATTACCCCTTCCATCGGTGATAGCGACTATGACAACTTGTCCGATATCTCCGCTTTTTTGAGCATTTAAACCGACGTGAGCTGCTTGGGTTAAACCGTGAGCTAAAGGTGAACCACCACCACAAGGCATTTTTTCTAAACGGGTACGAGCTAGGGTGATAGAACGTGTGGGTGGTAATACGACTTCTGCTTGTTCTCCACGGAAAGGAATTAAAGCTACTTGGTCGCGGTTTTGATATGCTTCTGTAAGTAATTGCATTACCGCTCCTTTGGCTGACTGCATTCGGTTGAGTGCCATTGAACCGGAAGCATCTACAACGAATATGATTAATGCTCCAGCTTTTCTTGCTAAGCGTTTGGCGCGAATATCTCCTTGTTCTACAATCACGTTTCTACCGGGATGTCTTTGTCGTCGTGCTTTTTGATATGGTGCTGCGGCTCTTAATGTGGCATCTACGGCAATCCGACGAACTTTCCCTTTGGGTAACATCGGTTTGATATATCGTCCTCTATCGTCGGAAAAGATTAAACCACGGCTTCCGGAATTACCTTGACGTTGTGCCATTTGAGCGAAATACAGCACACTTTCATCTAAGATTACACCTTCTGGGTCAAAGATAAATTCTTCAGGTATTCCTGGTGGTTCTTGTTGATCTTGATTTGATTCGTCATCAATATCTTCATCTTCTTTTTCTTGTTGTTCGTCTTGCTCTTGTTCTGATTCGTCTTCTGATTGTTCTTGGCTTTGTGGAGGTGGTGGTGGCTGTTGTTCTTCGGGAGGTGTTTGAATTACTGTCGCACGGGGTACTATGACTAATTCGACTGCACGACGCAAATCTTCGGGAGTAACTTGATCACGTCCATCCAGGGCTGCGGAAGCTTTCGCAACTCGTACTGCGAATAATTCGGCACGATGTCCTTGGACTACACCGCGAATTGCTTCTTCAACTAAGTAGTTAATTTGTTCATGAGTGATAGTAACTTCTTTCAACCATTCTCGTGCTAAAACAATTTGAGTTTTGATTGAGTCGATATCTTCTGTGTACTGCTGGAGAAATTCTTGAGGAGAACGAGAATAAGCAATTGCTTGTTCTACTGCTTGTACTCTCTCATCTAAACCTAAAACACCATCTGCTGAAAGGGAAATGGCAATTCGATCAAGTAAATGTTCTCGTAAATTTCCTTCTTCGGGATTATAAGTAGCGATAAATAAAGGTTTACAAGGATGCTGAAAACTGATTCCTTCTCGTTCGATTTGATTGCGTCCTTCGGATAGTACAGTTAAAAGTTGATTACTTATTTGCTCATCTAAAAGATTGATTTCATCTACATACAGCACTCCTCGATGGGCTGCTGCTAATAAACCCGGTTGAAATATGGTATCTCCCTGCTTCACAGATTTTTCCACATCTACTGAACCTAAAAGTCGATCTTCAGTGACTCCTAAAGGAATTTGGATAAACGGTGCAGGGATGATTTCCGTTTCTATATCTGAGACTTTCAGTTTAACGTCTCTACACAATAAATCATCATCCCATTCTTCCGGTTGATTGGGATTACAATTGCTAATGGAATTTTTGACAACTTCAATCGGTGGTAATAAAGCGTGAATCGCCCGAGCCATCACTGATTTTGCAGTTCCTCTACGTCCTGCGATCGCGACTCCCCCTAATTCTGGATCGACTGCTGTTAATAGTAAAGCTAATTTTATCGCTTCTTGACCAACGACAGCGGTTAAAGGAAAAGTTGTAACATTATAAATAACACTGGATGCAGCCATTTTTTAGATAATAGTTAGTCTAATTAGTCTAAATTTAGCTTACCTTGTTTTACGAGTCGAGAATCATATAGCTAGGGCGATCGCCATGTTCATTTTCAGAGTTATCGTACTATTTATATGGCAATCCTATTTTTATGTATGGAAATCACGGTGTTCAAATCCCCGACTTCTTCAAGAAGTCGGGGATCTGAATTCTCATATATGATTTAGGATTGCTATAGTATAACTCGGCTTTTGAAAGCGATATCTGCTTCTATTGTCAGGATAGCAGAAGAATACAAACAAATAAATATTACTTTTATTACTTCCTAAATCCATGGACAAAAATCAAAACCAAGATAATTTTTTAGAAGTTATTCAACAAGAAAAATTTCAAGATAATTCGCTGTTACGTCGTGCATTAACTCATCGTTCTT
The DNA here is from genome assembly GCA_035285725.1 of Nostocales cyanobacterium 94392. GTDB lineage: Bacteria > Cyanobacteriota > Cyanobacteriia > Cyanobacteriales > Nostocaceae > Rivularia. The sequence continues at coordinate 17,033 of JAYKJL010000173.1, read as the reverse complement.
ACGTTCACGAAAATCCTCAATCAGGAGAACATAACGAACGGTTAGAATTTTTAGGTGATGCTTTACTAACTTATTTAAGTGGAGATTATCTTTACCGTCGTTATCCAGATATTGAAGAAGACCAATTAACTCGTAGACGCTCGGCGTTAGTTGATGAAAAGCAGCTATCAAGGTTTGCTGTGGAAGTTGGTTTAGATAAAAAGATGCGGTTGGGTAAGGGTGCTATTCGTGAAGGAGGAGAGCAAAATCCAAATTTACTCAGCAACACTTTTGAAGCTGTAATTGCAGCTTATTATCTCGATAATAATTCCAATGTTGAAGTTGTACGTGATATCATTGAGCCGTTATTTGACTCTGTACCCGAAGAAATAGTTGAATCTCGTTCTAATCTCGATCCAATAAATCAGTTTCAAGTCTGGGTTCAACGACATATCCCCCAAAATCCACCATTACTTCCTAATTATAGTCCCACAAAAATAGGTGGCTTACCCCACGCTCCAGAATTTCTCTGTGAAGTATTTGTAGATAATCGAAAATACGGGGAAGGTACCGGAAAAACTATTAAAGAAGCTAAAAAAGCGGCTGCGGAAAATGCTTTAACTATTTTAAAAGAAGAAGGTTTCCTTTAAATTATACTTTCTGAGTATTTAAAATCTGCATCATAAGAAAGCCTCTCTCAACGTCAGGGAGAGCTTTGCAGAGGGGTTATATGTGTAAGTTGATGGCGGCTAGTTATTGATTAATTATTTCTAAAGGCAAAATTACACTAAATGTAGAACCACTCCCTAATAGAGATTTTACTTTAATTTCACCTTGAATTAGCTCAACAATTTGGGCAACTATTGCTAAACCTAAGCCAGTACCATCGATCAAGCAAGATTCACTTTCGGAATTAGCACGATAATAAGGGTTAAAAATATTTAGTAAGTCTTCTTCCGAAATCCCTATTCCCGTATCTGAAATTATAATTTCCCATCTATTTTTATCCACAGTTTGACAGTGAATTTCAATTCTTCCTGATTCCGTATAGCGAATGGCATTACTCACAAGATTTGTCATCACTTGTTGTAACTTTAATCCATCTGTTACTACTACTTGAGGAGCATTTTCACAATTAACTATTATTTCTATTTCTTTATTTTCTAAAGAAGGTTGTAATATCTCGCGTACTTCTGCAATTAATTGAGGTGGATTAATTGACTCTAATTTCAGTTTTACTTCTCCAGCTTCCAGACGAGAAATTTCTAATGCATTATTAATCAAACGTAATAACTTTCTTCCACTCTTTAACACCTGCTCAATATGTTCTAAATTTCCATGAGTATCTCTAACTTCCGATTTTTGTTTTTGTAACCGTAAAAATAAATCAGAATATCCAATAATTGATGTCAAAGGGCTTTTCAACTCATGAGCTAAAAAAGAAAGATTCTCTTGACTTGTCCGAACAAATCTAGTTAACTCTTGATTGTGCAAAGTTAATTGATTTTGTAAATGTTTTAATTCCCCAAGTCGTTGTTCTGTATAACTTTTAAAACAACGAACAATTGCTTCATCCATTACAGTATCAATTGAACGCATCACCTGTACTACTTCTGTCGCTGTTGATTCCAATAAATGTTTTTCTAATGTTGAAAATATAACTTGACGAAACAAATGATATTCCCTAGCTATTTCTGAAGCGTCATAATCTTGTTCTGCACGCAAAATTCCATGATTTAAACTTGCTTCCACTACTGACTCAAAATCATCTTCTCGATTTTTAGAAAGAACTGTTGCTAACGCAATTAAAACATACTCAAGATGATTTACTATCGCTAAACGAGACAAACCGCAGCTACTTTCTATTTCATTATCTTCATGAACTTTTTTAAGCCAGTTTTCTACAATTATTTCTTTTTTATCAATAAGTAATTGACTAAAATCTTTCATACTATTGCCGCAACTTAATCAAAATTATAATATATTTTGCTCTAATTGTAATATTCTATTCCCCAATTTGCTGACTTTGGCTCTATGGTAATTAAATTCTGTTTACCAGCAAATCAACAGTTATCAGTTAAAAACTGCAAATCAATTGGGAGTCAGAATCCCCCACTTCTAAAAGTGGTGTGTTTCAGTCGGGATTAAATCCCCGACTGAAATCGTGATAACTGTTGACTGTTCACTGATTTAATTTGCCCTCCGCTACTTTAACAACCTTTTCAATTGCATTTCTACCACACCTACTACTTGCTAGCTAAAATAAATTTTTGTAACTTTATCCGTTGAATGAAAAAAAATGTCGGGGTTATGAGATAATCAAGAATAGAGAAAATGATAATTTTATAATTGAGTGTTAGCAATTTTTTTTGGCAAGCCAATATTCCAATTATAAAAATATATTTCATGAAAAATATACTATCATAAAAGCACCAAAAATAAAAAAATTTTCGACTCTTTTAAAATTTTTGTAAAAATTATTACGACTTACGCAACTGGCACATTTTGTTTGTAGGAGAGGCAAAAAGGGGTGTAGATAATATCCCCCTTTTATTGCCGTTGCTTGTACACTGACAGATTCTTAAGGCAATCAGATGAAAGTGAGAGTACGGGACCATCCGAGTATTGTGACGTTTGGGTAAGTGCAGATTATTACTTATTTTCTGATTTTATTCAATGAGTTATTTGATTGAGGATTAAAATGGGCAAATATAAATCCATAGAGATTATACATATTATTTGATTTAAAAAAGCGATTTAGATAACATAGAGAATAAGAGGTAAAACTTGTAAAATGAATGAAACTATTGGCAACTATAAATGAGAATAGTCTCAAAAGATAAAAAATTGTATTTTTGATAACGAAATACTGAAATATATAGTGTGTAGATGTTGTATTTATCGCCTAATTTATTTACTGCTTCTAATGGTTCTCTGTTGCTGATTGTTGATTCAAAATCATAGTTGCGGATGTAAACACTTATTTACGCTCATCTAAATAGCGAATCATAATCTCAACTATGATGACGACGATTGCGATCGCGATTCAAAAGATACAGATATCTAGAGCATTGTCAAGCAATTTGAAATTTTAGATTTGCGATTTTAGATTTTTCCACTCACTGGGGGTGGGCTTACACCCCAAAAAATCCAAAATCTAAAATTCGGAGGGTCAATAATAGCGAAAAACCTGGATTTACCAAGGATAAATCAAGGTTTAGAGAGTGATAATATTTGCAATAAGTCTGGTTTGTAGTCGAGATTACTCAATGTATTAATCAAATGTTAATTAAAATTTAGAAGGCTAGTTAATAATACTTATATTAATCATAGATATATCTAATATATAATCCAATATCAATCTTAAGGAGGATGCTTTTTTAGTGTTATTTTTACGATGCTACCTAGCTGAGTAGTTAAAGTTTGTACCGGATTGTATAGGTATAAATTAGTATGTATTACTGGGTGTATGAATAAGATTACGAGCTTATTGGTATAAAAATAATGTAATTGAGGATTTGAGGGATGAATTCATCAGAAGAACACAACAATAATATTTCACGAGAAGCAGCACAAATGATATCCACGAGAGATATTAATAAGCCTGTAGGATATAGTAATTCTGAGATTCATGAAAATAATAGCTTGCATAAAGTGAGAGATATTTTAGTGGGTTCTCAAATGCGAGAGTTGGACAAGAAATTTTCGCGTTTGGAAGAGCGTTTAGTTAAAGAATGTACAGATTTAAGAGATGAGACGAGAAAAAGATTAGATTCTTTAGAAACTTATATTAGAGAAGAAACAGATGCTTTAGGTTTGAAGACGAAAAATGAACAAATAAAGCGTGATGAAGCATTGAAAGGGATTAATGAGGAGCAGAAGAAACTTGCTGAATCATTAGAGAAGAAGATGGCTGAAATTGATGAGGAAGCAAGTAAAATTCAGCGAGAGTTACGTCAGCAAATTTTTGCTCAATCTCAAAACTTACATGATGATATTCGTCAGAAATATGAAGAAATTGTCAGTTTACTAGAGCGAGAAACCTACGAACTTCGGAGTCAAAAAACAGATCGTTCTCAATTAGCTGCTTTATTTTCAGAATTAGCATTAAGGTTGAATTCTCAATAATTAGTTAACAGTTATCAGTTAACTGTTAACTGATAACTGTTAAATAAATGCCTTTTTTTATTTAATTTATTTAAGTTTAATTATTATAAAACAACAAAAATTACTGATGAGTAACTCAAAAGCGAATAGATTAGTAGAAGAACCTTTAAAGAATAATAATATTAAAGAGAATAATCAATTAAATGAATTAGATGAATTGAATGAGTTGACTGAATTACGAAGTTTGCTTTTAGGAATCGAGCAACCGAAACTTGATAAATTTTACCAAAAATTGGATAATCCTCAAGTTGATGCTGAAGATATCAGTAAAATGCTTCCCGAAGCGGTGATTTTGCGGACAATGAAGGACGATCAATTATCGGAAGCGATGATTCCTACTGTTGAGCAAGCGATAGAGTCTTCCGTCAAAAAAGATATTAATGTACTTTCTCAAGCGATTTTCCCGATAATTGGTCCTGCGATAAGAAAAGCGATCGCCACAACTTTGGATGAAATGTTGCAGTCGTTTAATAGGGCTTTAGAATATAGCGCTTCACCGCAAAGTCTGAAGTGGAGAATAGAAGCAAGACAAACGGGGAAATCCTTTGCGGAAGTTGTGCTGTTACGGACGCTGATTTACCGTGTAGAACAGGTATTTCTGATTCACAAACACAGCGGATTAATTTTACAACACATTGTAGCATCCAAGGTAGCGCCTGAAGATCCATCTTTGGTTTCGGCAATGTTGACAGCGATTCAAGATTTTGTCAGAGACTCTTTTGAAGTACAAAAACACGAGGGACTGCATACTTTAGAATTTGGGGATCTTACAATTTGGATTGAAGAAGGACCAACAGCAGTTTTAGCGGGTATTATTCGCGGCAATGCACCGGAAGAGTTGAGAATTGTATTTAAGAATGCTCTAGAAAAAATTCATTTAAAATTAGGTAAAAAAATTGAGAATTTTTCAGGTGATACTCAACAGTTTGCAGTTAGTAAACCGTATTTAGAAAATTGTTTGGAATCTCATTATCGAAATCCCACTAACACAAAATATACTTATGCATGGCTTTCTGTGGCAATACTGACGATTGTCTTAGGTATTTGGGGATTTGCTGCAATTAGAGATAATCAACGTTGGAATAATTATGTGAAAAGTTTACAAGCTCAACCAGGAATTCTGGTGACTAAAACGGATATAAAAAATGGGAAATATTTGATTACAGGGATGCGCGATCCATTAGCTGTTGAGCCAAATCGGTTAATGAAAGAATTTAATATCAACGAAAAAGCAGTTGTTTATCAATGGAAACCTTTCATAGCTTTAGAAAAAGAAATTATTGTTAAAAGAGCCGAAACTTTACTACAAAAACCGAAAACAGTGACTTTCACCCTTGATGAAAACGGTGTTTTGAACGCTACAGGTTTTGCTCCTCGTGAATGGATTTTGTCGGCTAGACAACAACAATCATCTTTATCTATTTTTGGAATAAATAAATATCAAGATGATAATTTGACTAACTTAGATATTGAACAAATTAATACTTATAAAAAAGAAATTGAAGAAATAATCTTGCTTTTTAAAAATAATACAACTCAATTTTTACCCGGTGAAACAGAAAAACTCATAAAATTATTACCAAAATTACAAAATTTGATTGATGCTGCTAAACCTTTAAAAAAAGAGATTTTAATCGAAATTGAGGGATATGCAAATACTTTAGGAGATAAACAAGCAAATATCAAGCTTTCTCAAAATCGAGCCGAAAAGATTTTGACTTATTTTACATCACAAGGTATTAATGAAAAGTATTTTCGTACAAAATATTTAGACTCTGAAAATTTTTTACGTCCTGAATCAACCGAAGAAGAAAAAAAACTTAATCGTAGAGTCTCTTTCAAGGTTATGATAGACGACATTGCTAATTTTAAGTAGAGGAGTAAACTAACTAATGCTCCAGAAAAAAATCTGTATGGTGGGTGCATTCGCTACTGGTAAAACAAGCTTAGTAGCTAAATTCGTTTACAGCATATTTTCTGAAAAATATCAAACCACTGTAGGGGTAAAAATTGATAAAAAAACAGTACAAGTAAAAGAACAAGAATTAAGTTTGATTTTGTGGGATTTGTATGGAGAAGATGAGTTCCAAAAATTAAGGACTTCTTATTTAAGAGGTTCATCTGGTTATTTGTTGGTAGTGGATGGAACCAGAAAAATTACTTTGGAAAAAGCTGTTGAATTACAACAACGAGTTGAAGATAATTTGGGTAAAGTACCTTTTATTTTAGTCTTGAATAAGTGGGATTTACAAGATGAATGGGAGTTAGATTCTGCAAAAATTGAAACTATTGAAAAAAAAGGATGGACTGTGATTAAAGCAAGTGCAAAAACTGGATTAAATGTAGAGGAAATTTTTGATATGCTTGCCAAGAAAATAATCGAGGGATAAATCCATGGATATCCCTTTCCCTGTTAGTAATTATCTTGTTAATTTTATGAGAGAAAGTCGTTCTCTAGCATATATTTTTGTAGGAAAAAATGGATGTCTATCTAATTGGGGTGGGAAATTAACTCAATATGGAATAGTCAATTTACAACAGGGAATTGATGCTAGTCAACAAATTTTCTTTCTTGAAGGACTTTTACCACTTGATGATTTTCCATTGTTTTTACCTTGTCTCAAAATTGAACATGGAATTTGTGCGGATGTGCATTTATTTCCTGAGACAGATGGAGATTGGGTTTTACTATTGGATGCGACTTGGGATGAGATGCAAATCTTTAAAGTCCAACAAGAAGTCAATTCTTATCGTTTAATGCAGCGTAAATCATAGTAACATTATGTTCGTAATGAATATTTAATATCAGTTATCAGTTATTAGTTAACAGTTAACAGGGAACAATAACAAATCATCAGGACTTGATATAAAATATGAACTCTACGACTGTTTAATTATGAGTGAATCAATAACAGCGGAAATTTTTGCTGCTTTAGATATCTTAGTCTTAGAAAGACTTGATGTTGGTAAATTTAAAATTTCTGGAAATATCCCCAAATGGGTGAGACGATTTTGTCGTCAGACGTTTAAACCAGGAATGGAAATCTTAATCCCAGAAGAAGAATTCCCCTTTCTAGAAAACTTCCTGATTGATGGGGAAGAATATTGGCAAAATAACCATGAAAAACGGTTAAAATCGGGTATATGGACTGATTTAGACATATCCGGCAATGAATTTCATTTTGAAGCTTCTGTTCTTTTCGTAAATCAGAAAAAAATATTACTCGTCGAAATGATGAGTGATGCTTACACCGAGAAACAAAGTCTGATTCAACAAGCTAGAGAAAATAAGCTAAATTATCAACATATTCTCAAGGAAAATCAGAAAAAAGAAGTTTTAATTCACTGCATTATACATGATGTTGCCGGACAACTAAGCGGGATTAATTGTTGTTTGGCTCTCCTAGAATTAGAAAATTTAACAGAGAAAGGTAGAGAACGTTTAGAAATCGGTAGAAAGCAAACTATTAAACAAGAAATGCTGATTCGAGAAATTTTAAACGCATTTTCTCAAGAGGTTCAATCTTTAGAAAGCTTTGCAGATGATGTTGAAACAGCACCTGATGTTTTAATATCTGTGCTTGATGCCATCGAGCTCTTCACGCCAAATTTTACACTCAATCAAATGCGTTTACAACTATCAAACGATATAGATTTAACCGCTGATTGGCGAATAGTTGGTGATAAATCCCGTTTAGACCGAATTTTAGCAAACTTGATCGAAAATGCTTTTCGTCATAGTTCCCCAGGTTCTACAGTGACTATCAATTTACAATTAACTAATGATGATTCTATTCTTGTGAGTGTAGAAGATGAAGGAAGCGGAGTTCCAGAAGAAATTGCCGATACTTTATTCCAAAAGTTTACCCAAGGTAAAAAAAAATCGGGTAAATCTGGACTAGGACTTTATTTTTGCAAAATTACAGTAGAACGTTGGGGAGGAGAAATTGGTTTTACCCCTCGCGAAAATGGAGGTTCTCGGTTTTGGTTTACTTTATTGAGAGTAGCAAGAGCAATTCGGGAATAGGGGGATGGGGAGACTTTCGGGATGGGGAGACAATTACCAATTACCCATTACCAATTACCCATTACCAATTCCTAACTCCTAACTAATTGCCGCCACTGTTCGTATAATTGTTGCAAAATATTAATTAGTAACGTGTGGAGAGTAATCAGTTAGTGGTCATTTACGCCCCTGGGATCTCGTCTAATGATGAGCAAATGTTTGAAGGAAGTCAATCATTAATTTCTTTTGCACAAAGGCATATTGGACTAAGTTCTGATGATGTCGCAAAAATGCTGAAGATTTTGGGTTTTAATAATCTGGATGAATTAATCGATCAAGCGGTTCCCCAAGTGATTCGTACTGATGGTGATTTAAATTTACCAGCAGCAGAAAGCGAATATGCGGCTTTAGCAAAGTTAAAAGAAATTGCTTCCCAAAACCAAGTTTTTCGTTCGTTTATCGGTATGGGGTATTACGACACTATTACTCCGGGGGTAATTCAACGGAATATTTTAGAAAACCCCGGTTGGTATACAGCCTATACTCCTTACCAGGCGGAAATTGCTCAAGGAAGACTCGAAGCGCTGTTGAATTTCCAAACTTTAATTATCGATTTAACGGGGTTAGAAATTGCTAATGCTTCACTGCTTGATGAAGCTACCGCAGCAGCGGAAGCAATGAGTATGAGTTATGGTGTTTGCAAAAATAAAGCAGATACTTTTTTTGTTTCCCAAGAATGTCACCCCCAAACAATCGCCGTGTTACAGACACGGGCAGAACCTTTGGGAATTAAAATTATTGTGGGGAACCATGAAACTTTTGATTTTTCTGAACCAATTTTTGGGGCTATTGTTCAATACCCTGGGACTGATGGTACAATTTTTGATTATCGCGATTTTATCAAAAAAGTCCATGAATCGAAAGCTTTAGTAACGGTAGCAGCTGACCCTTTAAGCTTAACTTTGTTAACTCCACCAGGAGAACTTGGTGCTGACATCGCTGTCGGTAGCACACAAAGATTTGGTATTCCCTTGGGGTTTGGGGGACCTCATGCAGCATATTTTGCAACCAAAGAGCAGTATAAACGGCAAGTTCCCGGACGGATTGTTGGTTTATCAAAGGATGTTCAAGGTAAACCTGCATTGCGTTTAGCATTACAAACCCGCGAACAGCATATCCGGCGCGAAAAAGCAACTAGTAATATTTGTACTGCACAAGTATTGTTAGCCGTAATGGCAAGTATGTATGCGGTTTATCATGGACCAGATGGAATTAAGAAGATTGCTCAAAAAATTCATTGGTTAACTGTTAATTTAGCTGAAGGACTCAAAAGCCTTGGTTACGGTATTGGCAATGAATATTTCTTCGATACACTGCGAGTCAATTTAGGAAATCGTAGTAAGCTAGAGATTTTACAACGTTGTCAAGCTCATAAAATCAATCTACGGATTTTTGATGATAATTCTCTGGGAATTTCCTTAGATGAAACCACTACCGAAGCAGATGTACTAGATTTATTAGAGATTTTCGCTTTAAAAAACGAACTATCTTCCCCCCATCCCCCCATCCCCCCATCCCCTTGTCCCCCCAGCCCCCCATCCCCCCATCTTCCTCCAACCCTCTCTCGTAAATCGACATTTCTAGCTCACCGCGTATTCAACCGTTACCATTCGGAAACGGAATTATTACGCTATCTACATCAACTCGAAACCAAGGATTTATCCTTAACGACATCGATGATTCCTTTGGGTTCCTGTACGATGAAACTCAACGCTACCGCCGAAATGATACCCGTAACCTGGGCGGAATTTGGTAAAATGCATCCGTTTGCTCCGTTGTCTCAAGCACAAGGTTATTTGTTGTTATTTGAACAATTGGAAAAATGGTTGGCAGAAATCACAGGTTTTGCAGGAATTTCCTTACAACCGAATGCTGGTTCTCAAGGTGAATATGCGGGGCTTTTGACAATTCAGAGATATCACGCAAGTCGTGGAGAAGCCCATCGTAATATCTGTTTAATCCCCAACTCTGCTCACGGTACAAATCCAGCGAGTGCGGTGATGTGCGGGATGAAAGTTGTTGCTGTAGCTTGCGATTCCGATGGTAACATTGATATCAAGGACCTCAAAGAAAAAGCGCAAAAACACGCAAACCAACTAGCAGCGTTGATGGTGACATATCCTTCCACTCACGGTGTATTTGAAGAAGGAATCAAAGAAATTTGTCAAATCGTTCATAGTCACGGTGGACAAGTTTATATGGACGGTGCGAACATGAACGCTCAAGTAGCTATCTGTCGTCCCGGTGATTTTGGTGCGGATGTATGTCACCTGAACCTACACAAAACCTTCTGTATTCCTCACGGTGGAGGTGGTCCAGGTATGGGACCAATTGGCGTATCGTCTCATTTAATACCATTTCTTCCGGGGAATCCCGTAACTGGGAATGTAGAACCAAGTCTTAGTAATGGAAAGGAAAATCCAAAATCCAAAATCCAAAATCCAAAATCGCAAGGTGCAGTTTCCGCAGCACCTTGGGGTAGCGCTAGTATTTTGGTGATTTCTTGGATGTATATCGTGATGATGGGTGCTTCGGGTTTAACTAAAGCAACCCAGGTGGCAATTCTGAATGCTAATTACATCGCCAAAAGGTTAGAAAAACACTATCCCGTGTTATATGTAGGTAAAAATGGCTTAGTGGCTCACGAATGCATCTTGGATTTGCGTTCCTTGAAGAAATCAGCAAATATCGAGGTTGATGATATCGCCAAACGCTTGATGGATTATGGTTTTCATGCTCCTACAGTATCCTGGCCCGTAGCTGGTACAGTGATGGTAGAACCTACTGAAAGCGAATCCCTTGAGGAATTAGATAGATTCTGCGATGCGATGATTTCCATTCGTGAGGAAGTAGCCGAAATCGAAGCGGGTAAGGTGGATGCTGAAGATAATCTGTTGAAAAATGCACCCCACACCGCCCAAAGTTTAATTATCGGTGAATGGAATCATCCTTACACCCGCGAACAAGCTGCTTATCCCGCTCCATGGACAAGAGAACATAAATTCTGGGTTGCTGTCGGGCGGATTGATGCTGCTTTTGGCGATCGCAATTTGATTTGTTCTTGTGCTTCAATGGAGGAATATTCGGAATAGGAAAGGAAACTCTTAACAGGGAATAATATAGAAGTCGGGTTTTTAGGAGAAATATCTGTGACAAAACACAATAACTATAAAAACCCGACTTCTTGCCCAACCAAAACTTTAGAAGTCGGGTTTGTTTGATTAGAGATCCATGGTGCGTGACTTAGCGTCACACACCCTACAATCTATAGATTATAAAAACCCGACTTCTTACCCTAAACCAACCAATTTCTAACTTTTGCAGAAGCGTAATCAATCAAACTAGTAGCTAATATTAAAATAATCAAAATCGCACAAACTTTTTGATATTCAAAAGAACCAAAACTTTGATATAAAGAAACACCAATACCACCAGCACCGACAATTCCCAAGACAGAAGCGGAACGGACATTGGACTCAAAGCGATACAAAGCAAAAGAAGTCCATAAGGGTATAACTTGAGGAATTACTCCATATATTACTTCTTGCATTTTACTTGCACCTGTAGCACGAATTCCTTCTACCGGACCTGGTTCGATTGCTTCAACTGCTTCAGAAAATAATTTACCTAAAGCTCCAGCAGTATGTATAAATAACGCTAGTATACCAGCAAACGGTCCTAAACCAACAGCAACTATAAATATAAGTGCAAATACTAATTCATTGATAGCCCGCATCGCATCTAAAATACGGCGTGTAGGTTGAACTATCCACACGGGAAAAATATTATTTGATGCCAAAATTGACAGTGGAATTGCAGCAACAGCAGCTAATAAAGTTCCCCAAATTCCCATTGATATAGTAATCAGTGTATCTTCTAAATATAACTTCCAAAAAGTAAAATCTGGTGGAAAGTACTGTTTTATATAGTTAGCGATTCTAATACTACGTTCTGGCTCAAGAAATAAGAAAAAATTTAGCTCACTTTGCACAGCGGAAAAAATCAAAATTGCAATAATCGCAACTAAGAATAAAATTCTCATATTAGTAACTAGTTTTGCTTCTTGTTCTAACATTGCTACTACAGCAGGAGAAGCATTAATCTTTTTCGGAAAATTGTCAGTGGGTTTTTGTTGGTTCATTATGGATGAAAGTAGATTAAGTGAATGATTTTATTGGAAAATATTAAAGATTATCTAAAAGTCTTTTTAACGCAGAGGGGCGCTGAGGTTTACGCTGAGAAACACAGAGGTTTAATTGCGATGCGATTTTTTTTTGCAAAAATAATGTAATTCGTAATCCATAATTAAAATTAGGAATTACGAATTGTTAACTAAGAATTACTTCTGAAGTTCCTTGAGTTGCTTGTCAAGTTCTTCAAGTTGCTGTTTCTTCTCTTCTTCTTTTAAGTCTTTGTTAGACTTAACTTCTTCAATTTGCTTGGCAATTTCTAACTCACGAATTGTGTTCCAAGTTTTATCTTCTGCGGAAATAAATTCTTTCCATCCTAATGGTTTGAGAACTTGTTCGTCTTTATAATTGTAGAAAAAGTCTCTAATTTTCTTCTTAACTTCTTCTGGTAAATCCTTACGATAAGCAATCGGGTCACTAGGAATTAATTCTGATGTCCAAATTACTTCAATTTTCTTGCGACCTTCAGGATTGGTTTCTTCTAAACGAGCCAAAGATTCGCTGTTGTTGGTAGCAACATCTACTTGATTGTTTGCTACAGCTAAAGCAGTTGCTTCGTGACTACCAGAGAATATTAAACGCTTGAAGGCTTCTTTAGGATTAACACCATTCTTCGCAAATACGTAGAAACTGGGAACTAAGTAACCAGAGGTGGAGTTGGGGTCGTTGAATGCAAAAGTGAGGTTCTTAGAATTTTTAATTACATACTCATCACCTTTGTTTTCACCTAATGCTTTTGCTTCAGTAGCAACTTTGCTATCTTTATTGGCAATGAGGTGAGATACGTAACCTTTGGTACCATCTGCGTTAACAGTCTGAGCAAATGCTTCAGCGTTGGATTTTTTTGCAGCTTCAATGTAAGATTTACCACCGTACCAAGCTAATTGAACATCTCCAGTAGCCATTGCTTCTATAACACCAGAGTACTGGGTAACGTAGAAAGGCTTTACAGGAATGCCAATTTGCTTTTCCATTTCTTTAATGAAAGGTTCCCAGATTGGCTTTTGATTAGATTGGGATTCTGTGGAAATAATCCCAAATTTAATTTCTTTGACATCTAAAGTCTGCTGACTACTGTTATTAGAACTGCAAGCAGCGAAAATTATGGTACCACTTAAAGCCAGCGCGAAAAAGCCGACCCGTTGAAGCAAAGAACGTCTCTTCATTGTTTATTCCTAATTTCTTTTTCAGGTTTAAGTATTTTTACGCATTTTTTTTTGTCGTTTGGACAATAATTACGGCAATTCGCCGTGTCCTCTCATGACGATTTCTTCTACTGCTGCACCATAAATGTCTTCGAGTTTGGCGTTATCCAGTTCTACGGTTGCACCATCAAACATGACTTTACCCGCTCTGAGAGCAATAGCACGGTCGTAATAACTACGTACTATTTGAATTTGATGTAAAGAAGTTACTACTGTAATACCATTTTGTTGATTTAGTTCAACCAGTAATTCCATCACCTTACGGGAAGACTCTGGATCTAAAGAAGCTATGGGTTCATCTGCAAGAATGATTTTGGCTCCTTGTACCAAACAACGGGCGATCGCCACTCGTTGTTGTTGTCCTCCGGATAACATGGAAGCCCGTTTGTAAGCTTGTTCGAGGATTCCCACTCGTTCGAGTGCTGCGAGTGCTTCTAGTTTTTCTTCTTTGGTAAACAGATGAAGTATTGAACGTGCTAAGGATAATCGTGACAAATTTCCCACGAGAACATTTTCAATTACACTTAGGCGATTGACCAAATTAAATTGCTGAAAAATGCAGCCAATTTGACTTCTTAAAAACCTAATTTTTGAATGAAAATGTCCGTCGTTTTGTAAAGCTGTTCCAAAGATAGCAACACTACCAGAATCTCCACTTTGCAAACCATTCATATGGCGTAACAATGTAGATTTTCCCGAACCAGAAGCACCAACAAGAGCAACCATTTCACCTTGTTTGATTGTGCAGGATACCTTGTTAAGTGCGGGTTTACCTTTGAAACTTTTCGACAAGTTAGTAACTTCAATTGCAACCGTAGTAGTCATTTTTTACAATTTAGGTGTATCTGACTGATAAATCGCCACTAATTATTAGTCTGAGGCTGCAAGTGTGTGTGTAGAGCAAGTAAAGTTACTCAAAAATATATGATTTTTCAGTTTATAACTCTTGACATTAAACTATAGTTGTGTTTTAAAAACAACTTGTTCTACAACAGTTATAAACTTTAGCCCCTAACGTTTTTCAATTTAATCTTTATTGGTTAAAAACAAATTATATTCTTGAGGTTTTATAATTAATTTTTTGCGGATGATACATGAATTTGAATTTTAATCTAGGGAATAGGGAATAGGGAATATTCCCCATTCCAATAGTATCTAATACTCACCATAAAATTATTTGTTTTCTCTTGATTGAAAGTTATAAAATATACACACAAACCCGGATGATATCTGATAGATTCATTACAGATAGCTCAGGGAAGGAACTTAACGATAAAGCCTGATGATAAGCAGTAAATCCTAGTAAGGTGAATGACTCCAAGATTATTTGGAAGCAAAGGTTTGAATTAGGCAGTCGGAGAGGGAGTCGAAAAGAATCGAGGGTGGATACTGTATTAGGCAAAAGTTATTGTCTCAGTAATTTCAACATAAGTAAAATTTTATTCTTGACGCTCTTTTCTAGCGTTTAGAGGAAGCAAGTATTTGCTACACCTTATGTTCATTAACTCAGTGTTTTTACAGGCAATGATGTTAAATGAACGGGAATAAATTGTCTGCACATTTGCAGCTTCTTGATGATTTACTGATGCTAAATCCGAAGTGAGATATCTACCAAATGAAATATTAGTTAGGAAAGTTAGGACCGGCAAGTTGAGAGATTCATCTAGACCGCAGAAAACTTCCCCAAATCCCAATAGTGTGAGGAGACAAATTAACATGGCTAAGCTTTTGTTCAACGTTTTGAAGCTAAGTCCAATCGTCGTTGCTGCAACATTGTTCGTTTCCAACGGTGCTTTCGCTGCTGAAGAGAAAGTTACTTCCGTTGATGAATTAGCTCAGGTAACTTCAGTTTCTCAGTTGTCTGACGTACAGCCTTCTGACTGGGCTTTCCAGTCTGTTCAATCCTTAGTTGAACGCTACGGTTGTATTGCTGGTTATCCTGATGGTACTTTCAAAGGAAACCGTGCTTTAACTCGTTATGAGTTTGCTGCTGGTTTAAATGCTTGTTTAGAGCGTATTACCCAGTTAATCGCTGCTGGTACCACCGTTCCAGAAGCTGATACGGAAGCTATCGACAGACTCAGTGAAGAGTTTAACGATGAGTTGATTGGTATAGTCGATAGAATTAATGGCTTAGATGCTCGCGCTGCTAAAATCGAAGCTAACCAATTCTCCACCACCGCTAAGTTGAAAGGTGAAGCAATCTTCGCTGTTTCTGATTCTTTTGGTGGAACAGATGGAGACGACACCAACACAGTTTTCAGCAACCGCGTTCGTTTGGGTATTTCAACCAGCTTCAACGGTAAGGACAATTTGTCTCTTCGTTTGCAAGCTCGTAATACTCCTAGCATTAGAGATGGTGGTACCAACATGACCCGTCTGGGCTTCGACGGTAGTACTACTGAGGGTGGTAAAAATGTCGAAATGGACAAGTTAAACTACTCCTTCAAGCCAAGCGACAAACTCAGCGTTAAGATTGACGCTGTTGGTGCTGAAATGGATGACAATGTTAACAACTACAACCCTGTATTTGCTAGCAGTGGTGGTGGTGCTATCTCTCGTTATGGACGCTTCAACCCCATCTACCGTGTAGCTGAGGGTCAGAGTGCTGTAACTGTTAAATACGGTAGCAGCAAATCTCCTTTGACTTTGAATGCTGCTTATGTTGCTAACAATGCTAGCGACACCACTAAAGGTATTTTCGAGGGTGATGAAACCTTCTTCGGTCAGGTTGATTTCAAAGCTGGCAAGAAGCTGAACGTTGGTGTAGCTTATGCTAACGCTAACCGCAGTGGTGGTACCGGATTACTTGGAAGTACTGGTAGTAGCTTTGCTAACGACCCCTTTGGTAAAAAAGCTACTACTGCTAACGTCTACAGCTTATTAGCTAATTACCAACTCAACAAGAAGACTACTCTTGCTGGTTGGTACGGTTTTGTTGATGCTGACGAAAAAAATAGCACTAACAGCGCAGATATCAACTACTGGGCTGCTAGCTTAGGTGTTAAGGACTTTGGTGCTAAAGGTAACACCTTGGGACTAATCTTCGGTCAACCTCCTAAAGTAACCAACAACTCAGTTGTTACTCGTGAAGATAACGGTACTTCCTACCACTTGGAAGGTCTTTACAAGATGAAGGTTAACGACAGAATCGACGTTACTCCTGGTTTGTTGGTTATCTTCAACCCCGAACACAACGAAGCTAACGACACCGTTTATGTTGGTACAATCCGTACCACCTTCAAGTTCTAATTGAATTTAGTCTAACCTAGAGGTGCGGCGCTGCCGCGCCTCTTTGTGATAGGTTAGAGGTTAAAGGTTAAAGGTCAAAGGTTAAAGGTTAAAGGTTAAAGGTTAAAGGTTAAAGGTTAAAGGTTAAAGGTTAAAGGTTAAAGGTTAAAGGTTAAAGGTTAAAGGTTAAAGGTT